>DATFHN010000036.1:0-32898 GCA_035248365.1 Pseudonocardiaceae bacterium | reverse complement strand
GCGCGTTCACCAGCATCTCGCCGGTGTGCGGCTTGCCGTCGAAACCCCAGAACGACATGGTCAGGTAACGCAGTTGGTCGCTGCGGACCGGGCACGCGGGCTGCCAGGTGCTGCGGGCGAGCACGTCGGCGGGCACCGCCGCGATCGTGGAGTGGAATGTGTTGTCGGCCGGTGGCGGCAGCACATCCTTGGTGGGCAGGCGCCGGTTCACCAGCGTCGCCGGAGTGGGTTCAATCTCGCCGTAGCCGTCCGGGCGCAGTGGCAGCGGGGTCGCGCCGACGGTCCAGTCCGAAATGCCAGGAGCAGCGACTTTGAGCGGGGCGTGCTGCGTGGAAGGGGCCGGATTCGATGCCGAGCAACCGACCAGCGCTGCGCCGACAACGAACAGCGCGATCGCCGCGGCCAGTGGCCGCCTTGCCGGTTTGCGTCCTGTCACGTCACCCTCCACATCGTGTTGGACGTGACATCGCGGACTTGGTTGCCCTGTTCGTGTGGTATCCCACGATCGATCGATGTGATATCTACCCCTGATGAGCGTGCAACAGCAGTCAGCGACCCTGCGCCGTGCCTGGGCGGCCGACCTCACCCCGGCAGTGCTGTACGCGCTGCTCCGATTGCGGGTGTCGATCTTCGTCGTCGAGCAGAAGGCCGCGTACGAAGAGCTGGACGGGCTGGACCTGCTCGACACCACCCGGCATTTCTGGCTGGAGTCCGAGGGCGCGCCGGGGCCGATCGCCTGCCTGCGCCTGCTGGAGGAGCGCGACGAGTTCCGCATCGGACGGGTGTGCACGGTCAAGGAGCTGCGCGGCCGGGGGCTGTCCCGCAGGCTGATGGAGGCCGCGCTGGCCGAGGTCGGCGACGCGGCCTGTGTGCTGGAAGCGCAGGTCCAGGCGCAGGGGTTCTACGCGTCGTTCGGGTTCCGGCCCGAGGGCGAGGAGTACCTGGAGGACGACATCCCGCACATCACCATGCGCAGGCCGGCCCGCTGAGGTTCAGCGTCGCGCGTTGGGCGGCGCGGTTTCGGTGATCGTGCGCACGGCGCGGTCGAGGTCGGCCTCGGTCAGGTCCGCGCGCGCGGCCAGCCGCAGCCGCGACACCTTGTCCGGCACCGACGGCGGCCGGAAGCAGCCCACCACGACGCCCTCGTCCCGGCATCGCGCGGCCCACTCGACCGCGGTCTCCGGTGAGGGCGCCCGCACCGAGATCACCGCGGCGCTCGGCGTGCACGCGGCGAAACCGGCCTCGGACAACCGGGTGGCCAGCTCCAACGCGTTGGCGCGAACTTTTCCGGCGCGCTCCGGCTCCTCCTTGAGCACCCGCAACGCGGTCAGCGCGGCCGCCGCGCTGCCGGGGGCGAGGCCAGTGTCGAAGATGAAGGTGCGTGCGGTGTTCACCAGGTGCTGGATGATCCGGCGCGGGCCGAGCACTACCCCGCCCTGCGCGCCGAGCGCCTTGGACAACGTCATCGTGGTGACGACGTCCGGCGCGCCCTGCAACCCGGCCTCGGCGACCGCGCCCCGGCCGCCGTCGCCGAGCACGCCGAGCCCGTGCGCGTCGTCGACCAGCAGCCCGGCGCCCTGCCTGCGGCACACCGCGGCCAGCTCGGGCAGCGGGGCGAGGTCGCCGTCGACGGAGAAGACCGAGTCGGTGATCACCAGCGCGCGCTGCCGGTCCCGGGTGGCCAGGGCCCGCTCGACTGCCGCAGGGTCGTTGTGTTCGGCAACGGACACGGCGGCCTTGGCCAGCCGGGTGCCGTCGATCAGCGAGGCGTGGATGTAGCGGTCAGCGACGATCGCCGCTTCCGGACCGGACAGCGTGATGGTCGCGGCCAGGTTCGCCATGAACCCGGAGGAGAACACCAGCGCGGCCTGCGCTCCGCAGAACGAGGCGATCTCGTGTTCCAGTTCGGTGTGCAGCTCGGTCGATCCGGTCACCAGCCGCGAACCGGTCGAACCCGCACCCCAGCGCAACGCCGCCGCCGCTGCCGCGCCGGCCACCCGCTTGTCCCGGGTGAGGCCCAGGTAGTCGTTTCCGGCCAGGTCGAGGTCGGTGGTGCTGGCAGGCCTTGGCCGCAACTGCCGCTTGAGCCCGGCCCGCTCCCGCTCGTCCGCGTACGCGTCGACCCAGTCGAAAACGTGCTCGGGGTCGAGTCGGGTGGCGTTCGGCGCGACTGAGGTACTCACGCGGGCCAGTTTCGCACTCGGCCGTCGAGCGCCGATGAGGCCGGTCAGTGCATCGCGATCAACAGGGCTACCAGGAGCGCCATCAGGAAAACGCCGAACGAGACATACCGCACCATGTTCGGCCGGGATCCGCCCATCCTCGGTGGCCGGCCGCCGCCGACCGGCACGAAGTCGCCGCCCTGGTCACCGTGGTGGTGATGATGACCGCTGGAGCCACCACCGTGATGGTGCCCGCCGAACCCGCCGTGGTGGCCGCCGCCGCTGTGCCCGCTGAAACCGCCCCCGCCGTCGTGCATGATGTCCCTCCTCGTTTCAGTGGCCGAAGTAATAGAACACGCCGACGATGACGAAGGCGGCCATCAGCAGAATGATGGCGATGTTCTGTTCCAGATCGCCATCCTTGCGCCAGGCTCTGCCGTTCCTGCGCTTGCCTCGTGAGCCAGGGACGAACGAACCCCCGCCGTCACCTCCGCCGCCATCACCGTAGTGATGATGGCCACCGCCATGGTGATAGCCGCCGCCGAAGCCACCGTCTCCGCCCCCACCGTGCCCGCCGCCACCGTCCATGACCGTGCTCCCCTCACCGTCACAAGCCGCTGGCTCCATGACAGCACAGTTGGGGCGGTGATCACGCCCGCTTGGTGCGGGAGTTACCGGGATGCGACGATGCCTGCGACCAGCGCGGAGGCGAGCGAGGAAGCCGGTGGGAATCCGGCGCGGTCCCGCCACTGTGACCGGGGAGGGTCGCTCCACCCATGGCCACCAGGGCAGCAAGCCCTGGGAAGGCCGGAGCGCACCCGGCGATCCGGGAGCCAGGACACTCCGGCTCCGTGCGGGTGCGGTTCGCCGCACCCACCAGCCTTGACCCGGGCGTGGACACCCGAGGAAGGAATCGTGGGCATGAGCGCCGGTTTTCCGTTTTCCGCCGTCGTCGGGCACGACGATCTGCGGCTCGCGCTGCTGCTCAACGCGGTGCATCCGGCGATCGGCGGGGTGCTGGTCCGCGGCGAGAAGGGCACTGCCAAGTCGACGGTGGTCCGCGCGCTCGCGGCGTTGCTGCCCGAGTTGGACGTGGTGGTGGATTGCCGGTTCGGCTGCGATCCGGTCAATCCGGACCTGAACTGCCCGGACGGACCGCACCTCCAGCCCGAAACGCGTCATCGGCCCGCGCGGCTGGTCGAGTTGCCGATCGGGGCGACCGAGGATCGGCTGGTCGGCTCGCTCGACCTGGAGCGGGCCCTGACCGAGGGTGTCCGCGCGTATCAGCCGGGTCTGCTCGCGGCCGCGCACCGTGGCGTGCTCTACGTGGACGAGGTCAACCTGCTGCACGATCACCTGGTCGACCTGCTGCTGGACGCGGCCGCGATGGGCCGCGCGCACGTCGAGCGGGAGGGCGTTTCGGTCTCCCACGCTTCGTCGTTCCTGCTGGTCGGCACCATGAACCCGGAGGAGGGCGAGCTGCGGCCGCAGCTGCTCGACCGGTTCGGGCTGACCGTGCTGGTCGCGGCGGCTCGCGAGGTGAACACGCGCGCCGAGGTGATCCGGCGCAGGCTGGCGTTCGAGGCCGACCCGGACGGTTTCGCCGCGCGCTGGGCCGACGAGGACGGCAGGCTCGCCGAGCGGATCGCCGACGCGCGCGCCGCGCTGTCCTCGGTGCGGCTGACCGACACCGAGCTGCGCCGGATCGCGGCGGTGTGTGCCGCGTTCGAGGTCGACGGCATGCGCGCCGACCTGGTCGTGGCGCGTACCGCGATCGCGCACGCGGCCTGGCGCGGCGCGGACGAGGTCAATGCGGACGATGTCGAGGTCGCGGTCCGGCTCGCGCTGCCGCACCGGCGCAGGCGGGACCCGTTCGACGAACCCGGCCTGGACGAGGAGCAGCTGAGCAAGGCCCTGGAAGACGCGGCCGAGCAGGCTGAGGGTGAACCCGAGCCGGACGATGATCCGGATGGTCCTGGCACCGGTTCGCCGCAACCGGAATCGTCGGCTGAACCTCAGCAGGGCCAGCCGCCCGCGCAGCCGAATCGGAGCAAGGAACAGCAGGCGCCGCAGCCCGCATCGTCGTTTCGGGCCCGGCTGATCGAGTTGCCCGGTCTTGGCGAGGGCGCTCCCGGTCGACGGTCGCGGTCGCGGACGCCGTCCGGCCGGGTGGTGCGGGTCGCGGACACCGGGCCGACGGCTGGGTCCGGGCTGCATCTGCTGGGGACGCTCGCGGCTGCCGCGCCGCATCAGCTCGCCCGTGGGCGTACCGGGCCTGGTTTGAAGCTGAAGGCTGAGGATTTGCGGGCTGCCGTGCACGAGGGGCGGGAGAGCAACCTGGTGCTGTTCGCGGTGGACACCTCCGGGTCGATGGCCGCCA
Organism: Pseudonocardiaceae bacterium; assembly: GCA_035248365.1. Lineage (GTDB taxonomy): Bacteria > Actinomycetota > Actinomycetes > Mycobacteriales > Pseudonocardiaceae > CAJCJE01. The sequence continues at coordinate 28,356 of DATFHN010000036.1, read as the reverse complement.
AGCAGCGGATGTCGGCGGTGACGGGTGCGGTGCTCGCGCTGCTGCGCGACGCCTACCAGCGTCGCGATCAGGTCGGCGTGATCACCTTCCGGGGCGCGGAGGCCGAGGTGGCGTTGCCGCCTACGTCGTCGATCGACGCGGCGGTGCGCCGGTTGTCGAAGTTGCGTACCGGTGGGCGTACGCCGCTGGCCGAGGGACTGCTGCGGGCGCGGAAAGTCCTTGCCGTGCAACGGTTGCGCGATCCAAGGCGCCGACCGTTGTTGGTCGTGCTGACCGATGGGCGGGCCACCTCCGGCCGGGAGCCGGTGAACGACGCGTTGCGTGCGGCCGGGTTGCTGGCGGCCGACGGGATCGCCTCGGTGACCGTGGACTGCGAGCACGGGCCGGTCCGGCTCGGTCTCGCCGCCCGGCTGGCCGACGCGCTCGGCGGCGCCTGCCTGACCCTGCCCGAACTGTCCGCGGAACACGTCACCGGCGTGGTCCGTGCGGCCCGAGCTGCTTAGGAGCGCGTCATGCCAATGGGAACTCCGGCCCAGGTCCCGGACGACGGGCTGACCACGCGGCAGCGCCGCAACCGACCGCTGCTGATCGTGCACACCGGCGAGATGAAGGGGAAGTCGACGGCAGCGTTCGGTCTCGCGTTGCGCGGCTGGAACCAGGGCTGGTCGATCGCGGTGTTCCAGTTCGTGAAGTCGGCGAAGTGGAAGGTCGGCGAGGAGTCCGCGTTCGCCGCGTTGAACAAGGTGCACGAACAGACCGGAACCGGCGGTCCGGTCGAGTGGCACAAGATGGGCGAGGGCTGGTCCTGGACCAGGAAGCAGGGCACCGAAGAAGAACACGCCGAGGCCGCGGCCGAAGGCTGGCGGGAGATCGCCCGGCGGATCAAGGCCGGGCAGCACGATCTGTACGTGCTCGACGAGTTCACCTATCCGATGCACTGGGGCTGGGTCGATGTCGACGAGGTGGTCGAGACCCTGCGGGACCGGCCCGGCCACCAGCACGTGGTGATCACCGGACGCTACGCGCCGGACGCGCTGATCGACGCGGCTGATCTGGTCATGCGGACGACGAAGATCAAGCACCCGATGGACGCGGGCCAGAAGGGCCAGCGAGGCATCGAGTGGTGAGCGCACCACCTCGTCTGGTCATTGCCGCGCCCGCTTCGGGCGCGGGCAAGACGACGGTGGCCACCGGGTTGATGGCGGCGTTGCGCGCCAAGGGAAACACGGTCGCGCCGGTCAAGGTCGGCCCGGATTACATCGATCCGGGCTATCACGCGCTCGCCACCGGCAGGCCCGGTCGCAACCTCGATCCGGTGCTGGTCGGCGAGGATCTGATCGCACCGTTGTTCCTGCATTCCGCCGGCGACGCGGATCTCGCGGTGATCGAGGGCGTGATGGGGCTGTTCGACGGGAAGGTCGGCGCGGGCGGATTCGGGTCGACCGCGCACGTGGCCACCTTGCTCGGTGCGCCGGTGCTGCTGGTCGTCGACGCGCGGGGGCAGGGGCGGAGCCTGGCGGCGCTGCTGTCCGGGTTTCGGTCGTATGACCCTGCGGTTCGGTTGGCCGGGGTGATCTTGAACCAGGTCGGCTCGGATCGGCACGAGGAAGTGCTGCGGGCGGCCTGTGACGAGGCCGGTTTGCCGGTGTTCGGGGCGTTGCGCCGTGGCGCTGAGGTTTCGTTGCCGTCGCGGCATCTGGGGTTGGTGCCCGCGATCGAGCATGGGGCGGCTGCGGTGCGGGCCGTCGAGGCGATGGCTGATCTTGTTGCTCGGTCGGTTGATCTTGATGCGGTGGTGCGGCTGGCTGGTAGTGCCGGGTCACTGGGTGGTGTGGAGGCTTGGGCGCCGGAGTTGGCGGTGGTGGGGCATCCGGTTGTCGCGCTGGCGGGTGGGGCCGCGTTCACGTTCGGGTATGCCGAGCACGGTGAGTTGTTGCGGGCGGCCGGGGCCGAGGTCGTGGTGTTCGATCCGTTGAGCGATGCCGCCTTGCCGGCGGGGACGGCCGCGGTGATCTTGCCGGGTGGGTTTCCCGAGCAGCACGGGACGGCGTTGTCGGCGAATGCGCTGCTGCGCAAGGAGATCGCGGAGTTCGCTGGTTCGGGCGGGATCGTCAGTGCGGAATGTGGCGGGCTGCTGTACCTGGCGCGGGAGGTCGACGGGCAGCCGATGTGCGGGGTGCTGCCCGCGGTCGGCGGCATGGGGCCGAAGCTGACGTTGGGCTATCGGGACGCGGTGGCATCGGCCGACTCGGTGTCCTATCTGGCCGGTGAACGGGTCACCGGCCACGAGTTTCACCGGACCGTGCTCACTCCGGCGCAGGGAACGACCCCGGCCTGGCATTGGCGCGGTGTGGACGGTCGCCCGGTCGCGGAAGGATTTTCCCTCGATCGGGTGCATGCCTCGTACCTGCACACCCACCCGGCCGCGCGGCCGGACGCGATTGCGCGGCTGGTGGCGGCGGCTTCGGAAGGAATCAAGTGATGGTGCACCGACTGGTTGGCGTCGGCGTCGGGCCGGGTGATCCCGAGCTGCTGACGGTGGCAGGCCAGCGCGAACTGCGGAGCGCGGGCCGGGTGTTCGTGCCGGTCCTGGCGCCGGACGAGGGCGGCCGGGCCGAGGCGGTCGTCCGCGCGCACGTGGCCGAGGACGCGGTGATCGAACGGCTGACCTTCGCGCTGGCCGACCCGGTGGACGGGGCGCAGCAGCGGCGGCAGCGGCACTGGGACGCGGCGGCCGAGCGGATCGTCGAGTACCTGCGTTCCGGGGCCGGCTCAGCGGCCTTTGCCACGATCGGTGACCCATCCGTGTATTCCACGTTCGGTTATCTGGCCGCAACAGTCCGATCGCTGCTGCCGGAGGCGGAGATTCGCACGATTCCGGGGATCACCGCGATGCAGGCGGCGGCCTCCTCAGCGGGAATAACGCTGGTAGAAGGCGCGGAGCCACTGACCGTGCTACCGGTGACGCGCAACGTCACGGCCGTGGCGGACCGAATCGAGGCAGGCGGTACGGTCGTCGTCTACAAGGGCGGGCGCAGGCTTTCCGCGTTGCGCGACGTGATCACGCGATCCGGGGCACTGGACCGCGCGGTGTACGCCGAGCATCTCGGCACGCCGGACGCGCGAGTTCTGCCACTGTCCGAAGTGGACATCGGTGACGCACCGTATCTGTCGACTGTGGTCGTACTTCCACTGCGGGGTGGAAGAGGGGAGCAGCTGTGAGCTACCAGGGACGGGTTTCCTTCATTGGCGCGGGTCCTGGTGCTGCCGATCTGATCACGGTGCGCGGGGCGCGGCGGATCGCCGAGGCGGACATCATCGTGTGGGCGGCCAGCCTGGTCGACCCGGACTGCGTCAAGGAGCACGCGCGAGCGGACGCGGAAGTGATCGACTCCTCGCTGATCACCCACGAGGACGTGATCGAGGTGTTCCGGCGGGCCATGCGCGACCACAAGCGGGTGGCGCGGGTGCACTCCGGCGACCCTTCGCTGTGGGGCGCGGTGCAGGAGCAGTACGACGCGGCCCAGCGCCTGGGCATCGAGGTGGAGATCGTGCCGGGGGTGTCGGCCTTCTCCGCGGTCGCGGCCACGGTCGGGCGCGAGCTGACCGTGCCGGAAGTCGCCCAGTCGGTGATCTTGACCCGGCTGGAGGGCGGCAAGACGCCGATGCCGGACGGGGAGCAGATCCGCGAGTTCGCCCGGCACGGCACCACGATGGCGATCTTCCTCTCCGCCGCGCGCAGCGGTCAGCTGGTGGAGGAGCTGCTGGCGGGCGGCTACGACGAGGACACACCGGTCGTGGTCGCGTACAAGGCGACCTGGCCGGACGAGCTGATCCTGCACACCACCATCGGCGAACTGGTCGAGCAGGTGAAGCAGCACAAGCTGTGGCGGCACACGCTGTTCCTGGTCGGTCGCGCGCTGCGCGCGGGCGGGACGCGCTCGCACCTGTACAACGCGGGGCATTTCCACACCTACCGCAAGGCCGATCCGGTCGCGCGCCGCGCCTTGCGGGCCGCACGGGCCGGTGAGACCGAGGAGGGTGACGGGGCCGCGAAGGCCCGCGCGGGCTGGCCGTTGCACACCAGCCGCAGTGGCTGGGTGGCGGCGCGGATCGCCAACGGCTGGAGCCCGACGCAGCGTACGAACGAGGACGCGGCGAGTCAGCCGGTGTCGGTGGCGGCCTGGTCGGCGGTGCAGGCCTGGCAGGAGACCGCGCGCTCGGCGCCTCGTCCGACGTCGCGGCCGAAGGTCGAGGCGAAGCCCGCGCCCGATCAGGGCACGCTGGAACTGGATGGCGAGCCAGAGACCGCTGTCGCGGAAACCGTCTTGCCGGAGCCGGTGGTGGAGGCGGTCGTGGAGGCGGTGGCCGAACCGGTTGCCGAACCGGAGCCCGCACCGGAGCCGGTGGCCGAGGTGAAGGCGCCCGCCCAGCCCCGGGCGCGGGCCAAGTCGACCGGGCGGGCGGCGCCGCGCAAGCAGAGCGGGCGCAAGCCGGCCGGTAAGGGCACGCAGAGCAGGCGCAACACCGGCGGTAGCTCAGGCGGCAAGTGAGCGAGTCTCCTGAGCTGCGGGAACCGGATCTGCCGCGCACGGCCAAGGTTCGGCCGAAGGCGCTGCGCACCGGGTTCACTACCGGTGCGTGCTCGGCGGCGGCGGCCAAGGCCGCGTGTCTCGCGCTGCGCGACGGGGTCGCGCCCTCGGACGTGGAGATCCCGTTCCCCTCGGGCGACCGGCACCGCTTCACGGTCGCCGAATGCCGGATCGACGCTGATCAGGCGATCGCGGTGATCGTCAAGGACGCGGGCGACGACCCGGATGTGACGCACGGCGCGCACCTCACCGCGACCGTGCGCTGGCGCGCCGACGACGCGATCGAACTGCACGGCGGCGAAGGCGTCGGCACGGTGACCAAGGCCGGACTGGGCCTGCCGGTCGGCGGTCCGGCGATCAATCCGGTGCCTCGGCAGATGATCACCGACGCGGTGCGCGAGGCCGTGCCCGTGCGCGGGGTCGACGTGACGATCAGCGTGCCGGGTGGCGAGAAGATCGCGCGCAAGACCACCAACCGGCGGCTCGGGATCATGGGCGGGATCTCGATCCTGGGCACGACCGGGATCGTGCGGCCGTTCTCCACGGCGTCCTGGCGGGCCAGCGTGGAGCAGGCGGTGTCGGTGATGGCCGCGCAGGACTGGCGGGTGCTGGTCCTGGCGACCGGCGGGCGGACCGAGCGGGCGGCGATGCGGCTGTTTCCGGAGTTTCCCGAGGTCGCGTTCGTGGAGGTGGGCGACTTCACCGGGGCGGCGTTGCGCAGGGCGGTCGAGCAGGGCATCCGGGACGTGGTGTTCGTCGGCATGATCGGGAAGCTGACCAAGCTCGCTTCCGGCGTGCTGATGACGCACTACACGCGGTCCAAGGTCGACACCGAGCTGCTCGGCGCGATCACCGCCGAACACGGTGGCAGCGCCGCTGATGTGTCCGAAGTGGAGGGTTCGCCGACGGCGCGGCGGGCCTACGAGGTGTGGGAGCAGAACGGGCTGTTGCGCGAGTGCGGGGACGATCTGTGCCACCGCGTGGCAGGGGTGCTGACCCGGTTCGCGGGCGAACAGGGCGTAGCACTGCCGGCACGCGTGGCGATGGTCGACTTCACCGCCGACGCGGTGGTGGCCGCGACCGAACCCGAGTGGGTTAGTTTGGCTTCGCCCGACTGATCAATCAATCGGAGGCGAGTACGGGATGACGGTCACCGTGATCGGAGTCGACGGTGCGAGTTTGCCGCCGGGCAGCGGGGACGCGCTGCAGCGCGCCAGTCTGATCGTCGGCGCGCGCAGGCACCTGGCCGCGCATGCTCCGGACGCGGTGCGCACCATCGAGCTCGGCCCGCTGGACCCGGCCCTGGCCGAGCTGCGCGCGCATGCCGGTGGCGGGGCGGTCGTGCTGGCCTCGGGCGATCCCGGGTATTTCGGCGTGTTGCGCGCGTTGCGCGAATCCGGCATCGAGGTCACCGTGCTGCCCGCGTTGTCCAGCGTGCAGCGGCTGGCCGCGATGGTCGGCAGGCCCTGGGACGACATGGCCGTGGTCAGCGCGCACGGCCGCGAATTACGGCCCGCGCTCAACGTGTGCCGGGCGCGGCCCGCGGTCGCGGTGCTGACCGGGCCGGGTAGCGGTCCGGCCGAGATCGGCGCCGGCCTGGCCGGCTGGCGGCGCACGCTGGCCGTTGTCGAGGATCTCGGCGGGCCGGACGAGAAGCTGAGCATGATCGACGCGGAGCGGGCCGCGACCAAGTCCTGGCGGGAGCCGAACGTGCTGCTCTGCCTGGCCGACGCCGGTGAGGTGCCGGATCGCGGCTGGTACGCGGGCGGTGGCACGGTGCCGGTCGGCGGCTGGGCGCTTCACGAGGACCAGTTCGCGCACCGGGACGGCATGGTGACCAAGGCTGAGGTGCGCGCGCTCGCGCTGGCCCGGCTGGCGCCCCGTCCGGGCACCCTGATCTGGGATGTCGGCGCGGGTTCCGGCGCGGTCGCGGTGGAGTGCGCGCGGCTCGGCGCGGCGGTCATCGCGGTCGAGCGCGACGCCGGGCAGGGCGTGCGGATCGTGGCCAACGCGGCGCGGCACGGCGTCGACGTGCGGCTGGTCGACGGCGGGGCGCCGCAGGCGCTGATCGGCTTGCCGACGCCCGATGCGATCTTCGTCGGCGGTGGCGGGCCGAACGTGGTGCGCTCGTGTGCCGAGGTCGGCGCGAAGCGGATCGTGGTCGCGCTGGCCGCCATCGACCGGATGGCCCCGGCCCGGGACAACCTGCGCTGGGGCGGTTACGACGTGGACGGCGCGCAGATCGCGGCGTCGCGGCTGGTCGACCTGCCGGGCGGGGCGAGCAGGCTGGAAGCGACCAACCCGGTCCTGTTGTTGTGGGGTACCAAAGCATGATCGGTTTGTTCGCGGTGACCGCGGCGGGAAAGCGCGCGGCCACCGAACTGGCGACTGCCCTCGGGCCGGAGGCCGTCGTTGTCGAAGGGCCGCTGCGGGCGTCGCTGGAGCAGATCTGGCCGCAGCTCGACGCGGCGGTGTTCTTCCTGGCCACCGGGGCGACCGTGCGGCTGGTCGCGCCGCTGCTGGCCGACAAGCACACCGATCCGGGCATCGTCTGCGTGGACGAGGCGCGCACGTTCGCGGTGTCGGTCGCGGGCGGGCACGGCGGCGGCGCCAACGAGCTGACCCAGCGGGTCGCCGAACTGCTCGGCGCGACGCCGGTGATCACCACCGCGTCCGACGCGACCGGCAGCACGCCGCTGGACGAACTCGTCGGGCTGATCGACGCCGCCGTTGAGGGCGACCTGGCCGCGTGCGGGGTCGCGTTGCTCGACGGTGCCCCGATCAAGCTGGTCAACCCGCTCGGTTTCCCGTTGCCCGCGCTGCCACCGAACATCGGCCCGGACATCGACAGTCCGGAGTGGATAGTGCTGATCGACGACCGGGTACCGACGGAAGAACCCGAGATCCCTACGCTGTGGCTGATTCCGCACACACTGGTGGTCGGCATCGGGTCGGCCAAGGACGTGCCGACCGACACCGTCAAGGCCGCACTGGCCCAGCTCGACCATGTGTACGGGTTCGATCCGCGCGCGGTGCGGGCCTTCGCCACCGTCGACATCAAGACCGACGAGGCGGGGATTCTCGGCGCGATCGCCGACTTCTCGTTCTGGCACTGGCAGGACGACCTGAGGCTGATCGCCTATCCGGCCGACACTCTGTCCACAGTGGATGTTCCATCGCCCAGTGACGTGGTGCTGTCGGTGGTGGGCACGCCGAGCGTGGCCGAGGCGGCGGCGCTGCATGCCGCGCGGGAGCTGGCGCCGGGTGCGCCGGTGGAACTGGTGGTGCGCAAGACGAAATCCGGTGGGACCGACGCTGGGTCAATTCTGGCGCCGCATCGGGTCACCGTCGCCGCCGCGCGGATTCGGCCGCGTGGGCGGCTCGCGGTGATCGGGCTTGGGCCGGGTGCCGCTGATCTGCGCACGCCGAGGGCGGAGGCGGAGCTGCGGCGGGCCGCGGTCGTGGTCGGGCTGGACTCGTATGTCGATCAGGTGCGGCACCTGCTGCGGGCGGGCACCGAGGTGCGGGCCAGCGCACTCGGCGCCGAGGAAGTCCGGGCGCGCGAGGCGGTGGAGCTGGCGGCGGCGGGAAAGGCCGTCGCGCTGATCGGCTCGGGCGACGCCGGGATCTACGCGATGGCCAGCCCGGCGCTGCAACAGTGCCCGGCCGAGGTGGAAGTGGTCGGCGTGCCCGGGGTGACCGCCGCGCTGGCCGCGTCGGCGCTGCTCGGCGCGCCGCTCGGGCACGATCACGCGCTGATCAGCCTGTCCGACCTGCACACGCCGTGGGAGATCATCCAGCGGCGGGTGCGCGCGGCCGCCGAGGGCGATTTCGTGGTCTGCTTCTACAACCCGCGCTCGCGCGAACGGCACTGGCAGCTCGCCGCGGCCCTGGACATCCTGCGTGAACACCGCCCCGCGACCACCCCGGTCGGCGCGGTGCGGCAGGCCAGTCGCGACGGACAACACGTGTGGTGTGTGCCACTGGCCGAGTTCGATCCAGCCGAGGTCGACATGTTCACCACGGTCGTCGTCGGCTCGTCGCAGACCAACTTGGTGAACGGCAGGATGGTCACGCCGCGTGGCTACGCCTGGCAGAGCTGACGGACTTCCGCTGGTCATCGCGTCCTCGTGCACCGCGTGCGGGGCGTGTCTGCTCACCTGCCCGGAACACGCGCTGCGCCCGGCGCCGGGAAAGCCGGTCGTGACCGAGGGCTGCACGCGGTGCGGGGAGTGCGTGGAGATCTGTCCGGCCGACGCGATCACCATCGTCGATGTGCCAGTATCCGATCGATCGAGGGAGGTTTAGCCAGTTGAGCCGCGTTGTTCATCCGATCGAGGTGGAGTCCTACCGCATCCTGCGGGAGCGCGTGGACACCGCGCACCTCCCGCCGCTGACCCGCGCCGTCACCGAGCGCATCGTGCACACCACCGCCGATCCGGGCTGGGTCGGTGAGCTGGTCACCAGCGAGCAAGCGCTTGCGGTAGGCCGCACCGCGCTGCTGGCCGGGACGCCGCTGCTGGCCGACGTGCGGATGGTCGCGGCCGCGGTCACCTCGCGGGAGTGCCTGGTCTGCCTGGACATCGCGACGCCGATCGAGGGTCTGACCCGCTCCGCCGCCGGGATCCGCGCGGCCGCGCGGCGGTACCCGGACGGCGCGGTGTGGGCGATCGGGAACGCACCGACCGCGCTGGCCGAACTGCTCCGGCTCGCCGGTGCGGGCGAAGTGCGGCCGGCGCTGGTGATCGGGGTGCCGGTCGGGTTCGTCGGGTCGGTCGCGGCCAAGTCGGCGCTGCGGGCCAGCGGGCTCAACGCGCTGAGCAACGTGTCCGAGCGCGGCGGGGCGGCCATAGCGGGCGCGGCGATCAACGCGCTGTTGTACGCGGAGGAGTCGGCATGAGTGGCGATCCGCTGCTGATCGTCGGGCACGGCACGGTCGATGCCGCCGGGGTCGGCGAGTTCACCGCGTTCATCGAGCGCGTGCGGGCCCGGTTGGCGGGCGTCGACGTGGCGGGCGGGTTCATCGAGTTGTCCGCCCCCGCGGTGACCGAAGCCTGGCAGCGTCTCGTCGAGCTGGGGCATCGGCGGATGGCGGCGGTGCCGCTGGTGCTGGTCGCGGCCGGGCACGCCAAGGGCGACATCCCGGCGGCGCTGCAACGCGAGGTGCTGCGCCAGCCCGGATCGTCCTTCGCCTTCGGCCGTCCGCTCGGGCCGCATCCGATCCTGCTGGAACTGCTGGCCGAGCGCATTGGCGCGGTTGTGCCACCCGAGCAGTTCGCGGACACCGCGGTGGTGCTGGTCGGGCGCGGATCGACCGATCCGGACGCGAACGCCGAAGTCTGCAAGATGGCCCGGCTGTTGCAGGAGACGCGGGGCTTCGCGTTCGTGGAGACCGCGTTCGTGTCGCTGGCCGTGCCGAACGTGGCCGACGGCCTGCACCGGGCGAAGCTGCTCGGCGCGAAGCGGGTCGTCGTCGCGCCGTACTTCTTGTTCGACGGGGTGCTGCCGCAGCGCGTGGTGGCCCAGTCCGTCGCGTTCGGACAGTCAAATCCGGAGTTGGACGTGCGCGTGGCCGGGTATCTCGGCGACTGCGACGGCCTGGCCGAGCTGGTGATCGAGCGTTATCGCGAGACCTTGCACGGGGACATCAGGATGAACTGCGACACCTGCGCGTACCGGGTGCTGCTGCCGGGCTTCGAGGACAAGCTCGGCGCCCCGCAGACCCCACACCACCACCCCGATGATCCTGCGCATGGGCACGGTCACGGGCATGCTGACACTCATGCGGGGTGAGCGAGATGACTGAACAGCACTACCTCGCCGGGCTCGACCTGGCCGGTAAGCGAGTGGTCGTGGTCGGCGGCGGCACGGTCGCGCAGCGCAGGCTGCCTCGATTGGTGAGCGCGGGCGCGGCCGTCGAGGTGATCTCGCCGCACGTCACGCCGAGCGTGCAGAGCATGGTCGAGGCGGGCGAGATCGCCTGGCAGGAGCGGACCTACGCGGACGGCGACCTTGACGGCGCCTGGTACGCGCTGACCTGCACCAGCGACCACGAGGTGAACGCGGCGGTCGCCGCCGAGGCCGACCGGCGCCGGGTGTTCTGCGTGCGCGCGGACGCCGGTGCGAAGGGCAGCGCGGTCACGCCCGCCGTCGGCGAGCACGACGGCCTGCTGGTCGGCGTGCTGGCCGGTGGCCAGCCGAGGCGATCGGCCGCCGTGCGCGACGGGCTGCTGGACGCGCTGCGCGAAGGCACCGTCACTGACGAACAGCAGGCCAAGACGCCGGGTGTCGTGTTGGTCGGCGGCGGACCGGGCGACCCGGAGCTGATCACGGTGCGCGGCAGGCGGCTGCTGGCCAGGGCCGACGTGGTGGTGGTCGACCGGCTCGCGCCGCGTGAGCTGCTCGACGAACTGCCGCCACACGTGGAAGTGGTCGACGCGGCCAAGATCCCGTACGGCCGGGCGGCCAGCCAGGACGTGATCAACAAGACCCTGATCGAGCAGGCCAAGGCCGGGAAGTTCGTGGTGCGGCTCAAGGGCGGTGACTCCTACGTGTTCGGCCGCGGCTACGAGGAACTGCTCGCCTGCGCCGAAGCCGGCGTCCCGGTGACCGTCGTACCCGGCGTGACCAGCGCGTTCGCCGTTCCGGCGGTGGCCGGGGTGCCGGTGACGCATCGCGGGGTCGCGCACGAGGTCGTGGTGGTGTCCGGGCACGTCGCGCCGGACGACGAACGCTCGCTGGTCGACTGGAGCGCGCTGGCTCGGTTGCGGGGCACCATAGTGCTGTTGATGGGGCTGCAACGCATCGAGGCCTTCGCCAAGGCACTGATCGGCGGTGGACGGCCTGCGAACACGCCGGTGCTGGTGATCGCGGACGGCACCATGCGCACCCAGCAGACCGTCCGATCCACATTGGACGACGTGGCCGAGGCCGTTGCCGCGCAGGGCATCCGGCCGCCGGCCATCGTGGTGATCGGGCCGGTCGTCGCGGTCGGCGATTAGTCAGGCGAACAGCGGGGCCGGGTCGGAGTAGATGCGGTAGTCGGTGATCAGGCCATCCCCGTCGACGTGCCAGATCGACGCCGTCGGAATGGTCACCTCCTTGCCGTCGTGCCGGGTGTAGGTGGCGTCGGCAACGGCGATCGTCACATCGTCGACCGTCCATTCGGAACGAATCGTGTGCCGCAGGCCCTTGATGTTCGCCAGGAACTCGGTGCTGCCTGCGAGGATCGCCGGCCGGCCGACGGCGGGCTCGCCGTTGCCCATCGCGAACGTCGCGTCCTCGGCGAAAAGCTGGGTTATGCCATTCGGGTCCATTCGGTCCATCCGGGCCAGGACTTCTCGTGCGCTCATGGGCGCGACGTTAGCCAAACAACCGGTCGTCGAGACCGGTTCTTGGCGGCTGTGTAGTCAGGCTTGCAGCCTGGCGCTAGTTCTCGCTGACCGAGGCCGCGACCTCGTCGATCTCGGCCAGCAGCTCCGCGCGCAGGGATTCGTCGCAGTAGGCGCCGCGCACGCCTGCCCTGGCCAGCTCGGCCAGTTGGGCGTTGCTCAGACCGAACGTGTCGGCGACCAACTGGTATTCCTTGTTCAGGTAGGTGTTGAACATGCCGGGGTCGTCGGTGCTCAACGTGACCGGGACGCCCGCTTCGAGCAGGATCGGCAGCGGGTGGTTCTCGATCTTGTCCACCGCGCGGGTGCACAGGTTCGAGATCGGGCACATCTCCACGGTGATGTTGTTGTCCCGCAGGTAGGCCAGCAACTCGGGATCACGGGCGGCGCCGACGCCGTGGCCGATCCGCTCGGCGTGCAGCACCCGGATCGCGTCCCAGACCTCCTCGGGCCCGGTGGTTTCCCCGGCGTGCACGACGCGGTGCAGTTGCGCCTCGACGGCCTTGTCGAAGTCGGCGGCGAACTCGCGGCGCGGGAAGCCGACCTCCAGACCGGCCAGGCCGAGCCCGACCGTCCCGAGCGGACGGGTGTGCAGGGCGAAGTCGACCGTGTTGACCCGCATGTGGTCAGGCAGACCGGCCGGGATGTCGTAGATCCAGTTCAGCGCGACGTTGAACTCGGATTTTGCCGCCGCCCGGCCGCTCTCCAGCGCGGAGGCGAGATCCTCGACGGTCATTTCCTTGTCCAGGTTCGCGCCCGCGGTGACCGTGACCTCGGCGTAGCGCACGTTGCTGGCGGCGGCGTCCCTGGCCAGACCGAGCAGCAGGGTGAGCACGTCATCCGCGGTGCGCACCATCGAGTCGACCTGCTCGTAGATCTGGATGAAGTGCGGGAAGTCGCGGAACGTGTAGAACTCCGTCAGCGCGTCCAGCTCGGTCGGCAGGCCCGCTTCCGGGTGGTTGCGGGACAGTTCGAGCACGGTTTCAGGCGACGCCGAGCCGACCAGGTGCAGGTGCAGCTCGGTTTTGGGGAGCGCCGCGATGAACGGCGAGATGTCAGTCATTGCGGAAGGCCTTTCGAACGGGAGACTTTACGGAAAGTTGAGGTCCACAGTGGACTGGTTACTCCGCGAGGTCGCCGCGTTCGTGGTCTTCGCCGTAGAGCGGCAGGCTGGCATCAGGGCCGAAGCCTTGCCGTCCAGGATGCACAAACGCCACGCCGACAACTTAGCAGTGTCGGCGTGGCGTCTGGCTAGTCGATTACTCAGCCGTCGCGGCGCGGGCGGCGACCGTGGAACTCGCTCCGGCCCCGATCACGGTCGAAGTTACGGCGCGGGCGGCCGCCCTGGCCGCGGTCACCGTAGGGAGTACGGGGGCCACGGTTGTTGGTGCGGCGCGGACGCTCGACGATCTCCGGCACCGGCTCGCCGCTGGGCTTCTGCGCACCGGTGATCCGGACCAGTTCCTCGTCACCAGGGCTGACCCGGGCGGTGCTGGGCCGGACGCCCGCCTTGGCGGTCAGGTTCTGGACCAGGCGACGCTGCGCGTTGGTGACCAGGGTGACCACGGTGCCTGCCTGACCGGCCCGCGCGGTGCGGCCCGCGCGGTGCAGGTAGTCCTTGGAGTCGGCGGGCGGGTCCACGTGCACGACCAGGCTGACGTCCTCGACGTGGATGCCGCGCGCGGCGACGTCGGTGGCGACCAGCACGGGCGTGGTGCCCTCGCGGAAGTCACCGAGGATCCGGGTACGGGCGCCCTGCGCCTTGCCGCCGTGCAGCGCACCGGCGCGCACGCCGATCGAGTTCAGCTTCTTGGCCAGCTTGTCGACGTGGTGCTTGGTGCGCACGAACATGATCGTGCGACCTTCGCGGGCCGCGACCTCGGCGATCACGTCCATCTTCTGCTCGGCGGTGACGAACAGCAGGTGGTGGTCCATGGTCGAGACGCTGGCGCTGGCCGGCGCGACCGAGTGCGTGACCGGGTTGGTCAGGTACTTGCGGACCAGCGTGTTCACGTCGCCGTCGAGGGTGGCCGAGAACAGCAGCCGCTGACCGTCCGGGTCGGTGAGGTCCAGGATCTCCCGGACCTGGGGCAGGAAGCCCATGTCGGCCATCTGGTCGGCCTCGTCGATGGCCACGAACTTCACGTCGGACAGGACACAGGTGCCCTGGCGGACGTGGTCGGACAACCGGCCGGGGGTGGCGACCAGCAGGTCGACGCCGCGACGAAGCGCGTCCACCTGACGGGAGAACGAGGTGCCACCGACGACCATCCGGCACCACAGGTTCAGCGATCGCGCGAACGGGCTCAGCGCGTCCGCGACCTGCATGGCGAGTTCACGGGTGGGCACCAGCACGACGGCGCGCGGCCGCTTGGGCGCTGCCGCGCCTCCCGCGAGGCGGGACAGCAGGGCGAGACCGAAGGCGAGGGTCTTGCCGGAGCCGGTGGCGGCCCGGCCGAGCACGTCACGGCCGGCCAGGGCGTCCGGCAGGGTGGCGGCCTGGATCGGGAACGGCGTGTCGATGCCCGCGCTGGTCAGCGCCCGCAGCAGCGGGGTGGGCAGGCCGAGTTCGGCGAACGAGGGGAGCGGGCCCTCGGGGACTTCGATGATGTCCTCGATCGGCTCGACGGGCAGTGCTTGTACCGAGCGGTTGTGCACCGGTCGGTCCGCGCCACCGTTGCCGGTCGGCCTGCGGCGTGGCTTGCGCCGGGCGTAATCCGGGCGGGTGGATGCGGGCATGGGCATGCGAAAACCTCCGAAACGTGGCACGTCTCGGGGATGCCCCACAACCGGGTGCGGCGCTGATCACAAGGACGAGCCCGGCGCACTGGGCGCCGAAATGGACTGGCTGGTTACATCGGCGCCGATCTTCGCGGCGGTTCACAGCTGAACCGGGCGACCGGGTGCTGATCTCGATGCGTAGTCGAGTCTAGCGGATGTCCGCTGCTGACCTGGCACAGCGGGTCCCCGTGCCGCCCCCGGCGACGGCACGGGACCCCGCCGGTCACGGGCCGGTCAGGCCCGCTTCGGCCAACAACATGCTGGTCACCGCGTCGGGATCGACCTGATCACGGGGCAGCCCGGACCGGACGAACCAGTCGGTGATGTTGCGCACGTCGCGTCGCAGCAGGTCCACGCCCTGCGGGTTGGACGCGAGATCGACCAGCTGCGGCAGGTCGATCAGCACGGGCTCGCCGTCGTGCAACAGGACATTGTACGCCGAGAGGTCACCGTGCGTGTAACCCTGCGCGGCGAGCGCGGCGAGGCCGTGCAGCAACGAGCGCCAGACCGGCTCCAGCTCGTCGAGTTCGAGCCGGGTGTCGACGAGGCGAGGTGCCGCGGTGCCGTCGGCCGAGCCGAAGAATTCCAGGAGAATTTCCGTTCCGTCCCGCTGAACGGGATACGGCACCGGCAAGCCGGCCGCCCAGAGCTGGCCGAGCGCGGCGAATTCCGCGACCGCCCACTGTTCGGCGATCAGGTTGCGGCCGAACGAGGTGCGGCCGGCCATGGCGCGGTTCTCGCGGGAGCGCCGCATCCGGCGGCCCTCCAGGTATTGCGCGTCCCGGTGGAACTGGCGGTGATCGCTGCTGCGGTAGCGCTTGGCGGCGAGCAAAGTGGACCGTTCGGTGCCGGGCACCTCGCGGCTGATCAGGTGTACGTCGGCTTCCTTGCCGGTCTTGAGCACACCGAGTTCGGTGTCCTCGGCGACCAGGTCGGTGATCACCCAGTCCGGGCGCGGGTCCGGGCCGTGTTCGGCGCGTTCCCAGGTGGACCAGCGGTCGCCGGTGGTGGGCGAGTGGGCGTTGCTGAGGTCTTCCTCGCGGAGCAGGGCGAGCCGGTCACGTTCGGCCTCGGTGAGCCTGCCGCGCCGGCCCGGGTCGGCTTCGCCGGCCCCTTTGCGGATACGGGCGCGGGTGACCATCGCGTAGTCGGCGTGGGCGTCGTCGAGATAGCTGTCGTTGTCGCCGTCGAAATCGGCGTCGAGACGGAATTTGCGGTGCTGGTTGCGCACTGGTGGTGTGCTCCTTGGTTCAGGCTGGGATCGCCCGACCGGAGCGCGCGCGGTTAGCGCAGCTGGCCACCGAGAGGGGCGAGCGGACGGGTACGAACCGCGTCCAGGGCGACAGGCGTCTTCATCCCTAGCCCCTCCCTTCCCATCGTCGTTGGGGCAACGTGCCCGCGAAGAATGCCGAACCGCGCGCGAAGGGCGCAACCGATTTATTCGGTGAGCAGTTCCAGTTGGTGCTCGCCGGTCTGTTCCAGCGCGATACCGGCCTTGTTGGCGACCGTGAGCAGCTTGCGCACCGAGTCGGGGGCGGTCGTGACCGTGCCGAGCACGCGGGCCAGCCTGCCCTTGGCGGCCTTGTTGAAGTGGCTCACTGTCAGCCTCTTGCCGCCAGGACCCTCGGTGACCACCTTGACGGTGATCGCGCCGGGGATCTTGGCCAGCGCCATGTAGCTGCCGGAACGCAGGTCGACGATCAGCTCGTCGACCTCCTTCAGTACCGGCTCCATCGCCGGTCGCCAGATCGCGGGCAGCGGGCCGAGCGCGGGCAGCGTGCTGCCGCCGGAACAGCGGTAGGCCGGGATCGGGTCGGTCGCGCGGACCAGGCCGAACAGCGCGGACACCACGGCCAGCCGCTCGGAGGCGCGCCGCAGGCGGGCCGGGGTGAGCGAGGCGATGTCGAGGTTGTCGTAGAGCACGCCGGTGTAGCGGCGCAGCGCGGGCATGGTCGGCGAGCTGAACAGCACGCGGTTGCGCGCGACCTCGGCCTCCTGCCGCTCGGACAGCCCGTGCGCGGCCAGGCTGGCCGGGAGATCGTGCGACAGCTCGACGAGCGCGTCGGCGACCTTGGCGCGGACCGGCGTCAGCTCGGGGAAGGACAGCTCGGCCAGGTCCAGTGGCGCGCCGTCGCCGCCGTCCGCCTTGGTCTCCGATGGAGGCAACAACACCAGCACGCTGACGAGGTTAATCGCAGGGTGCTAACCCGTTCGAGCTGGTCGTGTCCCGGTGGCTACGCTTGTCGCCATTGCTTTTGCCCGGTCCAAGGAGCGATTTGCCGTGATCACCAGGATGTCGTCGCTGTTCCTGCGTACTCTGCGCGAGGACCCGGCCGACGCGGAGGTGCCCAGC
Source organism: Pseudonocardiaceae bacterium (assembly GCA_035248365.1). GTDB lineage: Bacteria > Actinomycetota > Actinomycetes > Mycobacteriales > Pseudonocardiaceae > CAJCJE01. The sequence goes on along the minus strand of DATFHN010000036.1, from coordinate 11,239 downwards.
CACAAGCTGCTGGTCCGCGCCGGTTATGTCCGTCGCGTCGCGCCTGGCGGGTTCTCCTGGCTGCCGCTGGGCCTGCGGGTGCTGCGCAACATCGAGCGCGTGGTCCGCGAGGAGATGGACGCGATCGGCGCGCAGGAGATCCAGTTCCCCGCGCTGCTGCCGCGCGAGCCCTACGAGGCGACCGGGCGCTGGACCGAGTATGGCCCGAACCTGTTCCGGCTCAAGGACCGCAAGGGCGCGGACTACCTGCTCGGCCCGACCCACGAGGAACTGTTCGCGCTGATGGTCAAGGGCGAGTACTCGTCGTACAAGGACTTCCCGGTCATCCTGTACCAGGTCCAGACCAAGTACCGCGACGAGGCGCGTCCGCGCGCGGGCATCCTGCGCGGGCGCGAGTTCCTGATGAAGGACTCCTACTCCTTCGACCTCGACGACGACGGCCTGGCCACCTCCTACCAGGCACACCGCGACGCCTACATCAAGATCTTCGACCGGCTCGGCCTGAACTACGTGATCGTCTCGGCGATGTCGGGCGCGATGGGCGGCTCGGCCTCCGAGGAGTTCCTGGCCGTCGCCGAGCACGGCGAGGACACCTTCGTGCGCAGCACCGATTCGGACTACGCCGCGAACGTGGAAGCCGTCGTCACCCCGGCACCGCCCGCGCTGTCCACTTCGGACAAGCCGGAGGCCTCGATCCACCACACGCCGAACACGCCCACCATCGAGAGCCTGGTGGACTTCCTGAACGCGGCCGAGTTGGGCCGTACGTTCACCGCGGCCGACACGCTGAAGAACGTGCTGCTCAAGGTGCGCGCGCCGGGCGAGAAGGACTGGACGCTGCTGGCCGTCGGCGTGCCTGGCGACCGCGAGGTCGACATGAAGCGGCTGGAAGCCGCGCTGGAGCCTGCCGAGGTCGCGCTGCTGGACGAGGCCGATTTCGCCGCGAACAGCTTCCTGGTCAAGGGCTACATCGGACCGGGCGCGCTGGCCGCCAACGGCGTGCGCTACCTGGTCGACCCGCGCATCGTCACCGGCACCGCCTGGGTGACCGGCGCCGACAAGGCCGACCACCACGTCGTCGACCTGGTCGCCGGCCGCGACTTCACCCCGGACGGCACCATCGAGGCCGCCGAGGTGCGCGAGGGCGACGCGTCACCGGACGGCAACGGCACCCTGTACCTGGCCCGCGGCATCGAGATCGGGCACATCTTCCAGCTGGGCCGCAAGTACACCAACGCGTTCAACGTGGACGCGCTCGGTCCGGACAGCAAGCCGATCCGGATCACGATGGGTTCTTACGGCGTCGGCGTGTCCCGCCTGGTCGCGGTGATCGCCGAGCAGGCCAACGACGAGCGCGGCCTGATCTGGCCGCGCGCGGTCGCCCCCGCCGACGTGCACCTGGTGATCGCGGGCAAGGACGACACCGTGCGCTCCGGTGCCGAGAACCTCGCGGCCGACCTGGACGCGGCCGGGGTCAAGGTGCTGCTGGACGACCGCACGGTCAGCCCAGGGGTGAAGTTCGCGGACGCCGAGCTGATCGGCGTGCCGACCATCGTCGTGGTCGGCCGCGGCCTGGCCAACGGCGTGGTCGAGGTCAAGGACCGGGCCAGCGGCGAGCGCGCGGACGTGCCGGTGGAGTCGGTCGTCGCGCATCTGGTCGAGCTGATCAACTCCTGAGCGTCTGCTGAACCAGCGCGGCCAGGTAGCTGCGCTGGTCCGGCAGCTCCATCCACGGCAGGGCCTTGGCCAGGTGGGCCCGGCCGTGCAGGCCGGTCCACATCGTCATGGTGGCCTGGTAGGCGGCGGGCGGATCGAGCCGCTGGGCGAACACGTCGACCAGCAGTTGCAGGGCCGCGCGGGAGGCGGTGCGCACGTCTTCCGGCGGATCGTGGCGCTCGTCGGAGCCGAGTTCGGTGTGGAAGAGCATGGCGTAGTGGCCGGGATGTTCCTCGGCGTAACGCAGGTAGCTCGCGCCCATCGCGATCAGCTGGGCCTCGATGTCGCCGTCGTTGGCGGCTCGCGCGGCGCGCAGTTCGCCGCCGAGTTCGGCCAGGCAGCGGGTCTTCACCGCGTGCACGAGCGCGGCCTTGTCACCGAAGTGCAGGTAGAGCGCGGTCGGGCTGACACCTGCCGCCGCCGTCACCGCCCGCACGGACAGGCCGTCGACGTCGCCGGAGGCGTCGAGAAGCCGCGCCGCCGCGTCGAGCAGGGCATCGCGCAGCCCGTCCCCTTCACCTCGTTTGCTGCGCGGGCGGCTGGTCGTCACCCTCCGAACCTTACCGAAGAGTTATGTTGACGATCGTACATGTACAAGCGTTAACTTGAGGCATGACGGAGACGGTTTTGGTCACCGGCGGCTCGGGTTTCCTGGGCGGCTGGTGCGTGTACGAGCTGCTGCGCCGTGGCTACCGGGTGCGGACCACGGTGCGTTCGGCCGACAAGGCCGACGGAGTGCGGGTGGCCGCGCGCAGCGGGCCCGATGACGTCGACGACGCGATGCTGACCGTGCTGGTCGCCGAGCTGACCAGGGACGCGGGCTGGGCCGAGGCGGTCGACGGGTGCGACTACGTGCTGCACACCGCGTCGCCGTTCCCGGTCGCGCAGCCGCGTAACCCGGACGAGCTGATGATCCCGGCGGTGGAGGGGACGCGCCGGGTGCTCAGCGCCGCGTTGCGGGCGGGCGTGTCACGGGTGGTGCTGACCTCGTCGAGCGCGACCGTGCGGCATCTGCCTGGCGCGGGCAGGCAACAGGTGTTCGACGAGTCGACCTGGACCGACGTGCGCGATGCGCGGGCGAGCACCTACGCGCGATCCAAGACGCTGGCCGAACAGGCGGCCTGGCAACTGGTCGCGGGCGATCGCTCGAAGCTGACCACCATCCTGCCCGGCGCAATCCTGGGACCCTTGCGGGACAGCCACTCCGCGTACTCGGTGCAGGCGGTGAGCCAGCTGCTGGAGGGGACGGCGCCGGGCATTCCGCGGCTCGGGTTCTCCTTCGTGGACGTGCGCGACGTGGCCGACGCGCACCTCGCCGCGATGCTGGCGCCGGAGGCGGGCGGGCGGAGGTTCCTGGTGGCCAACGAATTCCTGTGGCTGAGCCAGGTCGCCGACCTCCTGCGCGCCGAACTCGGTTCGGCCGCGGCCAAGGTGCCGACCAGGATGCTGCCGACGCTACTGGTTCGCCTTGTCGCGCTGGGCAATCCGTCGCTGCGGCAGATGCGCGGGGATCTCGGGCGGCGCAGCGAGTTCGACACCACCGCAGCGCAGTCCATTTTGGACTTCGCGCCGCGCCCGATCCGGCAGACCGTGCTCGATTGCGCGCACAGCCTGCTCGGTGGGCTAGTTACCCAGTAGCGCCAGCACCTTCCCGGTGTCGGTGAGGTCGGGCAGGACGGTGTGGGCGCCTGCCGCGCGCAGTTCCTCGGCGCTGAAGCGGCCGGTGGCCACCGCGATCGCGCGGGCCTTGTGGGCGAGCGCGGCGTCGATGTCGTGCGGGGTGTCGCCGATGACGAACACCGCATCCGGCGCGAACTCGCCGTACTTGGCCGTGGCCTTGGCCAGCGCGTCGCCGAGCAGGTCGGCGCGCAGCTCGGAGACCTCGCCGTAGCCGCCGATCGGCAGGTCGAGGTAGGTGTCAAGGCCGAACGCGGCGACCTTGTAGGCCGCGACCGGCGCCAGGTTGCCGGTGACCAGGCTCTGCACCACGCCCGGCAACCCGGCGATCGCGCGCAGCGCGGCACTCACCCCGGGCAGCTCCACGGCGACCTCGGCGATGTCGGGGTGCTGGCGGTCGGCCAACGCGATGACGGCGCGCTGCACCGCGTCGATCTCATCCTCGGTCGCGGCCCGGCCGATCCGGCGCAGCATCTCCGCGGTGATCCAGCGATCGGTGCGGCCGGCGAAGGAGGGGATTTCGGTGAGCTGCTCGCCGGTCACCTCGGTGAGCGCGGTGCGAAACCAGCTCGCGCCGATCCGCCGCGCGTCGATCAGGGTGAGGTCGATGTCCCAGAACACGAGGGCGCGCGAATCGGTCACGCGCCCATCCTGACAGCCATTAACGCCCGGTCGGGGTGGCTGTGTCGAGGATCGCCTGGAGCTGATCGACGGTCGCGGGCGGCGGGCTGGCCGGACCGCCCCGGGTGTCGCCGTCGACCACCAGCACCGCGTCCCGATCGGCCAACGCCAGCACCAGCACCAGCACCGCGCCCTCGCTGGCCAGGCACGGATCGGCCTGCTGGTTGGCGATGGCCTCGACCTGCACGCCGCTCACCGAGGTGCCGTCGGCCATCGTGCGCTGCACGGGTTCCGCGCCGGCCACGGTGATCAGCGGGGCGGTCGTGCTGCCTGGCGGGGTGTAGTAGTTCGTCGCGGCCAGGCGGGCGAGGCTGGTGGCCAGCACGGTCGGGTCGGTCTTGGGCGTCGAGCCGCTGCCGAGCTGGCCGCGCTGGTAGAGCTGGGCGGGCGAACCGCAGGTGTAGGCGGTGAAGTAGGCGCCCTGGCGCAGTCGCACCTGGCCGACGTTGCCGCCCGCCGCGTTTTCCGGGCGCCAGCCGGTCGGCGGGATCTGGTACTCCAGCTTGCCGTCCGGGTTGATCAACGTGGTCCAGTCCGGGTGCGGCCCGAGCGGCGGCGGTTGGCCGACCACGGCCTGGCCGGTGATCGGCTGGGTGCCCGTGTGGCGCAGAACGAGCGAACCGGTACCCGCCAGGAAACTGAGCAGCGCGACGACGAGCAGGGCGAAACCGAGTCGGCGCCGACCCGGCGATGGTGGCGCCTGCTCGTCGGGTTGCTCCATCAGGCCAGCAACTCGTGGAACCGGCGGGCGAACAGGTAGGCGTCGCCGGGCCAGCGCGCGGACAGGTAGTTGCCGTCCAGCACGGTGAACGCGTGCGTGTCGTCGGTTTCCGTGCCCCGGGTCAAGGTGCGCGGGCCGCGCTCGAACCGGGCCGGATCGCCGAGCGCCTCCCGGACCTCATCCTCCACATAGGACGGATAGGTGCGGTAGTAGCGGCCGCGCCGCCAGGCGGTGGCGTAGTACGCGCCGCGCTCCAGGTACTTGGGCAGGCAGGTGCTGCGCCGCTCGTGCAGCACACTCGTGCCGGTGGCCGGATCGGCGGTCCTGGCCAGCACCAGCACGCCGTGGCAGATCGCGGCGACCGGCCGGTCCAGTTGCCAGAACGCGGCCACCTGATGGCGCAGTTGCGCCGAACCCAGGTACTGCCGCATGCCGGGCGCGTGCCCGCCGGGCAGCAGCAGGCCGTCGTAGTCAGCGGGGGCGAGATCGGCCCAGGCCAGGGGTTTGCCGAATTCGGGTGATGCGGTGAGCGCCCGATAGTCGGCGATGGCGGGCGGTTCCGCGCCGAGCTGGCCGAACAGGACTCCGGTGAGCAGCAACGGATCGCAGGCCGGGGCGGTGCCGCCGCGCTCGGTGGCGAAGGCGATCTCGTGACCGAGTTCGGTCAGGACGCGCCAGGGCACGGCGACCTCGGTGGTGTCGAAGTCGCGGTCCGGCAACGGAATCAGGACCTTCATCTCAGCCTGCCAGGAAACTCAACCGGACGCGGCGAACCGGGTTGTCCACATTGGTGTCGACCAGACAGATCGACTGCCAGGTGCCCAGCGCGAGCACGCCGCCGAGCACCGGAATCGAGGCATAGGGCGGGAGCAGCGCGGGCAGCACGTGGTCGCGGCCGTGGCCGGGCGAGCCGTGCCGGTGCCGCCAGCGGTCGTCCGGGGGCAGCAGGTCGCGCAGCGCGGCCAGCAGATCGTCGTCGCTGCCCGCGCCGGTCTCCAGGATGGCCAGGCCCGCGGTCGCGTGCGGAACCCAGACGTGCAGCAGGCCCTCGGCGTGCTCGATGCCGTCGACGAAACGCTGGCACTCCCTGGTCAGGTCGTGGACGACCTCGACGGGGCCGGTGCGGATCTGGATCTCCTCGCTGTGCACGCGCTCACCGTACTCAGCCCGGCGGACGACCGGCGGTAGTCAGGCCGGGCATCACCAGGGCGAGCCAGCGGGCCCGGGTTTCCGCCGGTGCGTCCAGCGGAACCGTGGCCAGCAGCATGATGAAGTCGTCGATGGTCACGTCAGGATGCAGTTGGCCGCCCGCCTTGGCCGCGTCGATCAATCGCTGCAACGCGGCGGCCGCGCGTTCCTCGCCGGGCTGGCCCGCGACATCCGCGCCGAACCGCTGGGCGGCGGCCTTGACCGCGGCGTCTCGCGCGGCCTGCTCGATCACCGCGTAGATCAGCTCGCGCAGTTCGGCCATGGCGTCGGCGCCCGCGACGACCCGCGCCTGCGCCTCCTCGGTGAACCGGGCCAGTTCGGCCATGTGCTCGGCCAGCACGGCGCCGACCAGGGCGGTCTTGTCCGGGTAATGCCGGTAGAGGGTGCCGACCGCGACTCCGGCGGCCTCGGCGATGGCGTCCATCGACACCTCCGGCCCGTGCCGGGTGATCTGCGCGCGGGCCGCGCCCAGGATCTTGGCGCGGTTGCGGGCGGCATCGGCGCGCAGCGGTCGTTCGTCGGCCACGGTCACCTCCTCAAGATGAAGCCTAGTTCACTTTGGGGTTGCGAAGAAGATGAACCATGGTTCATGATGATGGTGAACGCTAGTTCAGGTTAGTTCGAGGAGGTCGGTATGACCGAGAAAGTCGCCCTGGTCACCGGGGCATCGTCCGGAATCGGCGAGTCGGCGGCGCGGCAGCTGCACGAACTCGGCTACACCGTCTACGGCGCGGCCCGCCGGGTCGAGAAGATGAAGGACCTGGCCAACGCGGGCGTGCACGTGCTCGCCATGGACGTCACCGACGCGACGTCGATGGCCGACGGCGTGCGCCGGATCATCGACGACCACGGCCGGATCGACGTGCTGGTCAACAACGCGGGCTACGGCTCCTACGGCGCCGTCGAGGACGTCCCGCTCGAGGAGGCCCGCTACCAGTTCGAGGTCAACGTCTTCGGCGCCGCCCAGCTGATCCAGCTGGTCGCACCGCACATGCGCGCCCAGGGCAGCGGCCGGATCATCAACATCACCTCGATGGGCGGCAAGATCTACACGCCCTTCGGCGGCTGGTACCACGGCACCAAGTTCGCGCTGGAAGCGCTGAGCGACTCGCTGCGCAACGAGCTGCGGCCCTTCGGCGTCGACGTGGTGGTGATCGAGCCGGGCGCCATCCGCACCGAATGGGGCGGCATCGCCATGGAGAACCTGCGCAAAACCTCAGGGGCAGGCGCGTACGCCAAGCCGGTCGAGCGGATGTCCAGGCAGTTCGAACGCGGTGCGGGCAGCAGGCTCAGTTCCGACCCCAAGGTCATCGGCAATGCGATCGTCCGCGCGGCCACCACCCGCAGGCCGAGGACCCGCTACGCACTGGGTGTCGGCGCCAAGCCCGGCATCTTCCTGCGCTGGCTGCTGCCCGACCGCGCCTTCGACGGCCTGTTGCGGCTCGGTCTCGGGTAACTGAGAGCCCGCTGATAAGGGTGAGCTGACGGTGCATGCCACACGTTCACCCGTTACGGTGGTTCGTTGTGGCCGAGCAGTATGACCGGCGGGCCCCCATGCCACCGCAGGGGAGAGCTCCGCATGGCACGTCGTTGATGCCGATGCAGGCACTGGGCGCACCACCACCGGACCTGCACTCGGGCGCATTCCCTGCGCAACAGGGACCCCAGCAGGTCCCGCTCCAGCAGCAGGCCCCACCGCCGAAGCCGCCCCGGTCCAAGGCGATGGACTACACCCTCAAGGGCCTCGGTCTGTTCGGCGTGGCCCTGGTGTCCGGGTTCGTGTGGTTCGTGACGCACAACCAGGCGCCGGTGCAGACCCAGAACGCGGGCCCGCCCACCCAGCAGGCAGGCAAGTACAGCTTCACCGCCTACGTGGCCGCCGCCCAGGTCGGCGACTGCGCCGATCACGCGACCAACGAGGTCAAGAGCTTCCTGTCCAGTCACCAGTGCGTCTCGCTGACCCGCTCGCTCTGGACGACCACCCTGCCCGACAACGACAAGGTGCTCACCTCGATCGCGGTCGTGAAGATGGGCAGCGCGGCCGACGCCCGCCAGCTCGACCAGATCAGCAACGCCACCGGCAGCGGGCACGTGGAGGACCAGGTCGAGGAGGGCTACCCGGTGCCGAGCGGCCCGGCCAACCTCCAGGCGGGCGGCTACGCGTCCAAGGCTTACGGCAACGTCGACGTGATCGTGATGACCGAGTTCTTCAACGGCAACGAGGACAAGAACCTGAGCAAGCAGCCGGCCGCCAAGAACGAACTCCAGGCGGTCAGCGAGGACGCGCTCAACCAGAAGCTCGGCCGCTAACCAGGCTGGCCGGGCAGGGCCGCTAACCAGGCTGGCCGGGCAGGCAGATGCTCGGCCGCTGGGCAGGCTGGCCCTGCATACAGAAGCTGGGCCGCTAGGCGGGCTGGCCCTGCATAGAGAAGCTTGGCCGCTGGGCGGGTTGGCCGGGCAGGCAGATGCTGGGGCCGCTAGGCGGGCTGGCCCGGCATCGCGATCGAGGCGGGCGCGATCCCGGCCAGGTGGCGCCAGCTGGTCTGCCAGAGCACCGCGCCGGTCAGCCCGGCCAGCGCGACCGAGCGCAGCGTCTTGTCGTCGGTGTTCTCCGCGACCGCCCGCCAGGCCACCGTCGCGTCCTGCTCGGCGACGGCCAGCGCGGCCAGCGCCGAGGTCTGGTTGGTGATCGGCTGCGGCGTCGTGTACGCGGCCTGAGACTGCTGCGGGGTACCGCCGCCGGCCGAGATGATCTGCTCCGCGGTGTCCCTGCGCACCTGGTGCGCGGTGGTCGCGGTGTCGACCGGGCTGCCGGAGACGAACGTGTCCGCGGTGCCGCAGACCCAGAACGCGGCGTGTTCGGCGGCCAGCGCCTTCTGCAGCGCGTCCAGGGTGTCGCTCGGCAGGCCACTGGGCGGGGTCGCGCCTGCGGGCAGCAGCTGATCGGTCTGCGCCGGGCTGGGCACCGGCGAGCCGGTCAGCGCCCACGCCACGCTGGCGCAGCCACCGCAGATCGACGCGACCAGTCCCGCCCGATAGCGCGGCACCTCCTGCACCAAAGTCGATGACGCGCTCTTGTTCAGCGCGGCCACCATCGCGGTGATCGCGCCGCTCTCGTCGCCGCCGACCTGCGGCGCCGCGGTCTGCGGGGCGGCTGGGGTGGTGGTGCTGGCGGCGGCGCGGCTGATCTCGCGGGCCAGCGCGGTCGCATGGGCCTGCCGGACCTGGGCGAGCACCTGGAACGTGGGCGCGTCAGCGGGAAAGGCCTTGGCGGCGGCGTTCGCGGTGGCCACGTCGGCGAGGGCGGCGGAGTAGAACGCGGTCAGCTGGTCGACGCCGTTGCGCTTGGTGGTGTCGTCCGGGCCGCACGCGGCGAGCAACGGCGGGGCCAGGAGCGCCAGGGCGCCGAAGCGCAGCGCGCTCCGCCGGGACATTCCAGATGATCGTCGGCCACTCACGGTGACCCATCCTGCCAGCGTCCTGCCCTGCCGAATCAGCGGGACACGATACGCTGGGCGACCACGGCCGCCGAACTCGTCTCGTCGGTCGGTGTCGTCGTGCGTGGCCAGCACGAGACGCGACGAAGGCGGCCGGGCGAAAGTGAGGAGTGCGCACGTGTCCAGCCAGCAGCACGGCAGCGGAGCAGCCGGAGCGCGCGAGGACATCTTGGGCCGTCTCGCGCCGGTTGTGGCGCAAGCCGTCGGCACGCTCGGTTTCGACCTGGAGGCCCTGGACGTCACCGTGGCCGGCCGCAGGCGGCTGGTGAAGGTGGTCGTCGACGCGGACGACGGCGTCGAACTGGACCTGCTCTCCGAGGCCAGCCGGGTCGTCTCGGCCGCGCTCGACGCCAACGAGGACATCCTGGCCGGCGCGTACACCCTCGAAGTGACCTCGCCCGGCGTCGAACGTCCGCTGACCAAGCCACGGCACTGGCGGCGGGCCCGGCTGCGCCTGGTGAAGGTGCGCAGGCGCGACGGGGTCGAGTTCGTCGGCCGGGTCGGCGATGCCGACGAGGCGGGCGTGGACATGTTGGTCGACGGAACGCTGCGCCGGGTGGACTATGCCAGCGTGGCCAAAGCGGCCGTGGAGATCGAGTTCCGCCAGCCACCGAGCGCGGAACTGCTGCTGCTGGAACGCGGCAACAACAGCCAGGACACAAAGGAGGGGTCGCTGTGAACGTGGACATCGCCGCGCTGCGAGCGATCGAGCGGGACAAGGACATCCCCTTCGAGACCGTCATCGAGGCCATCGAGACCGCGCTGCTCACCGCGTACCGGCACACCGAGGGACACCAGGCGCACGCGCGCATCGACGTGGACCGCAAGACCGGCGTGGTGCGGGTGCTCGCGCAGGAGGTCGGGCCCGAGGGCGAGGTCCTGCAGGAGTGGGACGACACCCCGGAGGGCTTCGGCCGGATCGCCGCGACCACCGCGCGCCAGGTCATCCTGCAGCGGCTGCGCGACGCCGAGCACGAGCGCACCTTCGGGGAGTTCGCCGCCAAGGAGGGCGAGCTGATCGCGGGCGTCGTGCAGCGTGACGCGCGGGCCAACCAGCGCGGCATGGTCGTGGTGCAGGTCGGCGGGATCGAGGGCATCCTGCCGCCCGCCGAGCAGGTGCCCGGTGAAAGTTACGACCACGGCACCCGGCTCAAGTGCTACGTGGTGACCGTGTCGCGGGGAATGCGCGGGACCCAGATCACGTTGAGCCGTACGCACCCGAACCTGGTGCGGCGGCTGTTCGCGCTCGAAGTACCGGAGATCGCCGACGGCACCGTGGAGATCGCCGCGGTCGCCCGCGAGGCCGGCCACCGGTCCAAGATCGCGGTCCGCTCGACCGTGCCCGGTGTGAACGCCAAGGGCGCGTGCATCGGCCCGATGGGGGCCCGGGTGCGCAACGTGATGAGCGAGCTGCTCGGGGAGAAGATCGACATCATCGACCACTCCGACGACCCGGCCACCTTCGTCGGCAACGCGCTGTCGCCGGCCAAGGTGATCTCGGTCAAGGTGGTCGACGAGCGGGCGAAGACCGCCCGTGTCGTCGTGCCGGACTTCCAGCTGTCGCTGGCGATCGGCAAGGAGGGCCAGAACGCCCGCCTCGCCGCCCGCCTGACCGGCTGGCGCATCGACATCCGCAGCGACGCCGCTCCGCCCGACCCCGAAGAGTCTCGATCCGGAGACGTGGGGCAGGTCGCACCGGCATCGGGTTCGGCTGACTGACACGGACGGGATAGACTCC
>DATFHN010000035.1:0-41310 GCA_035248365.1 Pseudonocardiaceae bacterium | reverse complement strand
CGCCGCTCACAGTGTCCACACCGGACGGGAACCAGCCATCGGACGGGTGGATCTCGATCACCCCGTCGGTGGCCAGCGGCGTGTCCTTGTCGTCGGAGCCGGCCGGCTTGTCCAAAAGGGACCGAGCGGCGGCCTTGGCCGCCTCGACGTCGGGCTGGTCGAACGGGTTGATGCCGAGCAGGCGCCCCGCGGTCGAGGTGGCGTACTCCCACAACAACATGAGGCCGCCGAGCGGACCGTCGGTGCTGATCTTCGCCGCGCCCTCGGCCGGTCCGATCGCGACGGCCGTCGCGTCGGTGCCCGCGTCCACGAAGCCCGGCGCGTCGATGCCCTCCACCGCGACCGGCAGCAGGCCGGTGCCGTTCTTGCCGGTCGACTCGGCGATCAGCTGCTCGGCCCAGTCGGCGAAACCCTTGATGCCGGAACCGGAATCGGCCAGTACCACCTTTTCCGCGCCGGTGCTGTGCGCGGCACCGAGCGCCGCGCCGAGGACCAGACCGGGGTTGTCGGCGTTGTCCTGGGACAGCACGGCGGCGGCCGCCGCGGCCTCGTCGAGCAAGGCCGCGATGTCCGCGCCGGCCAGACCGGCGGGCACGAGGCCGAACGCGGTCAGCGCCGAGTACCGGCCACCGACATGCGGATCGGCCCGGAAGGTCCTGCGGTAGCCCAGATCCTCGGACAGCTTCTCCAGCGGCGACCCCGGGTCGGTCACGACCACGATGCGACTGGCCGCGTCGATCCCGGCGTCGGTGAACGCCGTGGTGAAGATCCGCCGGTGGCTGTCGGTCTCCAGCGTCCCACCGGACTTGGAGGAGACCACCAGCACCGTGCGGGTCAGGTCACCGGCCAGCGCGTCCGCGACCTGCGCCGCGTCGGTGGTGTCCAGCACCACCAGCGGCACGCCCGCGGTGTTGCTGATCACCTCCGGCGCCAGCGACGAACCACCCATGCCGGCCAGCACGACCCGGTCCACGCCCTCGGCGTGCAGCTCACCACGCAGCGCCTCGATCTCGCCGACCAGCGGCCGCGACGTCTTGGCCAGCGTCACCCAGGACAGCCGGATCGACGCCTCGTGCTCCGCGTCCGGACCCCACAGCGTGGGGTCCTGCGCGGTCGTCTTGCTGGCCACCTGCTCCTCGGCCAACCGGGCCGCGATCGCGGCGGCCTCTTCGGCCAGCTTCTGATCGACGACCTGAACTTGTACGTTCTGTCCCGCCATTGTGAGGATTCAGCCCTTCGCTTTGGCCAGTTGGTCGGTGACCGAGTCGATCAGCTCGGTCCAGGACTTGTCGAACTTGTCCACGCCCTCGTCCTCAAGGACCTGGTACACGTCGTCGATGTCGATCCCGGCCTCGGCCAGCGCGTCGAACGCCTCCTGGGCCGCCTCGTAGTTGCCCCGGATCGTGTCGCCGGTGATCTCGCTGTGGTCGGCCACCGCGTCCATGGTCTTCTCCGGCATGGTGTTCACCACGTTGTCGGTGACCAGTTCGTCGACGTAGCGGGTGTCCTTGTAGGACGGGTCCTTCACGCCGGTCGACGCCCACAGTGGACGCTGCACGCGGGCACCGGCCGCGGCCAGCGCCTGCCACCGGTCGGTCGCGATGACCTCTTCGTAGGCCTGGTAGGCCAGCCGCGCGTTCGCGATCGCGGCCTCACCGCGCAGCGCGTGCGCCTCGGACGTGCCCAGCGCGTCGATCCGCTTGTCCACCTCGGTGTCCACCCGGGACACGAAGAACGAGGCGACCGAGTCGATCGTGTTCAGGTCGTGGCCGTTGGCCTTGGCCTGCTCAAGACCGGTGAGGTAGGCGTCCATCACCTCGCGGTAGCGCTGCACCGAGAAGATCAGCGTCACGTTGACGTTGATGCCCTCGGCGATCGTCGCGGTGATCGCCGGGATGCCCTCGGGCGTCGCCGGGATCTTGATGAACAGGTTCGGCCGGTCCACCGTCTTCCACAGGTCCGCCGCCTGCGCCACGGTCTTGTCGGTGTCATGCGCGAAGCGCGGGTCCACCTCGATCGACACCCGGCCGTCGACCCGGTTGGTCGCCTCCCAGGTGGCGCGGAACGCGTCGCAGCCGTTGCGCACGTCGGTCGTGGTGATCTCGCGGATCGCCTCGTCCGGCGACGCGTCGCGCGCGGCCAGCTCCCGGACCTGCTCGTCGTAGGCATCGCCGTGGGTGATCGCGTTGGCGAAGATCGTCGGGTTGGTGGTCACCCCGACGACGTGCTTGTCGCGGATCAGTTCGGCCAGGTTCCCGGAGGTCAACCGGGTCCTGGACAGGTCGTCCAGCCAGATCGACACACCGGCGGCGCTCAGCTGCGCCAATCGGTCAGTGTTGCTCACGTCGCATACTCCTTCTAGTTCTTGGCGCGCTGGATGGATCGCTTGGCCGCGTCGACAACATGCTCAGTGGTGAAACCGAACTCCCGGAACAGCGTCTTGTAGTCCGCGGAAGCGCCGTAGTGCTCGATGGACACCGCCTCGCCCGCGCCGCCCAGGAAGCGGTACCACGGCTGCGCGATACCGGCCTCGATGGACACCCGGGCCGTGACCGACGGCGGCAGCACACTGTCCTGATAGGACTGGTCCTGATCCAGGAACCACTCGACACACGGCATGGACACCACGCGCGCGGAGATGCCCTGCTCGGCGAGGGCCGCCCGGCCCTCGACCGCGAGCTGCAGCTCAGAACCGGTCGCGATCAGCACCACGTCCGGCGTACCCGATTCCGCGTCGGCCAATACATAACCGCCCCTGGCCACGCCGTCGCTGCTGGTGCCTTCCAGCACCGGCAGGTTCTGCCGGGTCAGCGCGATACCGGTCGGGCGGCGCTGCTCCAGCAGCGCTTTCCAGGCCGCCGCGGTCTCGTTCGCGTCGCCGGGCCGCACGAGGCACAGGTTCGGGATCGCCCGCAGCGCGGCGACGTGCTCGATCGGCTGGTGCGTCGGGCCGTCCTCGCCCAGACCGATCGAGTCGTGCGTCCACACGTAGGTCACCGGGATGTTCATCAGCGACGCCAGCCGGATCGCGCCCCGCATGTAGTCGCTGAAGGTGAGGAACGTGCCGCCGTAGGGGCGGGTCGGGCCGTGCAGCGCGATGCCGGACAGGATCGAGCCCATCGCGTGCTCGCGGATGCCGAAGTGCAGCGTCCGGCCGTAGGGGTGCGCGTTCCACTCCTTGGTCGCGATCGACTCCGGGCCGAACGAGTCCGCGCCCGCCATCGTGGTGTTGTTGCTCTCGGCCAGGTCGGCCGAGCCGCCCCACAGTTCCGGCAGCACGTCGGCCAGCGCGTTGAGCACCGCGTTGGACGCCTTGCGGGTCGCGACGCCCTTCGGGTCGACGTCCCAGCTCGGCAGCTTGTCGGCCCAGCCCTCGGGCAGCCTGCGGCTGGTCAGCCGGTCGAACAGCGCCTTGCGCTCGGTGTTGTTGGCGGCCCACTTGTCGAAGCCGATCTGCCATTGGGCGTGCGCCGCCTTGCCGCGCTCCACCACCTCGCGGGCGTGCGCGAGCACCTCGTCGGCGACCTCGAAGCTGCGGTCCGGGTCGAACCCGAGGACCTTCTTCACCTCGGCGACCTCGTCCGCGCCGAGCGCGGCACCGTGCGCCTTGCCGGTGTTCATCTTGGTCGGTGCCGGGTAGCCGATGATCGTGTGCAGGATGATGATCGACGGCCGGTCGGTCTCCGCCTTGGCGTTCTCGATCGCTTCGAGGATGGCGGTGACGTTCTCGCCACCCTCGACGTGCTGCACGTGCCAGCCGTAGGCCTCGTAGCGCTTGCCGGTGTCCTCGCCCAGCGCGATCCTGGTGTCGTCCTCGATCGAGATGTGGTTGCTGTCGTAGATCACCGTCAGGTTGCCCAGCTGCTGCACGCCCGCGATCTGCGACGCCTCCGAGGTGACGCCCTCCTCGATGTCACCGTCTGAGGCCAGCACCCAGATGTGGTGGTCGAACGGGCTCTCGCCGGCCGGCGTGTCCGGGTCGAACAGGCCGCGCTCGCGCCGCGACGCCATCGCCATGCCGACCGCGGAGGCCAGGCCCTGGCCGAGCGGTCCGGTGGTGATCTCCACACCGCGGGTGTGCCCGTGCTCCGGGTGACCCGGGGTCAGCGAACCCCAGGTGCGCAGCGCCTCCAGGTCCGACAGTTGGAGGCCGTAACCGGAAAGGAACAGCTGGATGTAGAGGGTCAGGCTGCTGTGCCCACAGGAGAGCACGAACCGGTCCCGCCCGGTCCAGTCCGGGTCGCTCGGGTCGTGCCGCATCACCCGCTGGAACAGCGCATATGCCGTCGGCGCCAGGCTCATGGCCGTGCCGGGGTGACCGTTGCCCACCTTCTGCACCGCATCGGCCGCCAGCACCCGAACCGTGTCGACCGCACGCTTGTCCAGCTCGGTCCAGTCCTCGGGCACAATGGCGGTGGTAAGACGGGTGAGGTCTTGTTGTTCAGACACGGACCGCTGCTCCCACTCTCGAGTCGTACGTGGGCGTCCCCGCAGCCTTGCCCCACCGCGACTCTCGATGCGGATCTCGATCGATCCCGACGCGCGGAACAGCGCGGAGAAACCCAGGGTTCTCCCTCGTCGGGGCCAGCGTAGTACTGCCGTGGCCCTCGTGTGATCTCAAGGCACGAGCCGTTCGACTCCGGTAACCCAGTGCGGGCGGCGCCATTTACCCGGATTAACATCCTGATGACCAAGCAGTGTGTCCAGCACCGGCGCGTGACGCCGCTGCCTGGGCGATTGCGATCAGGAAAGGCTCGGCATTCGGGCAGCAGCTCCCCGGGGAGAAGAGTTCCTGCTGCGTTCGCCGACTGTTGTCGAGCTGGAAAGGACTGCGCGTCGTGACAGCGCCCGCGGACGTCACCGGCACCGCCGAAACGCCGGTTCGGCGACCGATGGATGTAGTGCGTGCTTACGTCGCGCTGACCAAACCACGTGTCATCGAGCTGCTCCTGGTCACCACCATCCCGTCGATGTTCCTGGCCGCGCGCGGTTTCCCGTCACCCTGGCTGGTGCTCGTCACGCTGATCGGCGGCACCATGGCCGCGGGCAGCGCCAACGCGCTCAACTGCGTGTTCGACGCCGACATCGACGCTGTGATGAAACGCACCAAAGCCCGTCCGCTGGTCAAGCACACCGTGCCCCCGCGCAGCGCGCTGATCTTCGGCCTCGTGCTCGGCATCGGCAGCTTCGCCCTGCTCTGGCCGACCACCAACCTGCTCACCGCGTGCCTGGCCACCGGCGCGAACGTCTTCTACGTCCTCGTCTACACCATGGTGTTGAAGCGACGGACATCACAGAACATCGTCTGGGGCGGCGCGGCCGGCTGCATGCCGGTGCTGTGCGGCTGGGCCGCGGTCACCGACAGTCTCTCGTGGCCGGCGTTCGTCATGTTCGGCGTGATCTTCCTCTGGACCCCGCCGCACTTCTGGGCCCTGGCCATGAAGTTCCGCGACGACTACAAGGCCGCCGGTGTGCCGATGCTGCCGGTGGTCAAGACGCCCGCCCAGGTCTCCCGGCAGATCATCATCTACTCGTGGGTCATGGTCGCCTGCACGCTCGCCCTGATCCCGGCCACCGGCTGGGTCTACGCCGCGTTCGCGGTCCTGTTCGGCGGCTGGTTCCTGATCACCGCCCACCGCCTGCACCACGCGGTCGTACGTGACGCGAAGAACAACCCGATGGTGTTGTTCCACGTGTCCAACACCTACCTGATGCTGGTCTTCATCGCCCTTGCCGTCGACTCCGCCCTGCACCTGCCACGCCTAGGCTGGCCGTTCTAGGGATACAGTGGCTGGCCGTTCTAGCGGTAGAGGTCGGCCGCACCCACCAGCACCACATCAGGCGAGTTCGCCGCCCGCTCCCGCAGCTCGTCGGTGAACCCGGCCGCGCTGAAACAGGTCAGCTTCGCGGACTCGGCAGCGTAGTACTTGTCCTGCGCAACGATCAGCGCCTTGATCCGGGCGAGCCGTTCCAGATGCCCGATACCCATCACGTCGCCCCACTTGCACTCGCCGATGGCGAGCAGCGGGCGGCGGCTGTCGTCGTCGAATCCGAACGCGACCACGTCAAGTTCGTGCATGGTCTGCCTGGCCGGATCGTTCACCGTGCCCGAGCCGACCCCAAAGGCGTGGTCGCCGAACAGCTCGTCCTCGGCGAAGAAGTGCGTCCAGAATCGACATACGTGTTCGAAGTGGGGACCAAGCACGTTGCCGACAAAGCGCTGCTGCGAGCGTCGCCACAACTCGGAGGTGTCGAGCGCTCCCTCAAGTTGGGACCAGATCGGCCGCATCACCGCGTGGTAGAAGGTCACCAGCGGCTCGGCGATCCGGAAACTCGTCCGGTTGTCCTTGAACGCGTCCGGTTCGCGCGTGATGAAGCCGCAGTCCTCCAGCAGATTCAGCGGGTGCGCCAGTTCGTTCGACTTGCGGCCGAGATAGCTCGCGATGCCGCCCCGGTGCGCGTTGCCGTTTGCGATCGCCGCCAGCACGGAATGGTAGAGCGCGCCGTCACGTAGTTCGGGTTCGTCAGCGACGAGATAGCGAGCCTCGCGGAACAGTGCGCTGGCCGGGGAGAAGACGGTGCGGGCCACCCAGGAGTCGAAGTCGTCAGGCCCCGCTGGTATGTCGGCGCGGACGAACTCGCGTCGGTATGCGGGCGTGCCGCCGACGATCGCGTTCACTTTCAACGCGGTCACCGGATCCTCGACGCCCCAGAACTCGGCGGCGAGCTGATGATCGAGAGTGGGTACGATCAGTTCCAGCCCGGCCCGCCCCCTCAGCGGCGCTTGGCCCCCGAGCAACCGCCCCATGAACGACATGGCCGACCCGCACAGCAGCAACCGCGTCCGACTTCGATCCTTTTCGGGGCGCAGCGGGCCGTACGCGTTCTGGATGATCGACGGCAGCGACGGCTTCGCCCGCGCCAGGTACGGAAACTCGTCGATCACCACGGGGACCGGCCTGTCGTTGCCGAGCGTCAGCAGCGTGTCGATCACGTCGTGCCAGTCGTCATAGACGATCGGAGCGGGTAGGTCGAGATAGGCGGTGAGTGCGGCGCTGATCTGGCGCAGCGACTCGCCATCGGCCGCCTCTTCTGCCGTGAAGTAGAACCCTCCCGTTGCCTCGCACAGCGCTTTGAGCAGGTATGACTTGCCTTGCCGGCGTCGACCGGAGACCACCCCGAGCGTGGCGCCGGCGCCCTGATCGGTGGCGAACTTGCATAGCGCCTGCCACTCTCGAACACGATCGAACATATCTGCTGGCCGTGGAAGCGTAGTCACGGACTTATCATAACTCTAATTATGAGAAGCGTGCTTCTCAAAATTTCCGGACGAACGGGTCGGGCTTGCGCATGCGGATGAGCAGGAGCAGCGGGACCAGGACGTAGGGCAGGTTGAACGGCAGGAACTTGGCCGGGTCCGGGGTGCGCCACTGTGGTTCGCCGAAGAACTCGACGCCGAACACGACGATGCCGGTCAGCGAGACGATCATGGTCGCGTAGATCACCGCGGGCAGCTGGATCCAGTTGCGGCCGGTGAGCAGCGCGTACACCAGCACGGCGTAGAAGGGCATGTACCCGAACGCCGAGAGGCCGGTGACGATGCGCATCCACGCCGGCGGGTGCATGAACAGCGGGTCGGCGTCGTGCGCGTACCAGTAGTTGGAGTCGACGAAGAAGTTGCCGGTCGGGTGCGAGAAGTTCACGCCGACGGTCGGCAGCAGGTCGCTGATCAGGGACGTGACGAAGAACGCGCTGAACACGATCGCGAAGAAGATGTCGATCCGGCGCACGCGCAGCCGCAGGTTCGACCGCACGAACTGGGTCATGGCCGGTGATCGTAGAGTCTGATCTCGTGCACGTGCTGCTGACTTGCCTGGCCATCTATGTCGGCGTCTGCCTGGCGGTCCTGCTGCTCTCGATCGCCAGCCGCGAGTTCTCCTGGGTGGACCGGATCTGGTCGGTCATCCCGATCGTCTATGTCGGTATCTTCGCTGATCAGGCCGGGTTCGCGGATGCGCGGCTGGACGTGATGTTCGGGCTGGTCGTGCTGTGGGGGCTGCGGCTGACGTTCAACTTCGCGCGCAAGGGCGGCTACGCGGCGGGCGGCGAGGACTATCGGTGGGCGGTGCTGCGCGGGCGGATGAAGCCGTGGCAGTTCCAGCTGTTCAACGTCGGCTTCATCACGCTCTACCAGAACGCGATCCTGCTGCTGATCACGCTGCCCGCCTACACCGCGCTGCGACACCGCGGCTCGTTCGGGCCGCTCGACGTGCTGTTCACCGTCCTGTTCCTGGTTTTCCTGGCCGGCGAGACCGTCGCCGACCAGCAGCAGTGGAATTTCCAGCAGCGCAAGAAGGCCGTGATCGCCTCGGGGCAGGAGCCGGAGCAGCGGTTCGTGCAGTCGGGTTTGTTCCGCTACTCGCGGCATCCCAACTTCTTCTGCGAACTCGCCCAGTGGTGGGTGGTGTTCGCGTTCGGCGCGGTCGCGGCCGGTTCGGTCGGGCAGTGGACCGTCGCGGGCGCGGTCCTGCTGACCGCGTTGTTCGCCGGATCGACGAGCTTCACCGAGAGCATCAGCCGCGACCGCTATCCCGAGTACGCCGACTACCAGCGGAGCACCTCGGCGGTCGTGCCGTGGTTTCCGCGCGCGAAAGCTACGCGACCGCACTGAGCAGTTCGGCCACCGACGGGTCGTCCAGCGATTCCACGATGCACTGCCACAGTTCCAGGTTCGCCGTTGCCCAGCGCGAATACATGGCCGCGGCCTGCGGACTGTAGAAGTAGTAGCCCTCGTCGTGCACGCCGCGCTGCTCGCCGACGATCTTGGTGGCCAACTCACGCAGGCTCACCCCGTTCTCGTCGAGATACTTGTGCGCGAGCATCACCGGGGTCACCGGCAACGCCTTGAACAGCGTGTCGGCGTCGGAAAGCGCTTGTGCGGGCAGGGAAATGTCGCGGTGCCGGGTGCGCATCTCGGCCTCGCAGACGATCTCGTCGATGTGCTCGGCGACCGCGCCGGACACCCCGGCCTGCGCCAGGATGCG
Source organism: Pseudonocardiaceae bacterium (assembly GCA_035248365.1). Taxonomy (GTDB): domain Bacteria; phylum Actinomycetota; class Actinomycetes; order Mycobacteriales; family Pseudonocardiaceae; genus CAJCJE01. The sequence goes on along the minus strand of DATFHN010000035.1, from coordinate 32,266 downwards.
CATTCGCAGCGCGCGGCCGTCCTCGGCCAGGGAATTGCGGCGCACCATGTAGTTCACGTCGTGCACCAGGGCGGCCGTCTCCACCAGCGCAACATCGGAACCGTTGTGCTGGGCGAAAACGGCCGCCTTGGACCGCACGAAGCTCACGTGGTGCCAACCGTGGAAGGGCAGCTTCTCGGCGCTGCCTTCGCACAGTGCGCGGACCTGTCGTTCGACCACCGCCACCGAGCTGGGTGTGACGGCGTGGATCACGGACAGAGTTTCGTAGTCGCGCATGTGAGCCTCCGGTCGCGTCTCAGCGATTCTGAGCAGCGATCGTAGGCTTTTCAGTTGGCCCGTCCGCTAACTTTGACCTGTTTATCCGGCGTACGGGTGAGGCTCAGAGTCGGCCGACCAGATCGTCGAGCCGGTTTTCGACCGGTATGTGCCGATACCCTCGATGGGTCATCGGATCATAGGACAGGCTCCACGCGCGAACCTCGCGCGATTTGACCAGCAGCGTCATGGTGCCGTCCTCGGCCGCCGGAATCCGGTGGAACTCGTCGGCGAGCAGGAACCCGCCGGTGCCCGCGGGGCAGACCGTCCCGCGCAGCAGCCGCACGGCCGAGATCAAGTTCGTGGTGGCGTCCAGTTCGGCCGCGAACCGCTCGTGCGTGTAGGCACCGGAGATGATGTTGGTGCAGAAGTGGTAGCGGTGGTTGTGTACCGAGTCGGCGTATCCCTCCCGCCAGTCTCGTTGGGGTTTGTATTCGTGCAGCCATACCGAGAACGGGTCGTCCGCCTCGGCGAAAAGGCACCAGGCGAAGTGGGTCGTCGTCTCCCGCGATCTGCCGATCAGCGCGGCGAATTCCGCGCTGGACAGATCACTCAGGTACGACTTCAGCTCCGCCCGCAGACCGGGTTGGCCGACCCAGTCCTGAAATTGACGGTTCACCTCGGACCAGTGATCGACGATCGGGCCGTTGACGCACCGAACCGCACTCGCCAGCTCGGCGAGCACGTGCAGCCGCGTGGGCACGCTGATCAGCTCCTCAGTCCGACAGAGGTGGAGAACCGCTGCTCGAAGTCACGGAACTTATCGTCGAGGGCGTGGAAGCCGCTCTCGGTGAGCTCGGTGCCGGTGATCGTTTCGAACAGTTCGAGGAACTCCTGCCGGCTTGTGTCGGGGGTGATGACAAAGTGACGACCGGCTCGTGAATTGCAGACTCGCAGGAACTCGTTGCGTTCCATGGCGTAGATGAAGGAGCCCTCGGAGAACCGCAGTGTTCTCGGGTACAGGGCAGCCGCGCCCGCGGCATCGCTGAACAGGGTGAGCCAGACGCTGTCGTCGAACATCTCCAGCCGATCCAGCGGGGGATCGGTGATGATCGTCATGTCCACCCGGCTGCACCGGCTGCGTGCCTGGTAGAGGCCCACCAGTCCGACGCAGATGTCGTCGTGCAGGCGCTTCTCGATGACGTCGTAGTCCTCGGCGGCTGGGTCGCGTCGTAACAGGTAGCGAGCGCGACCACTCAGCGCACTCGGACCGCGCGGGTCGGCGATCACGGTGCGTAGCTCCCACTCCGCGCTCGACAGCAGCAGCCGTGCCGCCGCGTACCGGCCGGAGAAACCCCGGAAGAAGTACTCCTTCGTGTTTCGCAGGTCCTGCATCATGAGTCGGTTGAAATTCGGGTCCGGCTCCGTTGTCGGCTCGAAGATATGGGTCGGATAGAACTCCTGATTCAACCTTCGGTATTCTTCGGACAATTCTTCGAGCGCTTTTCTGCTTTCCTCGACCAGCGGTGTCACCAGCGCTCGCTGGGACGCGCTGGACGTGATCAGGGTCTGGCCGAAGCCGATGATCGCGGAGATCAGCGTTCCGGTGCCGACCGAACCGACGAACGTCTTCAACGCTCCCGTGGCCATGATGCTGTCGATTCCCAGGCACGCGGCCGAGATCACCAGCAGGCTCAGTAGCAACAGCCCGGTCCGGGTCCAGAAAAGCTCCTGAACAAGGTTGCGGCGGAAGCCAGGGGCATCCGCGGACACAATTTCACCTCCTTGGCGGGCACCCGAATGGACGAATGCGGTACGTGTCCTTTCAAGCGCGAGGAGTCACCCTACGCGCTTGTTCGACGATTGCGGTAGCCGCAATTCGGGGGAGCCCGGTGACTCACCGGAGCCGCGATTTGTGCCGCTCTGTGGGTGCGGACCAACTATTTCGCGATTCAACCCGCCAATTACCCACCGTTGACCCGCACGGGTGGCGAAGATCGTCACCCTGCGTGAAAACCGCAGATTAGGCGCTGGTGGCCAGAGCCGGGCTCAGGGCCCGCGCGCGGAACCCGCGCAGCCGCATCGAGCCGATCAGGCCGCGTTTGCGCAGCCAGGGATACCAGCCGACCATGCCGATCGCGCCCGCGGTCAGATGCCCCGCGGTGGTCACGATCGAGTCGGTGTCGCCGAGCCCCATGTAGATGTAGGCGGCCAGGATGGCGGCGGTCAGTGCCGCCGTGGCCCACCAGCGAGCGGGTGCGGCGAGCAACAACAGCAACGCGCCCGCGGTCGCGGCCAGGCCGTAGCTCACGCCGATGTCGATCAGGTGGCCGTCGTTGTGCGGCAACAGGTGCGCCTTGATCAGCCACAGCACCGGGAGTTCGGTGGCCAGCGTGGCGAGCACGTGCCCGCTGGCGAACACCAGCGCCGTCCGCCAGCTGCCGATCCGCCTTTCCAGTGGTGCGATGGCGAGGGTGAAGATGGCCGCGTAGATCAGCCAGTGCTGGCCGTCGAGCCACAACGCGGACAGGAACAGCACGGAAACCGGGTGCGTCTGCAGGTTCATCGCGTTGGTGCTGGACAGGGCCAGCATCCGGTGGGCCACCGAGGGCTTGGCGAAGTCGAACAGCATGGTGGTGAAGGCCAGCACCACCAGGTACCAGAAGGTGAAGGGCGTGTCGATGGGGCGCGGCAGCGCGCGGAGGATCGAGCGACCCAGCGACCCCGGCCCCAGCAGCCGCGGCCGGGTCTGTGCCTCGACGGCCGCCACGTCCTCGCTCACGAAATCATGATGCCCGCGTTTCCTGTGAGCGGGCTGAAGCCGAACTGGGGAAATTGTCGGACCCCCCGATTATCGTGGCGACACGAGCGAAGATCACTTCCCCGGGCGCGCTTGTGTCACTATGATTTCAGTGAAGGCCGAAGTCGATCGTGATCGGGGATTCCGATGGTCGCCAGCTACGGACAGCTCAACGAGTGGATGGAGCGGCTCGCCGCGCATCTCGTGCCGGAGGGGATTCCGCTGATCGGCGGGCGCATCCTCGGATACCTACTGGTCTGCGAGCCGGAGGAGCGCACCGCAGCCGAACTTTCCGAGGAGCTGGAGGCCAGCACCGGGTCGGTCAGCACCAACCTGAAGCTGCTGGTCAACACCGGCCTCGTGGCCCGTACCACCCGCCGGGGCAGGCAGGCCGCGCAGTACCGGCTGGACGCGGCCGCGTGGGCCGATCTGGTGCGGCGCAGGCTGGACACGATCGCCGAGACCCGCGAGCTGACCGCGTTCGGGTTGCGGCTGCTCAGCGGCGACCCGCAGCGCGCGCTGCGGCTGCGCACGGTCGACGAGTTCTATGGCTGGTTCTCCTCGGAGCTGCCGGACCTGTGGCGCAACCGGCCCGCGCCGCCCCGTTAGGCGAGCGCGGACGAGCTGGGCACAGAGCCATCAGAGGAAGACGCAGTGGCGGGCGCGACGGGCAGTTGGTCGCGTTCGCGGGAGCCACACCACAGGTAGGCCATGGCCGCGATGCTCACGGCCGCGCCGAGCACGTGGAAGGACACCAGCACGTCCGGGACGCCGAGTTCGTACTGGGTGATGCCCAGCGCGCCCTGGGCCAGGATGACGCCGACCAGCACCCAGTAGCGGCGCCAGAGTTTGGGAGTGCCGCCGGTGATGCGCATGGCGAAGAACAGCGCGGCAAGCATGCCGAGGAACACGAACAGGAAGTCGGCGTGCAGCTCGACCAGCGCCGGGATCGAGAAGTTCAGGCGCGGGGTGTTGATGTCACCGGCGTGCGGCCCGGCCGCGGTGACCAGGGTGCCTGCCACGACGAGCGCGGTGAGGTCCAGCGCCATCACGGCCAGCAGGCCGCGCAGCGGCTTGGGCAGCAGCGGCCGGGCCGGTGCGTCGCCTTCGGTGACCGCGTACACGATCAGCACGGAGATCCAGACCAGCACCGGCGAGAGCAGGAAGTGCAGGCAGACCGACCACCAGACGAGCTTGAGCAGCACGGTCAGCCCGCCTATGACGGCCTGCATGACGACGCCGATCGGCATGATCAGGGCGAGGCCGACGTAGCGGCGGCGCAGCGGCTTGGCGGCCAGGGCGGTCAGGAAGACGAGCGCGCTGATCACGGTGACCGCGATGCCGAACATCCGGTTGGAGAACTCGACCCACTGGTGCAGCTGCCCGTTGTACGGGTCGGCGACCGGGACGAGGCTGTGGCCGTTGCAGGCCGGCCAGGTGGGGCAGCCGAGGCCGGAGCCGGTGACCCGGACGACCGAGCCGGAGATCATGATGCCGATCTGCACGACCAGGTTGGCGATGGCGATGACGCGTTGCGCCGTCCGGTTGGGGGCGGGAACGCGGTCGAGCCAGCGGTGGAGAGTGGACGCTATCGGCACGCCAACGATGGTAGGCACCTGGGACTTTGGTCCCGGGCACCGGGGTCAGGGGCTGATGGCCAGGAACGGGATGGCGCTGTTCTGGGCTTCCTTCTTGGGCGGCGCGGTGGCGGGCAGCGAGGTGTAGGTGTTCTTGGTCGAGACCCAGAGCCGGAAGTCACCGTTGAGGTTGAGGTTGGTGCCGAATTCGCGGTCGCCGACCACGGCGGGCGGTTTGGTCTCGGCGCCGATGACGATGGCCAGCCACAGTTCCTTGTTCACGGCCTGGGCGGGCAGCGGGGTGCTGAACTGGGCGCGCACGGTGCCCGCGGTCTCCAGCTGGGTGGAGATGTCGCCGGTGCTGGCCAGGAGCTTGCCGCTGTCCGGGTCGTAGACGCCGAGGTAGCTGTTGGCCAGGTCGGTGCCGGGGGTGATGACCGCGGCGAGCGCGGTGCCCGCCTGCGCGTTCTGGTCGACGTAGACCCGGCTCAGATAGATGATGCCTTTGCCGATGCCGGGGGTGCCGGGCATGGTGGCCGGATCGCCGGTGGCGGCGACCAGGCCGAGCTGGGTGGAGTTCCAGCCGCTCTTGTTGATCACCGGGGCGGCCGGGGTGCTGGCCGGGGGCGTACTGGAGCAGGCGGTCAGGGCGACCGCGAGCGCGGCGACGGCGGTGAGGCGCTTGATCATCGGCTTCCGGTCTCGACGGTGACGGGGATGGAGGTGTTGCGGGTGCGGATGGCGAGCCGGACGACGCGCCAGACCGCGTAGAGGCCGCCGAGCGCCATCAGCCACGGCACGACGGTCAGGCTCGCGCCCAAGCCGAGCACGACGCCGGCCAGGCCCAGGCCGAGCACGGAGTCGACGAGCCGGGCGACGAACACGGCACGCGAGTGTTTTCTGGCGACGACTTCGGAGATGTAGGGCAGGCCGACGGCCCAGACCGCGAGGTAGGCGGTCCACCCGAACACGAGCAGCGGTGCGACGGGATGCCCGGTCATGATCCGCCCCGCCGGGCCCGCGAACAGGGCGAGGACGCTGCCGCAGATCACGACGGTGGCGAGCAGCAGCCAGACCGCGTACCGCGCCATCCGGTTGTTCCGCGCCGCTTTCCCATGCTCTCCGGCCGCGAAACCCGCCAGCAGGAAGCTGCCCGCGCCGTTGATGACGACCTGCAGCGGCGCGACGACCAGCCGCCCGGCCTCCAGCACCCCGGCGGCGGTGAGCGAGATCAGGCTGATGACCAGCGCTTTGGACAGCAGCAGCGCGGTCGGGCGCAACGCGGCGTGCAGCGAGCGCCAGGCGGCGAAGGTGGCGACCGCGCGCATCGCGGCCCAGCCGGGGCGCAGGTTGACGCGCTCGGCCCTCGGCACCTGGACGATGCCGATGACCACGGCGGTCGCGGCGCCCAGCGCCATGGCGGCGAAGATCCGGCCCAGCGTGACGTGGTGGCCGATGACCAGGAAGGCCCCGACGACGATCAGGGCGACCGCGTTGTAGCTGGTGTCGTTGACGACGAGCTTCCAGAATTCGAGCCGGGCGATGAGGATGCGCCGGAACGTCTCCTCGATCAGCCAGAGCACGGTCATGCCTGCGAAGACGAGTGCGGCGCCGGGGGAGTGCAGCAGCCACACGACGGTGCCGAAGGCGATCACGAACCCGGCCGCGAACAGCGTGATGGCGCTGGCCGCGAGGGTGGCGCGGGTGTCGCGGTCGTGCCGGTCGAGCACGGCGAGGCTGTCGCCGACGTAGCCGGTGTAGAGCGCGGTCGCGGCGGAGAGCAGCGCGAGGCAGACCGCGAAGCTGCCGTAGGCGGCCAGGCCGAGGGTGCGGGCGGCGGCGATCTGCAGCAGCAGGCTGCCGCCCGCGTTGATGCCCTGGGAGATCATGGGGGCGGCGGCTCGTTTGGTGACCGCTCGGCCGAGTCGGACGACCCCCGCCGTCACCGGATCGCGCCGCGAATGATGGTCGGGCGGCGGCGCTGGTTCGGTGGGGTGTGGGGCGCGGCGAAGGTGAGCAGGTAGCCGCCGATCTTGCCGTCGAGCAGCCGGATGCGTTCGCGGGTGCGGTCCAGCGAGTCCAGGCTGACGCCGCGCCGGGTGACCACCAGCACGGCGTCGGATTCGCGGACCAGGCTGCCGATCTCGGGAGCGTCCATGATGGGCGGAGTGTCGACGAGCACCAGGTCGTAGTTGGCGCGCAGTTCCGCGACGGTTTTCTCGATCATGCTCGACTGGAACGCCGCGCTGGTCGCGCCGGCGGACTGGATGCCGGCGGCAACGGCCCAGATGGACGTTTCCACGTCGATCTTGACGTTGTGGATGCAACCGGCCAGCGGCGCCATGCCGGTGGCCAGCTGGGTGAACCCGGCCAGGTGCGGGTTGAGGTTGAGGATCTGGGAGAGCTTGCTGGTGTCCACATCGGCGTCCACGACGCACACCCGCAGACCGTCGCGCGCGGCGACGGTGGCCAGGTGCAGCGTGCTGGTGGTGGCGCCCGCCTGCGGCCCGGCCGCGGTGACCACGACGACGCCGTCGCGGACCGCGGACCGCAGGCCGGTGAGCGCGATCTGGTAGCTGGGCATGGCCAGGCTGCCGTTGGGTCCGGGTAGGGCGGTGCCGTGCTGCCAGCCGATTTCGGCGATCTCGGCCAGGATCGGTTCGGGCGCGGTGGCGTGCAGGTCGTCGGCGTCGCGGACGCGACGGTCGCGGTCGGCGCGGGCCCAGGCGACGGCGGCGGCGACCACGAGCCCGAGGGCGAGGCCGATGGCGCCGTCCCTGAGCAGGTCCTTGCCGAACGCGGAGGGCTGCGCCACGGCGCCGTTGGCGAAGCTGACGCCGTCGCCGAACTGGCTCAGTTCGACGTTGATCGCGGCGGTGTCGGCGTCGATGGTGGTGAGCTGCTGGGTGATCGAGGAACTTGGCGGGTTCGGCTGTCCGGCCAGCAGTTGGCTGCGTTCGCTGGCCAGCGCCGCGAGGCTGGCGTTGGCGGTGGAGGTGGCGTCATTGCGCGAGAGGTCGCGATAGGCCTGGATGACCGCGTTGCCGATGCCGGTCGACGCCGCGTCGGTTGGCGCGTTCACGGTGAGCGTGATGGATTGGCCGCCGGTCGCCGCGGTCGCGGTGACGTCGCCGCGCAACGTGGTCAGGTCGGGCGCGACCGGGTAGATCGTCTTGGCCTGGCCGAGCACCCGGTCGGAGGTGAGGAACACCGCGCGCTGCTGCACGTACCTGACGAAGCTGGCTTCGGACAGCTGACCGGAGCTGGTCGGGTCGGTGTTGATTCCGCTGGTGGAGTGCATGGGCGCCTTGAGCACCAGGGTCGCGGTGGAGGTGACGCCGTGCGGTGCGGTGAGGGCCGCGACGACGACGCTGATCGCGACGATCGCCAACGTGAGGGCCAGCGAACTCCACCTGTAGCGGCTCAGCGCTTCGAACAGTCGCGGTGCGGGTTGGCTGTCCATGTCGTCCAGTTCTTGCTCGGCCGGATGTGGTCATCGGAGCTTACGAAAACGCTGAGGGCGCACACGCACCGTGTAGGGAGTGTCGTTCACGAATCGGAAAGTGCTACACGAAATCAGGACGCGTCAGTCATGGTAGGGCGGCCTCCGTGATCCAATCGTTATCGAGGAATATGCACGGTGAGCGACACGTCGGCCACGAACGCGGCGATCAACCGGTTATGCCCGCTTTCGTGTCAGCCTGTACGTGTCCGGGAACAACATCATCGCAGGCGGGAGCGGCAAGGATGGGCGGCCGGTGACGGGCGGAACGGACACCGAGCTGGACTTCGCGAGCCTGCTCAAGCGGCTGCCATCAGCGCAGAAGAGTGCCAAGGGCGCGCCCGCGTACTCGCGGTTCGTGAATCGGCGGGCCGGCGGCTATCTCGCGGTGATCGCCTATCGACTCGGATTGACACCCAATCAGGTGACGATCATCAGCGCGTTGTGTACCGGACTCGGTATCGCGCTGATCGCGATCCTGCCGCCCTCGGCCGGCGAGGGTGTCGTCATCTGTCTCGCGCTGGTGATCGGGTACGCGCTCGACGCCGCCGACGGCCAATTGGCGCGGTTGCGTGGCGGTGGTTCGGTCGCCGGGGAGTGGCTCGATCACGTCATCGACAGCGCCAAGATCGCGTCCCTGCACCTGGCCGTGCTGATCGCCGGATACCGCTACTTTCACCTACCGGTCGGCTGGTTGCTCGTTCCACTTGGTTACTCGGCGGTAGCCACGGTGTCGTTCTTCGCGATGACCCTCAACGATCAGCTGCGCCGCAACCAGGGCCTTCCCGGCCAGACCGTCCGGCCCGCGACCAGGCCCTCGACCCTGCGCTCGCTGCTGGTGATCCCCACCGACTACGGCCTGTTCTGCCTGGTCTTCCTGCTGTGGGGCGCGCGCGACGTCTACGCGGTCCTCTATGGTCTGCTGTTCGTCGCCAACGCGGCCTTCCTCGCGCTGGCCCTGCGGAAATGGTTCGGCGACATGCGTGCGTTGGAGGATCGTTGACCGTCATCGGATACGCGCCGGGTGCCTACGACCTGTTCCACATCGGACACCTCAACATCCTGATCCGGGCCGCCGAACAGTGCGACAAGCTGATCGCCGGGGTGGTCACCGACGACGTCGTGCTCCGCGCCAAGGGAAAGGCGCCGGTGATTCCGCTGGCGGAACGGCTGGCCATCGTGCGCAGCGTGCGCTACGTGGACGAGGCCGTGCCCGATCCATACGTGGACAAGTTTCAGATGTGGCCCCGGTTGCAGTACGACGTGCTGTTCAAAGGGGACGATTGGCGGGGTACCGAAAAGGGTGAAGCTCTCCAGGCTCGGCTTGCTGAGGTCGGCGCGCGCGTTGTGTACTTCCCGTACACGCTGCACACCTCAAGCACCCTGCTGCGCAAGACGCTGTCGATGCCGTCCTAGCGGGTAGGGGGAAAGGCCGGTGCGGATGGCGACCCGGGTCACGGGAGCCCTCGTGCTCAGCATCGCGCTGTGGTTCGGGACCGGGATCGCCATCGACGACCCCGCGCCGCAACGGCACGTGGACGCGCACGACGTCCCGCTGGCCACCACCGCCTACCCCGTTCCCGATGGTGCCCTCTTCGTCGCGCCGAACGGCTCGGACCAGGCCGAAGGCACCCTCACCAAACCGCTGGCCACCCTCGCCGCCGCGATCGCCAAAGCCCCCTCGGGCGGCACGGTCGTCCTACGCGGCGGCACCTACCGGCAGACCGTCACCGGCAACGTCACCCGGCCCATCACCATCCAGCCCTACCCGGGCGAGCGCGTCTGGTTCAAAGGGACGGTCGTGGTCACCGGCTGGACCAAGACCGGCGACACCTGGCAGCACTCGAACTGGACGAAAACCTTCTGCCACGACTGCTACACCAAGGGCATCATCGACCCGAACTACCCGTTCGCGGGCTGGCCGGACATGGTCTTCGCCGACGACTCCCCGCTGCGCCAGGTCGGCAGCGCCGCCGACGTCGTACCGGGAACGTTCTATGTGGACGAAGCGGGCCACAACCTGGTCCTCGGCGACAACCCGGCGGGCAAGACCATCGAGGCGACCGCGTTCGACCGGTTGCTGCAACTGGATCCCGGCGCGGCGGGCAGCGTGATCCGGGGCATCGGCGTCGAGGAGTACGCGTCCAATCAGGACTATGGCAGTCACGGCGCGATGGTCGTGGACAACGCGCCCGGCGTCACCCTGGCCGAGGACACCTTCGCGTTCTCCGCGTCCTCCGGCGTGGCCATTTTCCAGCCGAACTCGACCGTGACCGGCAGCACCATGATCGACAACGGCCTGGTCGGCCTGGTCGCCAACCGTGCCGACGGCCTGCGACTGACCAAGAACACGGTCAGCGCCAACAACCAGCAGCACTTCGCGCTGTCCGGCGACGCGATCGGCGCGGGAGGCGCCAAGATCACCCGGACCAAGTCCCCCTACGTCGCCGACAACTACTTCACCGGCAACCTCGGCACCGGCTGGTGGTGCGACCTCGGCTGCACCAATGCGACCGTGGTGCGCAACGTCGCCACCGGCAACCAGGTGCACGGCCTGTTCTACGAGGTGTCCTCGACCGCGCTGATCGCCTCCAACGTGGTCGCCGACAACCAGGGCGACGGCATCAAGCTCTCCAGCGCCGACCACGTCCGGGTCTACGACAACACCTTCGCCGACAACGGCACCGCGCTGGGCATCTTCAACGACCCGCGGGACCCGAGCACCGACCCGTACAGCCAGCAACTCGGGCTGTCCTGGGTCACCACCGGCACCGAACTGGTGAACAACTACTACGCCGACCCGGACGCGCAGGACCCGATCATCATCTCGGCCGACTACAAGAGCGGCCCGCACGCCGGCCCGTTCGTGACCACCTCGGACGGCAACGCCTACCAGCGACCCAACTCGGACTCGGCGCTGTTGTCCTGGGTGACCGCCCCCGGCCAGATCCGGAACTACCCCAGCCTGGAGGCGTTCCGCACCGGCACCGGCAACGACAAGCACGGCCTGGCCGGCGACCTGGCCACGGTCCCGTTCGTCGACCCGAACCAGCAGAACTACCTGCTCAACACCGGCGCCCTCGGCATCAGCGCAGGCCTGCCCATCCCGGCCGACGTCGCCGCCGCCATCGGTATCCCGGCCAGCGCCCACCCCAACATCGGCGTGCTGGCCGGCCCCCGTTAGTTGCTGCTGCTGCCGTGGGGCGAGCCCTCGCTCGCGCCGTCGGCGTCAACCGCTTTGATCCAGTAGCTGACGATGCCGGACGGGGCTGACGGGTCGGTGAAGCTCAGCGTCGGCTCGCTCCACGGCCAGGATAACGACGAGGTCGTGTAGACCGGGTTGTTGGTGGCGCCGTCCCGGTAGACCTGGTAGGTCAGACCGGCGTTCTGCTTGTCCCAGGTGGACTTCCAGCTCACCACCGGCTGACCGGCCCCGTTGCGGGCCACCGTCGGCGCGGCGAAGGGCACCTGCGGACCTGCGTTGGCCGCGCCGGGCACGCCCCGCGCGGCGAAGCGCACCAGGCTCTGCTGCGGCTGGCCGTTCACGGTCAGGAACTCGCCGCCGACCACCACGTACTGGCTGTTGGCGTCGATCGACCATGGCCCGTTCTTCCAGTAGCTGGTGGACGGGCCACCGTCGGTGTTGGGCAGCCAGGGCAGCAGCACCGGCACCGGATCGCCGACGCGGACGTTGTTGCTGTTCACCGTGGACTTCGCGTCGGCGGCGGCGGTCTCGGCCAGCAGCCGCTGGTAGACCCCCGGGGCCTTGCCGTTCGGGATGCCGATCGCGTCGCACTCGTGCGTGTGCGACGCGCTGTAGACGATGCCGTTGGCGACCACGACCGCCTGGGTGTCGCCGTAGCAGCCGTCGTACCAGTTGGAGCTGCCGTTCTCAACGTTGATCGACGAGCGGCCCTCGAACCGGACCGGGCCGTCGCCCCAGTTGAACGCGCTGATGATCACGTTGCCCTGGTGGTCCGGCTCGATGTCGGTCACCACGCTCACCGTGCCCGGCAGCGACACCGACCACGGGCCGGTGTTGGCGCCGCCCGCGTTGTCCACCGACATGATCCCGCGATGCGCTTCGCCGTTGACGTTGTTGAAGTCGCCGCCGACCAGCACCTTGCCCGAACCTTGGTCCGCGTAGACCGAGAACACCTCGCCGTCGGCGATCGGCGCCCACGGCAGCGTCGCGCCGCTGGTCGGATCGACCGCGGCCAGGCGGGTGCGGGACACGCCGTTCACCGAGGAGAACGCGCCGCCCAGGTACACCGCGTTCGGCGTGACCGAGATGCCGCGCACCCGGCTGTCCAGCACCGGCTTGAACGTCTCGTTCAGGTTGCCGGTCGCGGTGTCGAACTCGGCGATGCGCGAGCGAAGCTCGCCGTTGATGTGGTCGAAGTCGCCGCCGACATAGATCTCGCTGCCGTCCGCGCTGGCCTTGATCCGGAACACCGAGTCACACAGCCACTGGCTGCCATCGGCCTGGCAGTACGGACCGGGGTTGGTGGAGGAGGAGAAGTCGGTGCCGGTCACGTCCGGCGCCCACGGCAGCAGGTCGCCGGTGGTCAGGTCGAAGGCGAGCAGGTTGTTGCGGGGCACCTCGTCCGTTCCGGCCGGGGCGCCCGCCGGTCTCGCCTCGGAGAACCGGCCTCCGGCGTAGACGGTGTTGCCCACGATCGTCACCGCCCACACGATCCCGTTGGTCTGCGGCGTCGGCAGCGCGCCCGCCGTGACCGGTGGTGGCGTCGAGGTCTGGTACCTGATCGGGTGGGGTGGGGGAGGCATGACGGCCGCGCTGGTGATCGCGGGAATCGCGCCCGTGGCGAGCAACAGGCCAGCCAACAGCGCGGTGCGACGAACAAGACGGCCCATGGCGGTTCCTTATCTAGTGCGGGCGGGGTCGGGTGCCGACGCTGTCGGTACGGGCGCTATCGGTACGGGAAAGGCCGTGCCTGCGGGCCAGCACCCGTGCCGCGAGAGCACGATAGTCCCGCGCGACGACATCCCAGTCGTAGCGATCCAGCGTGCCGAGCAAGGCTTTGCCGCGCGCCAGCGTGGCCGATTCGTCGGCTTCGGCCTGCTCGCACAACGCCGCCAGTCCGGCCGCGTTCCGGAAATAGCGGCCCGGCTCGCCCAGTACTTCACGGTTGAAGTTCACGTCGTATGCCGAGGTAGCGGTACCCGCGCCCATCGCCCGCAGCAGCGAGGGGTTGGTGCCGCCGACCGAATGCCCGTGCACGTAGGTCAGCGCGCCCGCATACAACTGATCAAGCAGTTCTTGATCCCACACCCCGCCGAGAAAGCGGATTCGTGGGTCCTGACCGGCCAGCGAATGCACCCGATCGGTGTACTCCTGGGCGTACGGCGCCGACCCGACGACGATCAACGGCCGCGTCGCACTGCTGCGCCGGTAACCCTCGACCGCGAGATGAACGTGGTTCTCCGGCTCCATCCGCGCCACGACGAGGTGGTAGCCGTGCGGGGAAAGGTCCAGTTCCGCCAGTCGATTCGTGCCGGCCTCGGTGAGTTTCGGGGCACCATAAGGGATGTAGTCGGTGTCGACGCCGAACCGTTCGAGGTAATAGTCCGAGATGCCCTTGGCGTCCGCGATCAACGCGTCCGACCAGCGCACCGCGAGTGCCTCGGCGCGCCGGTAGTAGCGCTGGCCCGCGCCGCTCCACTTGGCCCGTTTCCATTCCAGACCGTCAACGTGGGTGATCACCGGGACCTTGGCCAGCCGCAACAGTGGCAGCAGCGGCGCGTTGGCCGCGTTGAACACGAACGCCACATCGCAGCGGTGCGCGATCGCGTGCCCGACCGACAACGCGGTGTGGCTCAGCGTTTCCAGCGTCTTGCGGCGCATCGCCGGCAGATGGACCAGTCGCATGCCCAGGTATTGCGAGGGCCGGGAGTCGTCGCCATTCGGGACGCGGCAGTAGACGGTGACCTGCTCGCCCATGTCCGCGAGCCGTCGGCCGACCTCCTCGACGCAGGTTTCGAAGCCGCCATAACGCGCCGGCACGCCACGGGTGCCGATCAACGAAATATGCATCCTGCCCCTGCCTGATCAGCGCCTTCGCAACACGCAACGCGCCTCTTGGTTAGATGTTCTGTTTCTAGCCTTCTCCCGTTACTGTGTTACAGCCGACCCCCGGAAACATGTGAAGGACTGTCCGTGCCCGTCGAACGCACCCGGCGCGAGTACTGGCCGATCGTGTGCGTACTGGCCTTCGTGATCGCCAGCGACTACAAGTTCCGCCTGCGCGCGAACAACGACACCATCCAGGGCCAGGCCGACATTTTCGTGATCATCGAGGTCGCCACCTACGCGCTGATCGCCTGCTTCCTGTTCTGGCGATTCAAGCCGACCTTCCGGCTGCACCGCGCCGACGCGGTCACCTACCTCGGCTACGCCTACGCCGCGGTCGCCGCCGGGTCCGCGTTCTACTCGCCCTATCACGCCCTCGCCCTGGTCAGGGCTGCGCAAATGGTCGTGGTGCTGGCCTTCGCCCGATCGGTCACCCGGCACGCCGGTCCGGACGCGCCGCACCGGATCGCGCACGCCTACGCCGTGCTGATCAGCCTGTCGGTGATCTTCGGCATCCTGGTGCCCTACCCGAAGCTGCCCAGCCAGCCCGGCCGGTTCACCTGGCTCTACATCCACCCGGTCGAGGCGGGCATGCTGCTGGCCATCGCGGTGATCATCCTCACCGCCTACCTGCTCGGCAGCCGGGTGCCGCGCTCGGGCCCGCGCTGGCACATCGGCGTGTACGCGGTGCTCTGGCTCATCTGCGTCGGCGCCCTGCTGGCCACCGGAACCCGGGGCGCCGCGATCGGCGCGCTGGCCGGCATCCTGGTCGTGGTCGCCACCCGCTGGCGCGGCATCCGCAAACTCGAGGTCGCGCTGGTCGCCGTGGTCGCGCTGGGCGGGGCCGTGCTCGCCTTCGCCCCGCAGATCATCGCGTTCGTCGCCCGCGGCGAGTCAGCCGCCCAACTGGAGACGTTGAACTTCCGCACCGATCTCTGGAGCCAGGCCCTCGCGGATTTCGCTCAGCACCCGCTGTACGGCTTCGGCTTCACCGCTGACCGTGGCCTGTTCCTGGACACCACCGGCCTCGGCGGCGGCCACAACGCGATCATCAACCTGCTGGTGGACACCGGCCTGGTCGGCACCGCGATCTGGTTCGCGCTGCTGATCGGTATCGGCCTGACTGCCTACCGGCTGCGCCCGCGCGGCATGGCCACCGACCGTGGCCTGGTGCTGGCGCTGCTGGTCGGCATGTTCGCCAACAGCATGTTCACCGACGAACTCGGCGCGCCCGCGAATGCCATGTGCACGTGGCTGTTCGTGCTGCTCGCCTGGGCCGGCATGCTCCGCAACGCCAAGGACCGCGCCAGCGCGCGCGGCACCAGCACCGAACTGGTGGCGGTGAACCGGTGAAGCGCGTGCTCTGCTGTCATCCCTCGGCCGAGCGCTACGGCGCGGACCGGATCTTCGCCGAGTCGGTGCGCGCGTTCGCCGAAGCAGGCTGGCAGGTCACGGCGACCCTCCCGAACGATGGCGACCTGGTCCCCGTCCTCCGCGAGGCAGGCGCCGACGTCGTCTTCTGCCCGACCCCGGTCCTGCGCAAAGCCGCGCTGCGCCCGGCCGGTCTGCTCGCGCTGCTCGCCGAGACCGCGCGCGCCATCGCGCCGATGACCCGTCTGCTGCGCCGGGTCCGCCCCGATCTGGTCTACGTCAACACCGTCACCGTCCCGGCCTGGCTCGCCCTGGCGAAACTGCTCGGCAAGCGCGTCGTCGCGCACGTGCACGAGGCCGAGGACGCGGTGCCCGCGCCGATCCGCACCGCGCTCGCCCTGCCGCTGCTCGCCGCAGGCACCGTCCTGGTCAACAGCGAGGCGACCGCCGCGACGGTGACCAGGGGAGTGCCCGCGCTGCGCCGCCGGATCCGCCTGCTCTACAACGGCGTCGAAGGCCCGGCCGAATCGACAACCCCGCGCGCGGAACCTCGCGATCCCGCCCGGATCGTGCTGGTCGGCCGGCTTTCGCCGCGCAAAGGCACCGATGTCGCCATCGAGGCCATCGGGCGGCTGAGCCAGAAACGCGCGGTCATCCTGGACGTGTACGGCTCGGTGTTCACCGGCTACGAGTGGTTCGAAACCCAGCTGCGCCAACGCATCGCCGACCTCGAACTCGCGGATTCGGTGCGACTGCACGGTTTCCACGCCGACGTCTGGCCGGCCTACGCCGACGCGGACATCGCGCTGGTCCCGTCCCGCGTCGAACCGTTCGGCAACACCGCGGTCGAAGCCCAACTGGCCGGGATCCCGGTGATCGTCACCGACGCCCAGGGCCTGCCGGAAACCGTGGCAGGCGGCCGATTCGGCGCCATTGTCCCGGCCGACGATCCAGGCGCCCTGGCCGACGCGATCAACGCCCTGCTCGACGACTGGCCTGCCACCCGCGCCACCGCGATCGACGCCAACGCCAACGCCCGCACCGCGTTCGCACCCGCGACCTACCGCGCGCGCCTGCTCGAACTCCTGGGTTAGAACGCGCCAAGACCGGCCGCGGTGCCGATGCCGGTCGGCCCGTCCCAGCCGACGCCTGCCTTGCACAGCGCCTGCGCTTCCTGCTGGTTCTGGCAGAACGCGGGCGGCGAGTTCTGGCCGAGCGTCACATCGGCGAAGTCGCTGCTCGGCGCGGCATACAACGTGTTCGGCCCGAGCACGGTGGTCAGGTTGCCGCCGCGCGCGAACAATCCGGCCACGAACGGCGCGCCCGCGCTGGTGCCACCCGCGATCGTCCAGTCCGACGGCACCCCGGTGGAGGGCGAGTACGTGTCGTAGATGGCCACGCCGGTCGACGGGTCGGCGACCGAGGAGATGTCGGTGCTGGCGCGATGCCCTTGGCAGTAGGTGGAAATCGTGCTGGGCTGGCCGTTGGCGGGCGGCAGGTTCAGCGTGCAGCCGCTGCCGGTGTCGCTCCACGCGGTCTGGGTGAACTGCGTCCCGGCCGCGTCGGTCGTGTACAGCGACGTGCCGCCGACCGACACCACCGTGCCCAGGTTCTGCGGCCAGCCATTGGCCTTGCCCTCGGCCGCGTTGTCCCCGGACGAGGCCACGATCGCCACGCCCTTGTGGTTCAGCGCGGTCGCCGGGTCGCCGGTGGACACGAAGTCGTCGCTCTGGAACTGGTAGCTGATGCTGACCGCGTTCGCGCCCAGGTTGATCGCGGTGGTGGTGGCGGTGGCGAAGTCCTTGGCCGAGTTGTCCGCGTCGGTCGGGGTCTGCGCCGAACCGTCCCCGAGCGGCAGCTGGACCTCGATCAGATGGCAGGCCGGGCAGGCGGCCGTCGCCATGTCGATGTCCAAAGTGGTCTCGAAGCCCAGCTCCTCCTCCATCTGCTTGTCCGCCGACGTCGATGCCGGGGTGAGCGGCGGGCCGCCGACGTAGTTGACGACCTTGAGGCAGCCGCTGGCGATGGTGCAGGCGGGCAGGCCGAACTGGCTGCGATAGGCGGCCAGGTCCTGTTCCAGCTTGGGGTAGGCGCCTGCGTCGAGCACCGCGATCGTGCCGGTCTGTCCGACCGTCGCCGCGGGCAGCTGGTACGCGCCGGCCAGATCCTGCGGGCCGTACCCGACCGGCGCCGGGGTCACCAGCGGCGTGTTCGACGTCTTGGCGGTCGTCACCAACTCGGCCTGGCAACCGCCCGCCGCGCCCGCGCAGACCTGGTGCACGCCGTGCGTCTGGCCGAGGGTGCCGGTGTGCACGGCATCGCGCAGGCTGCCCAGATCGGGCCCGGTCGCGGCCGTGGCTACCGGCGCGGTGAGCGCGCCGAGCAGCAACGTTCCCGCAGCGATCATGATCATCCGACGCTGGACGGCGCGCATCGACTCCACAGTGGACACCCTGACACAGCCGGGTCGGGCGCGCTCGGTGATGATCACTCAGTCGTGGTGCGGCAGGTTGTGCGCGGCATGGTCGGCGTGTGCCAGCGCTTCGTCGAGCAGCCTGCGCAGGTGCCCGCCCTTGAGCCGGTAGAGCCGCGCCCTGCCCTGCGCGCGCTGGTCGACGAGCCCGGCAAGGCGCAGCTTGGACAGGTGCTGGCTGGCCGCGGTCGGACGGCACCCGGCGCGCTCGGCCAGTTCGGTCACGCCGAGTTCGCCCTCGCGCAGCGCCCACAGCAGGCGCAGCCGGGTCGGCTCGGCCAGCATGGTCAGCCCGGCGACCGCCGCCGCCACCTGCTCGTCCGCCAGTTTGTCCGGATGATCCACTCGTTCGTCCTTGCCACGCTTTCGTTGTTGCCGCAGTCTAGCAATACCATCTCATCTTCACGCATGTGCAGATGAGATGGTAAAAAGGAGGTATGACCGCCGCGCTCGCTCTGCTGCTCGCTGCCGCCGGGGTCGGCATCGGCCACGCGGTGCTGCCCGACCACTGGGTGCCGCTCGCGGTGCTGTCCCGCGCGCAGCGCTATCCGCTGCGCCGCACGCTGCGCCTGTCCGCGGCCGCCGGGGTCGCCCACGTGCTGCTCTCGCTGCTGCTGGGCGCCGTCGTGATCGCGGTCGGCCTGCGGTTTCGCGGCGTGATCGAGCACAACGAAGCGCTGGTCGTCGGCGGCCTGCTCGCGCTGACCGGCGCCAGCTACCTGGTCGTCGAACTGCTCGGCAAAGGCCACCACCACCCGCACCCCGGCGACCACGCCCACACCCACGAACACGGGCATGGCCACGACCATGGGCACGGCCATGGGCACGGTCAGGCGACGGCGGTCAAGGAGCGGCGGACGAAACTGCTCGCGGTGGTGCTGCCCTTCGGCGCGGCGGCCTCGCCGGACCTGACCATCCTGCCGGTGTTCCTCGCGGCCAGCGCGCTCGGCGTTGGCGCGGCGGTCGGCGCCATCGTCGTGTTCGCGCTGGCCACGCTAGGCACGATCGTCGGCCTGACCGTGCTCGCCGCGGGCAGCGCCGCCCGGCTGCGCAGCGCGCTCATCGACCGCTACGCCGGGCCGATCACCGCGCTGGTCCTGCTGGTCATCGGCCTACTGGTGGCGTTCCAGCTGATCTGACCGGCGCTGCCAGGGCGCGGAACACCGACACCGCCAGCGCCAGTCCGAGCAACACGGCGGCGGCAATGGCGTCCTTGCTCCCGGTCACCGCCAGCTGACCGTGACTGTGCGCGACGAAACCCGAATAGAACAGCCAGCCCATGACACCGATGCCCAGCGCCCCCGGCACGGTGGCGAACCAGCTGAGCACGACCGTCACGACGGCCAGCACCGCGATGCCGATGCCCTGACTCGGCGACAGTACGGAGAACCCGGCCGCGAGCAGCAATCCGGCCCCGAAACCGGCGGAGATCGCTATCGCGGCGGGCATCCGGCCGTCCCGGCAATGACGCAACTCCACGGCTCGATCGGGAACCGGGCGAACCATCGAAGTGACCACGTGGGTCATTGCACCGCCGATCGCGCTCGGTGACGGCGTTCCTTACGTTTTCCTGACGGCGAGCAAGGAACTTTCAACGCCGCGCTGACGGGCCGTCGGGCGAGTGGTGCATACTGCCCCGCACCAAGTGGTAACTCGATCGAGTGAGTAGCGGGGAGGCGCGGGCGAGGATGGCTGGCGGTACGGCGACCTGGGACGTGGTCGTGGTCGGCGGCGGGCACAACGGCCTGGTCGCGGCCAACTACCTGGCCAGGGCCGGACTGTCCGTGCTGATCCTGGAACGCGGCGGCCAGCTCGGCGGGGCCGCTGTTTCGTTTCGGGCCTTCTCCGGCGTCGATGTCCGGTTGTCCCGCTACTCCTACCTGGTCAGCCTGCTGCCCCAGCAGATCGTCGACGAGCTGAACCTGCCGATCCGGTTGCGCAAGCGGGCCATCTCCTCCTACACGCCGGTGCCCGGCACCGATCGCGGCCTGCTGGTCGACACCTCGGACCCGGGCCGCACCGAAGCCTCCTTCCGCGCGGTCACCGGCAACGACACCGATTTCGCCGCCTGGCAGCGCTTCTACGCCCGCACCCAGCGCGTCGCGGAGCGAGTCTTCCCGACCCTGACCGAACCGTTGCGCGGCAAGGACGAACTGCGCGCGCTGGTCGACGACGACCTCGCCTGGCAGGGATTGTTCGAACGACCGGCCGCCGAGCTGCTCACCGCCGAGTTCACCGACGACATCGTGCGCGGCGTTGTCCTCACCGACGCGCTGATCGGCACCTTCGCCGCCGCCGACGACCCGAGCCTGAAACAGAACCGCTGCCTGCTCTACCACCTGATCGGCAACATGACCGGCGACTGGGACGTGCCGATCGGCGGCATGGGCGCGGTCACCGGCGCGCTGATCGACGCGGCCCAGGCCGCGGGCGTGCAGTCGCGCCTTGGCGCCACGGTCACCTCGATCGACCCGGACGGGATCGTTCGCTACGCGCAGAACGGCATCGAGTTCATCGCCGCCGCGCGGCACGTGCTGGCCAACGTCGCGCCGAGCACGCTGGCCGCCCTGCTCGGCGAAACCCCAGGCGACGCACCGGAAGGCGCGCAGCTCAAGGTGAACATGGTGCTGCGCAGGCTGCCCCGGTTGCGCGAGCGCGACCTGGATCCGCGCGACGCGTTCGGCGGCACCTTCCACATCAACGAGAGCTACCCGCAACTGGGCGCCGCGTACAAGCAGGCGGCGGCCGGTCTGCTGCCCGGCCTGCCGCCCTGCGAGAGCTACTGCCACTCGCTGACCGATCCGTCGATCCTCGGCGAGGCCGAAAACGCTGACGGCATGCAGACATTGACCGTGTTCGGCCTGCACATGCCCGCCCGGCTGTTCAGCGCCGACAACGACAAGGCCCGCGCGGACGCGCTCGCCGCCACCCTCGCCTCGATCAACAGCGTGCTGGCCGAACCGATCGAGGACTGCCTCGCGCTGGACGCGGACGGGCAGCCGTGCATCGAGGCGAAGACCCCACTGGACCTGCAAGCCGAACTCGGCCTGCCGCAAGGCCACATTTTCCACCGGGATCTGAGCTGGCCCTTTGCCTGCTCAGATGAGCAGATCGGCCGATGGGGGGTGGAAACCGAGCACGAACGCGTGCTGCTCTGCGGCGCCGGAGCCGTGCGTGGCGGCGGGGTCAGCGGGATACCCGGCCACAACGCGGCAATGGCAGTGCTCGCCGCGGTGCGGGACTAGTCCATCGGATGGAGAGTCAATACACGACCAGCGGGAATTCCGGTCCATTTTCCGGAAAATCCTGCCCATTATCCGAACAGGTAGATCACAAGAACTTTAACTTGGGATCGTTTTCGTTTCGTCACTTCCCATTCGGACCGCATGGGGGCACCATGCTGGTACGCCAAAGCTGATCAACGAGACAGGTCAACGACGTCCTCTCTCGGCCGGAAGGAACAGGTCATGACGCAGACCTCAAACGGCAACAACCAATCTGGCGGATCCGGCCAACTCCAAAGACGAGTCGGAGTGCTGGGCCTGACATTCATCTCGCTCGGCTCGATCATCGGATCCGGTTGGTTGCTCGGTGCGCTCACTGCCGCGAGTTCGGCCGGTGGGGCCTCGATCATTTCCTGGGTGCTCGCCGGTGTGATCCTGGTGTTGCTTGCCCTGGTACACGCCGAACTCAGCTCCGCCTACCCGGTGGTAGGTGGCACCGCGCGATTCCCCCGGCTCGCCTTCGGTGCCGTCACCGGTTTCACCGCGGGCTGGGTCGCCTGGCTGCAGGCGGTCACCCTGGCCCCGATCGAGGTCGAGGCTTCGCTGGGCTACCTGGACCACAAGTGGCACGGCCTGGTCACCACCAACGGCTCGCTCAGCGCGCTCGGCCTTGGTATCTCGGTGATCCTGATGCTGCTGTTCAGCATCGTCAACGTGCTCGGCGTGCGGTGGCTGTCCGAGACCAACACGATCACCGTGGTCTGGAAGATCCTGGTCCCGGTGATCACCGTGATCACGCTGATCGCCGTCGCGCACCACTTCAGCAACTTCACCGCGGGCGGCGGCTTCGCTCCCTACGGCGCGCACGGCATCTTCGCCGCGCTGCCGCTCGGTGTCGTGTTCGCGTTGCAGGGCTTCGAACAAGCGGCGCAACTCGGTGGTGAGGCGCGGAATCCGCAGAAGGACCTGCCCCGCGCGATCATCGGCGCCGTGCTCATCGGCACGTTGATCTACCTGGCGCTGGAGGTCGCGTTCGTCGGTTCGCTCAACCCGTCGGACCTGATCCACGGCTGGGCCAACCCGGTCGGCAAGGGCGACTTCGGCCCGTACGCCACCCTGGCCACGTCGCTGGGTCTTGGCTGGCTCGCGGTGATCCTCTACATCGACGCGTTCATCTCGCCGGCCGGCACCGGTCTCATCTACGTCGGCACGTCGGCGCGCCTGTCCTACGCGCTGGGCCACTCCGGCTACGTGCCCAAGCGCTTCGCAACGCTCAACGCGCGCGGCGTGCCGTGGGTGTCGATCCTGCTGTCCTTTGTGGTCGGCCTGATCTGCTTCCTGCCGTTCCCGAGCTGGCACAGCCTGGTCGGGTTCATCACCTCGGCAACGGTGATCATGTACGCGTTCGCGCCGATCACGCTCAGCGCGCTGCGCAAGACCGACCCGGACCGCCCGCGCCCGTACCGCCTCGGCGGCGCCGCGGTGATCTCGCCGCTGAGCTTCATCGCGGCCAACGAGATCATCTACTGGTCGGGCTGGGACACCGTGTACAAGCTGCTGCTTGCCATCGTGTTCGGATTCATCATCTTCGCTCTGTCCTATGCCTTCGGCAAGCCGGTCGAGCGCCCGCCGCTGGACCCGAAGTCGCTGATCTGGATGGCGCCGTGGATGGCAGGCCTCGGCCTGATCTCCTTCCTCGGCCAGTACGGCGGCAAGAACATCATCCCGGAGTGGATCGACCTCGCGGTCGTCGCGGCCTGGAGCCTGATCGTCTTCTACGTCGCGGTCGCGATGTCGTTGCCGTCCAACCGGGTCGCGCAGGCGCTCCAGCAGGAGAAGGAGGAGCTGGAAACCGCTCCCGAGCTGACCACCGCCTGATCCGGACACCGCAACCGGCCGGCCCGCGAACCACGCGGGCCGGCCGGTTCGCGTCCGGGGAACAAATGCTCATCCGATATTGTTCGCGCTGATTAGCAGCGTCTGCAACGAAGGAAGGGGAACGCCGATGCCGAACCAGGTGACGCCGACGGACAGCCCGGTCGGATGGGTCAATGACCACATCAAGCAGTACCTCGAATCCGGCGGCACGGAGGGCTACGACTGGCGGGGCACCGAGATCCTGCTGCTCACCACCATCGGCCGCCGCTCCGGCACGCCGCGCCGCACCGCGCTGATCCACCGCGTGATCGACGGCAACTACGTCGTCGTCGCGTCCAAGGGCGGTGCCGAGCAGCACCCGGCCTGGTACCTCAACCTGGAAGCGAATCCCGAGGTCACCGTGCAGGTCAAGGACAAGGAGTTCGCCGCGGTCGCGCGTACGGCGCAAGGCGACGAGCGGGCCCGGCTCTGGGACCTGCTGGCCGAGGTCTGGCCGGACTACCGCGAGTACCAGACCAAGACCGAGCGGCAGATCCCCGTCGTGGTGCTCGAACCGCGCTAACCCTTCACGGGCCCGTGACCAGCCGATTCAGTACCTGGTCACGGGCCTGCGCATAACGCTCGCGGATGCTCTCCGGCCGCTGACCCAGGTCGGTCTTGTGCGTCGCGTAGCGTGCCGCCGACCACTGCGGCGGCTCTGGCTGCCCGGACAAGGCCCACGCCGCCTGCCGCGCCGCGCCGTCCGCCACGTACTCGCCCGGCGGCGGAATCACCACCGGTCGCCCGAAGATGCTCGGCGCGATCCGCGCCACCGCCTCCGACCGTGCCCCGCCGCCGACCAGCAACACCCGGCCGACCCGCACGCCCTGCGCGACCAGCGCGTCCAGCCCGTCGGCCAAACCGCACAACATGCCCTCGACCGCCGCCCTGGCCAGATGCGCCGCGCTCATCGTGCGCATGGTCAGACCGTGCAACGACCCGGTCGCCTCCGGCTTGTCCGGTGTGCGCTCGCCCTCCAGGTAGGGCACCAGCACCAGCCCGTCCGCGCCCGGCGGCGCCTGCAACGCCAGCTCGCTGAACTGCTCCGCGTCCACCCGCAGCAGCCGCGCGGTGGTGTCCAGCACCCGCGCCGCGTTCAACGTGCACACCAGGGGGAGGAACCGCCCGGTCGCGTCGGCGAACCCGGCGACCGCGCCGCTGGGGTCCGCGCTGGGCTGCTCGGCCACCGCGAACACCGTGCCCGACGTGCCGATCGACACCAGCACGTCGCCCGGCCGCAGCGCGACACCCAGCGCCGCCGCCGCGTTGTCGCCCGCGCCCACCCCGAGCACCACGCCCTCCGGCGTCGTCCCGGCCCGCTGCCTGGGCCCGAGCACGGTCGGCAGCACCGCATCGTGCCCGAGCGCGGTGGTCAGCAGGTCGTGCCGGTAGCTGTTGGTTGCGGGGGAGTAGTAGCCGGTGCCGCTGGCGTCACTGCGATCCGTGGTGGTCGAGTTGATGCCCTTGGCCCCGGCCAATCGCCAGGTCAGCCAGTCGTGCGGGAGCACGACGGCCGCGGTGCGCTTGGCCGCCTCCGGCTCGTGTTCGGCCAGCCAGCGTAGCTTGGTCACCGTGAACGAGGCCAGCGGCACGCTGCCGACGGCCTCCGCCCACTCCCGCCGCCCGTTCGACCCGGCCTCGGCGACCAGCTCGTCGGCCGCTTTCGCGGAACGCGTGTCGTTCCACAGCAACGCGGGCCGCACGACCTCGCCGTACTCGTCCAGGCACACCATGCCGTGCTGCTGCGCGGCAACCGACACCGCCGCCACATCGGCCAAGCCACCCGCCTGGACCAGCGCGACCTCCAGCGCCTGGGCCCACGCGCTCGGAGCCACCTCGGTGCCGACCGGGTGTGTTGCCCGCCCTTCCCGAACGAGTTCGCCGGTGTCCGCGTCGCGGACGACCACCTTGCACGACTGGGTCGACGAGTCGATCCCGGCCACCAGCTTGCCTGCCATGGTCACCGATTCTGGTCAGCACCCAGCAGATGCTCAAGCGCCAACTGGTTGAGCCGGACGAACCCGTAACCACGCTGCGCAGCGGCATCCGCGTCGAAGTCCTCGAACGCCGACCGATCCGCGAGCAGTTCGGCAGCGGATTCCCCGGCCGACAACGTCGGCACGGCGAGCTCCGGCACCCGCGAGTTGGCCAGCGCTTCCGCGACCCGAGGGTCGGCCCGGAACGCGGCGGCACGCTCGCGCAGCAACAGGTAGGTGCGCATGTTCGCCGCCGCGCTGTCCCACACCCCGGCGCTGTCCTCGGTGCGCAACGGCTTGTAGTCGAAGTGCCTGGGCCCCTCGTACCCACCCTGCTCCAGCAGATCGACCAGGAAGAACGCGGACAGCAGATCCCCGTGCCCGAACACCAGGTCCTGGTCGAATTTGGGGCCGCGCTGACCGTTGAGGTCGATGTGGAACAGCTTGCCGTGCCACAGCGCCTGGGAGATGCCGTGCACGAAGTTCAGCCCGGCCATCTGCTCGTGGCCGACCTCCGGGTTCAACCCGACCATGTCCTTGTGCTGCAAGGCGGAAATGAACGCCAGGGCGTGACCGACGGTGGGCAGCAGGATGTCGCCGCGCGGCTCGTTCGGCTTGGGCTCCAACGCGAAGCGCAGCCCGAAACCCTGGTCGATCGAGTACTGGGCGAGGGTGTCGATCGCCTCGGCGTACCGATCCAGCGCGGCCCGCACGTCCTTGCCCGCGTCGGTCTCGGACCCCTCGCGCCCGCCCCAGAACACGTAGGTCTGCGCGCCAAGCTCGGCCGCCAGCTCCAGGTTCCGCATCACCTTGCGCAACGCGAACCGCCGAACGGCCCGGTCGTTGCTGGTGAACGCCCCATCCCGGAAAACCGGATGGGTGAACAGGTTCGTGGTGACCATCGGCACCACAACACCCGTCTCATCCAGCGCCTTGCGGAAGCGCGCGATGTGGTCGGCCCGAGCGGAGTCATCGCTGCCGAACGGGATCAGGTCATCGTCATGGAACGAAACGCCCCACGCGCCCAGCTCGGCCAGCCGGTGCACGGACTCGACCGGGTCCAGCGGAGCCCGGGTCGGGTCGCCGAACGGGTCCTGCGCGCGCCAGCCAACGGTCCACAGGCCGAAGCTGAACTTGTCCTCGGGAACTGGCTGCCCGGCCATGTGTCCTCCTAGCGCGTTTATTAGTTCGGGTCCTAAACTTAAAAGGTCGATGGTGCGACGTCAAGGATTTGATTCACCCACTGAACTAGGATCCATGCCCATGCTGCCCGCCCAACCGGCCGGCGCGCACACCGTGCGCAGGCACAACACCGGCCTGGTGCTCGGCGCCATCGCCGAAGCCGCCCCGGTCTCGCGCGCCAGCGTGGCCGCGCGCACCGGCCTGACCAAGGCCACGGTGTCCAGCGTGGTCGAAGCGATGATCACCGCCGAGCTGGTCGCGGAAACCGGCCAGGAACAACGCTCCGGCCGAGGCAGGCGCGGCACCGAACTCACCCTCTCGCCGCGCGGCCCGCACGGCCTCGGCGTCGAGATCGGCGTCGACTACCTCGCCACCTGCCTGGTCGACCTGACCGGCGAAGTACGCAAACGTCGCATCCGGGGCGGCGACAACCGCGACCGCTCGGTCACCTCGGTGCTCGGCCGCCTGGCCACCCTCATCCGCACCGCGCTGGCCGACGCCGCCGCGCTCGGCGTCCCGGTCGGTGGCCTCGGCCTCGCCGTCCCCGGCCTCGTCGAACCGGCCGCAGGCCTGCTGCGCACCGCGCCCAACCTCGGCTGGCGCGAAGTCGACCTCGACGCCGAACTCCGCACCCGCGTCGATCTCGGCGACCGCCCCCTGCTGCTGGGCAACGAAGCCAACTTCGCCGCGCTGGCCGAACTCTGGTCAGCCGACGACCTGCCCGACTTCATCTGCGTGTCCGGTGAAATCGGCATCGGCGCGGGCATCATCATCGGCGGCGACCTTTTCGAAGGCGGTCGCGGCTTCAGCGGCGAAATCGGCCACCTGGCCATCAACCCGACCGGCCCGCGCTGCTCCTGCGGCGCGCGCGGCTGCCTGGAACAGCTGGCCAGCGTCGAATCGATCCTGCGCGCCGTCGGCCTCTGGTCCGCGGGCGCCGTCGACCCGGCCTCCGTCGAAGCCCTCCTCGACCGCCTCCGCGCCGCCCACCCCACAACCCTGCGCGCGGTAACCGAAGCAGGCCACTGGCTCGGCACCGCGCTGGCCGGCGTCGTTAATCTGCTCGACGTGCCCACGATCATCCTCGGCGGCCGCTACGCCACCCTCGAACCCTGGCTGGCCGAACCCATCACCGCCGAACTCACCACCCGCGTCCTCGGCGCCACCTGGCACCCGGTCCGCCTCCTCGCCTCCACCGTCGGCCCCTACGCCGCCGTCCGAGGCGCGGCCACCGCGGTAGTCCGAGCCATCCGCACCGACCCGGCGAGTTTCGTCCCGTCGCTGGTCAACTCTGGCGTCGACTCGTGAACCACATCGAATACCGGATCATCGTGGGGATCGGAACGTGGTACTGCCGGAAGCGGGGCATCGAGCAAAGTCCCGGGTTGCGCAGTGCTCGCGAATTCCTCGACCAAGGCGTCACCGCGAACCTGCAAGAAGCGATGGCCTACGCCTTCACCCGCTGGTGGCGGATCTTGGCAGGGATTCTCGCGATCTTTATCATATTCGGACTGATCTATGACGGGTTCTTCTTCACCAGGACCAGCCGAGTTCCGACAGTGATTATGGCTGTGCTTATTGCGCCAGGGTTCGGTTCGCTCGCGCTGGTCGGTGGCTTCATGCAGATCAGGTTGCGTTTCCTCGGCAATTCGATCGCACGTGAGGACGACCCTCCGCCACCTCGCGTTGTGCCCAAGTTCTATGACTTCTGGGTCGCCGTCGCTGTCACGGTGTTTTTCCTCATTGCCATAGCCACCAGTCCGTTGCCTGTCAATTGATTCTTGGCGCCTAGGACGGATCTAGGACGATCGCAGGACGCCTGTTCCTAGGGTCGGCCGGGTGACCTTGAAAAAGCGTTCTGCCGCGTTGCTCGTGGTGCCCGCACTCGCTCTCGGCGCCAGCCTCCTCGCTGGGGGCGTCGCGGCCGCCAGCACCCCGGACGGAGGCGGTGGCGGCCACGGGTGCCGCGCTCCGCTTCCGGCGGACGGTCTCTCGGTCGTCACCTGCGTCGACTGGGCCGACTCCGGTTCGGCTGTCGGCACGGTCACCACCTCGGGCTCGAACAACACGACGATCAACCTGTGTGTGGAAGTCGTGGACGCCAACCAGAATCTGGTGCCCGGCAGCCGCAACTGCCAACCCCAGCCGGGTCCCTCAGGCTTCGTCCAGACGCCCAATGTGAGCCTGCGCGCGGGGACCTATTACGTGGTGTCCTACTTCACCAGCCCCACCTACTGGTACGGCGGGGAAACCCAGCCGTTCTCCGTTTCCTGATCAGCGGTCGGCTGACTCGCCAAGATAGGCGAGCACGGCGAGGACGCGGCGGTTGTCGTCGTCGGTGGCGACCAGGCCGAGTTTGTCGAAGATGCTCGCGGTGTGTTTGCTGACCGCGCTCTCGGACATGAACATCTGGCGGGCGATGGCGGCGTTGGAGCGGCCTTCGGCCATGAGTTCGAGGACCTGTAGTTCGCGTGGGGTGAGTGCGATCAGCGGGCTGTGCCGGGGGGAGCTGTTGACCAGGGTGGCGATGACCTCCGGGTCCATCGCGGTGCCGCCCGAGGCGACCCGGCGGACCGCTTCGATGAACTCGCCGTCGTTGAAGACGCGGTCCTTCAACAGGTAGCCGACGCCGCCTCGGCCATCGGCCAGCAGTTCGCGGGCGTAGAGGGCTTCGACGTGCTGGGACAGCACCAGGATCGGCAGGTCGGGCGTTGCCGCGCGGGCGGTGACGGCGGCGCGCAGGCCCTCGTCGGAGTAGGTGGGCGGCAGGCGGACGTCGACGATGGCGAGGTCGGGCTGGTGTTCCTCGATCGCGGCCAGCAGCGCCTCGCCGGATTCGACGGCGGCCGCGGTCTCGATGTCGTAGGCGGCGAGCAACCTGGACAGGCCCGCCCGCAGGAGGTACTGGTCCTCAGCTATCACGATGCGCAACGGGAATCTCCATGGTCGCCGTGGTGGGGCCGCCGGCCGGGCTGCTGATGGCCAGGGTTCCGTTGAAGCTCGCCAGGCGACGGCGGATGCCGCGCAGGCCGCTACCGCGGTCCGGGTCCGCGCCACCCTGGCCGTCATCACCAACGATCACGATAATCCGGTCGTCGGTCGTGCGCAGGGTCAATGAGGCGCGTTCGGCCTCTGCGTGTTTTGCCGCGTTGGTGAGCAGTTCGCAGACCGCGAAGTACAGGGCGGCCTCGATGGGCGGTTCGAGTGGCTCGGCCAGGTCGATGTTCAAGTCAACGGCCAGCGGCACCTGGAGGGCGACGGCGCGCAGCGCGTCGGTCAGGCCGCGTTCGGCCAGGATCGGCGGGTGGATGCCGCGCACCAGTTCGCGCAGATCGCGCAGTGCCGCCGCCGACGTCTCCCTGGCCTCGACGACCAGCGCCCGCACCGCGCCCGGGTCGGTGTCGAGCAGGCGTTCCACCGTGCGCAGGGTCATGCCGACCGCGACCATCCGCGCCTGCGCGCCGTCATGCAGATCCCGTTCGATCCGGCGCAGTTCGGCCTCCTGCGCG
Organism: Pseudonocardiaceae bacterium; assembly: GCA_035248365.1. Taxonomy (GTDB): domain Bacteria; phylum Actinomycetota; class Actinomycetes; order Mycobacteriales; family Pseudonocardiaceae; genus CAJCJE01. Next base: position 2,389 of record DATFHN010000035.1, on the reverse strand, counting down.
CTGGTCAGCTCGGCGACCTGATCGTCGACCGGAACGTTCCTGGCCGGAGCCAGGAGCGCGGCGCTGAACCGGAACAGGGCCTTGAGGTTGTTCGGCGCGGTGGCCAGCATCCAGGCCGCGATGAGGAACCCGGCGGGCAGACCGAGCCAGGCGTAGTGGCCGAGGAACGCGGTCGGATCGAGTAGGCGCCACGAGCCGAACATCGGTCCGATCTCGGGATGTATTAGCCAGCTGAAGCTGATGACCGTCGGGGCGTAGAGCACCAGCGCCGCGGGCAGCAGGTTGGTGAGGACGCAGACGACCGGGTTGATCAGCATCCAGACCAGGTCCTGCCAGGTCGCCGGGTCCACCAGTATCCAGCGGATGCGCTCCAGGCTCCTGGGGGACCAGGGGTGCTCGCGATCGTCGGCGATCGGTGCCTTGGCGTAAGGGACCGGGACGGCGGTACCGGTCTGCTTGGCGAGGCCTTCGCGGTAGGTGTTGGTGAGCTGGCGGCCGCTCAGCACGACCGCCTGGAACAGCGGAATCAGCACGACGGTGGCGACCCCGGCCAGCGCGATCAGGGTCAGCGCGAACGGGACGAGCATGATCAGCGCGAAGAAGGTCTGCTGCCAGCCCGAGTACAACGCCCGGAAGCGGTAGTTGATCCAGTTCATGTCGGTAAGTCTGCGTGACCCGCGCTATGCGCACACTGGCGGTGAAGGTCCGGTTGGGGTGCAGAAATCTGCACCCCAACCGGTGTGGATCAGTTCGACGCAGGCAGAACCCAGATCTGCGCGTTGGTGGCGTTGCAGGTGTAGATCTGCAACTGGGTGCCGTTGGTGGTGCTGCTGTTCGGGTCGTCGAGGCACTTGCCCGACTGCGGGTTCAGCAGTGAACCGTTGGACTGCACCTGCCACTGTTGCGCACCGCTGTTGTTGCACGCCCAGTGCTGCACGAGCGTGCCGTTGGCGGTGCCGCTGTTGGACACGTCCAGACAGCCGCCGAGGGCCTGCAACGTGCCGTCGGAGACGACCGCCCAGCTCTGCGCCCCGGTCTGGTCACAGCCCCACACCTGCACCTTGGTGCCGTTGGACGTGCCGCTGTGATCGGTGTCGAGACAGAACCCGAGCGCCTTGTTGGTGATCGGGCCGGTCTTGTACGGGTGCCCGTTGCCGCCGTAGGAGGGCGGCGCGGACGACGTCGCGCTGGCCCACGAGGTGTTGGCCGAGGTGCCCTCGTTCACGGTGAGCGTGCCGCCGCTGGTGAGCGCGGCGGTCGGCACGTAGGCGTTGTTCCAGGCGCTGCCGTTCCAGCTTTCGCTCTGCACGTACGGCGCGTTGTCGGCGGCCGCGGGCGCGTTGATCGTCAGTGTGTTGCCGCTGGGCAGCGTCACCACGGCCTGGCTGAACAGCGGGCTGCCCTGGGCCAGGTCGGCGGTGCCCGGAGTCTCCGGGTACATGCCCAGCGCCGAGAACACGTACCAGGAACTCATCTCGCCGAGGTCGTCGTTGCCGGCGAGGCCGCCGGGCGCGTCGGTCCAGATCTGGTCCTGGACCTGCCGGACGATCCGCTGTGCCTGGTACGGCTGGCCGACGTAGTCGTACTCCCACGGCAGATACAGGCTCGGCTCGTTGCCGAGGTCGGCCTGGCTGCCGCCGCTGCCGTGGAAACCGGCCAGCACGCTGTTGAGGTAGCTCAGCATCCCGGAGTTGCCGCCCCTGGCCGCCGCCAGCCCGGCCACGTTGAACGGCACCATGCCGGTGTACTGCCAGGACGTGCCCTCCACGAAGTCGGTCTGGCTGGCCGCGTTGAACCCGCCCGCCCACGAACCGTCCGCGTTGCGCGGCTGCATGAAACCACTGCCCGAGTTGAACGTGTACTGCCAGTCCTGGGCCCGGTTGCGGAAGGTGGTCTGGTCGGCGGTGTCGCCCAGCGATCCGGCCAGCGCGGAGATCGCGAAGTCGGCGCTGTCGTACTCCAGCTGCGTGGACACCGGGCCGTAGAAGTTGCAGCACTCGTAGGTGCCGTCGTCGGCGAGGTAGCCAGGGCTGTTGAGGTAGTTCAGGCCGGGCCGGATGTTCGTGGTGGCCACGGACTCCTTCACCATGTCGGCCAGTGCGGTCGACGTGCTGAAGTTGTGCGCGCCGAAGGCGTAGTAGTCCGCGATGATCTCGTCGGCAGGGTCACCGACCATCACGTACGACTCACCATTGTTCTGCGCCCATTTCGGCAGCATGCCGCTCTGCGCGTAATCGTCGACCATCGACTGCGCGATATCGCTCGCCACATTGGGCGCGACCAGCGCCGTCAATTGCGCCTGGCTCCGGTAGATGTCCCAGCCGGAGAAATTCGCGTACAGCGCGGAATGGCCGGAATCGACGCTGTGCACCTTGTTGTCGAATCCCAT
>DATFHN010000034.1:0-6162 GCA_035248365.1 Pseudonocardiaceae bacterium | reverse complement strand
CCAGTACATCTACAGCAACTGGGGCACCATCGCCCACGACGAGGGCAGCTCGTACTGGCACGACTACGACAACGTCATCCGCTGGTCGGGCCAGGACTGGATGTACTACGACCAACCCACCGTCAACAACATCACCGTCGGACCGACCGACTACTCCGACAACCCCGGTTACCGGGCCGTGGTCCCCAACAACACCAGCTTCACCCAGGCCACGATCGTGCCCAACGGCCAGTGGCCCTCGGCGGCCCAGGCGATCATCACCAACGCGGGTCCGCCTGCGCAGGTCGCGCCGCTGAGCGGAACGCTCGACGACACCTGCCTGTGCATCGACTACACCGGGACGTCCTGGTCCTGGAGCGGAGACAGGGGTCTGGGCGACTACGACAACGGCGTGCACCAGACCACCGGCAACGGGGACAGTGTCACCGTCCAGTTCACCGGCACCGGTATCTCGTGGACCAGTGAGAAGAGCAGCGGTGAGGGCACGGCCGAGGTCTACCTCGACGGTGCCGACAAGGGCTCGTACAACGCGTACAGCTCATCGACGCAGGCCGGTCAGACGATCTACAGCGCGAGCGGCCTCGCCAACACCACCCACACCCTGCAGATCGTCAAGACCGGCGGCAACTACCTGATCGTCGACGGCATCAACGTGACCGGGACCGCGATCGTCACCGGCGCGGCCGGTGGCGGCGGAGGCGGGGGTGGCACGTTCCCCTCCGGGTATCACAGCCTCGTGGTGGCCGACGACCAACTGTGCCTCGACGGCTACGGCGCCTCGTCGAACGCGGGCGCGGTCATCGACCAGTGGACGTGCAACGGCGGCACGAACCAGGAGTTCCAGTTCGTGCCCGGATCAGGTGGCTACGGGGAGTTGGAGGTGCGGAATTCCGGCCAGGCCGTGACGGTGTCCGGCGCCGCGACCGCCCAGGGCGTGCCGGATATCGTCCAGTCGCCCGCGAACGGTTCCTCGGCGGGACAGTGGCAGCCGCGACAACAGTCCGATGGCTCCTGGGAGTTCGTCAACCAGGGCAGCGGCCTGTGTCTGGACGTCTACGGGGCGGGCGCCAACCAGGGCCAGCAGCTGGATCAGTGGGCCTGCAAGAACGCACCGGGCACCAACCAGGACTTCAAGCCGGCGTAGCCCTGCGTGGCGAACACGCGACTGTCGTTGAGGGGAGTGGCATGTCGCTGACCGACGACGCCATCGCCAAGATCCGCGAACTGGTGCGATCGGGCCGGTTCGTACCTGGCGGGAGGCTGCCGTCCGAGCACGAACTCGCCGCCGAACTCGGCGTTTCGCGCAGTCCTGTGCGGGAAGCGGTCAAGGCGCTTGCCGTGTGCGGGGTGCTGGATGTTCGCCGCGGCGACGGAACCTACGTGACCAGCCTGGCTCCGGGACTGCTGCTGGCCGGGTTGGACAGTGCTGTCGATCTGATGCACGGCGACGCCGTACTGGAACTCATCGAGGTCAGGAAGGTGCTCGAACCGGCGGCGACGGCATTGGCCGCGAGCCGTGCTTCGGAGGCGGATCTCGCCGCGGTTCATGGCAACCTCGTGGCCATGTGTGAAGCGGCCGGGGACGTGGCGCTGCTCGACCGCCACGATGCCGCGTTTCACCACGCCGTAGCGGCCGCGACCGGAAACGAGGCGCTCACCATGTTGTTGGACAGCATTTGCGGCAGGACGCTGCGGGCGCGGTTGTGGCGCGGTCTGGTGCCGGAGGAAGCAAATGAACTCATTGTCGCCCAGCACAGCGCGATTTACGACGCCCTGGTCGAACATGACGCGGAGGCGGCGCATGCGAGCGCGTTATTGCATGTGATCACATCAGAGCGGTGGCTACGTCGTCAGCTACCCGACCCGCACTGAACATCTGTTGTTTGGGTTTGTCGAAGACCTGTTACCAGTCGAGTCGGCGTCAATTTTCCGCTGCTGCAACGTATTGACACCAGCGGCCGCGCTGGGTGGGATGACAGAAATCAGATGTTTCTGGTTTGTTCCTGGACTTCTGGCCCCCGAGCAACGACGCCGCACCACGGAGGTCGACGTGACCCTGCTTGATCTGACCGATCCTCGGCCCACCCTCGCGGATGTGGCACGCGCGGCAGGTGTGTCATCGGCTACCGCTTCGCGGGTGATCAATGGGTTTTCCTGTGTGCGTCCCGAAACGCGGCGTCAGGTGGAGGATGCCATCGTCAATCTCGGTTACGTGCGGCAGCGCGCCTCGCGATTGAATGACCGGTGTCCCACCGGATCGATCGCGGTGGTGGTGTGCGAGGAAACCCTGCGGTTGTTCTCCGATCCCTTCTTCGGCCGGGTGCTCAGGGGCGTCAGCCGCGCGCTCGTGCCCGCCGGGTACCGGACCGTGCTGCTGACGGCGCAGTCGATGAAGGAGACGCAGTCGGCGGTCGGCTACCTGTGCGGCGAACACGTGGATGGCGCACTGGTCGTGAGCATGCATGCCCGGTACTCGATGGCGCTGGAACGGGTCACCGTCCCGCTGGTCTGCGTGGGGCGGCCCGCGTTCGACGGTCGTGGGGCGTACTCCTATGTGGACGCGGACAACCGTGGCGGCGCCGAGCGCGCCGTCCGCTACCTGCTCGACTCCGGGCGCACCAGGATCGCCACCATCGCCGGGCCGAAGGACATGTCACCGGGCGTGGACCGGTTCGCCGGATACCAGGCGGCGCTGAACGGGAAGGGGAGTGTCGATCCGGGATTGGTGGTGCACGGAGACTTCGGTCAGAGTTGCGGCGAGCACATGATGCTGCGGTTGCTCGATCGGCGTCCGGACCTCGACGCTGTTTTCGCGGCCTCCGATCTGATGGCGGTCGGTGCGCTGCGGGCGTTACGGCGGTCCGGCCGCAGAGTGCCCGATGACGTCGCTGTCATCGGTTTCGACAACGCCCCGATCGGACGATCCTCGGAGCCGCCGCTGACGACCGTGAACCAGCCGGTCGAGGAGATCGGCGCGCAGACGGCACGCGAACTGCTCAGGTTGATGGCAGGGACGGCCGAAGGCAAGCGCACGGTGCTGGAGACCGCGCTGGTGATCCGGGAGTCTGCCTGACGTCAGAGGGATGCGCGGGCCGCCATGCCGCGCCGCAAGCTTGACAAGTTCATAGTGGACGGACCGGAGTACTTCCCGGCGGACGGGACCGGCACCGGCCGGGACGATCAGTCCTTTCAGGACTTTCAGAGTGTCGATCCGGCTTCGTGTCCGGCCACCGCCGCGCCGGGGTGTGAAAGTTACATGCCGCGTGAGCCGCCGCTGACCGGGCCGCTGACGGATGCGACAAGACCAAACATCGAGTTGTTCGACTCTTATGCCCTGTCCGGCGGCATCGGCCGAGAATCTGGGCGCTGAATGGCATGCGGACCTGGTCGTCGATCAAGATCGGAAGCAATCCACCAAAACTTGACATCACCGGACACCAGAGGCTTTCCTGTGACGCGCGCCACCGCGCATTTCCCCTGAACCGGCAAGCAGGTGGCACGGGCTGGTATGTGAGCGCTAACAGGATGGATCGGCTCAACGGAGAGCAGGGGTGAGGACATGAAGTCGAGAACAGGCAAGTGGCTGGGCACGGTGGCCGCGGTCTTACTCGGGGCGGCGACGGGCACCGCGGCGCTGACCGGTTCGGCCCAGGCCGCCGCCCAAGGGCCGTGCGACCTCTACGCGGCGGGCGGCACGCCGTGTGTCGCCGCGCACTCCACCACCCGGGCGCTGTACGCCGCCTACAACGGCCCGCTGTACCAGGTGCGCCGGTCCTCGGACAACGCAACCACGAACATCGGCGTCCTGACCGCGGGCGGATACGCCAACGCGGCGGCGCAGGACTCCTTCTGCGCGGGCACCGGTTGCGTCATCACGGTCATCTACGACCAGTCCGGCCGGGGGAACAATCTCACCCCCGCACCCGCGGGCGGCTACGTGCACACGCCCGACAACCCGGCCAACGCCACAGCGGCGCCGACCATCCTCAACGGCAACAAGGCGTACGGGGTGTTCGTGACTCCGGGCACCGGGTATCGCGACGACACCACCTCGGGCGTCGCGACCGGTGACAACCCGGAGGGCGAGTACGACGTTGTCGACGGCACGCACTACGACAACGGCTGCTGCTTCGACTACGGCAACGCCGAGACCACCAACAACGACGACGGCAACGGCACGATGGAGGCCATCTACTTCGGCAACGCGCCGTACTGGGACACCGGCGCGGGCAGCGGACCGTGGATCATGGCCGACCTGGAGAACGGCTTGTTCTCCGGTTCCAACGTGAACAGCCAGAACCCCGGTGACCCGACGATCAGCCACCGGTACACCACCGCGATGATCGAGGGCGGCGCGAACCAGTGGGCGATCCTGGGCGGCAACGCGCAGTCCGGCAACCTTTCCACCTTCTACAGTGGACCGCGGCCTCCCGGCTACAACCCGATGCACAAGGAAGGCGCGATCCTGCTCGGGATCGGCGGCGACAACAGCAACGGCAGCGCGGGCACCTTCTACGAGGGCGTCATGACCTCCGGCTATCCCTCGGTCGCCACCGAGAACGCGGTGCAGGCCAACATCGTCGCGGCGGGCTACGGGACGGGCGGCTCCAGCGGTGGGAACACCGGAGCGCTGCACGCGGTCGGGGCAGGCAAGTGCCTTGACGACCCGAACTCGACCACGACCCTGGGCACGCAACAGCAGATCTGGGACTGCAACGGTGCCCCGAACCAGGCCTGGACGCACACCTCGTCCAACCAGCTGACCGTGACCGTCGGCGGGTCGACGCTGTGTCTGGACGCCAACGGCCAGGGCACCAGCCAGGGTACGAAGGTGATCGTCTGGAGCTGCAACGGTCAGCCCAACCAGCAGTGGAACGTCAACTCCAACGGCACCGTCACCGGCGCGCAGTCCGGACTGTGCCTGGACGTGAGCGGAGCCTCCACCGCCGACGGCGCCCTCGTCCAGCTCTGGGGTTGCAACGGCCAGTCCAACCAGCAGTGGACGCTCGGCTGACCGGGCTGAACACCCCATCACGAATGAGGTCGACGATGACCCTGCCCATCCATCCGAGTCCAGGACGGCGCGTGTTTCGCGCTGTCCTGGCCATCGCGGTCGCCGTCGTCGCGGCTCCGCTCCTCTCGCTCGTCACCGCACCCGCCGCGAACGCGCTCGGAAACGGCCTGGCGTTGACCCCGCAGCTGGGGTTCAACGACTGGAACGCCTACGGCTGCAACGTCTCCGAGTCGCTCATCAAGTCCACCGCCCTCGCCATGCACAACGACGGCATGCAGGCCGCGGGCTACCAGTACGTCAACATCGACGACTGCTGGATGACCTCCAGCCGCAACAGCGCGGGCCAGTTGGTGCCCGATCCGAACAAGTTCCCCGACGGTATCTCCGGCACCGCCTCCTACGTGCACTCCCTGGGCCTGAAGCTGGGGATCTACGAGGACGCGGGCACGAAGACGTGCGCCGGATATCCCGGCAGCCTCGGGCACGAGAGCACCGACGCGAACAGCTTCGCCTCCTGGGGCGTCGACTATCTCAAGTACGACAACTGCAACAACCAGGGCATCAGCGCCCAGACCCGGTACACCACGATGCGCGATGCCCTGGCCGCCACCGGCCGCCCGATCCTGTTCAGCCTGTGCGACTGGGGGCAGGAGAACGTGTGGACGTGGGGCGCGAATGTCGGCAACTCCTGGCGCACCACCGGTGACATCAACGCCAGCTTCGGCAGCATGCTCTCGATCTTCCACAGCAACGTGGGCCTGGCCTCGTATGCCGGTCCCGGGCACTGGAACGACCCGGACATGCTGGAGATCGGCAACGGCATGTCGGCCACCGAGGATCGCAGCGAGTTCAGCCTCTGGGCCGAGATGGCCGCCCCGCTGATCTCCGGTACCAACATCGCCAACGCGAGCAGCACCACCCTGTCGATCCTGACCAACAAGAACATCGTCGCCATCGACCAGGACTCCCTCGGCAAGCAGGGCACCGAGGTGTCGGCCAGCAACGGGCTGGACGTGCTGGCCAAGCCGCTGTCCAACGGCGACGTCGCCGTCGCGCTGTTCAACGAGACCGGGTCCACCGCCACGATCTCCACCACGGCGGGGGCGATCGGCAAGACCGGAGCGAGCAGCTACACCCTGACCAACCAG
>DATFHN010000033.1:0-65334 GCA_035248365.1 Pseudonocardiaceae bacterium | reverse complement strand
CCAGGCAACCTCGCCCAGGGTCGATGACGTGCGCAAGGCCCTCGCCAGTGTGCAGGATCCGGAGATCCGGCGCCCCATCACCGATCTCGGCATGGTCAAAGAGGTGACCATCGGCACGGACGGCCTGGTCACGGTCGCGATCTATCTCACCGTCGCGGGCTGCCCGCTACGCGACAAGATCACCGCGGACGTCACCGCGGCGGTCGGCGTGCTCGACGGGGTCCGCGAGGTCAAGGTCGAACTCGACGTGATGACCGACGAGCAGCGCACCGACCTGCGCCGCTCGCTGCGCGGCGACACCGCCGAACCGCTCATCCCGTTCGCCCAGCCCGGCTCGCTGACCAGGGTCTACTGCGTCGCCTCGGGCAAGGGCGGGGTCGGCAAGTCCAGCGTGACGGTCAACCTCGCGGTCGCCATGGCCGCCCGCGGCCTGTCCGTCGGCGTCATCGACGCCGACATCTACGGCCACTCCGTGCCCAGGATGCTCGGCACCGAGGCCCGGCCGACCAAGGTCGACACGATGATGATGCCGCCGCAGGCGCACGGCGTGAAGCTGATCTCCATCGGCATGTTCAAACCCGGCAACGAGCCGATCGTGTGGCGCGGGCCGATGCTGCACCGCGCCCTGCAGCAGTTCCTGGCCGACGTGTTCTGGGGCGACCTCGACGTCCTGCTGCTCGACCTGCCGCCCGGCACCGGCGACATCGCCATCTCGGTCGCGCAGCTCGTGCCCAACGCCGAGTTGCTGGTGGTCACCACCCCGCAGCTCGCAGCCGCCGAAGTCGCCGAGCGGGCCGGTGCCATCGCCGTGCAGACCCGGCAGCGCCTGGCCGGCGTCGTGGAGAACATGTCGTGGCTGGAGATGCCCGACGGCAGCCGGATGGAAGTCTTCGGCAGCGGCGGCGGCCAGCAGGTCGCCGACTCGCTCGGCCGCGTCGTCGGCACCAAGGTCCCGCTGCTCGGCCAGGTCCCGCTCGACCCGAGGCTGCGCGAACTCGGCGACTCGGGCGACCCCATCGTCGCCGCCGACCCGGAAGCCCCCGCCGCGCGCGTGCTGCGCGACATCGCGGGCCAGCTCTCCACCCGCTCCCGCGGCCTGGCCGGCCGCCTGCTGTCGGTCAGCCCAGCAGGCCGGTAGTCCGGCCCGTCATGGAACTGACCCCAGCGGTGCGCACCGTCTGCCACGGCTGCCGCGTGCAAACCCACGAGCTGTTCGCCGAAATCGGCCCGCGCCGCCGCAACCGCCCGATCCAGCTGCCCGGCGACGGCACCATGTCGCGCGAACTGTCCCCCGGCGACCACGTCAGCGGCCGCTGCCCGGTCTGCGGCGACACCGACGACCCCGGCTGGCTCCCCGCCTTCACCCCACCCACCTAACCAAGATCATTTTTCGCCCCCGCCGCAGACCCCACCCTCCCAAAGGGGGGTGGGCCAACCCACAACAACCGTAACCGGCCGGGCTCCGCGGCGGAGCGCGCGAAGCGTGGGTTGTGGATGAATCGAGGGGGTGTGGATCACTTCCGGGCGGCGCGCGGAAATCCGCTAGGGTCGGCGGCCGAGCCGACAGAGCAGCCGGCAGGGAGGCGAAGCAACAAAACACTGGCGAAGCGGCAAGCACAGGCGAGGCGGCAGAGAACCGGGCAGGTTCCAGGTCGGGCGGCAGGGAGAACGGCTCAGGTGGCGTCGGGGTCGAACGGGGGGCGTTCGCCGGGCGAGAGCGGACGCTGCTGCGGCTGGGCCGCGGGCTCGTTGGTCACGCCGGAGAAGCCGTTCGGTTTCACGCCATTGGAGCCGTTCGAGCCGTTGATCCGCAGGTCTTCGCGCGGGTCGTAGCCGCCGGTGGCGTCGAGCAGGTGCTGGGTGACGACCCGCTTCGGGTCGAAGTTGCGCAGCTTGCTCAGGTCCTGCAACGGCTTGCGGAACTCTTCGAACTCCGGCCCTAATTCGGACTGGAGCTGGTCGCGGGCGCCGGTGGCGTACTCGCGGACCTGGCGCACGGTCTTACCGAGCCAGCGCGCGGCACCGGGCAGGCGCTCCGGTCCGAGAATGAAGAGACCAGCCACGATCAGGACGAGAAAATCCGCCCAGGAGATGTCCAGCATTCGGTCTGTCCCTCCACCTCACCACGGTACCCACCAGGGTAGCCGCTCAATCCGACTGGAGGGTGACCTGCACGGTGTGCTGTTGCCCCTGACGCGCGAACTGCACGGTAACGGACTGGCCGGGTGAGTCGTCGAGAACGGCGACCTGAAGCTCGACCGAACTGCTGATGGCGCGCCCGCCGAACTTGGTGATCACGTCGCCTTCGGCGATCCCGGCGGCAGCCGCCGCGCCGCCTTGCACGACGTTGTCGACCTGCGCGCCGAGTGAAGCATTGGCGGAGACGTCGCGGGTGCTGGCGCCGAGGTTGGCGTGCTTGACCGTGCCGGTGCGGATCAGCGACTGGGCGATCTTGGTGGCCTGGTCGATCGGGATCGCGAAGCCGAGCCCGATGCTGCCGCCGCCCTGGCCCGCGTCGCTGCCGCCGAAAGTCTGGTTGGCGGAGTTGATGCCGACCAGCGCGCCGGTCCCGTCGACGAGCGCGCCGCCGGAGTTGCCCGGGTTGATGGCGGCGTCGGTCTGGATCGCGTCGTAGACGATCGACGGGCCACCGTTCTCCGGCGGGATCAGCACCGGCCGGTTCAACGCGCTGACGATGCCGGAGGTGACCGTCCCGGCGAGGCCGAGCGGAGAGCCGATGGCGATCACCGAGTCACCGGGACGCAGGCTGCTGGACGTGCCGAGCTTGATCACGGTCAGGTTGGTCGCGTTGACCTTGAGCACCGCGAGGTCGGTGATCGGGTCGCGGCCGACGATCGTGGCAGGCACGCGCGCGCCACTGCTGAACACCGCGGTGATGGTGCCCGCGCCGCTCGCCGCCGCGGCGATCACGTGGTTGTTGGTGACGAGGTAGCCCTTGGGGTCGATCACCACACCGGACCCGACGTCACCGCTGGTGCCCGCCTGCACCTCAAGCGACACGACCGCGGGCGCGACGCGCGAGGTGATCCCGGCGACCGAGCCGGGCGGGCGTTCGTTGGCCGCGTTGGTCTGGGTGAGGGTGTCGCCGACATCGGTGAGGGCACTGCCACCGCTGCCCAGCGCCCACCCGGCCACGCCGCCGACCGCGCCGATCAGCAGGGCGGCGACCAGCAGCACGGCCAGGGCGCTCGGCTTGACCCGGCGGCCGAACAGCAGCTCGGGCACGCTGAGCAGCGGACCGGTGGGCTTGGCCGTCGCGTGCGAAGACGCGTCCGGTTCGGCCCCGGTGTCGGCCGGCTTGCCGACCATCACCGGCGAGCCCGGGTCACGCCACGGGTCGCGGCCGTCGCTCCAGTAGGTCGGCTCGGGTGCGGTCTCAGGGTGCGGCTCCTGGGTGCCCGGCGGACGTTGCAGCACGACGTTCTCGCTGCCGGCAGGCCGGCGGAACGCGGTGGCCAAGGCGGGCGACGGACCAACCGATGGTGCCGGAGCGGCCGGGGTGGTGAAACCGTTGCGCGGCGCGAAAGCGCTGTTCACCCCGGTGGGACGGCCGAAGGCCGAGGCGAGATGGGGGTCGACCGAGGGCACGTCGATCGGGCGGGGGCCCAGACGCGGGCGGTCGTCGGCCCGCTCGGGGCCGGCACCTGGTTGCTCACTCATCGCTGTCCTCGCTCGGCATCGCGCAGCGACGAGACACCATCGCAGTGAGCCGATGGGTTGCTCGCAAGCTCAGTCACACACATCCCCGCGTCGATGCTGCTCGACCACACACTGTCTCGTCGCTCATTGTGAGCCAGTCACCAAGATTGCCCCAAGCAGGGTGAAGTGGGCGTTGGTGTGGATCGGCCTCAGTTGGCGTAACGGTGGCTGTTGCCCACCGGGACCGCCGTCGGCGGCGTCGGCGTCACCGTCGTGGTCACCGCGACAGCACCAGCGCCACCAGCGGACCTGCGGCTGTTGACCTGGACGCTGCCAGCGGCCCCGCCCGCGCCGATCGGCGCGTTCACGTCGAGTCCCGCGCCGTTGACCGGAGGTTCGGTCGGAGCGTCCGCGGAGCCGCCGAGCATGTGCGGGCCGACCACGGCCAGCGCGCCCAGCATCAGGCCGCCGAGCACCACGCCTGCGCCTTGCACGGCACGACGACTGCCGGGCGCCCGGTGGCGCAGCACGGCGTTGCCCTGACCGAGTGAGTTGGCACCGAGCGGACGCGACGAACCCATCATCGGCTGCTCGCCGAGCGCGGCCGATCGGCCGACCAGGCCGGGTACGCGCTCCGGCCGTTGGATGGCGACGAGTTGCCCGTCCGGGCTGATCGCCAGGTTCTCCGGCCCCCCGGGGAGTTCGGTGTCGACCGGGATCGACCGCAGCGCGGCCAGCAAACCGGCCGGGGTGCCGGGGTCACCGGCGGAACGGACCGCGGACCGGGCCTGCCGCTGCGTGCTCGTCTCGCTCGCGCAGAACGGGCACTTCGCGATGTGCTCGGCCGCGCGCTGGCGCGCCAGCGGGGACAGCTCTCCGTCCACGTAGGCGACGACCGCGTCGGGCATCAGGTGCTGCTCGGGCAGGTTCCAGGACCGTGTCTCGCTCATCGATGCCTCCCGAGACACACGTGCCGCGGGAGCGGCGAATCCGTCATACCGAGCCCTCCGTGGCCAGCACTCGTCCCTGGCCGACCGACGACCGCCGCCGCTCCAGCGACGCGCGCAACGCCTGCCGACCACGGTGGATCCGGCTGCGCACAGTGCCGAGCTTCACGCCCAGCGTCGCACCGATCTCCTCGTAGGACAGCCCTTCCACGTCACACAATACGACGGCGGCGCGGAACTCAGGAGCCAGCTCGTCGAGGGCTTCCTGCAGGTCGGGGTCGAGGTGGGTCTGCGAGTAGACCTGCTCGGGACTGGGGCCGTCGCCGGCCAGCCGGTCGGTGTCCTCGGGCAGGCCTTCCATGCGCAGGCGGGAACGCCTGCGGGCCATGTCGAGGAAGAGGTTGGTGGTGATCCGGTGCAGCCAGCCCTCGAACGTGCCGGGGGTGTAGGAGGACAGCGACCGGAAGACCCGGATGAAGGTCTCCTGGGTCAGGTCCTCGGCGTCGTGCTGGTTGCCGGAAAGGCGGTAGGCGAGCCGGTAGACCCGGTCGGCGTGCTCGCGCACGATCTCGTCCCACGACGGAGGCGTCCAACTCGCCGCGTCATCCCCCGGTGTCGCAGGCGCGGGCAGCGCCGAACCGGCCTGGACCTGGTCGGCCTCGCTCATACTCGCTGATGTAACCATCGGCGCGTCCGCACCTCCACTGGGCGTCCTGCCCTTTGACCCGACCAACGTAACTCCGGCGCCCGGTGTTCCCGTCATGTTTGAGACGCAATAGACGGTGCTGCCTTACGCATGCCCCGATCATGTCCCCCGCTGGTGTGGCCATGGTGAGAGTCGCCTGAGACGAGCCTGAGAATCCAAAGGCCCCTCGACAACGGCACGTTGTGATAGCACCGTTGCGCGCGCGGGGGCCCACTTGAGCCTTTTTCGCCACTCGCACCGCTAATCTGCGTACCTGTGACGCCGGAAACGCGTAACGCAGCCGATGCCGCTCCCGCGGCGCCGGGCTATGTGGACGGGTACCACGCCGAGGGCGAGACGCTCACGGCTGCCCGCGCGCGCGGCGAGGACCTCGGCTGCCCTGCGGTGAGCACCGGCGCGGGTGCCGCGCTGCGCTTCCTCGCGGCAACCCTGCAGGCCAAGGCGGTCGTTGAGGTGGGAACCGGGGCCGGAGTGAGCGGGTTGTGCCTGCTCGCGGGCATGGCTCCGGACGGCGTGCTGACCTCGATCGACATCGAACCCGAGTACCAGCGCTCGGCCAAGCGCACGTTCATCGACGCGAAGGTCCCGCCCGGCCGGTTCCGGCTGATCATGGGCCAGGCCCTGGAGGTACTGCCCAGGCTCACCGATGGCGGCTACGACCTGGTGTTCTTCGACGCGACCAAGACCGAGTACCCGCGCTACTACGAGCAGGGCGTGCGCCTGCTGCGGCCGGGCGGCGTGATCGCGTTCGACAACGTGCTCGGCAACGGCCATGTCGCCGACACGACCCACCGCGACCAGGAGACCGTCGCCCTGCGCGACCTGGCCAGGACCGTTCGCGACGACGACCGCCTGGTCTCGGTGCTGCTCCCGCTCGGCGACGGCCTACTGGTCGCCGCCAAGCACCTGGGCTGAACCCGACAGTTCGGTGCGCCATTGGATGAAGAACGCACGCAACGCCGCCACGTCGACCTCGCCCAAAGCAAGATCGACGTCCGCGTAACGGCTCAGCATATCGATCATCTCGGTGAAAACCCGAACGTCGAACCCCGCATCGACCTGACGCGCCAGGTCGAGCAGCAACTCTTTGCTGAACCTGTGGCTGAGAGCGAAGACATCGACGAAATCACGTTCCGCCGCGCGATCGAACAGCGCGATGACCTTGCGACCAGCTAGTTCAGCCGGAGCGAACGTTGGCCCGGCGATGCTGGCGGTCGCCCGTTCCGTGGGCACGGAGTCAAGCGCCAGATCCACGATCAAGTTCTCGGCACCGTGTACGACGAGACGGCAGTACGTGCCACCGTCTCGGCTTATCTCGACGCTCCAGCCACGCTGCTCTACTGCCACTACGAACTCGTCCCGGGCGCGGCGAACATCGCCCGCCCCCGGGCCCGCGAAGAAGTCCAAGTCCTGCGTCGGCCTTGCTGTCAGCCCTTGCTGTCAGCCCTTGCGCCAGCAATGCCCCACCGCCGGCAAGCAGAAACCCGTCACTACCGGACAGACTGAAGAAAAGCTGAGCGACCTCGACCTGAAACGGAGTCAGCAACGTCTCATCGTTATCGGCCATTACGCTGTACCCGGGACTCCCTCCTGACCGAGGCTCTGCTCGATCAACGGCGACCAGGCAGCGCGGACGGACCGAGGCAGCACAAGTTCGTCCCAGATGTCCACGAGCAACGTGCCGTCGACGTAACGCAGCACGTCATCCGCCCCGCCTTCGCGCAGCACGATTTCGTAGACCCGCGCACGATCACCACGCTCACGGAGCCGATACACCCGGCCCGGCTGCGACCAGTTCAAGGTCAACGGCAACTCGACGGTGGCCAGCGCCTGTCGAGTAGGAAGATGCGGCAGCGCAGACGGGACCACCACGTCTCGACCTCGGAAGTCGGGAACCTTGTCGAAGGTGATCCGGGGATGGGCATCCAGTTCGTACCCGGCGCTCGCGACGAGACGATCCACAGTGTCCAGCGAAGGCGACTTCCGCCCATGTTCATAAGCCGATACGGCTGTTCTGGAGGTGCCCGCATGGCGTGCGAGCTCATCCTGGCTAAGGCCCGCTGCGCGGCGAACGCGCCCGAGCAGGTCGACTCCGGCCATTCGAACCCTCCCCTCATCGTATCTGATCGGATACCGTATCTGATCAGATACGGTATCCGAAACTGGCAGCGTTCACCAGCGAAGCTCAGATCTGGGTGAGTTCGATGGACAGCCGGGCCCGCAGGACGCGAGCGATCAGGTCCAGTTCGGGCAGCGTCGGCGAGGTCTGGCCGGTCTCCAGGCGCGCCACCGCCGACTTGGTTATCCCGATCCGTCTGGCCAGTTCGGCCTGCGACCAGCCCTGCTGTTCTCGGAGTGACCGCACCTGGGCGCCCAGGTCGAGCGAGATACGACTGCTTCGGTAGGCGGGGTGTGCCCGGTAGCGATCCACGGCGCGAATGGTATGGATTGCGTTCCGTGCAATGTCGCGTCGAGCCGATCGCTAACCGAACGGGTGATGATCAGCCTTGACCGGCCGCCGCTTTCGCCTTGAGGGCGGGCGAGAGGTCGAAGACGCTGACGATGTGGGTGATCTTGCCGTCGGCGACGGTGAGGTACTCCATGCCGCGGTAGTCCTTGGCGAAGGGCGTCTCGACGACGTAGACGGTGGCCGCGTGCTCGTCGTCGCCGAGCACGTCGATCAGCTCGCCGCTGACCAGCCCGGTCACGAACGGCTCCAGGAACTGGCGGTACCCGGCCAGGCCGGTGATCTGCCCGACCGGGGCCTCGCACACGACGTCGTCGGCGATGTAGCTCAGCGCCTTCTCGGCGTCGCCGGCGAGCCAGGCGCGGACGTACTGCTCGGCGATCTTCTTGGCGGTCATGACTGTTGCGTCCTTTCGACGTGGACCGCGCTGCTCGCGGCCCGTTGACCACCACTTTTCCCGGCTTATATGACATCTTGTGTCTTATAAGCCGGCGAAACTTCGGGAGCCATGAGATCCGACCGTCTGCTGTCGATCCTGCTGTTGCTGCAGGCCCACGACCAGCTACCCGCCGCTGAACTGGCCGAGCGCCTGGAGGTCTCGGTCCGGACGATCATGCGCGACGTCGAGGCCCTGTCCTCCGCCGGCGTTCCGGTCTACACCGTGCGCGGCCCGCTGGGCGGGATCGCGCTGCTCCCCGGCTACCGGACCGACGTGACCGGCCTGACCGCCGACGAGTCCCGGGCCTTGTTCGTGCTGCTCTCCGGCTCCGCGCATGCCGACCTCGGTCTCGGCCCGGCCCTCGGCTCGGCGCTGCGCAAGGTCATGGTGGCGTTGCCTGCCGCGCACCGGCCGGACGCCGACCTGACCAGCCGCCGCATCCTGATCGACCCGGTGCGCTGGCGCGGTGCTCCCGGCCCCGAGCAGCCTGCACCCGATCTGACCGCGTTCCAGCAGGCGGTTTTCGCCGACCGGCGGCTGCGGCTGCGCTACCGGCGCGGGCGTGACAACCAGGTTCAGACCTACACGCTGGACCCGTACGGCCTGGTCAACAAGGCTGGTGTCTGGTATCTCGTCGCCGACAGCGACGGCGAGCCTCGCCTGTTCCGGGCCGACCGGGCACAGTCGACCACCGTCCTGGCCGAGCCAGTACGGCGCCGCGACGGGGTCGAGCTGGCCGAGGTGTGGGAAGTTCTGCGCCGCCGCATCGACGACGTGCCCGCTCCGTTCGCTGTCACCGCGCGGGTAAGCGAGGAGATGCTGCCGCTGTTCCTGCGCTTCCACGCGGCCGACCTTGCTTCCAGGCCTGAGCCGGAGGCGGACCGGCCGGGCTGGACCCGGGTCGAGTTGCGCTTCCGGTCGCTGCTCTCCGCCCAGCCACTGCTCTCCTTCGGCCCGGAGGTCGAAGTGCTCAGTCCGGAGGATCTCCGCAGCACGCTGGCCGACGTCGCGGCGGCGACCGTCGCGCTCTATCGCCGCCGCGATGTCTGAACAGGCCGCTGCTCCACGCCGGGGCGAACGCGATGGACAGCCGCATCTCCAACGCACCCGCGACACGTTCGAGCACAGGCAAGGTCGGCGTGGTGCCACCGGCCTCGAACCGCGCCATCGCGGACTGAGTCATCCCTGCGCGCCTCGCCAATTCAGTCTGCGACCAGCCGCGCTGTTCGCGCAGCGTGCGTATCTCGGCACCCAGCTCGAAAGCGATGCTGTCAGCGCAGATGCTATGGATTGGGGCGCGTGAAAGATCGACTCAGCGCGGTCCGTAAAACGATCGGGTGACACAGGCAGCGGTCAGGGGCCCGCGGCGAGGGTGCCCTTGCCCAGGACGATGACGCCGCCCTTGCTGATCGTGTAGCGCTCCGCGTCGAGTTCGGGGTCCGCGCCGATGCTGGCACCGTCGGGGACGACGACGTTCTTGTCCAGGATGGCGCGGCGCACGACGGCGCCCTTGCCGATGCGCACGCCGGGTAACAACACGCTGCCCTCGACGATCGACCCGGTTTCGACGACCACGTCCGCGCTGATCACGGAGTCGCGCACGGACGAGCCCGAGATGATCGAGCCCGCGCCGACCATCGACCCGTCGGCGGTGCCGCCCGCGACGAACTTGGCGGGCGGCAGGGGTGGCACCGCGGTGCGGATGGGCCACGCCTTGTTGTAGAGGTTGAACACCGGCTGCACGGACACCAGGTCCATGTGCGCGTCGTAGTAGGCGTCCAGGGTTCCGACATCGCGCCAGTAGCCGCGGTCGCGTTCGGTGGCGCCGGGGACTTCGTTCTCGTCGAAGTCGTAGACGTTGGCGACGCCGCGTTCGACCAGCATCGGGATGATGTCGCCGCCCATGTCGTGCGCGGAGTCGGGATTGCCCGCGTCTTCGCGCAGCGCGTTGACCAGCACTTCGGTGCTGAACACGTAGTTGCCCATGGACGCGAACGTGACGTCCGGGTCGTCGGGCACGTGCGGCGGGTTGGCCGGTTTCTCCAGGAAGCGGGTGATCTTGCCCTCGGCGTCGGAGTCGATGCAGCCGAAGCCGCTGGCCTCCTCGCGCGGCACCCGGATGCCTGCGACGGTGACCCCGGCGCCGGATTCGATGTGCCGGGCGACCATCTGGGCCGGGTCCATCCGGTACACGTGGTCGGCACCGAACACCACGATGTAGTCCGGGTCCTCGTCGCGGACCAGGTTCAGCGACTGGAAGATCGCGTCACCGCTGCCGGTGTACCAGCGCGGGCCGAGGCGCTGCTGCGCGGGCACCGGGGTGATGTACTGGCCCAGAACGCTGGACAACCGCCAGGTGGTGGAAATGTGCCGGTCCAGGGAATGGGATTTGTACTGGGTCAGCACGCACAGCTGATGGAATCCCGCGTTGACCAGGTTGGACAGCACGAAGTCGACAAGTCGGTAGTTTCCGCCGAATGGCACGGCCGGTTTCGCGCGGTCGGCGGTCAACGGCCAGAGCCGCTTTCCCTCACCACCGGCCAATACGATGCCCAGCACGTGAGGCTGCTGTCCGATCACCCTTGTGACCTTATCGACGTCAGCGGCAGACGACCAGCAGTGACCAGTTACCGAATCCGATCGGCAGGCCGAGGTTCACCCCGCTGCCAACTTTTTTCCACATGGATGCCATCGCGGCGACTAGCCTGATCACTCGTGCGCATCGGCCTGCTGACCCGTGAATATCCGCCCGAGGTGTACGGGGGTGCCGGCGTCCATGTGGGCGCGCTGGTGCCACAGTTGCGCGAACTGGCGGACGTGGACGTGCACTGTTTCGGCGCGCCTCGCACCGAGCTGGACGCGCACGCGTACGCACACCAGCCCGCGCCCGGGTTCGAGCGCGCCAACCCCGCACTGTCAACGCTTTCGGTCGACCTCGCGATCACCGCGGCGCTCGCCGACGGCGACGGCGTGCCGCCGGACCTTGTGCACTCGCACACCTGGTACGCGAACCTGGCCGGTCATCTGGCCAAGCTGCTCTACGGCATCCCGCACGTGGTGACCGCGCACTCGCTGGAGCCGCGACGGCCGTGGAAGGCCGAGCAGCTCGGCGGCGGCTACCAGCTCTCGTCCTGGGTGGAGCGCACCGGGTATCACGCGGCGGACGGGATCATCGCGGTCAGCGAGGGCATGCGCAGGGACGTGCTGGAGGTCTACCCGGATCTCGACCCGAACCGCGTCCATGTCGTGCGCAACGGCATCGACACCGCTGCCTACCACCCGGTGACCGGCACGGACGTGCTGGAGAAGTACGGAGTCGACCCGGGCAAGCCGAGCGTGGTGTTCGTCGGGCGGATCACCCGGCAGAAGGGCGTCGGGCATCTGATCGCGGCCGGGCGCGACCTCGACCCGGACGCGCAGCTGGTGCTGTGCGCGGGCGCGCCGGACACGCCGGAGATCGCGGAGGAGACCAAGGCCGCGGTGACCGAGCTGACCGCGCAGCGCCCTGGTGTGTTCTGGATCCAGAAGATGCTGCAACCGGCCGAGGTGCGGCAGTTGCTCAGCAACGCCACGGTGTTCGTGTGTCCCTCGGTGTACGAGCCGCTGGGCATCGTGAACCTGGAGGCCATGGCCTGTGGCACCGCGGTTGTCGCCTCCGATGTCGGGGGTATACCCGAGGTTGTCGACGACGGCCGGACCGGTCTGCTGGTGCACTACGACGAGCAGGACGTGTTCACCTATCGCAGCGCCCTGGCCGCCGCGATCAACGAGCTGATCGCGGCACCCGAGCGGGCCAAGGCGATGGGCGAGGCGGGCAGGCAGCGCGCGATCGACGAGTTCTCCTGGCGCACGATCGCCGAGCAGACCATCGCGGTCTACGAGTCGTTACTGAGCAAGGACTGACCGAGCGGGCGCGAGCTTGCGCAGGGTGAGCGCGAGCGCGATCACCACCAGCAGGAACACGCCGGTGTAGATGGTCAGCCCGTTCCAGCCGCTGCCGGTGAACGCGAGCCCGCCGACGGTGCCGCCGATGCTGGAGCCGAGGTAGTAGCAGAACAGGTACACCGCGGAGCCTTGCGCGCCCAGCCGCGCGGACCGGGCACTGACCCACCCGCTGGCCACGGAGTGCGCGGCGAAGAAACCGGCGGTTGTCACCACGAGTCCGGCGATCACCAGGATCACGTTGTCCGGCACCATCAACGCGAGCCCGGCGATGGTGATCACGGCCATCACCCAGAGCAGTTTGGGCCGGCCGAACCGGTCCACCAGCCGTCCGGCGAACGCCGATGCGAGGCAACCGGCCAGGTACACCACGAAGATGAAGCCGACGACGACCTCGGGCAGGCCGAATCCCGGCCCCAGCAAACGGAAACCGAGATAGTTGTAGACGGTGACGAAGCAGCCCATCAACAGGAACCCTGCTGCGAACAGGCGAAGCAGCCCGGTGTCGGTGAACGCGCGCAGCACGGACGAGGCCAATGGCTTGAGCCGCAACGGTCGCGGCACGAAGTGCCTGGAGGGCAGGATCGACAACCGGAAGATGACAGCGCACAGCAGGGCGACAACCCCGATGACACCGAGCGCCCAGCGCCAGTTGGCGACGTCGTCGATGAGCCCGGCGATCAAGCGGCCGATCATGCCGCCGATGCCGTTGCCCGCGACGTAGAGGCCCATGCCGAACCCGAGCGAACCGCGATGCAGTTCTTCGGCCAGATAGGACATGGCGACCGCCTGCAATCCGGCCAGCGCCAGGCCCTGCAGGCCGCGGATCACCAGCAGGAGGGTGAAGGTCGGGCTGAACGCGGCCAGGATGCCCAGCGCGGCCGCGGTGAACAGCGAGGTGGCCATCACCGGGGTGCGGCCGAGCGCCTCGGACAGCACGGTCAGCGGGATCACGCCGATGGCCAGTGCCGCGGTCGAAACCGACACGACCAGGCTGGTTTCCGCCGGGCCGATGTGGAAGCCGGTGGCGAGCGCGGGCAACAGGGCCTGCACGCAGTAGAGCGTGGTGAAGGTGGCCAGGCCGGCCGCGAACAGGGCGAGCGTGACGCGGCGGAAACCGGGTGAGGACCGCTCGTGCCGGTCGAGGTCGTCGACGGTACGGGAAGCGCTGGTGGAGGCGGGTGCGGTCACTTGTTTCACGTTAGGTAGCCGCGTTTGATTCGTCCAATACGATGAAGAGGGCTGATTGATTCACTGGTGAATCGGTTGGGGTTGACCTGCGGCGAATCGGCCGGGAGGCGGGGAGCGTGACGAACGAGACGGAAGCGCTGGCGCCGCGACTGGCGCTGTTGGTGGCGCTGGCCCAGGAGCGCAACGTGACCAGGGCGGCGGCCCGGCTCGGGATTCCGCAGCCGACGGTGAGCCGGTGGCTGGCCGCGCTCGGCAGCGAACTCGGCACGCCGGTGGTGCGGCGCGACGGGCGCGGTATCCGGTTGACGAGAGCGGGCGAGTATCTGGCCGAGGCGGCGGGCGAGGCGCTGGCGGTGTTGTCCCGGGGTTACCGGCGGGCGCTGGCCGAGGCCGATCCGGAACAGGGCGAGGTGGTGCTCGCTTTCCTGCACACCATGGGCGAGCTGCGGATTCCGGCGCTGCTGCGCGGTTTTCGCGCGGACCATCCCGGGGTGCGGTTCAGTTTGTTGCAGGGGTCCAAGGAAGAGGTGCTCGGGCATCTGCGCTCGGGCAGCGTCGATCTGGCGCTGACCTCTCCGCTGCCGCCCGCGCCCGAGTTCGACGCGGTCGAGGTGGACCAGCAGGAGCTGGTGGTGACGGTGCCCGCCGGGCATCGGCTGGCCGGGCGGAGCTGGATCAGGGCGGGCGAACTGGCCGACGAGCAGTTCGTCGGCACCAAGGCCGGGTTCGGGTTGCGCCAGCTCACCGACGAGCTGTGCGCGTCCGCCGGGTTTACCCCGAGCTACGCGTTCGAGGGCGACGAGGTGGATACGTTGCGCGGGCTGGTCGCGGCCGGGTTGGGCGTGGCGATCCTGCCTACCGCGGAATGGGCGCCGCCGCCGGATGTGGTGGAGCTTTCCTTGCGGCCCAAGGCTTCCCGGGCGATCGGGCTGGCCTGGATCGCGGATCGGCCGCTCACTCCCGCCGTGCTCGCCTTCCGCGCCTTCGCGGTGCGGCAGAGCGCCACGCGGCCGGGGTAAAAAGCGGCGCCCCGGCGGGAAAGCCGGGGCGCCACAGGGCAAACAGGCAAACAGCTCAGTCGTTGCGCATCTTGCTCGACGTCGAGCGCCACTGCACGGTCGGGCGCATCGCGGCGAGGTCGACCCGGTTCGCGTTCTCCTCGGCGATCCGGAACAGCGACGTGATCAGCGTGTCGGACAGCAGGTGCGGCTCAAGGCCCAGCGAGGGCAGGCCGGTGTGCACCACGTTGTAGTAGTGCGAGCCTTCCTCGACGCGCGGGTTGGCCACGTTCTCGACCTCGACCGGACGCGGCGAGAGGTTCGCGACGGTCTTGGCGATCTCGGCCACCGACATCCACTCGGTGATCTGGTTGAACACCCGGAACTCGCCGCGCTCGGCCGGGTTCTCGACGGCCAGCCGGATGCACTCCGCGGTGTCGCGGATGTCGATGATGCCGCGGGTCTGGCCGCCGGCGCCGTACACGGTCAGCGGGTGACCGAGCACGGACTGGATGACGAAGCGGTTGAGCACGGTGCCGAAGATGGCGTCGTAGTCGAACCGGGTGGCCAGGCGCGGGTCACGCACGGTCTGCGGGGTTTCCTGGCCGTACACGACGCCCTGGTTCAGGTCGGTCGCGCGTAGGCCCCAGATCCGGC
The DNA here is from genome assembly GCA_035248365.1 of Pseudonocardiaceae bacterium. GTDB lineage: Bacteria > Actinomycetota > Actinomycetes > Mycobacteriales > Pseudonocardiaceae > CAJCJE01. The sequence continues at coordinate 50,327 of DATFHN010000033.1, read as the reverse complement.
AGGTGAACTCGATGTTGTGCGAGTCGTGCACCTTGCTGAGGTGGTAGAAGGAGCCCGGCTTCTTCGGGTAGAGCATCCGGTCCTTGCGGCCGTTGTGCTCGACCTCCAGCCAGCCCTCCTCGATGTCGATGTTGGGCGTGCCGTATTCGCCCATGGTGCCCAGCTTCACCAGGTGAATGTCGGGGTTGATCTCGGCAATGGCGAACAACAGGTTCAGGTTGCCGACGACATTGTTCTGCTGGGTGTAGACCGCGTGCTTACGGTCGATCATGGAATACGGCGCGGAACGCTGTTCAGCGAAATGCACGATCGAGTCAGGCTCGAATTCACGCAGTGTTGCGTTGACGAATTCGGCGTCACACAGGTCGCCGACATAACAGGGCAGTCGCTTGCCGGACACCTCGGCCCAGGCATCGACCCGGACCTGCAAAGGTTCGATCGGAACCAGGCTCTGCACGCCCATTTCGTGGTCATAGGAACGACGCGCGAAATTGTCCAGAACGGCCACTTCGTGACCGGCATCGGACAAGTGCAGTGCCGTCGGCCAACCGAGATAGCCGTCGCCACCGAGAACGAGGACGCGCACGGGAAACCCCTTCCAAGATTTCGTACTTCACGCCGGAACGTACCGCTCGCGTTCCGTGTCTACCTTATGGACGAACCTGTGAGTTGCTTAAAGACCTGGTCCCGGGCTCGCTATCAGCGAGTGATCGGGGAGGATGAGAGTGTGGTGAGCACCGAAATCCTCCCGAACACCGCCCCTGTGACGGCCCGTACCGGTGAACCGGACGGCTCCGACGACGCGACGCTCGCAGTGACAACCGCGGGTTCACGCCGTCGCCGGTGGCTACCCAGCCGGCGGCTCATTGCCAGGCTAGGGCAGTTCGCGGTCGGCTCGGTAGTCTCAACGATTGTCAGTCAGGCCACTCTGACCGGCCTGTACTGGTGGGGCCACACCACCGCGCTGGAGGCGTCGGCCGCCGCGTTCGTCGCGGGCGCGATTCCGGCATTCCTCATCAACTGGCACTGGACCTGGTCGCGCAGCGGCCGTCCGGCCGTGCTCACCGAACTGCTGCCGTACTTCATGATCACCTTCACCGGCGGTCTTGCCGCGACCGGGCTCACCACCCTGGCCGACAAGCTGATCAACCCGATGATCGAGGGCCGGGGCGGGCGCAGCCTGGTTCTCGACTGCGCCTACCTCGGCAGCTACGGCGTTTTCGTGCTGGTGAAGTTCACGCTGCTTGATCGACTGATGACGCGGAAGAAGCGACTGGCAGCGGCCGCCGCGTAACCCGGCGCAGCACGTACTCGCGCCACCACGTCCTGGTCATGACCTTGCCGTAACGCATGCCGTAGACGAAGTTGTTGCCCTTCTTCGTCGTACCGGCCGAGCGCACCCGCATGGTCATCGGCTGCTCCAGCAGCCGCGCTCCGCCCGCCAGCGCGCTGATCAGCAGCTCGGAGGCCTGGTACTGGGGCTGGCGCAGTTCGACCGAGCAGGCCAGCGACGTGCGCATGCCGCGGAAGCCGAACGAGGTGTCGGTGATCCGCCGCGCGGTGAGAACGCTCGCCAGCGTCGCGTAGACCCGCACCCCGAGCCAGCGCACCCGGTCGTCGCCGGGAGCGACCCCGAGCCGCCGGGAGCCGGTGGTGAAGTCGGCTTCGTTGTCCATCAGCGGCCGCAGCAGCATGGGCATCTCGGCGTTGTCGTACTGGCCGTCCGCGTCGGTGGTGATCACGTAGTCGGCGCCACCCATGGCCGCCAGGTGATAACCGAGCCGCAGGGCCGCGCCCTGGCCTCGGTTCGTCGGCGCGACGCAGGTGTAGGCGCCGTGCTCGGCCGCGACCCGCGCGGTGTCGTCGGTGCACCCGTCGATCACCACCAGGACGTCGACCGGCAGCCCGCAACACTCTCTGGGGAGGTTGTCCAGCACACCCCCGATGCCGCCCTCCTCGTTGTAGGCGGCGATCACCACGAGTACCGGCTTGAAGTCCGGCGCACCGTAACGATCCGTGCCGTAGCGTTCAAAGAAGGCGTTCATCGCCGCCCAGTCCACCTGGTCGGGGAACGCCGACAGCATCGAACGGCGTGACTTCGCAGCCGGCCGCTTCAATGGTCCCATCAGGACAGTCATCCCGAGCACACCTCCTAGCGGCAGCAAGACTAAGCCAGGAAGCTGATATCTCCATGAGAACTCGAACATCGCCGACGCCAGCAGCAGCACGAGGCCAAAACCCGTGGCCAGCAGGGTGATCGCCCGGATTCCGGCCCTGCGGCGGCGGGGAAAACCGAACCCGCCAATCAGACCGAATGCCGCGAACAGCGCTTGTAGCGGGCCTGGGGCATAGCCTCCGTGCAACTGATAATCACGTAAGAATGCGGCAACACCGTTGTTGACCATGGGATCTTCGCCGCCGTATCGCATGGCGGTGTCCCAGACCTGCGTCTGATCAATCGACCAAAGCGGGTAAAACGTTTGAAACTGCCAGCGTTGCACGGGCACGTCACCGGGGCTGGTGGCGCGGCCGACGCCGAAGCCCTTGGCGAAGTCGCCGAGGATCGCCCCGGCTACCGCGCCCGGCTGTTTCGCGATCACGGCGCCCGCGAACCGGCGCTGCAGATCGTCCAGGCTCATTCCGGTCGGCAGGAACGCGGGCCAGCCCGGCGCGCCGACCAGGTGCGCGTAGAAGTCAACGCCCTTGCGCTGGTTCAACGGTTCCGGCGGGCACAGCTGCGAGAGGTCGGCGGACAGGTTCAGCGCGGCGCAGTCCGCGACGTTCGCGGTGCGGCCGTAGAGCACGCCGGAGGACGACCCGTCCAGGCCCCACTGGCCGGTCTCCCGGTGGAAGTAACCGGCGTAGCAGAACAACACCAGCCCGAAACAGGCCAGCATGGCCGAGGACCGCGTCGCAATGCGCGTCCAACCGGAACGAGTGCGCCAGGCGCCGCCCGCGATCACCAGATAAGCCAGTAGCGGCAACGCCAACGGCACCGCGATGGTCCGCACGATCACCGCGCAACCCAGCAGCAGCCCGGCGATCGCGGCCCGGCCCGGCGTCGGTTCACCGCGCGCCGGCCCGAACCACAACACCGCGATCAGCAGAACTTCCAGCCACACGTCGGACATGACGTTCTGCTCGATCTGCACCTGGTAGGCGTCCAGCAGGATCGGCGCGGCCGCGATCGCGGCCAGCCAGGGCCGGGCGCCGAGCCGTGACAGCAACAGATACACAGCGATGCCGATGCCGAGCCCGGCAAGGTGCTGCACCCCGGTCACCCCGCGCAGGCCGCCGAGGTGCAGCAGCCCGCGCAGGATCAGGTCGTAGCCGATCGGGTCCAACTGGGCCGGATCGAGCGCGTCGAGATTGTCCAGGTAGCGGAAGGAGTCCACGTACAGGATCGCGGGCTGGTACGCGATCCACGCGCACATCCGCAGCACGGCACCGAAAACAAGCACCGCGAGGAAAAGCCAGTGCGATCGGGCGAAGCCCTGCTTCGCCCGATCGACGATCACCGGGAGGTAGCGAGCTCAGCCGCTGCCGTGAAGTCCGCCCACACGGTGCGCAGGCCTTCGGTGAGCGAGTAGCTGGGCTCGTAGCCGAGTTCGCGGCGGGCCTTGCTGATGTCCACGATCACGGCGGGCATCTCGCCGGTCTTGGCCGGGATGTGCTCGGCCGGGATCGGCGCGCCGGTCGCCTCGCGGGCCGCGTCGATCAGGTCGAGCACGCTGACCGACGTGCCGCTGCCGATGATCGCGGTGCCGGTGAACTGGCGCTGCCAGGCCGAGGTGATGCCCGCGACGATGTCCTGCACGTGCACCAGATCTCGGACCTGCTTGCCGTCGCCGTAGATCTGCACGCCGGTACCGGCCAGCGCGGCCCGCATCAGCCGGGGCACGAAGCTATCCTTGGCCTCCATGCCGGGGCCGTAGATGTTGGTGAACCGCAGTGTGGCCGTGGTCAGGCCGTAGGCGCCGGCGTAGCCGGAGAGCAGCATCTCGCAGGCCGCCTTGGTCGCGCCGTAGGGCGTCAGCGGGCGCAGCGGGATGTCCTCGGTGATGGTGGCGGTGCCGACGTTGCCGACCACCGCGTTGGTCGAGCCGAGCAGGAAGCGGTTGATGCCGCGCTGCCGGGCCAGCTCCAGCAGGCCCTGGGTGACCTCGACGTTCATGGTGAACGTCTCGGCGGGCTGCTCGGCCGAACGCAGTACCGAGGTGATCGCGGCCAGGTGTACGACCCCGGTCACGTCCGGCGTCATCGCGGCCGAGCGCAGTTCGGGGTCGGTCAGGTCGCCGATCACGGTGGTGACCCGCTCGTCCGGGAAGGCCCGCTGGTCGACCACGGTGATCTCGGCGCCGAGCGCCTGGAACGCGGCGACGACGGCCCGGCCGACGAAGCCGCAGCCGCCGGTGACCAGCACGCGCTGACCAGCACAGGGCAGAACCACATCAGTTTCGCTCACGTCCGGGAACCTACCTGGCCTGCTCGGCGAGGGATTCGGCGAGGGCGACCAGGGTGCGCGCCGCGAACCCGCTGGCCCCGGGCGTGACCTCGGCATACGACGACTCCGCGCGGGCCGGTCCCGCGATGTCCAGGTGCGCCCAGGGCAGGTCGGCGGTGAACCCGCGCAGGAACAGCGCGGCGTGGATCGAGCCGGGATTGGCGGAGGTGCCGATCTGCCGGGAGTCGGCGATGTCGCTCTCGATCTCGGCTTCGGACGAGGGCAGCAGCGGCATCCGCCACCACGCCTCGCCGACCCGCTCGCCCGCGTCGCGCACGCGTGCGGCCAGCTCGTCGGTGCTGGCGAACAGGCCGCCGGTGCGCAGCCCGAGGCTGACCTTCATGGCGCCGGTCAGCGTGGCCACGTCGACCAGCAGGTCGGCCTTGTGCTGCTTGACCGCGTAGGCGAGGCCGTCGGCCAGCACGATCCGGCCCTCGGCGTCGGTGTTGGTGGCCTCGGTGGTGCGGCCGCCGTAGTGCCGGATCACGTCGCCCGGCCGGTAGGCCGAGCCGGACAGGTGGTTCTCCGCGGTCGGCACCAGGCCGGTCACCCGGATCGGCAGCCGCAGCTCGGCGATGGCGCGCAGGGCCGCGATCACCGCGCCGCCGCCCGCCATGTCGGTGCGCATCAGGTGCACGCCCGGCACCCGCTTGAGGGAGATGCCGCCGGTGTCGAAGGTGATCCCCTTGCCGATCAGGACCAGGTGCGGGCCGGTGGCGCCGCGCGGGCGCCAGGCCAGTTCGATCAGCCGGGGCGGGCGGGTCGAGCCGCCGCCGACGGCGAGGATCCCGCCGAACCCGTGCTCGGTCAGCCACTGCTCGTCCCGGACGGTCACGGCCAGCCCGGTCACGGCCGAACCGACCCGCTCGGCGGTGTCGGCGAGCCAGGCCGGGGTCTTCAGGTCGGAGGGCATGTTGGCCAGGTCGCGGGTGAGCGCGCTGGCCGAGGCCAGCACGGCGGCCCGCTGCACGGCGCCGCGCAGTTCGGGGCTCGCTTCAGGAACTCGCAGCCGGATGGTGCGCACCTTCGGCTTCGGCTCCTGCTCGGTGACCTTGAACCGGTACCCGCCCAGCAACAGCCCGAGCACCAGCGACTCCAGCTCGGCGACGTCGAGATCGGCGGGCAGCGCCAGCTCGATGGAGCGCTGCGCGGGGGTGGCGCCGGAGGCTTCCAGGGCACCGTCCGCGGCCCTGGCCAGCGTGGCTCCGGCCACCCGCCAGTCGATCGGCCGCCGCGCGCCGACTCCAACCAGCCACGCCTTGGCGCCGGTCGCCTGCACCGCGTGCAGCTCGCCGGCCTTGCCGGTCAGGTCGGCGCCGTCATCGGAACCGAGCAGTTCCGCCGCGGCAGGCCCTAACCACAGCTCCTCGGCCTCGTCCGGCCCCGGTCCCATGATCGCGGCCCGCAGCGCGCCGCGCCGGGAAAGATCGGTCAGCTCGACCTGCGCCAGTGGGCTGGGCACGACAGGAACAGTGGACGTCCGGGCGGGCACAGGCGAGTCTCCTTCGATGATCGGAACCCCTGGTCAACCGGTGCGTGGGCGCGAGGTGGCCAGGAAACGGACAGCCCCGGCTCCATCGGCGCAGCAGCCGAGAAACCGGGGCGCGGACGTGGGGTGTCAAATCCCTCGACCGTTCGAACGGTCAGCCAGACGCGCCTTTCAGCGCGTCGCCAAGGGCACTGGCTTCTTCGGCGGACATCTCAACGACGAGCCGACCCCCACCCTCGAGTGGGACGCGCATCACAATGCCGCGCCCCTCTTTGGTGACCTCGAGGGGACCGTCGCCGGTCCGGGGCTTCATGGCCGCCATAGCGTGCTCCCTCCGTATGATCTTCCCCGCCGACACACCCACGTAAGCCGCCGGTTTGCGCGGTCATTCTCCCCCATCGACACCTTGGACGGAAAACGAGCCGATCTTTTCGTGTCGCGTGACGTGCGCCGACGTTCGGTCGACGACGTAATTCCCGTGTCCGATAGGGACTTCGCGGGTGTGGCGCCGGATGGCGCGCATCCACATCGGACGAGAGAGGGCACCCGACCATGATCGCGTGCTTGATCACTCCGAGCAGCCGCTTGGTCACGATGGTTACCGAGCCGTTGGATTTTCGTGGTCGAATGGATGAATGTCTGAGCCTGTTCTGCTGACCAGCGATGTCAACGGCGTGCGCACCCTGACCCTCAACCGCCCCGACGCCTTCAACTCGCTGACCAACGAACTGAAGGACGCGCTGGTCGCGGCGTTGCAGGGCGCGGCGGCCGACGACACCGTTCGAGCGGTCGTACTGACCGGCGCGGGCAAGGCGTTCTGCGCCGGCCAGGACCTCAAGGAACACGTCACCGCGTTGCAGGCCGGTGAGGCACGGCTGTGGGAGACCGTCGACAAGCACTACAACCCGATCGTGCGAGCCCTGACCGAAATGCCCAAACCGGTCATCGCCGCCGTCAACGGCATGGCCGCCGGGGCCGGCGCGTCCTTCGCCTACGCCTGTGACCTGCGGATCGCCGCGGCATCATCGAAGTTCCTGATGGCCTTCGCCAACGTCGGCCTGACCGCCGACTCGGGCGCGTCGTGGACGCTGCCCAGGTTGATCGGCTACGGCCGCGCCATGGAGATGATGCTGCTGGCCAAGCCGGTGACCGCGCAGCGCGCCCTGGAGATCGGCATGGTCACCGAGGTCGTCGCCGACGACGAGGTCCAGCACACCGCGCAGGAACTCGCCGAGCGGATGGCCGCCGGCCCGACCACCGCCTACGCCACCATCAAGACCGCGCTGCGGGTGGCCGCCGGCGCCGACCTGCCGACCGCCCTGGTCAACGAGGGCAAAGGCCAGGCCTTCGCAGGCGACACCAACGACCACCGCGAAGCCGTCGAGGCCTTCGTCGCCAAGCGGCCACCAGCCTTCACCGGCCACTGAACTACGAAATTGGATATTACCAAATTGGAAATCACGAAAATGGATATTACGATACCGTAGTAACGGGGCGGGGTCAGGACACGCTGGAGCGCCAGCAGTCGATCAGGTGGTCGTCGACCATGCCGGTGGCCTGCATCATCGCGTAGCAGGTGGTCGGGCCGACGAAGCCGAAGCCGAGCTTCTTCAGGTGCTTGGACAGGGCCACCGACTCGGGCGTGGTCGCGGGCACCTCGCTGTTGTTCCGTGGCGGCTTGTGGTCGGCGGGGGCGAAGGACCAGAGCAGCGCGTCGAGGCCGCCGTCCAGGGCGAGCACGGCTTTGGCGTTCTTGATCGCGGCCAGGATCTTGGCGCGATTGCGCACGATGCCGGCGTCGGCCATCAGCCGTTCGATGTCGACCTCGGTGAACTCCGCGACCACCTTCGGGTCGAAGTCCGCAAACGCTTGCCGGAAGGCGGGACGCTTGCGCAGGATGGTGATCCAGGACAGTCCGGACTGGAATCCTTCCAGGCTCAGCCGCTCGAAAAGGGCCTGCTCGCCGTGCAGCGGCACGCCCCATTCCTCGTCGTGATAGGCCAGGTAGTCCGGGGTCGAACCGGACCAACCGCACCGCGCGCGACCGTCAGCGCCGAGGACGGCGTCACTCACCGGCGTTCGCCTGCTCGCTCGTCTCGGCGGGTTGGCCGGTTTCGGCCAGTTTGGCCCGCAGTTCGTCGATCTCGGTGCTCAGCCGGGCCAGCACCCAGTCCACTTCGGACATCTTGTAGCCGCGCAGCACCTGCTGGAACCGCACGCCGCGCACGTCGTCGCCGATGAGGTCGCCTGCGGGCAGCCGGGTCGGCGACGCGCCGGGCGGCAGCGGCGGCAGTTCCTCGCCCCGGCCGAACACGGCCGACGCGACCAGGTAGATCACGGCTGCGACGAGAATCATCACGACGAGGTAGATCAGCGCGGTGCCCACAAACGCGATGGTGGCACGTCGGTTGTCAAATAGCCCGTAAGGGGTGACGTTCAGCGCTTCCGAGCAGCCAGGACCTCACGCATGGGCGGCCGGTCCGCGATCAGGACGTCGGTCGCGTCGGGCAGCCATTCGCCGTCGACCTGGACGAACTGGGTGAACGCGGCGGCCTCGTCGGCGCCGACCGCGCAGCGGGCCAGCGCGGTGGCCAGGATCTGCCTGCTCATCACGCCCAACTGGAGCAGCGACCGGTTGCGGTGCTTGCGCACGCCCAGGTTGACCTGGGCGAGCCCGTCGAGCCCGTAGCGCGCGTGCGCGTCGAGCAACAGCCCGATCTCCACCCCGTACCCGGCCGCGAACGGGACCGACTCGGCGAACTCCCTGGTCACGGCATATTCGCCGCCGAGCGGCTGGATGACCCCGGCGAGTTCGGGGCGCAGCGCGGCGAGCAGCGGACGGGCCAGCAGTTCGGTCACCCGGCCGCCGCCGGTGCCGATCTCGGCGCTCTCCAGCCGCAGCGGTCGCCGGTAGAACCCCTTCACCAGGTGTAAACCTGGGTGACACAGCACGGGGCCGAGCAGTGCCGTGACGAACCCGGGGTCGGGGTCGATCAGGTCCGAGTCGAGGAAGACCAGCACGTCGGATTCGGTCGCGGCCAGCGAGCGCCAGAGCACCTCGCCCTTGCCGGGTAACGGCGGCAGATCGGAGAGCACCGCATCCCGTTCGACCACCCGGGCGCCCGCGCGGGTGGCGACGGCGACGGTGCGGTCGGTCGAACCCGAGTCGACCACCACGCACTCGTCAACCACGGTGCCGACCAACGGCAGCACCGACGCGATCACCCCGGCGACCGTCTCCTGTTCGTTCAACGCGGGCAGCACCACGCTGACCGTGCGATCACCCTTGGCGGACAACAACTCCTCGACAGTCCACTCCGGACTCTGCCAGGTCCGGCCCGCGAACCAGGCGCTGCTGGTGGACAGCATCAGGCCAGCGCCCGCAACACTCGGGCCGGCGGCCGGGTGCCCGCGATGCTGGCCACCATGTCGACCACCTGACGCGTGCGCCTCGCTTCGTGGGCGCGGAACACCCGCGCTCCGCGCCAGGCCGCGACCGAGGTAGCAGCCAGCGTGCCGTCGACGCGGTCGGCCAGTTCGACGCCGAGGGTTTCGCCGATGAAGTCCTTGTTGGACAACGCCATCAGCACCGGCCAGCCGGTGGCGACCAGCTCGTCGAGCCTGCGCAACAGTTCCAGGCCGTGCCAGGTGTTCTTGCCGAAGTCGTGGGTCGGGTCGATCAGCACGCCCTCGCGCGGCACGCCGAGCGCGACCACGCGCTGCGCGGCGGTCACCAGTTCGGCGACAACGTCGGTGACCACGTCGGCGTAGCGAACCCGGTGCGGGTCGGTGCGCGGGGCGAGTCTGCCGGTGTGCGAGCAGACCAGGCCAGCGCCGTACTCGGCGGCGACCTCGGCCAGGCGCGGGTCGGCGCCCGCCCAGGTGTCGTTGATCAGGTCGGCGCCTGCCTCGCAGGCGGCCGCGCCCACCTCGTGCCGCCAGGTGTCGACCGAGATGACGATGTCCGGGTGGCGCTCGCGCACGGTGGCCACGAACGGGACGACCCTGCGCAGTTCCTCCGCCGCATCGACGCCCTCGCCGTGTGAACCGGCGCGTACGCCGCCGATGTCCACGATGTCCGCTCCGTCGGCGATCACCGCATCGACCCGGTCGAGCGCTTCGGGGTCGGCGAAGGTGGCGCCGCGGTCGTAGAAGGAGTCGCGGGTGCGGTTGACGATGGCCATCACGATGGCGCGGTCGGTAGCCACCCGGCGGCCGCGGAAACGCAGGTCATCCGTCACGACTACCGATCGTGCCATGTCACCGGGGATGCGTCCGTTCGGGTGTTAGCAAGTCAACGGCCTGATTGGCCCTCTTCGACTCCGTGGTCAGGGCTCGGTCCGGGTATTCTCAGGTGAACCCCACAAGGAGGATGCGCGGTGCTGTACACGGTGAGCCGGGCAATCGTCGGCTCGGCGACCAACATTGTTTGCCGTCCCACCATCGAGGGTCTGGAGAACGTGCCGAAGACCGGCGCGGTGATCCTGGCCAGCAACCACCTCTCCGTGGTCGACAGCTTCCTGATCCCGGTCTACGCGGGTCGCCCCGTCGCCTTCCTGGCCAAGTCGGAGTACTTCGAGGGGCGCAAGCTGCGCCAGCGCGCGGTCGGCCGGTTCATGGGCGCGTTCGGTGCGGTGCCGGTCAAGCGCGGCGCGGGCCGCGCGTCGATCGCGGCGCTGGACACGTTGACCGACCTGCTGATGGCAGGCAAGGCGATCGGCATCCACCCGGAAGGCACCCGCTCCCTGGACGGCAGGCTGCACCGCGGCCACACCGGTGTCGCGCAGCTGGCGCTGAGCACCGGCGCCCCGGTCGTGCCGCTGGGCCTGATCGGCACCGAGAACGTGCTGCCGGTGGGCGCCAAGATGCCCAAGCCCGGCGCGAAGTTCACCATGCGCTTCGGTGAGCCGCTGGACTTCACCCGCTACGACGGCCTGGCCGATTCGCCCGCCATCCGGCGCTCGGTGACCGACGAGATCATGTACGCGATCCTGGAGCTGTCCGACCAGGTCTACGTGGACGCCTACCACAAGCGCCCGAGCGCCGCATAGCGCGCGGCCCGCGCACGGCGCGCAACGCCGAGCCGTACGCGGGCCGACCGATCAGGTGATGTCGATCCAGAGCGCGGTGATCGGCTCGCTCAGGCCGGTGGTTCCGGCCACCTGGCCGTTCTCGCTGCGGTACTGCCAGCCACCCTCGTCGGGCAGGTAGACGTTGTAGACGATGAAGTCGTTGTTCGGGTTGCCGCCGGTGATCCAGGCGCGCAGGGCTTCCATCCGGAGGTCATGGCCGACCGTGCCTGCCACCGCGCCGTCGTACCGGTAGCCCTGCCAGCCGATGTTCTCGATGTGCGTGTCGTACCCGACCCCGCCGACATCCGAGGACACGACCATCTCGATCGCCTCGATCTGGTTGTGGTAGTCCCCGAAGATCGTGCTGTTGCACTCCGCGGAGGTCCATCCGTCGTTGGGGTGGTTGGAGATGGAGACCGCGTAGCAGATCAGTTGCGACTGGGTTTGCGGCGCCTGTGCGGCGCGCCGCTGTTGGGCCTTGGCCAAGGCGGCGGTGAGATCCGCGCGGACGGAGTTCGGCACCGGCACGGCACCGATCTCGGTGAACCGCGGCGCGGCGGGTGCGGCGTTGGCCGCAGGCACCACGAACAGGCACGCGGAGAACGCGATGGCTACGGCGGCGACGCTGGTCAGGGCTCTTCGAACCGGGACTCTCATGTCTGACTCCACTGGTATATGAACTGTGTAGTCATATATACCATGATGTCCGATATACCGGGTTTGCGGAGTTCGTGGTCAGGCTAGTTGATCAGTCCCTGTTCGGCCAGCGTGCGCAGGACCTGCTGACCGGCCGGGGCCAGCTTGTGCGCGTCGGCGAGGCCGACCCAGGCCAGCTCGGCGATCTCCCGGCCGGGGGCCAGTTCGCCGTCGTGATCGGCCCAGTAACAGGCCATCCGGACCAAACGCCCGTCGGCCCAGCCGTCGGCCTGGTCGTGCACCAGGTCGAACAGGCGCATGCTGGCCGGGTCGATGCGCACGCCGAGTTCCTCGGCGATCTCCCGGACGAGACCGTTCGGGTCGCTTTCGCCGGGTTCGCGTTTGCCACCGGGCAGGTAGAAGTGCGCTTTGCCGGTGGTGCGCACGTTGAGCAGTTTGCCCTCCCGCACCATGATCCAGGCGAGCACGTCGATGGGTTCCTCGGCGGGCTTGACCGGCTCGGTGGTGGACGCGGCCCATTTGGTTTGCGGGGCGCGGTAACCGGCGAAACCGTCGAGCAGGACGGCGGGATCGGCGTCGACCGCGATCATGTCGCGATAGGCAGGGCGTAGGAAGCCCGCTTCGACCATGTGCTCGACCATGTGCAGCAGCGGCTGGTAGAAGCCATCGACGTCGACGAGGCCGATCGGCTTGTCGTGCAGGCCGAGCTGCGCCCAGGTCCAGATCTCGAACAGTTCCTCCAGCGTGCCCGCGCCGCCGGGCAGGGCGAGGAACCCGTCGGCCAATTGAGCCATGCGCGCCTTGCGCTCGTGCATGTTGGCCACGACGTGCAGTTCGGTCAGCTCGGCATGGGCGAGTTCGCGCCCGGCCAAATGAGTCGGGATCACGCCGATGGCCTCGCCACCGGCGGCGATCACGGCATCGGCGACCGCACCCATGGTGCCGACGCTGGCACCGCCGTAAACCAGGCCGATACCGCGCTCGGCCAGCAGGGTTCCCAGCGCCGCGGCGGCCTCGACATAGATCGGACTACTACCCGGCGACGAGCCACAGTAAACACAGATGCGCACATGGGGATCTTAGCAAAGCGTCAACTGTGAATATTAAACAATAGGTATCTTCTGTTAACTTCACACAGCCGATATTCACGATCAATTCGTTGATGGCCATTCATTTGCTGGGTACAAAAAGGAAATGACAACCCTGCAAATGAAAAAGCGCTACCTCTTTGTCCTGCCCGCGGTGGCCGGCCTGATCGCCGCGGGTGCGGTCGCCGCCGGTGCCGCGCCGACCGGCCATGATGCCGTTGCCGGCACCTATTCGCTGGTCGTGTTGCCCGACCAGGGCGAGAGCGCGATCTACAACTTCATCAATTCGGCGAAGACCAGCATCGACGTGACCATGTACGAACTGCGCGACACGACCGTCACCGGTGACCTGGTGGCCAAGGAGAAAGCCGGAGTCAAGGTCCGGGTGATCCTGGACCGGAAACAAACCTCGGTGAACGGCGCGGCCTACAGCGCGCTGCAGTCCGGCGGGGTCGCGGTCACCTACTCCTCGTCCGCGTTCACCTACACCCACCAGAAGACCATCACGGTCGACGGCACCCAGTCCTACATCAGCACCGGGAACCTGGACACCAAGTACTACAGCACCTCCCGCGACTACGGCGTCGTCGATTCGGACGCCAACGACGTCAAGGCGATCGAGGCGGTGTTCAACGCCGACTTCGCCAAGACCTCGATCACCCCGGGCGACGGTGACGACCTGGTCTGGAGCCCGACCGATTCGCGCAGCCAGCTGGACAAGCTGATCAACAGCGCGACCGGGACGCTGGACGTGGAGCAGGAGGAGTTCAGCGACCCGACGCTGGTCGGCGACGTCGTCGCGGCCGCGAAGCGCGGGGTGACCGTCCGGGTGGTCGCCGAGGACGAGAGCGGCTCCTACGACAGCGAACTGAACCAGGTCACCGCGGCGGGCGGCAAGGTGACCACCTACACCTCAAGCACCGGCTACTACATCCACGCCAAGACGATCATCGTCGACGGCAGCAAGATCTTCCTGGGTTCGGAGAACTTCTCCACCAACTCGCTGACCGCCAACCGCGAGCTGGGCCTGATCATCGGTGACTCCACCGTGCTCAGCGGAGTCGAGGCGGCGTTCACCGCGGACTTCACCAAGACCGCCGGTAGTTAGTCCACATTCAGGGCGCGAGGGAACGGGGCGGCACGCGGAGAACGCGTGCCGCCCCGTGCGTCTCAGTGGGCTTTGCTCCAGGCCTCGTAGGACTCTTCGACGACCCGCACCGCGTCGGCGATGTCGTCGGTCAGGTACAGCAGATCCAGGTCCTTGGCGGACACTTTCCCGCCGCCCATGGCCGACTGGCGCACCCAGTCGTAGAGGCCCTGCCAGTAGGACTTGCCGAACAGCACCACCGGGAACTTGGTGACCTTCTTGGTCTGCACCAGGGTCAGCGACTCGAACAGCTCGTCGAGCGTGCCGAAACCGCCCGGCAGGCAGATGATCGCCTGCGCGTACTTCATGAACATGGTCTTGCGCACGAAGAAGTAGCGGAAGTTCACGCCGAGGTCGACCCAGGGGTTGAGGCCCTGTTCGAAGGGCAGTTCGATGCCGAGGCCGATGGACTGACCGCCCGCTTCGGCCGCGCCGCGGTTGACCGCCTCCATGGTGCCCGGCCCGCCGCCGGTGATCACCGCGTAGCCCGCCGCCGCCAGCGCCGCGCCCAGCTCGCGGCCCTGCTCGTATTCGGGATGGTCACGCCCGGTGCGGGCGGAGCCGAACACGGTCACCGCCTTGGGCACCTCGGCCAGCGCGCCGAAACCCTCCACGAACTCGGCCTGGATGCGCAGCACCCGCCACGGGTCGGTGTGCACCCAGTCGGTCGGGCCGCGCGAGTCGAGCAGGCGCTGATCGGTGGTGGTGGCCTCGGCCATCCGCGCGCCGCGCAGGGTGACCGGGCCGCGCTGCCGCTCCGGCGGGTGGCCCTGTTCGCGCTGGCCGTTGTTCTGCTGCGGAGTCTGCGGTGGTTGTGCCGTCACGGCGCGAGCCTAGTCCCGCGCCGTGACAGGGGTCTCAACAACTCGCAAACGATCAACCGGTGACGCTGTCGCCGTACTCGACGTGCCCGGCGAAGCGGCGCTGGAAGGCCGGGTCGCCGTTGACGGTCGCGGTCAGGTCGTACCAGCCCTCGGCGAGGTCGACGACGTCGATCTGCTCGGTCACGGTGTGGCCGGCCGGGACCCGGACGGTGCCGGACTGGCCGACCCGGTGACCGGCCAGCTTGACCGTGGCCGGGGCGGCGCCGCCGTTGCTGATCGCCACCTTGAGGCAGCGGCCGTCGATGGTCACCGCTACCTCGACCCCGGCGCCCGTGCCGTTGCCCGCGAAGACCCGCAGGAACCGGTTCGGCCCGTGCACGGCCACGTTGTACGCGCCGCTGACCGGCACGCTGACCTGGCCGCTGCCGTGCGGGGCGACGTCCTGGCGCTGGATGGCCGAGCCGGTCGGGTAGACCTGCAACTGGACGGTGCTCGCGCCCGCGTTGGCCATGGTGATGGTCAGCGCGGAGGCGCCGAGCGTGGCGTTGGCGGTGGCCTGGTACGGGATGGCGCGGGCCGGGCGCACGCCGGGCTCCTGCTTCGGGTCGACCTGCTGGCCCTCGGCCGGCGGAGTGGGGGTGGGCAGCTTGGACTGGGTCTGGTCGGCGATGGCCTGGAGCTTGGCGGTGTCGGGCAGCAGCGGGATGCCCGGGTTCCACGCGGAGAAGTCGAACGCGCTGGTCAGGTCGCCGCAGATGGCACGGCGCCAGGCCGAGATGTTCGGCTCGTGCACGCCGGTCCACTGCTCCAGGAAGCGCAGCACCGAGGTGTGGTCGAAGACCTGCGAGTTCACCCAGCCGCCCCGGCTCCACGGCGAGATGACCATCATCGGCACGCGCGGCCCGAGGCCGATCGGCAGGCCGTCGATGTACTCGTCCTCGGTGCCCGCGGGTGCGGTCGGCGGGACGACGTGGTCGAAGAAGCCGTCGTTCTCGTCGAAGTTGATGAACAGCGCGGTGCTGTCCCACAGCTTCTGGTTGCCCCACAACGCCTTCAGCACCGTGCTCACGTAGACCGCGCCGTCGACCGGGCGCGCGGCCGGGTGCTCGCACCAGCGGTAGGGCGCCACGATCCAGGACACCTTGGGCAGGTTGCCGGACTGGCAGGCGGCGATGAAGTCGGACAGCACGTGCTGCGGGTTCATGCCCTGGCCCGAGTCGGGCAGCCACTGCTTGATCACGTTGGCCCGCGCGGCCAGCTGCTGCTTCGCCGGATCCGAGCTGTTCAGCGCGTCGTGGTAGGCGTGGAACAGCCACAGCGGGTTGTCGCCGTAATCGCCGACCCAGCCGTCGATGCCGCCGCCGTCGCCGACCTCCTTGTTGGCGAAGACCTGCCAGGAGACACCGGCGTCCTGCAGCCGCTCCGGGTAGGTCGGCCAGCTCAGCACCGGGTTGTAGTCGTCCGGGTTGTAGTTGATCGGGCCGCCGAACTTTCCGGCCGGGTCGATGGTCCCGGTCCAGTGGTAGAGCCGGTTGGGCGTGGTCGGGCCCTGGATCGAGCAGAAGTAGTGGTCGCAGATGGTGAACGAGTCGGCCAGCGCGCGCTGGAACGGGATGTCCGCCGCGGTGAAGTAGCCCATGGTCAGCTCGGACTTGTTGGGAATCCAGGCGTCGTAGGCGCCGTTGTCCCAGGCGTTGTGCGTCGGCTGCCAGCTGTGGTCCAGGTCGCCGAGGTCCTGACCGTCTACTTTGGAGGTATCGACGTGGAAGGGCAGTAAGTAGCCGCCGTCGGTGCGCTTGGCGTCCGGCTGGTGGAAGACGCTCCTGCCGCTGGCCAGGTTCACCGCGGTCTGGTCACCGAAGCCGCGCACGCCCCGCATGGAACCGAAGTAGTGGTCGAAGGACCGGTTCTCCTGCATGAGGATGACGACGTGCTCGACGTCGTCCAACCTGCCGCGCTTGCGCGGTTGGGTGAGCGCCTCCGCCATCCCCGACGGCAACCCGCTGAACACACTGGCCGCTGCGGCGGCACCGGCGGTACCACCGATGAACCGGCGACGGTTGAAACCCGACTCGACCACTATTGGCCCCTTCCACTGGACTTGCGCCGCTCGCAGCCAAACAGCAGAAGGCGAATGCCGCCACGCTTAACTGTTAACGAGAGGTTCAGTGCAGGAGAAAGGCTCGCAACAATCGGGCATATTGACTGATGTGCGCGGCCGCGACGTGCTCGTGCTTGGTATGCGCCAGCGTCGGATCGCCAGGGCCGAAGTTGACCGCGGGCAGGCCGAGCGCGGCAAAACGCGCCACGTCGGTCCAGCCGAGCTTGGCCGCCGGTGAACCGCCGGTTGCCGCCAGCAGTTTCTGGGCCAGCGGCGCGGACAGGCCGGGAGCCGCGGCAGGCGCCATGTCCCGCACGGTCACGTCGAATCCCTCGAACAGCTCGCGCAGGTGTGCCTCGGCCTCGTCCGGCGTGCGGTCGGGTGCGAACCGGTGGTTCACAGTCAGCACGCATTCGTCCGGCACGACGTTCCCGGCCACGCCGCCGCCGATTTTCACCGCCTGCAAGCCTTCGCGGTACGTACACCCGTCAATGTCCACAATGCGCGGTTGGTAGTCGGCCAGGCGGCCCAGCACGTCGCCCATCGCGTGGATCGCGTTCACGCCCATCCAGGCGCGTGCGGTGTGCGCCCGTTGGCCTTCGGTGCGCACCTCGATCCGCATCGTGCCCTGGCAACCGGCCTCGACGATCACATTGGACGGTTCGCCGACGATGGCCAGATCCGCCGTCAGCCAGTCCGGCAGCTCGCGTTCGATGCGCCCGAGACCGTTGCGCGCGGCCTCGATCTCCTCGCAGTCGTAGAAGATGAAGGTGATGTCGTGCGCGGGTTCGGGCAGCGTCGCGGCCAGGTGCAGGGCGACCGCGTCGCCGCTTTTCATGTCCACCGTGCCGCAGCCGTGCAACTCCAGGTTGTCACCGTCGCCGGTGCGGGTGTGCGGCACGTTGTCGTTGATCGGCACCGTGTCCAGGTGACCGGCGAAGATCACCCGGTCCGGACGTCCCAGGTTGGTCCTGGCCAGCACCGCGTTGCCGGACCGGACGAGTTCCAGGTGCGGCGCCTGGCGGGTCAACGCGTCCTGCACGGCGTCGGCGAGGCCCTGCTCGTCGCCGGAGACGCTCGGGAAGTCCACCAGCGCGGCGGTCAGCTCGATCGGGTCGGCGGTGAGATCAAGAGATCCGGTCACCGGGCCACCGTAGACGACCCTGTGCGTCCGGTTCGAGCAGGCGGACTACCGTGAAAAGGCACCCCGGAGTCAGTTGAGCAGAGAGGTCCAGCCATGCGCCGCACCGCCAGCCGCGCGGTGATCGCCGGCAGCGCGCTTGCCGCCGTCCTCGTCATCGCCGGGTGCGCCGACACCCAACCGGGCGACGTCAACAACGGTCCTGGCTACACCGATTCCATCGCCGACCTGCTGGTGAAGATCCCGGCGCTGCAGAACGACCCGTGCCGCGGCACCCAGGCCACCACGATCTACCCGAACTGCGGTCGCTATGTGACCGAAGTCGCCAACGTGGTCGACGCGGTGCACGCGGAGCTGCCGAACCAGCCGAACCTGACCGCGAACCTCCAGGGCGCGGTCAACTCCTACCAGCGGCTGCGCTGCGAGACGGTGAACAACGACGCCAGCCCCGACCAGGCCAAGAACTGCCCGGCGGCGCTGCGCACGATCGGCAATGAACTGGACAGCGTGGACAAAACCCTGAGCACGCTCCCGTCCGGTACGTCCTGATCAGCTGCTGAGCTACGGTGTTCGGCGTGAGCACCCCTAACGACCCGGCGTCGACCTCCGCCCAGGGCATCGGCATCGCGACCCTGGCCGGCGACGCCGTGCTGGACACCTGGTTCCCGGGCCCGAAGCTGGGCGACGCGGGCGGCTCGACCGGCACCGAACGGCTGAGCCTGGCCGAGGCCACCGAGGCGCTCGGCGCCGAGGCCGCCGGGCTGCTCGGCCCGGACCTGGCCAGGGGCGTCGAGGTGGTCGCGGTGCGCACGCACATCGCGTCGCTGGCGCAGGCCCCGGTCGACGCGCACGACGTCTACCTGCGCCTGCACCTGCTCTCCAGCCGGCTGGTCCAGCCGCACGGCGCCAACCTGGACGGTCAGTTCGGGCTGCTGTCCAACGTCGTGTGGACCAACCACGGCCCGTGCCCGGTGGACGGCTTCGAACGGACCCGGCTGCGGCTGCGCGCGCGTGGCCCGGTCACCGTCTTCGGGGTCGACAAGTTCCCGAGGATGGTCGACTACGTGCTGCCGACCGGCGTGCGCATCGCCGACGCGGACCGGGTCCGGCTCGGTGCGCACCTGGCCAGCGGCACCACCGTGATGCACGAGGGCTTCGTCAACTTCAACGCGGGCACGCTGGGCACGTCGATGGTCGAGGGCCGGATCAGCGCCGGTGTCGTGGTCGGCGACGGCTCGGACGTCGGCGGCGGCTCGTCGGTCATGGGCACGTTGTCCGGTGGCGGCAAGCAGGTCATCTCGATCGGCGAACGCTGCCTGGTCGGCGCCAACGCGGGCATCGGCATCTCGCTCGGCGACGACTGCGTTGTCGAGGCCGGGCTCTACATCACCGAGGGCACCAAGGTCACGTTGCCGGACGGCCGCATCGTCAAGGCGCGCGACCTGTCCGGCTCCTCCGGCCTGCTGTTCATCCGCAACTCGGTCACCGGCGGCGTGGAAGTCCGCGAGCGCAACGGGGTCGGCGTCGCGCTCAACAGCATGCTGCACGCGAACTAGCGGTTTACCGGTGGCGTGGTTCGGTTCGCGCCGAGCCACGGCCGCAGCGCCGCGTAGAGCAACGCCGACAGCACGAACCCGACCGCGAAGGTGATGTCGCCGACGCCCGGCACCTGATTCGGCACCACGCCGACGAAATCGGTCTGGTTGGAGAACAACAGCACCGACGCGACGATGCCGACGACCATCGCGACCGGCCCGGCCCAGTTCTGGTACCACTTGGCGTAGAGCAGTTCGTCGACCCGGTTGCCGCGCCGCAGGAACTGGTCGGTGAAGTACACGCCGAGCCATGGCCCGATCCAGTAGGCGATCACCAGCAGGAACGCCTCGTACTTGCCGCCCGCGTCCGACAATCCGGACCAGGCCAGGAAAAACCCGATCGCGCCGAACACCAGCGCGACCATCGCGCGCCGCAGCGCCATCGGCATCTTCAGGCCCAGCGTGAGAAACGACATCGCGCCCGAGTAGATGTTCAGCACGTTCGCGGACACCGCGCCGACCGCGATGGCCAGCAGCGTCAACGAGCTGATCACCGGGGGCAACTGGCCGGTGAAGGCGCCGGTGGGGTTGTCCGCCGACGTTCCGCCCGCGGTTACGGACGCGGCGCCGACGACCTCCAGCAGCACACAGGACAGGAACAACCCGGCGGCGGCCCAGCCGCCGACCGCGCGCTTGCTCGCGTTGGCGGGGAGGTAACGCGTGTAGTCGGTGGCATAAGGGTTCCAGCCCGCCGCGTACCCGAACGCGGCACCCGCGGTGAGCAGGAATCCGCCCGGTACCGGCTTTTCCACCGCGCCTGGATGCGTTTTGGCCAGGATCAGCACCGACGCGATCACGAACACGACGCCCAGGAAGATGAACGCGTAGCGTTCGAAGGCCTGCACCAGGTTGTGGCCGAAGAACGCGACCGCGATCTGCACCACGACGATGATGCCCAGGCACAACAGTTTCGGCAGCCCGGTCAGCGCGTTGAGCGCGAACGCGCCGCTCACGCTGTTCACCGCGAACCAGCCGATGCCCGCGGTGATCGACATCAGTCCGGCCGGGAGCACGTTGCCCCAGTAGCCGAACGACGCGCGGCTGAGCACCATCTGCGGCACCCCGTAACCGGGTCCGCGCGCCGACAGGAAACCGTGTGCCACGGCGCCGAGCGCGTTGCCGAGCACGATGGCCAGCACGGCCTGCCAGAAACTCAGCCCGAACACACCGATCGCCAGCACACCAACGAAAATCGTGGCGAACTCCAGGTTCGGCGAGGACCAGGTCCACAGCAGCTGCCGTGGTTTGCCGTGCCGCTCGGTCTGCGAGATGAACTCGATGCCGCCCGGTTCGACCGCGACGACCTTGGTGCCGTAATCGCCCTGCCGCACCGGTTCCGCGGCAACCGCTCCGGTCGCTTGCTCAGTCAACGGAGATCGCCGCCAATTTCTCTCGTAGGTACTGTCCCCAGACCACCGGCGGATAACTGGTGTTTCCGATCGGTGGCGGGAAGGATCGCACGACCGCGTCGTGGTCGGCCTCGTAGAAGAAGACCAGCGACAGCAGTTCTTCCTCGGGCGCGTCCTGCGGCGGCGGCAGCACCCGGTGCCGGGTGGATCGCCACCGGTCACCGGTCCAGCGCGCCATCAGGTCGCCGATGTTGATGGTGAACGCGCTCGGGTCGAACGGCGCGTCGACCCACTGACCGTCCACTGTGTAGATCTGCAGACCGCCCAGGCCGGACTCGCGGTCCAGCACGGTCACCGTGCCGAAGTCGGTGTGCGGGCCGATCCGGAACTGGCCGGGTTCGGGCGGGCCGAGCCGGTGCAGCGCCGGGTACCAGTTGAGGTTGAAGCCGTAGGTCGGGTGGGTCAGGTACGCGGCGAAATGGTCGGCGGGCAGGCCCAGCGCGACCGCGCAGATCGACAGCAGCTCGTCGGACAGCGCGTGCATCTGCCGCAGGTATTCGCCGACGACCGTGCGCATCCTGGGGATCTCGGCCGGCCAGACGTTCGGCGGGAACCATTCGCGGTCGGTCTCCGGGTCGCCGGTCGGGGCGTCGGCGGCCAGCGAGTAGGACTCCTTGAGGTCGGGCGGGGTCGGGGTGCCCTCGGCGTAGCCGTTGGCCTCGGCGCCCGGCGGGATCCAGCCGCGTCCGCCGACGCTCACCGCGTACTTCGCCTTCACCTCCGGCGGCAGCGCGAAGAACTCCTTGGCGATCTCGCGTACCTCGCCACGCAGTTCGTCGGTCACGCCGTGCCCGGTGATCAGCAGGAACCCCGCTGTGCGCAGCGCATCGTCGACCTGCGCGGCAACCTCCGTGCGCCCATCCCCGGCGAACCACGGCGCCAGATCGATGATCGGAACCGGCCCCGTCATTGCTCCACCCCGATGTCCTCGAACCAGATGTCCGGTCTGCGTTCGATGAAGCCGCGCATCAGATCGATGCACCGCGCGTCGTCCAGCAGCGTGATCCGCACGCCGTGTTCGGCCAGCCAGTCGTGGCCGCCGGTGAACGTGGTGGCCTCGCCGATCACCACAGCGCCGATGCCGAACTGCCGCACCAGGCCGCTGCAGTACCAGCACGGCGAGAGGGTGGTGACCATCACGGTGTCCGCGTAGCCGGGCCTGCGGCCCGCGTTGCGGAAAGCGGCGGTCTCGGCGTGCATCGACGGGTCGTCGTCCTGCACCCGGAGGTTGTGACCGCGCCCGAGCAGCGTGCCGTCCCGGTGGAACAGAGCCGCGCCGATCGGCACCCCGCCCTCGGCGCCGCCGGCTTGCGCCTCGGCGACCGCGACGTCGAGCATGGCGGTGAGAGCGGGATCTACATCGGGCATGCGCACACCTTGCGGCGCGCTCGCCGTTATCGCAACGGTTCACCGGAACCAATCAGGTAAAACCTGATCAGCGGGGGTGCGTTGATCCACGCAGCGAGATCACGGTCGCTCTGCGTTTACCATTACGTGATGACAGCTGCCCCGACTCGCCCGCCCCGGCCGCTCACCGCGGCCGTGCTGCGGCTGGCCGAGCAACCGCTGACCGCCGATCGCGACGCAGGCCTCGCCGCGCGCTTCGTCGCCACAATGGACACTCAGCTGCGGGTGCTGCTCGATCAACAGCGCAGAGTCGGCGACCTTGCCGATCCCGAGGCTGTGCACCAGATGCGGGTGGCCATCCGGCGGCTGCGGGTGGCGTTGCGCGTCGGCACGGACACCGTCGGTCCGGCCGGTGACGAGCTGCGCGTCGAACTGAGCTGGCTCGCGGGCGAGCTGGGCACAGTCCGCGATCTCGACGTGCTGGCCGAGCGCCTGGGTGCCGCGGCCGACACCCTCGGCACCGCCGACGCCGACGGTGTGAACCAGCTGTTGACAGCGCTGCACGACGCCCGCGTGAACACCAGGACGACGCTGCGCGCCGTGCTCGACGCCGACCGCTACCGCGTGCTGCTGCGCGCCCTGGCCAAGCAGATCCGCACCACCGTCACGGACGTGCCCGACGTGCCCGAACCCACCGCGGTCCAGCCGACCGACCCGCTGAGCCTGCTCGACCGCCCGCTGCGCAAGCTACGCCGCGCGGTCGCCGCGGCCGGTGCGAGCGCGAGCGACGAGCAGCTGCACATCCTGCGGATCAAGGGCAAACGTTTGCGGTATGCCGCCGAACTGGCCCTCGGCCTGTGCGAGCGGCGCCAGCGCAAGCCGCTGCGCAGGCTGATCAGCAGCGCGAAGGACCTGCAGGAAGTGCTCGGTGACCACCACGACACGGTCACCGCCGAGACCTGGCTGCGCGAGTCCGGCACCCGACTGCCCGGCCCGGCCGTGCTGGTCGCGGGCCGCATCCTGGAACGCGAACTGACCCTGCGCGCGGCCTACGAAGCGGAATGGCCGCAGGCCTGGCAGGAACTCGACCAGCGCGCCCGCGCCCTCGATTAGCCGCAAGCCGCGCAGGAACTCAACCAGCGCGCCGCGCCCTCGGCTGGCGAGCGAGCCGCGCCACCCCCGCGCCTTCGATTAGCCCGCGAGCCGCGTCGGAACTCAACCAGCGCGCCCGCGCCCACGACTAGCCCGCGAGCCGCGCAGGAACTCAGGCAGCGCGCCGCGCCCTCGGCTAGCCCGCGAGCCGCGCCACTAACGCGCGAGCCGCGCTACCGCCGCGTCGACCCGCTCGTCGGTCGCGGTCAGCGCGACCCGGACGTACTGGGCGCCCTTCGGCCCGTAGAACGTGCCCGGCGCGACCAGGATGCCGCGATCGGCCAGCCAGGACACGGTGTCCAGCGCCGCCTCGTCGCGGGTGGCCCACAGGTAGAGCCCGGCCTCCGAGTGCTCGACCCGGAAACCGGCCCCGAGCAGCGCCTCGCGCAGCACGGCACGGCGGCGCAGGTAGCGCTCGCGCTGGATGGCGACATGCTCGTCGTCGCCCAGTGCCGCGGTGACCGCGGCCTGCACCGGTCGCGGCATCATCAGGCCCGCGTGCTTGCGCACTTCCAGCAGCCGGGCGACCAGCGCCGGGTCACCGGTGACGAACCCGGCCCGGTAACCGGCCAGATTGGACGACTTGGACAGCGAATGCACGGCCAGCAGCCCGTCGAACGAGCCCTGGCAGACCGAGGGGTGCAGCACGGAAACGGGTTCGGCGTCCCAGCCGAGCGCCAGATAGCACTCGTCGGAGGCGAGGACCGCGCCGGTTTCCCGTGCGAACGCGACCACCTTGCGCAGGTGGTCGACCGGCAGCACCTTGCCGGTCGGGTTGGCCGGCGAGTTGACCCAGATCAGCTTCGGCCTGCGTGGCCCGAGCGCGGTCAGGCCGTCGGCGCGGATGAACTCGGCACCGGCCAGGTGCGCGCCCACCTCGTAGGTCGGGTAGGCGAGTTCCGGGATGACCACCAGGTCACCGGTACCGAGCCCGAGCAACGTGGGCAGCCACGCGACCAGTTCCTTGGACCCGATCGTCGGCAGCACCGACGCCTCGTCGATCCCGGCGACGCCGAAGCGGCGCTCCATCGCCTTGACCGCGGCTTCGCGCAGTTCAGCGGTGCCGTGCGTGGTCGGGTAACCGGGTACGCCGGCCACCGAGCCGAGCGCCTGCTGGATCAGCTCGGGCACCGGGTCGACGGGGGTACCGACCGAGAGGTCGACGATGCCGTCCGCGTGCGCCCTGGCTCGCTGGCCGAACTCGGCCAACGAGTCCCAGGGAAAGTCCGGTAGCGAGGAGACCGGCAAGGTCACTCGCCCTGCGGCGGCAGGTTCTTGATCCACTCGGGGTCGGCCGAGACCTTGCCGACCTTGGAGGCGCCGCCGGGCGAACCCAGCTCCTCGAAGAAGTCGACGTTGGCCTTGGTGTAGTCCTTCCACTGGTCGGGGACGTCGTCCTCGTAGTAGATGGCTTCCACCGGGCACACCGGCTCACAGGCACCGCAGTCGACGCACTCGTCCGGGTGGATGTACAGCATCCGGTCGCCCTCGTAGATGCAGTCGACGGGGCATTCCTCGATGCACGCCTTGTCGAGAACGTCGACGCAGGGCTGGGCGATCACGTAGGTCACTGCGTTCTCCTGCTTCCTCATGCCGTTAGCTGCCACGCAAGCGCCAGGCTACGTGGCGGCCTTCAGTATCTCCTGCCGACCCGGCGAACTTCGCACCGGTGCGCGTTTCGCCAACACGCTACTGGGCACGAAGCTACTGACAACGAGCCTCCGACCGGAAGTGCCTCGTTCGCCACATGACACGACGTGGCGGATCTCACCGATTCCGCCCCGCGCCCACTACGCTCCCGGCCGCACCCCGCCCGGCCGCACCCGGCGCCGTCCGACCGCGTTGCCCAGCGCCACTCCCGCCGGCAGGACACCCGCTGCCAGCAACAACAGGCTGCGCCAGTCTTCGAGCAGCACCAGGTTCTCGGTGCCGACGAACCCGACAACGCCCAGCGTGGCCAGCCACGCCCACAGCGGCGCGCCCACGATCAGGATCCGGCTGGACGCGTCCCCGGCCCGCGCGACCAGCCAGGGCATGGTCACCGCGGCCAGCACGACCGTGATCGGGACCGGCCAGCCACCCAGGTTCGGCAGCTCGAAACCGTCGAACCGGAGCGGGAGGAAGAACATCTCCAGCAGGGCCAGCATGATCGCGTCGAGCACGAGGACCAGCAGCATCAGCCAGTCGGACACCCTGCGCATCAGTCCTGCCCTCCCATCCCACCGAACAGGTCCTCGGCCGCGCCGCCGGGGTCGCCCGAGGCCAGCACGAAGTACTCGTTAGGCAGCACCGGTGCCGCGATCCCGTTCGACAGCGCGTACACCGCGCGCTCCCCGGACTCCCACACGCTGACCTGTGTCGCATGCGCCCGCAACGCCCGCAACTTGGCAGGCACGTAGGCGCCCACATCGACAACGGTCCCGATCAGCTCATCGTCGACGACGGCGAGATCGTCCTCGGTCGGCAGCCGGTATGGCTGATCACTCCACCCGGCGACCACCTCGATCCCGGCCCGTACCGCCGCGCTCGACTGCACCGCGTAGAACACCCGCGCGACCTCCGGCACCGCCTGCGCGGCCCGCACGGTGATCTCGTGGGCCCGGATGTGATCCGGATGCCCATAGCCGCCGAACGAGTCGTAGCTGACCAGCACCTGTGGCCGGAACTCAGCCAGCAACCCGGCCAGCACGCCCGCCTGCTCGTCGATCGAACCCGCGATGAACGCGCGCGGACGGTTGTTCGCCGGGTCACCGACCATGCCCGAATCCCGCCAGCGCCCCGGCCCGCCCAGAAACGCGTGCCTGGTCACACCGAGTTCGGCCAGCGCGGCCCGCAGCTCACCGATCCGGTAGCCGCCGAGCTGATCGGCCTCCTGCGCACGCAGTTGGAGCAGCTCGTCCGGGATGATCTCGCCCTCTTCGCCGAGAGTGCAGGTGATCACCATCACCTCGGCACCTTCCGCCGCGTAGCGGGCGATGGTGCCGCCGGTCCACAGGCTTTCGTCGTCCGGATGGGCGTGCACCAGGGCAAGCCTGCGCGCGGTCACGGTCACGAGGGGCAGCCTAGTTGGCGGCCAGGTTCCAATTGGGCGCGCCGATGAACGGCCCGGCCAGGGGCGCGCCGACGCTCACCCCGGTCACCTTCGGGGTGATCACCAGCTCGCTGGAGAACTGGAACAGCGGCACCTCGACGTCGTCCGCCCAGAGCGCCGGTTCGACCCGGGCCAGCGCGTCCGCCGCGGACATCTCGCCGGTCAGCGCCGAGTCGATGGTGCTCTGCAGCGTGCTGTCACACCAGCCGAACACGTTCGGCGGATCGGCCGTCGCCGAGTTGGCCGGGGTGGGCGGGCAGCCGAACTGCGAAGCCAGATTGGTGGCGAGGTCACCGCCGACCGACTGCGGCCCGACCACGATGTCCGGACTGGGCTGGTTCGCCGCGGCGCCGGTCCCCTGGTTGCCTGCCGTGGCCAGTTCCTGTCCATAGAGGACATTGCCGGGCGGCGTACTCAACGTGGCCTGGATACCGACCGAGGTCAGTTCGGCCACGATCTGCCGGGCGATGTTCAGAAACACCGCCGACCCGGCCGGCGCGGCGACCACCAGCGTCAGCGGATGCGAGTTCAGCGTCCACACGTTGTCCGATGGCAACGGCGGCGGAGGGGCCGAGGAGGTCGTCGTCGCGCCCGGCGGCAGATTGGCCGGCGGCGGCGTGCTGGTCGGCTGGGTGACCGGTTTGACGTACCCGGCCTGGTTCAGCAGCTGGGCGACCGCCGTCGGATTGGGCGCGCCGGCCTGTCCGGTCGCGGGCATGGTGGCGGCATAACCCGGCATCGACGGGGCCAGCACCAGATCGTTCGCCGGTGTCTGGGCGGCAGGCCCGTCCCCGGTACCGGCGGAGATCAGCGCGTTGCGATCCAGTGCGGCCAGGATTGCCGCCCGCACCACGGGATTCTGCAGCTCGGTCGAACTCGGCCGCAGCATCACCGCCGCGATCTCCGGCTGCGGCACCGAAGCCAGCGACACGGCCCCGCCCAACTGCTGCAGCAACGTCAGCCCGGCCGAGGTGGTGTTCGGATAGGCGAGCTGGTCAGCGCCGCTGCGCAACGTGTCGGCGATGCCGTGGCTGTCGGTCTTGCTCAGTACGACCTGGTCCAGCACGGTCGGCTTGCCCCAGTACCGGTCGCTGCGCAGCAACACGATCTGCCCGGCGCCCTGGTCCAGGGTCTGCACCTGGAACGGTCCGGCCGTCGCCGGGAAACTGTCGGCCAGCACGGTGTTCCAGCCGCCCGGCGCGTCCTTGAGCAGGTGCGCGGGCAGCAGGTCGTTGAACAGCGACCGCCAGCCCGGATACGGCTTGCTGAACACGACCTGGATGTTCTTGCCGTTGTCCCGGGCCACGATGTTCGAGATCAGCCGGTACCCGGCCGCGTCGACCACCCCGGGCTGGCTGCTCATCTGGTTCCACAGGTAGACGAAATCCGCCGCGTCCACCGGCGTCCCGTCCGACCAGGAAGCGTCGGTGCGCACCGAGTAGGTGACGGTGAACGGGGCGGCGCTGGTCACCTGCGCGGAGGTCATCACGTTGCGATCGAGCTGCGGGGTGCCGTCCGGTGCGATCTGGAACGGCGAGGGCAGCAGCATGCTGGCCAGCGTCGTGGTGATCGCCGACTGGTCGGCGATCACATGCGGGTTGTAGCCGCCCGCGATGGTGTCGACGCCGATGACGACCTTCGAGGTGTCGGTCGGCCCGGTCGGCAGCGAACGGGACGAGGTCACCGGCACCAGCGGCGGCGGTGGGGCAGCAGTGCAGCCGACCAGCAAGGCGAGCCCGAGCGCCAGGATCGGGACCGCCAGTGGTGCGCCACGGCGGGGCCACCAGCCCACGAAACAACCTCCCCTCGACCGCTGGTCATGCTGCCACCATTCACCTGATCGGCGCAGCACATTTCGCGGTTGCGCAGGGATGGGGCTGGGATGCTCGCCCGGGCACGCGGTACCGCCACCCGGATGACGCACGAACCGGCCGCGAGGTTGCGCACCCTCGGCGATTCGATCTTCGCCCGCCGGGAAGCGGCAGCGGTCAGACGCGGTCGCGAGCCTTGGCCCGGGCGCGTGCCCGGCCCCGCTCGGTGCTGTCCAGCACCAGCTTGCGCACCCGGACGACCTGCGGCGCGACCTCGACGCACTCGTCCGAGGCACAGAACTCCAGCGCCTCTTCCAGGCCGAGCTTGCGCGGCCGGGCCAGTCGCTCCAGTTCGTCACCGGTCGACGAGCGCATGTTGGTGAGCTTCTTCTCCCGGCACACGTTCACGTCGAGGTCCTCGGCGCGCGGGTTCTCCCCCACGACCATGCCCTCGTACGCGGGCGAGCCGGGCTCGACGAAGAACGAACCGCGGTCCTGCAACTGGATCATGGCGTACGCGGTGATCATGCCGGTCCGGTCGGCCACCAGCGAGCCGTTGTGCCGGGTGCGGATCTCGCCGACCCACGGGAAGTAGCCCTCGAACACGTGGTTGGCGATGCCGGTGCCCCTGGTCTCGGTCAGGAACTCGGTGCGGAACCCGATCAGGCCGCGCGACGGCACGACGTAGTCCAGCTTGACCCGGCCGCTGCCGTGACCGCCCATGTGCTCCAACTGGCCCTTGCGGCCGGCGAGCAACTGGGTGATCGCGCCGAGGTGCTCCTCGGGGGCGTCGATGGTCAGGCGCTCGAACGGCTCGCACAGCTTGCCGTCGATCTCCCTGGTGACCACCTGCGGCTTGCCGACGGTCAGCTCGAAGCCCTCCCGGCGCATGGTCTCGACCAGGATGGCCAGCGCCAGCTCGCCACGGCCCTGCACTTCCCAGGTGTCCGGACGTTCGGTTGGCAGGACACGCACGCTCACGTTGCCGACCAGTTCGCTGTCCAGCCGGGACTTGACCAGGCGCGCGGTCAGCTTGGTGCCGCCGCCCTTGCCCTGCAACGGCGAGGTGTTCACGCCGATGGTCATGGAGATCGCGGGCTCGTCGACGGTGATCCGGGACAGCGGCTGCGGGTCGTCGGGGTCGGCCAGGGTGTCGCCGATGGTGATGTCCGGGATACCGGCGATGGCGACCAGGTCACCCGCGCTGGCCTCCTGGGCGGGCACCCGCTCCAGGGCCTCGGTGATCAGCAGCTCGGTGACCTTGACCCGCTCGACCGTGCCGTCCGCGCGGCACCAGGCGACGAACTGGCCCTTGGTCAACCGGCCGGAGTGGATCCGGCACAGCGCGATCCGGCCGAGGAAGCTGGACGCGTCGAGGTTGGTGACCAGGGCGCGCAGCGGCGCCTCCGGGTTGCCGGTCGGCGCGGGGATGTGTTCGAGCAGCACGTCGAACAGGGGGTCCAGGTTCTCGCTGTCCGGCAGCTCGCCGTCGGCAGGCGCGGTCATGCTGGCCCGGCCCGCGCGAGCCGAGGCGTACACGACCGGGATGTCCAGGATCGAGTCGTCGATGTCGTCGGACTCGGCGGCGAGTTCGGTGGCCAGCTCCAGCAGCAGGTCGTGGGTCTCGTCGACGACCTCGGCGATCCGCGCGTCCGGCCGGTCGACCTTGTTCACCACGAGCACGACCGGAAGACCGGCGGCCAGCGTCTTGCGCAGCACGAACCGAGTCTGCGGCAGCGGGCCCTCACTGGCGTCGACCAGCAGCAGCACGCCGTCGACCATGGCAAGGCCGCGCTCGACCTCGCCACCGAAGTCGGCGTGACCGGGGGTGTCGACCACGTTGATGGTGACGGCCTCGTCCGGGCCGTTCGGGGTCTTGCGATGCACGGCGGTGTTCTTGGCGAGGATCGTGATGCCCTTTTCCCGCTCCAGCTCGCCGGAGTCGAGCACCCGGTCGACCATCTCGGCACGGGCGGAGAAGGCGCCGGACTGGCGCAGCATGGCGTCGACGAGCGTGGTCTTACCGTGGTCGACGTGGGCCACGATCGCCACATTGCGCAGGTCGGTGCGCAGGTGCGACGTCGGTACCTGGGCGGACATCGTGGCCGTGGGCACGCGAAACTCCTCAAGACTGTTCGGGGGTGAGCCGGCAGGGTGATGGGGCGATAGTGGTGCGCGATGCGGATGCACGCCAACCGCCAGCATCGTTCGCCCAGCTGCGGCCGCACCCATTCTACCGGCCGTGAGTGCATTCCGGACAGCGGTGCCGATGTGAGAGTGCGCTCACCCATCAGGGCCGTCACCTCGGACAACGCGGTCAGCGCGCCACCAGCAGGTATATCGCCGCGCACTGTTCGGGTATTCCCTCCGCGTTGTTCGCTGGCCGTATGCCGGACGGTCCCGCTACAGTGACCCCGTGCTTGGCCAGTATCCGCAGCAAAGTCAGTGGTGGGCCGCTTGACGGCGGCCCAGATCCGCTGCGCGTAGCGCAGCCAAGCAACCCAGAGGCCGCCCGGTTGGGCGGCCTTCGTCATGTCCGGGGCCGGACTCGATCGGGTGGCGACGCCAACCGATCAAGGAGCCACTCCCATGACCCGCCTGTCCGGCATCACCCCCTCCGGCCACGCCCAGCTCGGCAACTACCTCGGCGCGATCCAGGGCTGGGCCCGGCACACCACCGGCGAGGACCTGTACTTCGTCAGCGACCTGCACGCCATGACCAGCGCGCACAATCCGGCCCGGCTGCGCGCGCTGACCAGGGAAACCCTGGCGATCCTGCTCGGCGCGGGCATTCCCGAGGAGCTGGTGTTCGTGCAGTCCGACCTGCTCGCCGAGCACGCCGCGCTGACCTGGATCCTGGAATGCGTCTGCACCTACGGCGAGGCGCGCCGGATGATCCAGTTCAAGGAGAAGTCCAAGGGCCAGTCCGGGGTGCGGCTGAGCCTGCTCACCTATCCGGTGCTGATGGTCGCGGACATCCTGCTGTACGGGACCGACCAGGTGCCGGTCGGCGAGGACCAGGCCCAGCACGTCGAGCTGGCCAGGGCGCTGGCGCGCCGGTTCAACACCCAGTACGGCGAGGTGTTCGCGGTGCCCGAGCTACAGCTGCCGCCGACCGCGGCCCGGGTCCGCGACCTGGCCGATCCGGCTCGCAAGATGGCCAAGTCGACGCGGGATTCGGTGGGCGTGATCTACGTGCTGGACTCGCCCGACCTGATCCGCCGCAAGATCGGCCGCGCCGTCACCGACACCCTCGGGCAGATCGCCTACGACCCGGAGCGGCAGCCGGGCGTGGCCAACCTGCTGGAGATCCTGGCCGGCTGCACCGGCGAACGCCCGGAGGACCTGACCGACCGGGTCAGCGACTACGCGGACCTGAAGGCGCTGGTCGCCGACGCGGTGATCGAGGAGTTGCGCGAGACCCGCAAACGCGCGCTGGAACTCATCGACGACCGCGCCGAACTGGACCGGATCCGCGCTCGCGGCGCCGACCGCGCCCGGGAACGAGCCCAGCCGCGCCTGGCCGCCGCCCGCCGGATGGCCGGGCTCTGTTGAAGGGCGGTGCTCCGCGCCCTCACAGCAGGGCGCGGAGCGCGGGCAGCACCGCGCGGTCGGCGTCCAACCAGTCCACATCGGACAGATCGGCGCCGCCGACCCACCGCAGCGCATGGTGTTCCAGTGCGTCCGGCCGCTGCCCATCGGCCAGCCGGGCGGCGTGAATGCGCAGCACCCAGCCGCTGGGCAGGATCAGATCCGGCCCGACCCGCCCGGCCACCGTCACCGTCGCGCCCAGTTCCTCCTGGCACTCTCGGACAACCGCCTGCTCCTCGGTCTCTCCCGGTTCGACCCGCCCACCCGGGAACTCCCAGCGTCCGGCCAGCGCGGGCGGATACGACCGCTGCGCGGCCAGCACCGCGCCATCGGCGATGATCGCGGCGCCGACGACCTTCGGGGCCTCGCCCAGTCGCTCGGCCCGCGCCGCGACCCCGTTCAGCCACGCGGCGCAGAACCGCCGACCACGAGCACCGGCGGACAGTTCGGCGCGGATCACGCCATCGGCCACCAACGCGGTCAGCACCGCCGACCAGCCCGGACCCGACGCGCGCAGCGTGATGCCACGCTCGTCGGCCTGATCGCAGCGCAGCACGCCACGCACCGCGACCGGCCCGGCCAGCCGGACCCGCAGCGGCAGTTCGGTTCCGGCCAGGAACTGCTCGGGGCGCGTCGCGGGCAGGGTGATCCCGGCCTCGGCCAGGTGCGCGGCCAGTAGCCAGGTTTCGGCCAGCACCGCCGCCACGGTCCTGGCCGGTGCGGTCGTGTTCACAACGAAGCCCACGCGGGCTGATCCTGCCCGAGCGGCTAGGAGGACGCCGTCCGGCCCGGCGGACCGCGCCAGCGCACCTCGAACCGGGCACCACCGTTCTGCGATTCGCCGACCCGCACCGATCCGTTGCGCCGCTGGACGACTTCGGCGACCAGCGCCAGCCCCAGCCCGGACCCGCCGGATTTCCGGCCGCGATCGTCCTGCACCCGGTAGAACCGGTCGAAGACGCGCGAACGGTGTTCGACCGGAACGCCGGGCCCATCGTCGTCGACGGTCAGCCGGACCCCGTCCACGGTGGGCAGCACCAGCACGTCGATCATGCCGCGGGCGTGCCGGGCCGCGTTGCGCAACAGGTTGTCCAGCACCAGTTCCACTTCGCCGGGCGCCGCCCAGACCGGGCACGGCATCGGCGGCACGCGCAGCCGCACCCTTGGCGCGTCCGAGGGCAACCGGTCGACCGCGGCCGAGGCCACGAACGCGAGATCGACCGGACCGGCCGCCGCCCATTCGCCACCGTCCGAACGGGACAGTACGAGCAGGTCGTCGATGAGCGTGGACAGGCGTTCCGCCTCGGTGACGACGTCGCTCAGCACTTCCTGGGCCAGGTCCGGATCCGGGTGCACCACCGCGACCTCGGCCTGGGCGCGGATCGACGCGACCGGCGAACGCAGTTCGTGCGCGGCGTCGCCGGTGAACCGCTGCAACCGTTGGCGGGCTTCGTCGCGCCGCGCCAGCAGCGCGTTCAGCGCTTCGGCCAGTGCCCGCAGTTCGTCCTTGGCCTCGGGCACCGGCAGCCGTTCCCCGGAGGGCAACGCGCCCGCCGCCGTGCGCATCCGGCGCACCGGACGCAGCGAACTGCGCACCGCGATCCAGGTGGCCGCGCCTGCGATCACCCCGCCGACCGCCGCGGCGAACAGCAGCCACTGGAAGGCCAGGGCACCGGCTTCGTCGTAGCCGACCAGGCTGGCACCGACCACGACCAGCCGCTGGCTACCGTCCGGAGTGGACACAACGGTGCCCAGCCAGCGCAGCGGCGGGTTGGCCGAATCGTCGATGATGCCCTGCCCGGCTTCGAGCTGACCGACGTCGACCGCGTCCAGCGGCGGACGCGGCTGCCCGTCGACCGGGTCGCCCGCCCGGTCGAGCACGCGCAGCGCGGTTGCGAAGGGCGGTGCGGGCAGCGGGTGCCCGGCCGAGACCGCGGCGCTCGCCGTGGCCAGGCTGCCGGTCAGTTCGCGGTCGGCCGCGTCGACCAGCAGGTTGCCCAGCAGGATGCTGCTCAGCTTGGCCAGCAGGGCCAGGCTGAGCACGGTCACCGTGGTGGCGACCACGGTGATCCGGAAGGCGATGGTGCGCCGCAGCCACCATCCGGCCGGCGATCTCACCGGTTCTCACCTGG
Source organism: Pseudonocardiaceae bacterium (assembly GCA_035248365.1). GTDB lineage: Bacteria > Actinomycetota > Actinomycetes > Mycobacteriales > Pseudonocardiaceae > CAJCJE01. Next base: position 16,176 of record DATFHN010000033.1, on the reverse strand, counting down.
GTCGGTGGGTTCGAACGCGGCATCCAGCTCGGTGGTGCTGACCAGGTAGCCGTGGCCGCGGACGGTCTGCAGCACGGCCCCGGCACCGGCCGCTTCCAGCTTGCGGCGCACGTAGCCGACATAGACCTCGACCGCGTTGCGGGTGGCGGCCTGTTCGTCACCCCAGACCGCGCGGAGCAGGTCGTCCTTGGTGACCACGGCACCGGCCCGGCCGGCCAGCACGTCGAGCACGGCGTACTCGCGCGGGCTCAGCTCCAGCGGTGAACCGGCCCAGCGGACCTGGCGGCGAGCCCGGTCGACCTCAAGGTCACCGACCCGGACCAGTTGCTTGGGGGCGTCGCTGGCGGCCCGGCGCAGCAGCGCGTTCACCTGGGCGACCAGGATCTTGTAGGAGAACGGTTTGACCAGGTAGCCGTCGGCGCCGAGGTCGAACCCGTCGGCCTGGTCGTACTCGCCGTCCTTGGCCGAAATGAGCAACACCGGCGTGTGCACGCCCTCGGCCCGCAGCCGCTCCAGCACCCGGTAGCCGGACATCCCGGGCAGCATGATGTCCAGCAGCACGATGTCGAACGCGCCGGTCAGGGCAGCACGCAGCGCGCTGGGACCGTCCACCGTGAGGGCGACGTCCATGCCCTCGGCGGCGAGACCGCGGCTCAGCGCCTTGCGCACTCCCCACTCGTCGTCGGCGACCAACACTCGTGCGCTCACGTGATCAGCATGCCGTCAGCCAGCGACACCACCGATCTCCTCTCAGCTGGTTCTCAGCTCGGCGCCTGTTCTCAGCGCTATCTCAGCTTGCCTCGGGCAGGCTCATGTCGTCGGATCAACCGGGCCGATCCACCGGCCCGGACCAACCTAGGAGCCAGAATGGACCGCAGAAAAGCAACGCTGGGAGGCGCCGGTATCGGTGTCGTTGCCGGTGTGGTCGGCCTCGTCGTCCTCGCCGCGCCCGCCGGGGCCGGGGCTGCCCCGTCGCTGCCCGCGACCACCCCGCAGGCGCTGGTGCAGTCGGTGCTCACCTCGTCCGTGCCGAGCATGTCCGGCACGGTCGCCATCACCAACAACCTCGGGCTGCCCTCGGTACCGGGCATCCCGGAGCTGGCCAACGGCAACAGCCAGCTGCGCGTCTGGTCGGACGGCACCGGCCGCACCCGCGTCTCGATGCCGACGTCGACCTCGGAACAGACCTTTGTGGACGACGGAACCACGCTCTACTCGTGGGACTCCAGCCACCGCACGGTCACCGAGTCGCCCGCGCCCAAGGAAGGCGCGCACCACAAGGCCAACAGCGCGCCGCTGGGCACGAGCGCCACCCCGACCGACCCGGCTTCGCTGGCCAAGCAGCTGGTCAGCGCGTTGCAGAACAGCAGCAACATCACCGTGGACGGCACCGACACGGTGGCCGGCCAGCCCGCCTACGACCTGGTGCTCACGCCCAAGGCCAGCCAGCGGACGCTGCTGCGCGAGGTGAAGATCGCCATCGACGCGAACAAGCACATCCCGCTGCAGCTGACCGTGCTCGGCGACAACTCGTCGACCCCGGCCATCAACGTGGGCTTCTCGGACCTGAATTACGGCCCGCAGCAGTCCTCGCTGTTCACCTTCACGCCGCCGCCCGGGTCCACGGTGACCAAGCACGACCAGTCCGGCTCGGCCGACAAGCAGAAGAGCCAGGCCCAGAAGGCCGCCGACCAGCTGGCGCCGAAGATCGTCGGCAGCGGCTGGGACACCGTCGCGATCATGACCCTGCCCAGCGGTTCGGCCAGCGCGCCGAGTGACCCGCAGGACAACAACGCCAACAGCAGCGTGCCCGGCCTGTCCAGCGGTTCCAGCAGCAAGCGGGCCGGTGGGGAAAGCCCGTTGGCGCTGGCCCGGGAATTCGGCACCCCGGTGTCCGGTTCGTGGGGTTCCGGTTGGTCCATCGGTACCAACATCGGTACCGCGATCATCACTTCGGACGGCAGGGTCGCGGTCGGTCTGGTACCCCAGCAGGTACTGACCGAAGCCCTGGGGAGCAAGTGAGTACCTCGACGAGCAGTAGCAACACCGACTCCGTGGCGGCCGTCGACTCGACGGCCGCCACGGGCGGTGCCGCGCCGACCGGACTGGCCGCCCGCACCCGTGGCCTGCGCAAGACCTTCCGCGGCACGGTCGCGGTCGACCGGCTCGACCTGGACGTGCCGCAGGGTGCGGTGCTGGGCATGCTCGGCCCGAACGGGTCCGGCAAGACCACCACCATCCGGATGCTGCTCGGCCTGGTCACGCCCACCGCGGGCGAGGTGGAACTGCTCGGCCAGCGGCTGCCCGGTGGCGCCGCGCGGGCGTTGCCGCAGGTGGGCGCCCTGGTGGAGGGGCCGGGCTTTCACCCGTTCCTGACCGGCCGGGACAACCTGCGCCGGTGCGCGGCGGCCGAGCCGCTGCTCGCCTCCAAGGACATCGTCAAGGCGGTCGACGACGCGTTGGAGCAGGTCGGCCTGACCGATGCCCGCAACCGCAAGTACCGCGGTTACTCGCTCGGCATGAAGCAGCGCCTCGGCCTGGCCGCCGCCCTGCTGGTCCCGCGTCGCCTTGTCGTGCTCGACGAACCCACCAACGGGCTCGACCCGGGCGGGACCAGGGAGATCCGCCAGGTGATCGCCGACCTGCATGCGGCGGGCACGACCGTGGTGGTGTCCTCGCACCTGCTCTCCGAGGTGCAGGCCACCTGCACGCACGTTGCCGTGCTGCACAAGGGAAACGTGGTCGCCCAGGGCGAACTAGCGCCGCTGCTCGAAGCGGGCAATCCCACGCTGATGGTGCACACGCCGCAGGTCGAGGAAGGCGCGAAAGCGTTGCGCGCCAACCGGATCGGCGCTCGCGCGGTCGGCGACGGCCTGCTGGTCGACCTCACCGGGACCTCCGCGCCCGCCGTGGTGGAAACCCTGGTCAAGGCCGACGTTCCGGTGCACGAGGTGATCCGGCAAAGGGCCGACCTCGAGGAACTGTTCGCCCGACTGACCGATTCCGAGCCGAACGGCGGATCAGCCGAGGAGCACATCCGATGACCACGATGGCACTTCCGGCGTCTGTCGAACTGCGGGCGAACAAGGCACCGCTGAGCCGGTTGCTGCGGGCCGAGGTGGTCTGGGTTTTCCGCAGGCCGCGTACCTGGATCTCGTTGATCCTGCTGGCGTTGGTGCCGGTCGTGATCGCGATCGGTATCGAGATCGGCGGTGGCCCGCGCGGCGCGGGAGGCGGCTCGATCTTCACCGCGATCGTCGGCAACGGTTTCGTGCTGCCGGTCGCGGCACTCGCCGCCAACCTGTCACTGCTGTTGCCGCTGGTCGCGGCCATGTGGTCGGCCGACGCGATCGCGGGCGAGTCGTCCCATGGCACGTTGCGCGGCCTGCTCATCGCGCCGATCAGCCGGGTCCGGCTGCTCGGGGTGAAAGCGTTCGGGGTCGCCGTCGCGGTGCTCGCCGCGTGCCTGCTGATCACGCTGGTCGGCACGGTTACCGGGCTCATCGTGGTCGGCTCGCAGGGAATGCTCACGCTGTCCGGAACGACTCTGACCACCGGCGCGGCCATCGGCAGGCTGGCGATCGCCGCGGGCTGGGTTTCGGTGCAGGTCTGGGCGGTCGGCGCGATCGCGCTGGCCATCTCGACCTGGACCGAGCACCCGCTGGTGGTGCTGGCCGCCACGATCGCCGGCGCGATCGTCTTCGGTGTGGTCAGCGCGATCCCGGCACTGGATTTCCTGCAGCCCTACCTGTTGACGAACTCGTGGACCTCGCTCGCCGACGTGCTGCGCGATCCGATGCCCACCGACGGCCTGATTCACGGCATGGCCGAAGCAGGCTGTTATCTGGTGATCGGGTTGTCGGTCGCGCTGGCCCGGATGGTGGGCCGGGACGGTTGAGGCCATCATGGGTTGATGACCGAATTGCTGAGCGACGATCAGGTCCAACAAGCTCTTGGCGGTCTTGACGGCTGGCGACAAGACCGCCAGGAGCTGGTTCGCGTTGTCGAGCTGGCCGATTTCCCCACCGCGATCGTGGTGGTCGACCGGGTCGCCGAGGTGGCCGAGGCCGCCCAGCACCACCCGGACATCGACATCCGCTGGCGCACCGTGACCTTCCGGCTCACCACGCACGACCAGGGCGGCCTGACCAGCAAGGACGTGCAGATGGCCGAGCGGATCAACGCGATCGTCAGCGCACAGCCGCTGGCGTAGCCACAGGCATCTCGGCCGGTGCCCGCCGCTTGCCCAGCAGCGCGCCGATGACGATCAAGGTGACCATGCCGCACACCGGGTAGACCCAGCCCAGCAGCGCGGCCCACCAGGGGTGCGGGATGGTCCAGATCGACGGCTGGATGGCCAGCAGGAACGAGATCAGGTAGCTGCCCACCGCGACCAGCCACATCGTCGCGGTCCACAGCGCTGCCCGCTGTCCCGCGACCCGCCCGTAGAGCAGCCACAACAGCGCGGGCACCATCCAGACCCAGTGGTGGCTCCAGGAAATCGGCGACACCAGCAACGTGAAGAACTGCACGCACAGCACGCCGGCGAGCACGTCACCCGCCCGCACCGCCGCACGCAGCGCGTAGATCAGCAACGCGACCGCGACCACGGCCGCGGCGATCCACAACGGCCCCATGCCCACGTCGTGGCCGACCGTTCGCGACAACGCGCCGCGCAGCGACTGGTTGATCGCCGATGCGATCGGCCCGATCCGGGTCGGATCGTTGATCAGGTGGAACCAGTACAGCGTCGACTGGGCCGGCGAGACCGCGTAGGCGAGTCCGACCGTCGCGGCGAACGCCACGAACGACCAGATCGCCGCCGCCCACCGTTTGGTGGCCAGGAAATAGATCCCGGACAGCGCGGGCGTCAGCTTGATGCCCGCGGTCACGCCCACGCTCAACCCGGACAGCACCGGCCGCGCGCTCACCATGCCCGCCAGCACGATCCCGGCCAGCAGCAGGTTGATCTGGCCATAGTTCACCGTGGTGCGCACCGGTTCGAACCAGAGCGCGACCGCCGTCCACAACATCGCCCGGCGGCGCCACACGTCCTCGTCGAACGTGACCGACGCGGCCCGGTCCCGGGCGACCAGCCGCAGCGAAAGCCGCACCAGCCACCACAGACAGACCACCGAGACCAGCTGCCAGCCGAACTTGACCACGACCCACGGCACCCAGGACAGCGGCAGGAACACCAGGGCCGCGAACGGCGGATAGGTGAAGGGCAGCGCGAACTGCGCGGTGAACTGGGTCTGCCGCCAGTCGTAGAGGTTGCCGTGCAACAGGGATGGCGACGCGCCGCGATAGACCAACAGGTCGATCATGGTCATCTGCGTGTTGGTCGCGACGAGCGCGAAGTGCACCAGCACGGAGAGCCCCAGCAGCCACGGCGCCCATCGCCGGGCGTGGGTCTCGATCACGCGCAAATTCGTCAACACCGCTCCAACTCCCCGTCCACCGCGCCTGGCACCAGTGTGCGTCCGCCCAGCACGATCCCGCTGACCAGCAGCATCGCCGCGAGCCACCACTGATTCACGAACGTCTGCTTGTTGACCAGGTCGAACACCACGAACACGGTCCCAGCCGACACCAGGAACCCGGCAGGCGTCTTCGGGCAACGCCACACCGCGATGCCGAACGCGAGCACCAGCCCCACGATCAGCACCGGCAGCTGCATCGGCTGAGGCAGGATCCGCCAGATCGACAACGCCTTCGGCGGTGCCTGCTCGCCGAGGAAGAAACTCGCCGTGCACTGGGTGAACCGCGCCGGGTTGGCCACCAGCCACGGCAACGACACCGCCGCCGCGATCCCGGCCGTGCCGAGCACCCGCCGCCAGCCGAACTTCGGCCAGAAAAGCAACAACGGCAGCAGCAACACCAGGTGTTGCTTGGTGGCCAGCGCCAGTCCGAAGGGCAGCATCGCCCAGTTCCACCGCCCGCGCTCCATCAGCACGGCCGACGCGACCAGGCCCAGCACCAGAATCGGCTCGTTCCAGGCCTGCTGCACCACCAGCAGCGACCCGGGCGTCAACGCGACCAGCGCCGCCAGCGCGACCTGCCCCCGCCCACTTCCGCGCCGCACGACGTGTCTGGTGAGCAGCGCGCCGGTGGCGAGCACGCACGCTCCTTCGATCCAGCGCACGTCACCAAAGAGCCATTTGCTCGGCGCCGTGGCCAGGAAGGTCACCGGGAGATAGTTGAAGCAATTCGAGGTCTGGCCGGCCGGCACCCCGCTGAACGACATGTTGTACGGATTGAGCCCGTGCAGCAGCCCATCGGCCGACTGCTGGAAGATCACCCACACATCGATGTTCGGCACCCCGCCGACGATCATCCCGGCAAAGGCCACCCCACCCAGCACCAACGGCACCACCGCCAGCCGCCCAGCCGGAAATCGCCCCCAGAACACCACCAGAGAACTGATCGTGGCCACCCCGCCGAGCACCGCCGCAGGCGCCAGCCAGCCATTACCCGCCACATTGATGAACGGCGGCGTCACGATCAGCGCGGCGACCGCGCCAACCGCCAGCACCACCACGATCGCCGACGGCGGGAAGGTCTGAAACACCCCGAACCACATCGCGACCAGCACCGCGATCGCGACGATGCCGAGAATGACCACCCCGTGCACGCTGTAGATCGCGTACATCGCCGTGCTGGCGGCCGCGCCCCAGGTGGCGAGCAACAGCAACGACGAACCCCAGTCGCGGGCCGGCCCGAGAAAGGATGGCTCGGCCGCGTCTGCGGACAGATGACGCGTGGCGGACACGGAATCCGACTCTTCCATATCCGTGGCCGCGCTACGCCGACCGGGTCAGCACTCGACTGCCCGTCGTGTGCGCCGCGCTACGCCCCGTGTCCATTTCGGCGAGCAGTCTACTTGAGACAGTACCCCGGAATCCCTTCCCAATAGCCGAATCCGTACGCGAGTGGTGCGTTCCGCTGTCTCGCCGGCGTGACACTCCACGGCAGCGAACGCTCCTAGTGTCCTTTCGCAACAGCGAACCCCACCGAGAGGGACACCATGAAGCTGACCATCCGCGCTGCCGCATGCCTGCTCGCCGCCGGAACATTCCTGGCGACGGTGGCCGCCGCGCCCGCCACGGCCACCACCGACGCCCACGCCGGGGTCCAGAACGTGCTGAACCGCGCGGTGACCGAAGGCGGCCTGCCTGGAGCGACGGCCCAGGTCGTCCAGAACAATCAGCGCTGGTTCGGCAGAGCCGGCGTGGCCGACCTGACAACCGGAGCTTTACAGCGGCCGCAGGACCGGTTCCGGATCGGTTACACGACCCAGACCTTCGTGGCGACCGTGATGCTCCAGCTCGCCGCCGAACATACCCTGAGCCTGGACGACTCCGTTGAGCAATGGCTGCCCGGCGTCGTCGATGGCAACGGCTACGACGGCAGCAAGATCACCATCCGCGAACTGCTCAGCCAGACCAGCGGCGTCTACAACTACGTCCTCTCCCCGACCGTCGAAGCCGACGCCATCGGCACCCCGTTCCTGACCCACCGCTTCGACGATGTGACCTCCGACCAGCTGCTCGGCTACGCCCTGGCCAACCCGCCCGCGTTCGCGCCCGGCACCAGCTGGGGCTACGCCGACACCAACTACCTGCTGGCCGGCCTGATCATCGAGAAGGCGACCGGCCAGAGCCTGGCCGAGGAGATCAACGAGCGGATCATCTGCCCGCTGCACCTGACCGGCACCTACGAGCCGCAAGCGGGCGACTTCGACATCGACGGCCCGCACGTCAACGAGTACTCGCACCTCAACCAGTACACGGCGGGCATTCCGGCCTACGACGTCACCGAGCTGAACCCCGCCTGGGTCTTCGCCACCGGCGACCTGATCTCCACCACCGGCGACCTCGACACGTTCTTCAGCGCGCTGCTGCAAGGCCGCCTGCTGCCGCCCGCCGAGCAGCGGGAAATGTTCACCATGACCCAGACCAGCAGCTGGCTCCCGGGCATCACCTACGGCGACGGCCTCGGCATCACGTCGACCACGCTGTCCTGCGGCACCACCGTCTACGGCATGTGGGGCGCCGTCGAAGGCTCCTGGACCAACACCTACGGCACCCGCGACGGCAGCCACCTGCTCTCCACCAACGTCAACGGCGACTGGCTCAACGGCACCGACTGGACCCCGGCCCTGCCCGCACCCATCGGCGCCTTCACCGCCGAAATGGAGTCCGAATTCTGCTGACAAACTACGTGCGGGAAGCCACCCGGCTTCCCGCACGTACCCGCAGCGAAAGACGTTCGATGACCGACCTCCCGCCCAAGCCGGATCCGGTGACCGGCGAACCACGTCCGCCGCACGCACCCCACTTCCGCGGCGACGAGAAGTACAACAAGACCACCCAGGAGCGTCGGCAGTCCCGCAAGCCATCCCCACCGCCCGGCCAAAGCCCGGTACTCGCCTGGCGCCAGTCCAGTCCCTGGGCTGCCATCCAGGCCGGACTCTGGGGTTTGGGGCTACTCATCGTCCTGATGTCGCTGGTCACCCTCCCGGAAGGGAAGGGCCCATTCCATTGGATGACCTTTTGGCCAGTGTGGCTGATCGTCGTCGTCGGCGTCGTCGCGGCGACGCTGACGATCGGGTCTGACCGCTGCTCGGCGGGCGCTGACTGGCTGAAGTACCGCAAGTCGTGGGTGCGCACCTACGAACTCAGCGTGATCGCGGTCCGCTATTCGCGCGGCAAGCCGACCGTCCGGCTCACCGACCAGGACAAACGTGTGATCGACGTCGAAGCAGAAAGCCTCTGGGCCGATCGGCTGATCTGGGACCTGCTCTACAACGGCATCCGCCACTCGGCCGCGCACGGCGCCGCCGTCAACGACGCCGCCCGCGGTTGGTTCGAGCTGACGTGATCAGACGTTGAACCTGAACTCGACGACGTCGCCGTCGGCCATCAGGTAGTCCTTGCCCTCCATGCGGACCTTGCCCGCCGAGCGCGCCGCCGCCATCGAGCCTGCGGCCATCAGGTCTTCGAAGGAGACGATCTCGGCCTTGATGAAGCCGCGCTCGAAGTCGGTGTGGATCACGCCTGCCGCCTGCGGGGCGGTCGCGCCCTGCGGGATCGTCCAAGCGCGCGACTCCTTGGGGCCTGCGGTGAGGTAGGTCTGCAGGCCCAGGGTGTGGAAACCGGCGCGCGCGAGCGCGTACAGGCCCGGTTCGGGCTGGCCGATCGATTCGAGCAGTTCGCGCTTGGACTCCTCGTCCAGCTCAAGCAGTTCGGCCTCGACCTTCGCGTCCAGGAACACGGCGTCGGCCGGGGCGACCAGGTCGGCGAGGGTCTTGCGGCGGGCCTCGTCGACCAGCACGGACTCGTCGGCGTTGAACACGTACAGGAACGGCTTGGCGGTGAGCAGGCTCAGCTCGCGCAGCGCGTCCAGGTCCACTTCGGACTGTGCCGCGAACAGCGTGCGGCCTGCGTCCAGGATCTCCCGCGCCGCCTTGGTGTTCTCCAGCGCGGGCCGGGCTTCCTTGCGGGTCCTGGCTTCCTTCTCCAGCCTGGGCAGCGCCTTGTCCACCGTCTGCAGGTCGGCCAGGATCAGCTCGGTGTTGATCGTCTCGATGTCGCTGGCCGGGTCGATCGTGTCGTCCACGTGCAGCACGTCCGGGTCGTCGAATACCCGGATGACCTGACAGATCGCGTTGGCCTCGCGGATGTTGGCCAGGAACTGGTTGCCCATGCCCGCGCCCTCGGACGCGCCCTTGACGATGCCCGCGATGTCCACGAACGAGACGGTCGCCGGGACGATCCGCGCCGAATCGAACATCTTCGACAGCGCGTCCAGCCGGCTGTCCGGCAGCGGAACGACGCCGACGTTCGGCTCGATCGTGGCGAACGGGTAGTTCGCCGCGAGGACGTCGTTGTTGGTCAGGGCGTTGAACAGGGTCGACTTGCCCACGTTGGGCAGGCCGACGATGCCGAGGGTGAGGCTCACGACGGACCAGTCTAGATTGCGCCGGACCCCGGCCCGACCGGCGCCTCAGGCCGAGCGGGTGCCGTGGACTTGCAGGGTCGATCCGGTGCGCGCCCTGCGCACCCGCAACCGGACCGGAATGCGTTGCCGCAACTCCTCGACGTGCGAAACCAGCCCGACCACCCGCCCGCCAGCGCGCAGCTCGTCGAGGGTGTCCATGACGAGGTCGAGGGTGTCCGCGTCGAGCGAGCCGAACCCCTCGTCGATGAACAGCGTGTCCAGCAGCGCCCCGCCGGTCTCCGCGGCGACCACGTCGGCAAGGCCGAGCGCCAGCGCGAGCGAGGCCAGGAACGACTCCCCGCCGGAGAGCGTCTTGGCCGGTCGCACCCGGCCCGAATAGTCGTCGAGCACGTCCAGCCCGAGCCCGCCGCGCTTCCCGTAACGGCCACCGGCCAGCGAGTGCACGAACGAGAACCGGCCCTGGCTCATCCGCCGCAACCGCCGCGTTGCCGAATCCGCCACCTCGGCCAGCCGGGACGCCAGCACGTACGAGCGCAGCGACATCTGGTGCGCGTTCTGACCGCGCCCGTTCACCACGTCGGTCAGCGCGGCCAGCTCGGCCTGGATCTCCTCGGCCGGGGCGAGCCGCTGCCAGGCCTGGGTCAGCCGCGCCGCGAGTTCGGTCACCTCGTCGACCCGGCGCTGTGCCTCCTGCAGAGCCGCGTTGGCCGTGTCCGCGTGTTCTCGCGCCACCGCTACCAGCGCCTCGGCACCGACCAGATCGACATCGGTGTCGATCCGGATCCCGGCCAGCTCCGGCTCGTCGAGTACCGCCCGCGCGGCCGCCTCCTGCCGGTCCGCGGCGATCAACTGCCGGTTCAGCTCGTCGATCACCTCGGCGCCGCGCGCGGCATCGAGCGCTTCGACCGCGTCGGCGAAACCGGCGTCGATGGCGGCGGCCAGTACGGCGTCTCGTGCTTCCCCGGCCCGCTGCGCCGCCTGTTCCCTGGCGAGTCTGGCCCTGGCCAGCTCGTCGAGCCCGTCGATCACGGTCAGCAGGTGTTCACGCCGCGCCGTGACATCGGGGAAGTCGCCACGCGCGGCATCGAGTCGCTCCGCGCGTTCCTCGATCATCTCGGCCAGCCGCGCCCGTTCGGCCGCGATCGTCGCCCTGACCCGCTCCACCTCGACCTGCTCGACGCGCAGCGCGGTCGCCTCGGATTCCAGCCGGGCCACCGTTTCGGTGCAGGCAGGCACCTTCGCCGCTCGCTCGGTCGCTTCCGCGAGATCGGTTTCGGCCGCGTTGAGTTCGTCGGCGAGGTTGGGCGCGGTCCGCCCGGCCAGCCGGTCGACCAGCGCGTCCAGTCGATGGCGCGCCTCGGCCGCCGCCAGCCCGGTCCGCTCTCGGTCGAGATTCGCCGCTTGCTCCGCTTGTGCCGCCTCGCGTTCGTCCGCGTCCCTGACCGGCTCGGCTGCCGGGGCAGCCGGGGCCGGATGCTCGGCCGCGCCGCACACCGGACAGGGCTGGTCCTGGACCAGCGCGCCGGCCAACTCAGCGGCCATGCCGTCCAGCCTGCGCTGCCGCGCGTCCAGCAAGGCCTCCCTGGCCCGCTGATGTGCGTAGACCGCTGCTGTCGCTTCGGCCCGGCACGTCGCCTCGGTCGCTGCCACCGCGGGCAACTGCTCCGCGTCGGCATGCAATGCCCGCAGTTCGGCCGCGCGCGTGCGCAACCCGTCCAGCCGACCGGCGGCGCTCATCGCCGCGTCGCGCTCGGCGTGCGCCGCGACCAGTCGTCCGGGCAGCTCAGCGAGCCGCTCGCCCAGTTCCACGACTCGCATATCCGCGCGCCGCTGCCGCTCGCTCAACTCGACCAACCGAGACCGGTCCGCGCGCTGCGTTTCAGCCTCCACGACCAACTGCCGCAGGCCGCCCGCTTCCTCCCGCAACGCACCGGCCAGCGCCCGCAACGCGGCCACATCGCCGTCGGCTTGCGGCATTCCGCCCAACGCGGCCAGAGCGCGCTGCTCGGCCCGGCTCGCGTCGGCCAAGTCGGACTCGGCCCGTCGTGCGCTTGCCGCCGCCACCAGCACCGGCTGGCAACGTCGCGCAGCCGAGAGTTCCTCCGCGACCGCGCGCAGCGCCGCAGCGCCGTTCTCCAACTCCGCCAACAGGCCCAGGGCCACGGTGACCCGGCGGATCCGGTCGGCCAGGTCTCGCCGGTGCGCGAGTTCCTGCTCGGCCCTGGTCCGCTCTTCCCTGGCCAGCAGGTCCTGCTTCTCCGCGTCATCCGCGACCCCGCGCAACCGCGCGTGCAGCCCGGCCAGCCATTCGATGTCGGCGGGCTGGTCGTCGTCCGGCTCGACCCCGGCCGCCTGCCCGACCCTGGCCAGCAGCTCGCGCACGTCCTGCCGGATCTCGTCCACCGCGCGGCCGCGTTCGGCGCGCGCCTCGCGAAACCACTTCTCCACGTCGGCGAAGCGCTGCGTGCCGAACAACTTCTCCAGCAACCGCTCGCGATCGGCCGTTTCCGCGCGCAGGAACCGCGCGAAGTCGCCCTGCGGCAGCAACACGACCTGGAAGAACTGCTCAGCCGACATGCCGAGCAACCGCGCGACGGTGCGGTTCACCTCGTCGATGCGGGCCAACCCATCCGGCGCGTGGCCGCTCGGCGCGGCCCCGACCCAGGTCAGCGATGCCTTGGCCCGCTGGGTGGTGCTGCCGCTGCCATGGCGTTTCACCCGCTCGTACTCGGGATTGCGCACGATCAGCAGCCGATGCCCCTGCACGGTGAATTCGAGCCGCACCTCGGTCGCCACATCGGCCTCGGCATAGTCGCAGCGCAGCCGTTTGGTTTCGCCGCGCGCGCCAGGAACCGTCCCGAACAGGGCGAACGCGACCGCGTCGAGCAGCGTGGTCTTACCGGCTCCGGTGTCGCCGTGCAGCAGAAACAATCCGTCCGCGCCGAGCGCGTCGAAATCAATGGATTCCTGGCGCGGATAAGGACCGAACGCCCGGACCTGGAGATGATGCAGCCTCATTGCCTCGCCTCCAGTTGCCGTACCGCCGTGAAGGCCTCGTCGAACAACGCGCGTTCGGCCTCGCTGGGCGCGCTGCCCCGGCAATCCCGCACGAATTCCTCGGCCAGCTCGGCATCATTCCGGCCATGCGCGGCATAACGCGGCGCTGGCTGGGCTTCCGCACCGTTGGGCAACCAGTCCAGTCGGACGGTGAACGGGAAGCGTTCCTGCAATCGGCGCATGGCGTCCAGCGGCCGGACCGGATCGGTCAGCACCGCGTACACGTAGCAGTCGGCAACGCGGTCGTTGGCCGGATCGGCGAGCAGCTCGGCCAACTCGCCACGCACCGTCGCCAGCCGCCTCGGCACCGGAAGTTCGTGCCGCCGCACCGTTTCCAGACCCTCGGGCCCGAGATCGACCAGCCACACCGACTTGTGTTGCCGCGCTTCGGAAAACGAGTACGCGATCGGGCTGCCCGCGTAACGCAGGTGCTCGGCAAGGGTTTGCGCGCCATGCAGATGCCCGAGCGCGACATAGTCGACCCCGTCGAACACCGCGGCGGGCACGTCCTCGATGCCGCCGACGGCGATCGTGCGCTCGGAATCCGACGGCGCCGCACCGGTGACGAACGCATGCGCGAGCACGACCGACCGCACCCCAGGCCCGCGCGTGGCAAGATCGGCGCGCACCCGGTTCATCGCCTCACCCAGCACACCGGCGTGGCCGCGCAGTTCGGGTTTGCCCAGCGCGTGCCGGGCTGGATCCGGCTCCAGGTAAGGGATTCCATAGCAGGCCACCGGTCCGTGCTCGTCGGCGAGCAACACCGGCCGGTCCAGTTCCGCCACGCTGGTGCGCAGGTGCAACCCACCCGCCGACGCGAACTCGGCGAACGCGCCGAGCCGTTGCGCCGAATCGTGATTGCCCGCGATGATCACCAGTTCCGCGCCCGCGCGCCGAATCCGGGACAAGGCCCGCGCGCAGGTGGCCACCGCCTCCGCCGACGGGACCGCCCGGTCGTACAGATCACCGGACACCACAACGACATCCACCCGCTCGACCTCGACCAGCTCGGCAACGGCACCGAGCACGGCCTCCTGATCGGCAAGCAGATCCCGGCCGTGGAACGTACGTCCCACGTGCCAGTCGGAGGTGTGCAGCAATCGCATGCGATCAAGTTAGATGTGCGCGCCGACTTTTCTTGGTAGCGACACCCTTTTCTCACTCGAACGTGTGTTCGAACGTGCTTTTCGTCGGTGATGCGAGTAAAGATCGAAGTAGTCAAGGCCAGCCCACCCGATCAGCACGACCGAAGCTACCCAGGAGCCCCGACATGACCGCAGTGACCGGCATCGCCGCCATCGTGCTGGCATTGCTCCTTGCCGGCGCGACCGTGCTGTTCTGGAAGCTGTACCAGGACAGCAATCGCCGCGCGGACGCGGCGCTGAAGATGGTGCGGGACGAACGCGATCGCACCGAGGCGCAACAGGCCGCGCTGCAGCGGTATCAGGTCGCGTTCGCGTCCATCCGGGGGCGGGGCGAACTCGGTGAACAGATGCTCGCCGAGACCGCGCGTTCGCTCGGCCTGCGTGAGGGCCTGCACTTCACCCTGCAGACCGACGTCGCGGGCGGCGGCATGGTCCGGCCGGACATGGTGCTGGAGGTCGGCGGCGGCCGCCAGGTCCCTGTCGACGCCAAGATGAGCCTGGCCTGCTGGGCCGAGGCCATGGAAACCAGCGACCCGGCCGAGCGGCTGGACGCCTTACGCGTACACGTACGCAACATCCGGTCCCGCGCGGCCGAACTGGCCGGCAAGGGTTACCAGCGCTGGGCGGACGCGATCTACGGCACGATCATGTTCGTCCCGTCAGACTCGGCCGTCGTGGTGGCCATGGACACCGACCCGGAACTGTTGCGCTGGCTGCTCGATCGCCGGGTGTTCCTCTGTGGACCGACCGGGTTCGCGGTGATCGCGTCGGCGGCCATGTTCGCGGCGACCGAACGCGCCATCGCCGAGGACGTGGAGCAGGTGCGCATGCAGGCCGCTGCCGCCCATCGCACCGCGGGCGGCGCCGTGGACGCGTTCAACCTGTCGAGCACGCATTTACAACGCTTCCTGGCCGCGCGCAGGCGCGAACTGGACGCCCTGGAGAGCTTCCGGGGCGTGGTCGCGCCGCTGACCGAGGCAGCGGCGAGCCCGACGCCGCTCGCGTCGATCCGCCGGCCGGAGGAGCTGACCAACGGCAGCCAACCGTCGCTCGGCGAGTAGGCCGATCGGCGGCAGGCACCCGTCGACCTGGCCGACCGGCCACACCGGACGGCGCGCCGGGACCGACCGCCCAATGGAGACACCCTCGGGTGAAATCTCCGTACAAAACAACAAACGAGCGATGTTCGCCCCAATACGTACGAGAAAGCCGAGGTGATCAACAAGTCAGTCGCCCCACAACTGAACACAACCCTGACTAGCTGGGTAAACGTCGATCCGGATGGCACTGGAACCCGATTCGGCCTGCGCACGAACGGCTGGTTCGGCGGCCAAGAATCCGACAAAGCTCCGCCGCTGACGTGGTAGACGCCGGACTGGACACCGGCGCGCTCACGAATTGGCTACGGTATGGATACATGACCGGGCTCGCGGACCTACGCGAGCGCGCAGAGCTGTCGGTCGAGGACCGTTAAGTGCCAGTGAGGTGAAGGCGTGACAACGACGCGCGATCGTGGACGCGAGGCAAGAGCCGCGTCGAGTGGCCTTCGTTGGGACGAGCGTTCGGCGTTCGGCACCAAGGGCTGGCCCTGGTGGGCAGCGGTCGTGTTGGCGCTGGGCCTGTCGATCGTCGGCGCGGTGATCGACGAGAAGTCGAGTTCGGCCATCGCGACGATCTTCCGGGCCGCGTACGTGATCGGCTGCGTCGCGGCGGTGGCCATCGTCCGGCGCCGGAACCTGTTCGGGCCGATGGTGCAGCCGCCGCTGATCCTGGTGGTCGTCGTGCCGGTCGTGGCGGCCGCGCTGGACAACAAGCCCGGCAGCAAGGTACTGGTGATCGGTCCGCAGCTGATCGACAACTTCCCGGTGATGGCCATCACCACCGGCGTCACCGTGGTGCTGGGCGTGATCCGGTACCTGGTGCAGCGTCGGCCGGTCGACGACGACCGCGACCGCTCGCGCCGCCCGGAAGCGCGCGACCGCGATCGGGACCGGGCGCCGTCCAGCCGCGA
>DATFHN010000032.1:0-75486 GCA_035248365.1 Pseudonocardiaceae bacterium | reverse complement strand
CCGGGGTTCGCGCCCCGGGGCCCTTCGCGTTTCAGGACAAGGAGAAACCGGAGAAACGCGCGACGCCGGTAGCGCCGCTGCCGCCGTTGGCCGCCGTGGCGAAGATGCCGACGTCCTGCGTGGCCGCCGCGCTGGGCACGGTCGCGGTGCCCACGGTCGTCCAGGTTCCGTCGTCGGCTGAGCAGTAGCCGGTGTAGCTGGTGCCGGTGCGGACGAGTTTGAGGTGGGTGGGCGCGGTGAAGGCGCCGGTGTTGGTGACCTGGTCGAGCTGGCCGTCGCCGTCGCTGTCCCAGGAGAGTGCGCACCCGTTCGCCGGGGTGACCGCGAGGTCGAGGTAACCCGGCGAGGTGTTGGCCGCCAGACTGTTGCGCACCACGATGCCCGCACGCGCCCACGGTCCGGTGTAGTCCTGCGCGGTGACCTCGGTGGTCACCGTGCCGCCGTCGGCGAGCGCGGCCGGCCGGTAGACGGCGTCGAACTGGTTGGTGCCGCGCCACATGTCCGCGCCGCCCGCGTAGATGCCGAACGTGTCGCCCTGCTGACCGAACGCGGCCTGGGTGTAGGCGGCCGTGTGGTAGTCCGGCGAGACCGGGGTGACGCCGACCAGCGGCGGGACGGTCGTGGCGGTGGCCCTCGTGGTGCCATAGCCGAAGGACGCGGTCGAGCTGAGCGGAATCTTGTCCAGTGCGCTGGCCGGCTTGTAGTTCGCCGGTGCGGTGACCGCGAACGTCGCGGTGACCTGCGCGCCGGAGGCGACGCTGGCGAACGTGGTCGGGGTGGTCGGGGCCACCGTGAAACCGGCGGGTGCGGTCAGCGCGACCGACACGTTCGTCGCCGGATAGACCGGGTTGCTGTTGCTGAAGGTCACCGTGACCGCGTTGGCCTGGCCCGCACTGGCCGTGGCTGGCGTCGTGCGCGCGGTGAACCGGGCGAACGCCGGGTCGGTGGACACGGTCTGCCAGACCTGCGAGGCGAGCTGGTAGGAGTCGCCGCGCGGCGTGGTCGGGTACGGGTTCTGCTGGTGGGCCCAGCCATCGTCGATCGCCGCCCAGTTGATCGCCACGGGCTGCGTGTTGTCGTGCAGGGCGGTGTCGAGCGAGGTGAAGTAGGTCTGCCAGCGGGAGCGGTAGAACTCCATCAGGCCTTGGCGGTCGCGGTCGGCGTAGTCGTGCAGGATCGGCTCGGCGTCGCCGGTCCCCCACTCGGTGACGATCGTCCGCGCGTCGTATTCCAGCCGCGCCGCCTCGCCCGGGCTGGACGCGGAGTCGCGCGCGTCCTGCAGCCACGTCCCGAACAGGAACGACGAGTCCGAGCCGAGCAGGTTGTCCATCAACGTCATCAGGTTCAGCCAGCGGCCGGTGAGCGCGTCGAACTCGGTCTGGTTCTTCGTGCTGTAGCTGACCGCGATCTGTTGCAGCAGCAGCATGCTGTCGTTGTCCAGCACCTGCCGCGCCACGTCCACCAGGTCGTAGTCGTAGGCACTGGAGTCGCGTAACGACGGGCTGACCGCGAGCAGTTCGGGTAATGCCTTGGCCAGCGTCGTGGTGTCGTAGCGTTGCGACGTGCCCAGGGTCAGACCGGGTTCCAGGGAGAACACGTTCTCGTTCTGCCGGTCGTTGCCGTCCGCCGGGGTCGAATAGGCGCTGTTCATCAGGTCCTGCCACGCCGCTTGGGCGTGTGGATCGGGGCCGCCGTAACGCCAGGTCGCATAGGAGTTCATCCAGGCTGGCTCGTCGATGCCGGACGGGCTCCAGGCCAGCTGGGTGAACAGGGCCATCGCCATCGGGTTGTTGTCGTTGGCCTCGGGCATCATCGCGATACCGGTCAGCGCGCTGCCCGGTTTGTTGGCCCACAACGGGAACTGACTGGTCCAGGTGGTGGTGTTGGCGCCGATCGAGCTGTGCCCGCCGAAGACCCAGATGGTCCCGTACACGTAGGGCGTGCCGCCCCAGTCGGATTCGCGATTCAGGTTGTCGCTGGTGTCGGAAAGGCCGTCCAGGATCAGGATCTTGCTGGTGTCGACGGCGGCGAGCAGCGCGGGCTGCGGGTTGTCCTGCCAGCCGAGCATGGTCCAGATGGCGTTCGGGTTGGCCTTGAGCAGCGCGTCCTGGATAGCCTTGGCGGCAGGGCCGTAGGGTATGTCGCCGGTCTGGCCGCCCTCCTGCAACGGGTTCATCTCGAACATCGTGGACGGGCCGAAGATCTGTTGCTGCGCCCGGTAGAACGCGGCCGCGATCTTGCCGAAGTACGGGCTGAGCGGGCTGAGCCAGTCGGGGCGCTGGAACCCGGCCCAGATCCCTTGCGGGACCACGTCGGCGCCCGGATCGTGTTTGGCGAAGTCCGGCGGCACCGTGCCGAAGTAGCCGGGGAAAACCGGGACCATGCCGAGCGAGCGCAGCTGGTCGGCGATCTGGCGGCCGATCCTGGCCTGCTCGTGGAGCAGGTCGGTGGAGATCGGCTCGTCGAAGGTGGACATGTTCTGCATCAGCCACCAGGGCTGGTGGGCGGGCTGCGGGATCCACTTGCGCAGTTCCTGGTCGGTGTAGCCGAACTGCTGGAAGACGATGTCGTAGAGGATCGCGGCGCCGGGGTAGTCCATCATCTCGTTGATGCCGTTGGCGGCGAGCACGTCGATCTCGTGCTGCCACTCGTTGTACGACCAGTAGGGGCCGCTGTAGCCGGGCATGGTGTCGTTGTTGGCGAAGCGGTTCTGGAACGGGCTGCTTTCGGCGAGCGGGCCGTCCGGCGCGGGTAAGACGCGGGGTAAGTGGTTGGTGGCGTCGCCGTTCCAGGTGATGCCGGCGTTGACCACGGTCTTGAGGTAGTAGTTGGCGCCGGTGAGCAGGGTGCCGTTGCTGGTGCCCGCGACGATGATGTGGCCGGGACGCCCGGTGACGATGAAGCAGTCACCGTTGCCGACCTTGCTCTGTCCAATTTTTTGGCTCGGGACGAGATCGAACTGATCGGCGGCATGGTGGCCGATGAGCCGGGTGAGCGACTGGTACGCGGCGGCCGGGTCGAACGGCCGGTGATCGGGGTTCTGGCTGGCTAACTGTTGCTGGCAACTGAGAACCGGAGGGGTTCCGGCATGGGCGACGGACTGACAGCCGAGGGCGGCGAGGCCGGTGACGAGTACCGCGATGGCAGCGCTTCTGAACCTAGGTAATAAAGACATGCTCGCGCTCCCAGGGTCTCGGGGATTCCTCGGCACGACAGAATTCCGACCCTAGGATTGCGCTGCGTGATCTGTCAACTACTCACCAACAATGGAGCAGTCCGGTTCGCCGCTCACCGAACACTGCTGGATCCGAGCATGGAAAGACGCGCCGACGACACACCTGGCAGCGGAGTCAGCCGTCGACGCGCCCCGCCTGAGAAGTTCCTCTGACTATGTACCTAAGTCAAGACGCCTTCCGGGGCAACGGGACTTGCTAGAGTCGAAACATGGCCGAACCACTGAACCTGCGCGAGGTCGGCCGGGTCCGGGTGCTGGAGGCGTTGCAGGAGACCGGCGGGACCTCCCGGCCGGAACTCGTCCGCCGCACCGGCTTGTCCCGCGCGACCGTCTCCTCACTGGCCGCCGAACTCATCGGCCTCGGCCTGGTCCAGGAGGACGAACCCAGCCCGGAGGAACGCGGCACCGGCCGACCGGCCCAGACCCTCTCGCTGGCGCCGGCCGCCGGTTACGCGATCGGCGCCGACATCGGCCACCAGCACGTGCGGGTCGTGCTCTGCGACCTGTCCGGCACGCCGGTGTGGGACCGGGTGGTGGCCAAGGATGTGGATCGCGCCCCGGAAGCCACCCTCGATCTGACCGTCGAACTGATCGACAAGGCGATCGCCACCATTGCCCGCGAACGCGTGCTCGGCATCGGCGTCGGCATCGCGTCGCCGGTGCGCAAGGACACCGGTGAGCTGGGCGCGGCCAGCATCATGCCGGGCTGGGCCGGTCGTGCGGTCGGCGCCGAACTCACCGAGCGCACCGGCCTGCCCACCGCGCTGACCAACGACGCGAACGCGGGCGCGCTGGCCGAACGGCGCTACGGCGCCGCGCGCACCGTCGACAACCTGGTCTACATCCGGCTTTCCGCGGGCATCGGCGCCGGCATCGTCAGCGACGGCACCCTGCTGCTCGGCGCGACCGGCCTCGCGGGCGAGATCGGGCACCTGCTCGTGACGAGCGGCGGACCGATCTGCCGATGCGGGAATCGCGGTTGCCTGGAGACCGTGGCCAGCCCGGTCGCGATCGCCGAACTGCTCGCGGACAGCTGGCACCAGCCGATCACGCCCGCCGACCTGCCCCGGCTGATCGCCGCAGGCGATCGCGGCACGCTGCGCGCGATCGAGGACGCGGGCACCGCGGTCGGCACCGCGCTGGGCACGCTGGTGACGCTGTTCAACCCGGAACTCATTGTGGTGGGCGGAGATCTGGCCCAGGCCGGTGAGCTGATCTTCGAGCCGATCCGTCGCGCCATCCGCCGCTACGCGCTGCCCACCGTCGCCGACCAGGTGTCGGTCGTGCCGGGCGCGCTGGGCGACCAGGCGGAAGTGCGCGGCGCGGCCGCCCTGGTGCTGGCGACCGCGCCGACTGCTTTGGCAGGAAGGTCGAAATCCGATCAGCTCTTGTCGAGCAGCTGATCCGCGGTGTCCTTGACCGACGGCCAGAAGTCGTCGTTCTTCTGGTGCGCGAAGTACGCCTCGAACAGCGGGGTCAGCGTGGTCTGCAACGCGGCGCCGTTGTTGTAGTCGACCGCGGTGAACAGCTCGTGGTTCTTCTCCTCGCCGGTGAACACCGACAGGTCCACGCCCTGCTTCCGCATCGACGCCGCGGTGGCGTTCATCGAGGCCGGGATCGACGGGAAGAACGTGCCGCTCGCGCCGGCCATGGTCTGGCACTCCTGCGAACCCATGTAGGAGACCCACTTCCAGGTCTGGTCGGGGTTCTTGGTGCCTGCCCAGATCACGTTGCCGTTGGAGTTGCTCATCACCGCGCGCTTGCCGTTCGGGCCGGCCACCGCCGGTGCGATGCCGACCTGGGTGTTCGGGATCTTCGCGTACTGCGCGGCTTCCCACGAACCGTCGGTCTCCATGGCGACCTTGCCGGAGCCCATCAAGTCCTGATTGGACACGGTCGCCTGGCCGTTGCCGGTGCCGAACGCATTGGGCGGCGGAGCGAAACCGCGGTCGGAAAGCGAGCGGATGTAGTCCATGGTCTGGACGAAGCGCGGGTCGGTGTAGTTGAACTCGGTCGGCCAGTTGGACTTGTTGCCCAGCGACCAGCCGAGGCTGGACGCGAACGCGTTCCAGGTGAACTGGCCGATGAAGTCACCGGTGTTGACCACGCCGATGCCGTAGGTCTTGATGTTGTTCTTGTCGAAGCCGGGCTCGTCGCCGCGCTTGCCGTTCTTGTCGACGGTCAGGTGCGCGACCATCTTGTCGAAGGTGCCGCCGTCCTTCGGGTTCCAGTTCAGGTTCTGCGCGTCGGCGTCGGTGAAACCGGCCTGCTGCAGCATGGCCTTGTTGTAGTAGATGCCTTCCGCGGCCCAGTCCAGCGGCAGGCCGTACTGCTTGCCGTCGGTGAACTTCCAGGCGTCCACGCCGACCGAGAACTTGGACATGTCGAAGTGCGTGCTCTGGATGTAGGGGTCCAGGTCGAGCAGCTGGTGCTGGCTGGCGTAGGACTGGAAGTACTGGACGCTGTTCTGGAACGCGTCGGGTGCGTTGCCCGCGACGAAGGCCGCGGTCAGCTTGGTGAAGTAGTCCTGGACGTCGTACTGGGAGATCTTCACCGTGACGCCGGGATTGGCCTTCTCGAAGGCGCTGGCGCACGACTGGTAGGCCGCCGCCTGCTTGTCGTCCCAGGTCCACCAGTTGATGGTCTTGGACGCCGAGTCCCCGCTGCTACCGGAACAGCCGGCGACGATGCCTGCCACGGCCGCCGCGGCGGCGGCGATGGCGCCGAGCTTGATTGACTTCATGATTCCTCACTTCTCAGTAGCGCGTTGAAGGCGCCCAACACAATCTCCAGATCCGCCGATCCCCCAGCTTCGTGCCCGTTGTAGTCCCACACCGCGATCTGCTTGGGCCCCGCATAGGCGTGATAGGCACCGAACGCGGTGGAGGGCGGGCACACGTCGTCCATCAACCCGGTGGAGAACCACGCGGGAGCCTTGGCTCGGGCGGCGAAACCAATACCGTCGAAATAGGACAGCACGTCGAAGACCGGCTCGACCTCGTCACGATGCGCGGCAAGGTACTTGCTGATCTCGTTGTACGGTGGCGTGCCGGTGATCAGGGTGGCGCGGCGGATGTCGGTCAGGAACGGCGACTGGGTGAACAGCGCGGCCAGGTCCGGGACAAGCCCGGCAATGGCGAGGGCGATCCCGCCGCCCTGACTGTTGCCGATCGCCGCGACCCGGCTCGGGTCCACGAAGGACAGTCCGCGCATCACGCCGACCGCACGAACCGCGTCGGTGAAGACCCGGCGGTAGATGTAGTCCTCCTTGGCGCCGATCCCCTTGGTCAGGAAACCGGGCGCGGACGGACCGCTGGTGCCGACCGGGTCACCGGTGGCGCCGCCCGCGTGCTCGCCGCCCTGACCGCGCACATCCATGATCAGGTGCGCGTAGCCGGACGAGGCCCAGAGCAGATCGTCGATGGCGAAGCCGCGTCCGCTGCCGTACCCGTGGAACTGCACGATCCCAGGCAGGTCACCGGAATGCCCACGCGGTACCCGCAGCCAGGCCCGTACCGGATGCCCGCCGAATCCGGCGAAGGTCACGTCGAACACGTCAATGGTGCGCAACGGCGTGTCCACTTCGACGATCCGGGTGTTCAGCTCGAAATCGACCGCCAGCGTCTTCGCCCAGAACTCGTCGAAGCCGGCCGGCGCGCGATAGGCGCTGGTGTAGGCGGCGAGCCCGGCGCGGTCCAGGTCGGTCAGCACGTGAACACCTCTACGTCGGCGATCGTCGTGCGCAGGTCGCGCCCGGCATAGTTGATGAGCACGTATTCGTCCGGGTCGCCGCTGATCCGGCGGACGGTCAGCGTGGTGAGCGCGCCGTTCGACCAGTCGATGTCCACCGCGAGGCCGCCCCGGCAGCGCAGCCCACGCGCGCTCCCGTCCGGCCAGGCGCTCGGCAACGCGGGCAGGATGCGAATCACCCCGCCGTGGCTTTGCACCAGTAGTTCCGGGATCGCCGCCATCAAGCCGTAGTTTCCGTCCATTTGAAACGGTGGGTGGGTGC
Source organism: Pseudonocardiaceae bacterium (assembly GCA_035248365.1). Classification (GTDB taxonomy): domain Bacteria; phylum Actinomycetota; class Actinomycetes; order Mycobacteriales; family Pseudonocardiaceae; genus CAJCJE01. Next base: position 68,239 of record DATFHN010000032.1, on the reverse strand, counting down.
TGAACAGGTTGGGCAGCAGCCCGCCCCATTCGCTGCCGTCGGTCGGCGCGTACACGGTCGGGTCGGTGCCGAACGGGCGGACGGCCTCGGTGAACAGGTCGCGGGCGGTGTCGCCGTCGAGCAGGCGGGCGCGCAGCGCGATCTTCCAGGCCCAGGACCACCCCATCGCGCCCGGCCCGCGCACGTCCATGAACTGGGTGGCTGCCTCGGCCAGCTCAGGGGTGTCGATCTGATCCAATGGATAGAGCGCGACCAGCGGCGACAGGTGCCGGTGTTGCGGATCGTGTTCGACGTGATCGACGGCCCATTCGGCGAGCTTGCCGTCCGCGCCGATCCGGATCGGCCGCAGGCGCGGCAGCGCGGTTTCGATCTCGGCGCAGACCTCGTCGGCGAGGTCGAGGATTTCCGCCGCGCGCATGGTGTTGGTGAACACGGCGCGGATCAGGGCGATGTCCATCGCGGTCGAGTAGCTCAGCGACTCGGGCCGGCCGTCGACCAGGAACAGGTTCTCCGGCGACGTGGACGGGATCGTGTCCAGGTAGCCGTCTTGACCGTCGACCAGCCAGTCCAGGCAGAACTCGGCGCAGCCGCGCAAAAGCGGCCAGGCGCGCTCGGCCAGGAAGTCGCGGTCGCGGGTGAACTCGTAGTGGTCCCAGACGTGCTGGACCAGCCAGGCGCCGCCCATCATCCAGATCGCCCAGGACGGGTTGCCGTGGCCCATGCCGACCGGCAGCGCCCAACCCCACATGTCGGTGTTGTGGTGTGTCACCCAGCCGCGCGCGCCGTAGAGGGCCGACGCCACCTCGGCGCCGGTCTCGGCGAGGCGGTCGAGCAGGTCGAACAGCGGGCCGTGACATTCGGACAGGCCTGCGGTTTCCACGCCCCAGTAGTTCATCTGGGTGTTGATGTTGATCGTGTAATTTGCTGACCACGGCGGCCGCAGTTCCGCGTTCCACAGCCCCTGGAGGTTGGCGGGCGGACCGCTGTGCGGGCGGGAGGACGAGGCGAGCAGGTAGCGGCCGAGCTGGAAGATCACCGTCGCGGCCAGCTGTTCGTCCTTTCCGGACAGCACGTCGTCCTGGACGTCGACCACCCCGGTCCGGCGGGATCCGACGGTGAGGCTGGTCGTGCTCAGCAACGTGCGCAGGTCCGCCTCGTGCGCGTCGAGCAACTCCGACTCGCCCAGCGCGAGGGCCGAACCGGCCCGGTCGGCCGCGCGATCGAGGTGTTCGGCGCGTGGCGCCGAGCGTTCCAACGGCGAACCGGGCCGGTTGCGCCAGGCGTCTTCCGCGCAGGTCGACGTGCTCAGCGTGATCAGCAGGCGGGACATGCCGCGCACGGCGAAGCCCTTGTTGGAGCCGGACACTTCGCCGTCGGTGTCGATGGCGACGGCCAGCGCGCCGAACGGGTCGTAGCCATCGACGCGTTCGCCCGCGTAGCGCAGCGGCTCGGCGACCTCGGGTTCGTGCAGGGGTGCGCCGTCGACCGGGATCTCGATGCCGAAGGTCAGGCTGGTCGCGTCGATGACGCGGCGGACGACGCGCAGCGGGCTGGCCAGCTCGATGCCTACGTCGATCGCGCCGTCCACCGACACCGCGATGCAGATCGCCCCGGCAGGCTGGCTCGCCCAGGTGCGGCGCCGCACCGCCTGCCCGGTGACCGTCATCGACTCCTCGACGACACCGTTGTCCAGGTTCAGCGTGCGGCCGTGGAATTCACCCTCGTCGCGACCGCCCAGCGACATCCACAGGTCGGCGAGCGGCAGGAACTCCTGGCTGTACGGGCCTTCGAAGCTCATCAGCAGCGATTCGGCGCGACGGTAGTCCTGGGCGCGGATCGCCTTGCGCACCTTGTCCAGCCGCTCCGGCCCGGCGCCGGACCTGAGCACGTCGCGCAGCGCGGCTTTCGGACCATCCGGTGTGCCGGACCAGACCGTGGAGTCGTTGAGGCCGAAGCGGGCGCGGTGCGTGCCGCCGAAGACCATCGCGCCGAGCCTGCCGTTGCCGACCGGTGCCGCCTCGAACCAGTTCGCGGCGGGCGCGGGCCAGCTGAGCAGCAGATCGTTGGTGTCCATCATTTGATACCCGTGCTCTATTTAATTCCTGTATAGGCGATCGAGTTGACGATCCGCTTACCGAAGACCATGAACAGCAACAACATCGGGAAGGCCGCGACCAGGGTCGCCGACATCAGCCCGGACCAGTCGACCGCCGCCTGCGGCGAGGACTGCTTGAAGATCGCGAGGCCCAGCGTCAGCGGGCGAACGCTGTCGTCGTTGTCCACCAGCAACGGCCAGAAGTAGTCGTTCCAGGTGTTGATGAAGGTCAGCAGGGCCAGCGTGGCCATCGGCGCCGCGGTCATCGGCAGCACGATGCGCAGGAAAACCCGGATCGGACCGGCGCCGTCGATCAGCGCGGCCTCTTCGACCTCACGACTGAGCCCGAGCATGAACTGGCGCAGGAAGAACATGTTGAACGCGGAGAAGAACGCGCCCGGCAGGATCATGCCGGCGAACGTGTTGGTCAGGCCGAGGTCCTTGATCAGCACGAAGTTCGGCAGCAGGGTGAGCACGGTCGGCACCATCAACGCGGTGAGCAGCAACGAGAACATCGCGTTGCGGCCCCGCCACTGCAACCGGGCGAACGCGTAGGCGGCCATGGCCGAGCACCACACCACCAGTACGGTCAGGATCGTGGCGTAGATCAGCGAGTTGCGCAGGAACAACGGCGTGTCGACGGCCGCGCCCGACCCGCCCTGAGCGACCGCGGCCGCACCGGAAACCAGGCCCAGCGCCCGTTCGAACCCGCCGAAGCTGAACCCGACCGGCAGCAGCGAGGACGGGTGGGTGGTGAGCTGGTAGTTGTTGGACAGCGCGGTGCGCAGGATCCAGTAGAACGGGAACACCATCACCAGCAGGACGATGACCAGGTAGAGCCAGGCGACCGACTTGCCGATCGGGAACCGGCGTCGGGTGATCGTGGTCATGGCGTGGGCTCCCTTCAGTTCGTGTCGGATTCGTTGGCGCGGCCCAGGCGCAACTGCATGAAGGTGATGAAGATCAGCATCACGAACAGGGCCAGCGACATGGTTGCCGCGTAACCGAAGTCGAACTGGGCGAACGCCTTGTTGTAGATGTACATCTGCAGCACGTAGGAGGCGTTGGCCGGGCCGCCCTCGGTGGTCACCGAGACGATGTCGAAGACCTGGAACGAGCCGATCACGTTGAGGATGACCACCATGATCAGCACCGGCCGCAGCAGCGGCAGGGTGATCCGGCGGAACATCTGCACCTCGCTGGCGCCGTCCAGCCTTCCGGCTTCGTAGACGTCGAGCGGGATGGTCTGCAGGCCGGCGAAAATGAGAATCGCGAAGTAGCCCATCCACTTCCACACGTTGATCAGCGCCAGCGACGGGATCGCCCAGGTGCTGGAACCGAGGAACTGGATGCTGGTGCCGAACAGCTTCTGCAGGATCACGTTCACGATGCCCAGCTGCGAGTCGAGCATCCACGACCAGGCCAGCGCGGCGACGACACCGGAGATCAGGAACGGCAGCAACACGATGCCGCGGATGAACGTCGACTGCGCCAGCCGGTTCATGATCACCGCGGTCACCAGCGAGAAGATCAGCCCGACCACCACGGACAGGATGACGAAGTACACGGTGACCAGCAACGAGTGCCAGAACACGCTGTCGTGCACCAGTTCGACGAAGTTGGCCGCGCCGATCCACTGTGGCGGGGAGAGCACGTGGAACTCGGTGAAGCTGAGGTAGATGCCGCGAATGGTCGGGTAGGCGTAGAAGGTGGCGAAGCCGGCGATCGCCGGGAGGATGAACAGCCACGCCACCCAGGTGTTGCCGCGCCGCGCCAGTTTCGAGCCGCCGGCCTGCGGCCTGCGCCGCCGCTTGGCCGGCGCCGCGAGGGTCTCGACACCGCCGATCGTGGACACGTCGGCCGGGATCGTCGCCACAGCTTCTCCTTGGGGGCTCTGCTCTTTACCAGAGGAGAGGCCGGTCCGGTCCACCAACCGGACCGGCCCCCGGTACTACACGGTGATCTTGTCGATGTCGGACACGTAGTCGGTCGGGTTGCCGAACTCGATCGTGTTCGCGCCCGCGTTCAACTGGACCGGGATGGTCACGGTCTGCGCCACGTCCCAGTTGTTGTCGTTCGTGCCGGACAGGGGTTGCTGGAACGCCTTGCCGTTCACCGTGATGACCGCCGGCCGGCTGGAGTCGCCGTCCACGTAGGACAGTTGCATCAGATAGGTACCGCCGACGGCCACGTTGATGTTGTTCATGGTCAGCGTTCCGCTGCCGCCGAGGTAGCCGACCTTGGCCCCGCCCGAGCAACCACCGCAGCTGTAGATCGCCGCGCTGCCCGCGAGGGTGTTGCCGGAGGCCTCCGCCTCATAGGCGGTGGGCCCGCCGGCACCGGGGGTGGTCAGCGAGGCCGCCGCCGAGTGCGCGGACTGTTTGCCCGGTGCGTTGGCTACCACGGTGAAGTCGTAGCCGGTGGACGGCTTGAGGCCGGTGATGTCGGCCGAAGTGCCGCTTACCGAGGCGACCTTGGTCGCGCCCGAGTAGACGTCGTAACCGGTCACCGGCGCGCCATGACCGGTCGACGCGTCCCAGGCCAGCGACACGCTCGTCGCGGTCGACGCGGTGCCGTGCACACTGGCCGGAGTGGACGGACCGTTGTCGTCGTTCGGGGTCACGTGCAGCAGTTCCGAACCGTGCGAGGGCAGGGTGGCACTGAAGCTGCCGCCGTAGTTGCCGAGATTCTTGTGCTGCCACAGATCCCGCACCCCCGCCGAACCGGAGATGCCCAGATCGCTCCAGTTCGCGGTCACCGCCGACTGCTGCGAACCGAGGTTGAACAGGGCGACCGTGTAGCTGCCGTCCGGGTTGTGCGCGTACCAGACCTGCTGGTCGCTGGCCTGGCTGACCGGCTTGGCCGGGATACCGGCCTGGTCGACCCCGATCACCTCGTCGTTGGTGAGCAGCGAAAGGCCGTAGGAGTCGAGCTGGGTGAGGTCGTCTCCTGAATAGAGCGGTGCGGACTCGATGGCCCACAGCGTCATGTAGCTCTGCCGCTCGGCGTCGGTGATCCCGTCCATGGTGCCGTCGCCGACATCAAGGGAGTCCAGGTTGTTCCAGTGGCCGGGCGCCGCGTTCGGGATCCACTGGACCACGTCGTTCCAGCGCTCCTTCACCGAGTTGTTCCAGGTGACCAGCGTGTTGCAGTAGCACTCGACGTCGGTGTCGATCCGCCAGCCGTTGCTGTACTGCTCCCAGGTGCTCGCGTCGGTGTGGCTCAGCGACCAGGACAGGTAGTACTGGATCTGGCGGCCGCTCTGCTTGAGCGCGGCCGACCACGCCTTCACGTCACCGGTGTTGTCGTGGTTCGGGCCGTTCTGGTTGGAGCCGGGCCCGACGCCGTCCATCTTCAGGTAGTCAACGCCCCAGCTCGCGAACTCGTCGGCGACCGAGTTGGCGTAGGCCTGCGAGCACGGGTTGGCGTAGTTGATCTGGTAGGCGGAGTCCCAGCCGTTGGTCAGCCGCTTGTCCGGGTAGACCAGGTCGTTCATGGTGCACCCGGGAGCGCCGAAGATCGGTGTGCTGCCGTCGCCATACGCCTTGGGGTCCAGGCCGACGGCGAGATAGATGCCGAGCTTGAGTCCCTTGGCGTGCACGTAGTCGGCGATGTAGCCGATGCCGTCCGGGAACGTCGTCTTGTTCGCGACCGGCCTGCCGTAGGAGTCGAATCCGCCGAGCCAGCCCGCGTCGATGTTCACGTAGTCGTAGCCGTGCGACTTCAGTTTCGCCGCTTCGACATCGGCATTGGCCAGCACGTGCGCTTCGGTGAGCCAGCTGGCGCCGCCGGTCGGGTTCACGCCGGGGTAGTTCGTGGACTCAAGACTCCAGCTGCTCCAGCCCATGTAGGGCTTCGCGGCGATGATCGAGTCCTGCGGAGGATTGGCGGGCGCGTTGCTCGCTGCCGCTGCCGCCCCGGGGACAAAAGTCGCTGTCAGCACCGAGGCTGCCAGTAACGAGAGGGCAGCACCCATGCGGGCGATGCCGGTTAAGCGGGCCATGATCACTCCATCTCAGTCGCACCATTGCTGACCAATCACGGCTGGTGCCTGGGCGCGCGGCAGTACCGCGGCTCACCGGCGGCCTGACCCGCCGATGCCGCTACCTATGCGTGGGCACCGGAAATTCGTCGCTGCGGCTCTGACCGCGCGATCTGTTGTCGTGGACGTTTTGCCTGCTCAGAGCCTTGCCCCGTGGTTCACCCTGGGGCCCGGATGAGTAGAGGCACTCTAACCATCGTTTTCTTCCACAGTCAACATAAACATCGGAGGGATGATGTTTCCGTGACCCATCGGAGCGTGACGTACCAGCTTTACGTGGGACGTTTTACCTTCCGGAGGAAGCTATGATCGGCCTCGTGGAGCTACCCAATCAAGCCCCGGCCGCCACTCTGGTGTTCCAGACCATGCTGGCCCATGGCCCGCTGACCAGGGCAGAGGTCGGACGACGCACCGGGCTTTCCTCGGGCGCGGTGACCAAGGCGACCACCCCGCTGCTCGATGACGGCTGGATCATGGAGATCGGCCGCCCGGTCGGCGACCGGCTGACCGGCCGCCCGGCCACGCTGATCGCGGTCCGCCCGGAGCGGGCCAGCTTCCTCGGCGTCAAGGTGACCGCCGACGAGCTGATCGGCGTGCTCACCGACCTCACCGCGAAGCCGATAGCGCACAAACGGGCCACTTTGGACTCCCGCGACGTGGACAGCGTCGTGCTGGCGATCGCCCGGCTGGTGCGCAAACTCGTTGCCGCACCGAAACAACCGGCGGTCGCCGAGGTGCACGGGCTCGGCGTCACCATCTCCGGCGATGTCGACCGGCAGACCGGCATCGTGCACCACTCGCCGTTCCTGAACTGGCACGGCGTCCCGCTCGCCCACCTGGTCGAGTCGGCGACCGGCATGCCGACGCTGATCGAGAACGACGTGCGCGCACTGACCGTCGCCGAGCAGTGGTTCGGCGCAGGCGCCGGGATTTCCGCGTTCGCGCTGGTCACCGTCGGCACCGGCATCGGCTGCGGGATCTCGCTGGACGGGCACGTGGTGTCCGGCGCGCACGGGGTCGCGGGCGAGGTCGGCCATCTGCCGGTCGGCGGCATGGACCGCACCTGCACCTGCGGCAACACCGGCTGCGTGGAGGCCGTCGCGTCGACCCAGGCCATCGTCGAGCAGGCCCGCCAGGCGACCGGCAACAACCGGCTGACCATGGAGGAAGGCGTGCGCCTGGCCCGCGACGGCGACCCGGCCGTGCGCGCCGTGTTCACCCGCGCGGGCCACGCGCTCGGTCTGGCCCTCGCCTCGGTGGCCAACCTGATCGGGCCGGAACGGATCATCATCTCCGGTGAGGGCGTGGCCTCCTACGACCTGTTCGCCGAGCAGATCCGCACCTCGTTCGTTGCCCAGGCGTTCGGCGCGGCCGCCGACTGCGAGGTGATCGTGCGGCCGCTGGAGTTCGAGGAGTGGGCCCGGGGCGGGGCGGCGATCGCTGCGCAGAGCCTGGTCTCGCCGACCCGCAGCCGCAAGAACTATGCCATCTGACGAAAAAACCGAATGACGTAGTGCAAATAGTGTGCTTCCATGGCTTCCACCAGCCGATGGACGGAGCACCCGCATGCCCGAACCCCTCGTCCTCGCCACCGACCTGACCAAGGTGCACCGGGGAAGTACCGACTTCCCCGCTGTCAACGGCATCGACTTCGCCCTGCACCGCGGCGAAGCGTTCGGCTTCCTCGGCCCGAACGGCGCAGGCAAGTCCTCGACCATGCGGATGATCGGCTGCGTCTCCCCGCCGACCTCCGGCACGCTGCGCGTCCTTGGCCTCGACCCGGTCCGGGACGGCAAACGGATCCGGGCCCGGATCGGCGTCGTCCCGCAGGACGACTCGCTGGACTCGGAGCTGACCGTTCGGGAGAACCTGCTGGTCTACGCCCGCTACTTCGACATCCCCCGCGCCGTGCGGGCCGAACGAGCGAGCCGGTTACTCGAATTCGCCCAGCTCACCGACAAGCGCGACGAACGGGTCCAGGCCCTCTCCGGCGGCATGCGCCGACGCCTGGCGATCGCTCGCTCACTGATCAACGAACCCGAGATCCTGCTGCTCGACGAGCCCACCACCGGACTCGACCCGCAGGCGCGGCACGTGTTGTGGGAGCGGCTGTTCCAGCTCAAGGAGGACGGCGTCGCGCTCATCCTGACCACGCACTACATGGACGAGGCCGAGCAACTGTGCGATCGCTTGGCCATCATGGACCACGGCCGGATCGTGGCCGAAGGCAGCCCGCGCGAGCTGATCGCCGGCCACGTCAGCCGCGAAGTCCTCGAACTCCGCTTCACCCGCGACGAACGCGACGCCGCGACGATCCAGATCAAGGCCGAACTCCCCGACCGCACCGAAGTCCTCCCGGACAAGCTGCTGCTCTACACCGACGACGGCGAACACGCACTGGCCGAAGTGCACCGCATCGGCCTCACCCCGCTGACCGCGCTGGTCCGCCGAGCCAGCCTGGAAGACGTGTTCCTCACCCTCACCGGCCGGACGTTGGTGAGCTGATCTCATGCCAGCGGCGCTGCGTGAATTCGCGTACTGGATGACCCGCTATCGCCACAACTGGCGGGCCAGCGCGGTCATCAGCTTCCTGAACCCGATCCTGTTCCTACTCGGTCTCGGGCTCGGCCTCGGCACGCTGGTCGACGCGACCGGTCATCCGCCGGACAGCTCATATCTTGCTTTCGTGGCACCGGGTCTGCTGGCCGCGTCCGCCATGCAGACCGCGTTCCTCGAACTGTCCTATCCGGTCTACCGCGCGCTGCGCATGGGCAACAGCTACCGCATCGCGGCCGGAACCCCGTTGGAGCCGGGCAACATCCTCACCGGCCACCTGCTCTACGTGGTTGTCCGGCTCGCCACCACCAGCGCGACCTTCCTCGCCGCCATGGCCATTATCGGCGCGACCCACACCATCAGTTCACTGTGGACAGTACCCGCAGCAGTGCTCACCGGGCTGGCCTTCGCAACGCCCGCGGCCGCCATGGCGGTGAGCGTGCAACGCGGCACGTCGCTCAACCTGGTCTTCCGGTTCGTGATCTTCCCGTTGTACATGCTCTCCGGCACGTTCTTCCCGGTCAGCCAGCTGCCTGCGTGGCTGCGCGACATCGCCTACGCCAGCCCGCTCTGGCAAGGCGTCGACCTGTGCCGCACGCTCAGCCTCGGCACCGCGACCACCACGGGCACCCTCACCCACGTCGGCTACCTCGCCGCGCTCACCGTAGCCGGGACCGTCGCCGCCTGGTACTGCTACCGCCGCCAACTGCACGCGTAAGGACGCCACATGGCCGCGCTCGCCTTCATCAACCGCAACCTGCTGGTGTACCGGCACACCTGGGGAATCCTGGTCGCCAGCGTGCTGGAACCGTTGTTGTACCTGGTGTCCATCGGCGTCGGCGTCGGACACCTCATCGGCACGCTGCCCGGCCTGAACGGCGTCAGCTACCCCGAATACGTCGCGCCCGCGCTGCTGGCCACCGCCGCGATGAACGCCGCGGTCAACGAAACCACCTTCAGCGCCTACACCCGTCTGCACGAGGAGAACGTCTACCACGCCATCCTGCGCACCCCGAGCACCACCGCCGACCTGGCCATCGGCGAGATCGGCTGGGGTGCGGCGCGCGGCGCCCTGTCCGGCACCGGCTTCCTGCTGACCATGGCCGTGCTCGGCCTGGTCCGCACGCCGCTCGCCCTGCTCGCCATCCCCGCCGCCGCGCTCACCGGCGCGTCCTTCGGCGCGCTCGGGCTGCTGGTGATGACGTTCCTGCGCAACTGGCACGACTTCCAGCTGATCCAGCTGTTCATGCTGCCGATGTTCCTGTTCTCCGCGACCTTCTACCCGATCACCGTCTACCCGCCCGCGATCCAGCTCGTGGTCCGCGTCCTGCCGCTCTACCCCAGCACCGACCTACTGCGCGGCGTCACCCTCGACGACATCGGCCCCTCGGCCGGCTACGCCCTCGCCTACCTGATCCTGATCGGCGCCCTCGCCTGGTACCTCGCCGCCCGCCGCCTGCGCGCCATGCTCATCCGCTGACGAAGATTAGGAACTGCTTACCGATCCCCGTTTCACCACGTCACCGGCCCGAACGATGCCTATTGTCTGATGCCATGCCGCAGACGAAGGCCGAGCCGGAACCCGCCGACGCCAAGGAGCCCGAGTACGGCTTCCCGGCCGGGCTGTGGCGCGCCATCGAACGCCGCAGGCCGCCCGGCCCAGACCCGTCGAAAGCTTTTCGCAGCCCGTTGCGCGGTCCGTGGCTGACCTCGATCTTCGGCCTGGTCCTGCTGTGCAGCCTGCCACTGGTGATCATCACCGGCCTGCTCGACTATGTCGCGTACGCGCCGCAGTTCAACCAGAGCCTGCCCGGCCACGTCGGCTTCCTGCACCTGCCGTTCTTCACCTGGCCGACCCGCCCCTCGTGGCTGTTCCGGTTGACCGAGGGCCTGCACGTCGGCCTCGCGCTGATCCTGATCCCGGTCGTACTGGCCAAACTCTGGTCGGTCGTGCCCAAGCTGTTCACCTGGCCCCCGGCGCGTTCGCTCGCGCACGTCATCGAGCGGCTGTCGTTGCTGTTGCTGGTCGGCGGCATCCTGTTCGAGATCGTCACCGGGCTGCTGAACATCCAGTACGACTACATCTTCGGGTTCAGCTTCTACACCGCGCACTACTACGGCGCGTGGATCTTCATCGGCGCGTTCGTCGTGCACGTCGCGATCAAGTTCCCGAAAATGGTGCGCGGCCTGAAATCCCGCTCGCTGCGCAAGGAACTGCGCACCAGCCGCGCGGACACCCAACCCGAGGCCCAGGACGACGACGGCCTGGTGGCCGCCAACCCGGCCAAACCGACGCTGTCCCGGCGCGGCGCGCTCGCCCTGGTCGGCGGCGGATCGCTACTGGTCGCGGTGCTGACCGCCGGTCAGACCGTCGGCGGCTTCACCCGCTGGGCCGCGCTGCTGATCCCCCGTGGACGGTCCTATGGCGACGGACCCAACGGCTTCCAGGTCAACCGCACCGCGGTCGCCGCAGGCCTGCGCTCGGTCGACGTCGGCGTGGCCTGGCGGCTCACGCTGACCGGCGGCGGCAAACCCGTCGTCCTCGACCGCGCCACGCTCCTCGCCATGCCACAACACACCGCGGATCTGCCGATCGCCTGCGTGGAAGGCTGGTCCACCACGCAAACCTGGACCGGCATCAAACTAGCCGACCTGGCCCGAATGGCAGGCGTGCCAACCCCCAGCTCCGTGCTCGTACAATCCGCGGAGCGCAGCGGCGCCTGGAGAATCGTAACCCTGCAAGGAAACCAGGTACTCGACCCGGACGCGCTGCTCGCGCTGCGCGTCAACGGCGCCGACCTGTCGCTCGATCACGGCTTCCCCGCGCGGATCATCGTGCCCGCGCTGCCCGGCGTGCACAACACCAAGTGGGTCCGCTCCCTCGACTTCCGCGCCTGACTACACCATTTGGCCGCTGTTCACCGCCCCGCCGGACGCGTAGCTTACTTGCGTTTGTCCACAACAACGACACAACGCACAGGGGGGAACCCGTGCTCGTCAACCGAGCGCGTCTGATCGGCGCGCTGTCAGCCGCGGTCATCGCGGCAAGCGGCCTCATCCTCGCCACACCGGCTTCAGCCAGTTCAACACCGGGCTACGCCTGCGTGGTCGACACACCACCTCAAGGCGCGAACCCGCAGATCCAGCCCATCCAGGTCTGCGCGTCATTCGACAAGTCGAACTACGCATCAGGCGACGTGATCAAGGCAACCGTCAGCGTCAAGAACCTCGGCACGGCACCTGCTCCAGACGTCGATATCTGGCAACAACACCCCCGATCCAGGTGAGGGCATGGCCGGTGTGCAGGTCACCCTGTCCGGGCCGTTCAAGGGGATCAACGGCAATCCTCCGCAGAACTACACCGCGACAACCGACGCGAACGGCGAGTTCACCCTGACCGGCCTGCCAACCGGCCAGTACTCGGCCAGCGTCGTGTCACCTTCCGGCTGGTTGGTCCAACCGCCAAACTTCCAGCACGTGACGGTAAGCGATACCGCTGGCAGTCCGGATCTGTACGAGGCAACGCCATCACCTCTGCCGCTCACGGCATCCATGGTCTTCGACAAGACCAGCTACCACGCGGGCGACACGGCCAACGTCACTCTTACTCTGACCAACACCAGCGTGAACCCGCTTTACGGGATCGTCGAGGAATGCGATCCTGCTGGCGAGGACGGCGAGCTGATTGGTGTCGGCAACGGTTGGGACCAGTTCGACGCTCCCGGGATAACGGTGCCCGCCAACCAAACCCTCACCTACCACCTCTCGGAAATCGTGCCGGTCGAAGAGGCTGGCGACATCACAGGAAAGTACGGAGCCGGCTGCGAGTTCGGCCCGTTCTCCGATGGTGGGTTGGACACCGTCTTCGCGTCGACCGTGGCCACGATCTTGCCGCCCGACATTCCGACCACGAACTTCGTGGCGAAACTCGTTGACGATGATCCGCATGGCTTCGGCATACCCAATCTGCAGCTACGCGACCCGGCATCCCAGGATGTCGTCGCGGGCGGTTTCTTCGGCTTCGGTACCGGCAGCCCGATCACTGTTGCTCAGGGAACCTGGAATATCGCCATGAGTTGGTTCGGCAGCAGTGGCTGGCAACTCGCGCCCGGTCAGCCGACAACCCTCGACACGACGACGCTCACGCCCGGCCAAACCGTCACTATCCACGTTGTGCCGACAACGCCGGACTTGGCTCCGCCGACGCCGCCGGCGACGTATGTCCTGCCGCATCCCGGCATCCGGCACTGATCACGGAGCGGTGGGACGGATCATCGCCGATCCGTCCCACCGTTTCCGTCAGTCGCCCTTCACATTCACGAGCTGCCGCAGCACGTGCCGCACCTCGACCAGGTCGGCGGCATCCGCCATCACCTGCTCCACTGGCTTGTAAGCCTGCGGGATCTCGTCGATGAACGCGTCGGTGTCGCGGTATTCAATGCCCTGCATGGCTTCGCGCAGCTGGTCGTGGTTGAACTGGCGCCGCGCGGCCGACCGCGAGTAGTTGCGGCCGGCGCCGTGGGGCGATGAGTTCAGCGACACCGCGTTGCCCTTGCCGGTCACGACATAGCTCGCGGTGCCCATCGAACCGGGGATCAGGCCGGGCTGGCCCTCTTTCGCTTCGATGGCGCCCTTGCGGGACAACCACACTTCCTTGCCGAAGTGGGTTTCCAGCTGGGTGAAGTTGTGGTGGCAGTTGATTCGTTCGTGTTCGGTCACCTCGGTGCCCAGCCACTCCGCGACGCACTCGATCACCCTGTCCATCATTTCCTCGCGGTTGAGCAGCGCGAATTCCTGGGCCCACCGCAGTTCGCGGATGTAGTGCCAGAATTCGTCGATGCCTTCCGGGAGGTAGGCCAGGTCGCGGTCGGGCAGCGTGATCCACCAGCGTTCGCACAGCTCGCGCGCGACGTTGATGTGGTACTGGGCGATCTTGTTGCCGATCCCGCGCGAACCCGAGTGCAGGAACAGCCACACCCGGTCCTTTTCGTCGACGGTCACTTCGATGAAGTGGTTGCCGGAACCGAGCGAACCGAGCTGCGACTCCCACTTGCCCGTGTAGCGTCCCGGATCGAATTCCGCCTTTGCCGCCTTCTTGGCCAGCAATTCGAGGCGTGGCCGCACGGTCGCGGTGAGTTTCTGGTTGTACGCACCGGCGGAGAGCGGAATCGCGTGCTCGATGGCCACCCGCAGCTTGGCCAATGGCATCGAATGCATCACGAAGTCGTCACGGGTGAACTGCGTGCGCACCGCGATCATGCCGCAGCCGATGTCCACGCCGACCGCGGCCGGAATGATCGCCTTCAGCGTCGGAATGACCGAGCCGACCGTCGCGCCCTTGCCCAGGTGGGCGTCCGGCATCAGGGCGACGTGCGGATACACGAAGGGCATGGACGCCGTGGCCAGCGCTTGTTCACGGGTTTTGGGTTCGAGAATCGAGGCCCAGTTGATCAGGTGCTTGGACAGGCGTTCCATGGCTAACCCCCTTCGCGTCGGCCGCGAACTATGCCGGATGCGACAGTCGCTGTCAGTCGAATATCCGGGATGCCCCCGAGGCCGCGCGGAGTAATACTTTGGTCAACCGAGAACAAGCCTATGAGTTGATGTGACCGCAGCGACGAGCGTGCGAGTGTGCAGTCATGGGGTGGCAGTGTGAGTTTTCCATGGGCAGTGCGGACGACCGGAACGGCTCAGTTCTGGTCGGCGCGTTCCAGCAGGTCGCGCAGGATCTCCTCGTCACCGGCCTGGAGGTTGCTGACGAACCGACGCAGCACCATGCGCCGGTCGGACTCGGCGGCGAGCAGCAGGTTCATGCGCTCGGCGGTGAGTTCCTCGGGGCCTTTGGTGGGCGCGTAGCGGTGGGCTCGGCCGTCGTTGGAGCGCAGCACGAGACCCTTCTCGTGCAACCGGACCAGGATGGTCTGCACGGTGTTGTAGGCGAGCCCCTCGCCGAGGGCACGCTGGACCTCACGAGGAGTGAGCGGGCGCTCGGCAGCCCAGAGAGCAGCGAGAACCTCGTTCTCCAACTCGCCAGCGCCCCTTCGGCGATTACGCTTGGAGCCGGCCGGATTCACTGGCATCCTCCTACTTGTTCACCTGCTCAAGACCATACCCGGCGCTGGGCGCAGGTGGCCGGAAATTCACCTACATTGTGTAGGAGTAAGCTGGCTCGGCAGCCGAGGCAAGTCCCGTCGGTCCTATCCGGGATCATGACGTTCAGCTACCGCCAGCAAGATCATTAGGGGAGAGAGTGGCGTGGGACGGATCGCGATCGTGTCGGCCAGCCTGGGCGCCGGCCACGATGGAGCGGCCCAGGAGATAGCTCGCCGGCTTGGGGAGGCCGGCTACCAGGTCGAGCGCTACGACTTCCTGGAAATGCTGTCCTTCGGCATCGGCCGGCGCGCCAAGGCGGCCTACCGCCGCCAGCTGGACGTCGTGCCGCAGACCTGGGAATGGCTGCTGAACTTCCTGCAGCGCCACCCGAGCATGGCCGCGGTCCTCGTCTGGGTGACCACGGCGGCCTGCCGCAACCTCGGTCGCGCGGTGCTCGGCGCCGACGCGGTGGTGTCCACCTACCCACTGGCCAGCCAGGTGCTCGGCCAGTTGCGCGGGCGCGGCAAGATCGACATGCCACTGGTCACCTACCTGACCGACCCCTCCGTCCATCCGTTGTGGATCGCCGAGGACACCGACCTCTACCTCGCCGCGCACCCCGGCATCGCCGACCAGGTGCGCATGCAGGGCGGTCGCTGCGTCGCGGTGGTCGCGCCCGCGGTACGGCCGGGGTTCCACCCGTTGCGCGATGAGGACCAGAAAGCCAAGGCGCGCGCGGAGTTCGGTCTCCCCCAGGACGCCACGCTGGCGCTCGTCGCGTCCGGTTCCTGGGCGGTCGGCGAGATCGAACTGTCCGCGCGGGAGGTCGCCGCGTCCGGCTCGGTGACGCCGGTGGTGGTGTGTGGCGACAACGAGACCCTGCGCGAGCGGCTCGCGGATCTGGACGGCATCGTGCTCGGCTGGGTCGACGACATGCCTAGCCTGTTGCGCGCCTGTGATGTCGCGGTGCTCAACTCGGGCGGCCTGACCTTCTTCGAGGCGCGCGCCAGCGGCCTGCCGGTGTTCACCTACCGCGCGCTGGCCGGGCATGGCCGCACCAACGCGCGGCTGCTCGCGTCGGCCGGGCTGGCGCCCTGGCTGCACAACACCACCGAACTCGACGAGGCACTGGCCGAGGTGACGCCGCGTCGCCCACCGGCCAACGGATTGCGGAGCTACCACCCGAGCGAGGGCTCGGTCGGCACCGCGTGCCCGAGCGTGCCGATCGCCGGCCTGATCCGGCAGTGGACCGAGATGCCCAGCCACGCGCACCGGCCGCGCAAGGTCGCGCGCAGGCTCGCGGTCTGGGCGACCGCCGGGCTCTCGCTGCTGTGGATGTGCACGTTCGGCACGAGCATGGCCGTTGCCAACGGTTTCCGCGCGGTCAACCCCAGCGCGGGCCAGGCGCATTCGGTGTTCATCGTGGTGGACCTGCCCACCGACCAGAAGATGACCGCGCAGAACATCGCGGAGCTGCGGCAGTTGAACGCGGGCGTCGCGGTGAGCGTGACGGCGGCCGTGGCCAACCAGGACGCGGTGCGCCGGGTGTCCGACGCCGGACTGCAACTGGTCAACTCGGCGGGCGGCCAGCCCTACGAGACCGGGATCTTCACCCGTCGCGGCACGATCGGCGCGGGCGCGCGGCTGATCAAGCAGATCACCACCCGCCAGCCGAACCTGATGCTGTCCAACGGCGACGTGGACGCGATCGACGTCGGCATGGCCGCCTTCTACCACGAGCGGATCGTGGTGCCCAAGCACGTGCTGGTCTGCGGACAGCCGCTCAAACTGCCCAGCAGCGGCGGTGTGGTGCTGGTGCACTCGGGCAACGGCGCGAACTGCGCGCTCAGCTCGGTGCTGCACCAACTGGCCACCGAGGCGGCCGCGGCCAACCTGCATCCGACCTCACTGGAGGATCTGAGGACATGAACCGCCTGGCTACCTCGGCCGCGGTCGCCGGCGTCGGTGTACTCGCCGCGCACGCGCTGCCCGCCGTCACGTTCTGGCCGCGGCTGCGCGCGAACCTGCTGCCCGGCCTGACCGGCCTCGGCGACCCCGGGCACGTCGCGCTCACCTTCGACGACGGCCCACACCCGCGTTCGACCCCGTTCTTCCTGCGCGAGCTGGACAATCGCGGCATCCGCGCCACGTTCTTCCTGCTCGGCAGCGAACTGGCGCGCGCCCCGCAACTGGGCCGGGAGATCGCGGCGGCCGGGCACGAGGTGGCGCTGCACGGCTGGGCGCATCGCCGGATGCTCTGGTACGGCCCGCGCCGCACCTACGACGAGATGGCCCGCGGCCGCGACCTGATCGCCGCGGTCACCGGCACCCCGCCGCGCTGGTTCCGGCCGCCCTACGGCGCGCTGACCAGCTCGGCGCTGATCTCGGCGCGCAAGCTCGGCCTGACCCCGGTGCTGTGGAGCTGCTGGGGCTGGGACTGGAGCGCGAAGTCGACTCCGGACAGCGTCTACGACACCGTGCTGTCCGGTCTGACCGGCGGCGGCACGATCCTGCTGCACGACTCGGACGTGGCCGCGTCGGTCGGTGCCTGGCGTTCGACGCTGGGCGCGCTCCCCCGCCTGCTCGACGAGTGCGCCCGCCGCGGCCTGACCGTCGGCCCCCTCGCCGAGCACGGCATGCGGGGCCGACCGGCTCGCCCGCTCAGCTCGCCCGCTGCTCCGGCGGCGCCACTGGTTGCCGCGACAGGCTGATCTCGTCGTCGAACGGGACCTTCGGCAACAGCACCAGCTGGCGCGCGGCGATCCGTTCGCTGAACACCACAGTGCGCAGCAGCACGAAGCTGACCACCGACGCGCACATCATCGCGGTGACCTTGGCCAGGTTGTTGTCCGCCCAGCTGGGCAGGAACACGAACGTGCCGGCCAGCAGCGAGAGCACCACGTCGTTCACCGCGATGTTCACCCCAGCCTGGGCGATGAACCCGACCCGCTGCCGCCACACCGCACTCTGCTGTTTCGCCCTGGTCCGCCGGAAGGTCCAGCGGCTGTTGAGCGCGTAGCTGTTGGCCAGCGCCGCGCACACCGCGACCGTGTTGTACACGGTCAGCACCCATGAGGAGTGGGTCGGTGCGGCGAGCAGCAGGATGTTGAACACCAGCACGTCGATCAGGGCGTTGAGGACGCCGACGGTGCTGAACGCGAGCACCTGCCGGAGCCGGCTCGGCGTGGGCTGCTGGTGCCGGGCGAAGGCGGTGCTGTAGTGGTCGAGCAGCTGGCTGGTAGCCGCTGGCCAGCTCCACTGTTCCGCTTCGGCGCGGGCCAGCCGCTTGGCCGCCGGGTCGCTGGCCAGCTCGTTGACCAGCGCGGGCAGCTTGTCCGACTCCTCCGGCGGGAACAGTCGCGCGGCCGGGCATTCGGCGAGCAGTTCCCGGCTGGCCGGGCTGTCCGCCGCCACGACCGGCAACCCGCTGGCCAGCGCCTCCAGCAGCACGAGACCCAGCGTGTCGGTCGTCGATGGGAACACGAACACGTCGGCCTTGGCGTACTGATCCGCGAGGTCCTCGCCGTGCAGGATGCCGGTGAAGCTGGCCGCGTGCGCGGGGAACGACTCGGTCAGTTCGGCCCGCTGCGGCCCATCTCCGACCAGCAGCAACCGCGTGTTGTCGGCCTGGGTGAGCGGCGCCAGCCGGTCCAGTCCCTTCTCCGCCGCGATCCGGCCCACGTACAGCGCGGTGATCGGCCCCTGCCGGTGCAGTGGTTCACGGGGCACCGGGACCGGACCGCCACGCGGCCGGAACAGGTCAAGGTCGACCCCTCTGCGCCACAACGCCACCCGGGGAATGCCGTGTTCGCGCAGTTCCGCGCAGGTCGCGCCGGACGTGGCCAGGTTGAGTTCGGCCTGGCCGTGCAGCCTGCGCAGCAGCCACCAGATGACCGGCCGGAGGAACCCGAGCTTGTAGTAGGAGGCGTAGCGCGCGACATCGGTGTGATACGACGCGACCAGCGGCAACCGGGCGAAGCGTGCGGCGATCACCGCGACGATGCCCATCATCATCGGGTTGACCACGTGCACGATGTCCGGCTTGAACTCGCGCAGGTAGCCGCCGATGCGCGGCATCGGGAATCCCCACTGCTTGCCGCCGTAGATCCCGCGAAAGGCGAAGGTCGGCACGCCGCGCACGGTCGCCCCGAGGTAGTCCTCCTCGCCACCTTCCGGCGCGATGATCAGCACGTCATGCCCTGACCTGCGCAGTTCCCGAATGGTCGAGGTCAATCTGGTGACCACGCCATCGGTTGACGGCAACCAGGTCTCGGTGACGAACGCGATTCTCACCGCATGCCCTCCTGCTCTCTCCAGCCGTTCGCGAAACACTGGCAAGACACCCGGCAGGGATGGGCAGCGCCCAGCTCGACCATACACCTACATGATGTAGGAGTACGGCCAGGGGACCGGGTGGGGCCATTCATGGCTTCGTTGCGTTGTCAGCGCTAATCCTGGTTCGACATTCTTGTCGCGGGGTGGCGCTGCGGTAGATTCGGCGCTGTGCGCGAAAGGCCGTCTGGTGAACAGGCCAAAGGTCGGCGCGGCCACGGAGCTCTCGAAGCAGAAGTGCTGGCCGCGTTGTGGTCGGCGCGCGCCCCGCTGACCGCGGGCGCGGTGCAACGCGAACTCGGCAGCACGCTGGCCTATTCGACCGTGGTCACGATCCTGTCTCGACTGCACGCCAAAGGCGTACTGAAGCGCACCCCGCACGGCCGCGCGTTCGCCTACACGCCGGTCGCCGACGAACCCGGTCTCGCCGCCCGGCGCATGCGCCAGGTGCTCGACGCCGAGTCCGACCGAGGCCGGGTACTCGCCCGGTTCGTGTCGGATCTGTCCGATGAGGATGAACGCCTGCTGCGTTCGTTGCTCACCCAGCACACCGCGGAGTCCGACCCCGACCAAGCCGGGTGAGCCGACATGGACTTCGGCGCTTACCTGCCCTTTCTACTGCCGCTGCCGGCGGTCCCACTGGTCCTGCTGGCCGCCCGCCGCCTGCACCCGGCCGCCGCCAGCTGGCTCACCGCGGCATCCTCGGCGGTGCTGACCATCGGCGCGGCCGTCTCGCTCGGCCTGTTCGCCGTGGCCGGACTGGCCGGACTGTCCATAGTGGCCGATTCGGGCAAGCCCGACATCACCGACGTCCCGATTGACGCGACCGCCGCTGCTCTCCTGCTCGCCGGTCTCATCACCGGCACCGTGGCGGCGACCCGCCGCGCCCAAGCCCTCCGCGCCGCGCGCGACCTGGCCGATCCCAGTCCCCTGGTCATCGTCCCGACCGATCGTCCGATCGCACACGCCCTGCCCGGCCACCCCGGCTCGATCGTGGTGTCCACCGGCATGCTCGCCGGCCTCACCCCTGCCGAACGCCGCGCCCTGCTCGCCCACGAGCAGGCCCACCTGAGCCGCGCGCACCACCGGTTCGTCGCCGTCGTCGACGTGCTCGCCGCCGCGAACCCGCTGCTGCGCCCGCTGCGCAAGGTCGTCCGCTACACCACCGAGCGCTGGGCCGACGAACTTGCCGCCCGTGCCGTCGGCAGCAGGGCGATCGTCGCCAGAGCGGTCGGCAAGGCCGCGCTCGCCACCAAGAACCACGCCATCACCCCCGATCCGGTACTGCTCGCGGCCGCGGCAGGCGAGGTGCCGCGCCGCGTCGCCGCGCTGTTGATCGCCCCGCCCGCCCGCAGGTTGCGGCTGATCCTCACCTCGCCGACCGGCATGTTCGCTCTGGTCGCGATCGGTCTCACCGTCGCGTCTGCCGCCTGCGCGCTCGAAGCAGCGGGCGACCTGCACCATGTCCTCACGCTGGCGGCCGGTTCACCCGCTTCAACGAGATAGCCAGATCCGGCTTGACCAGCGAGGCCACGAACACCGGCCACAGATTCGCGCCGTGCAACTGGAACGTGACCGTCTCCCCGTCGACCGCCTCGAACGACCGCGCCGGACTGGAATACCGCCCCGCTTCGATGCGAAGCGTGTGCCGACCAGGTTCGATCGGCACCTCGATCCGGTCGTGGGCGACGAGCGTGGCGACCTGTTCCCCGTCGACGAGAGCATCGAACTCACCCCGCCGAAGCTCGATCGCGAACCCGTGTCGCACCAACATCAGCGTCGCTCCCATGACAACTCCTTTCCGAATAGATCATTTCCGGCCGGTAATGAGCCGCTCTCGATCGAACATCCCCGCGACCGCCCGCCAAGCCAGCCCGTCGATCAACAGCAGCACCGCGGCCAGCCCCAACGCCAGCCAGAGAGAGGCTGGAATCACGTTGAACGACAGCAAAGCCACTATCGCCAACGGCGGCAAACCCGACAGCACCCCGAGTTGCTGCGCCGCCCGCACATCGCTCATCCGCGCGGAAATCGCGATTCCCACCCAGATCGACCAGCCCGCCAGCAACGGCGTGAACAGCAACTGAACCAACAGATGCGAAGGCTGGAACACCGCCGAAGCAACCCCAGGAGCGGCAAAGATCGCGGCAGCGCCGAGAAAGATCCCGAACACCGCATAAGCGATGGTCAACGCGGGCACGAGCGCGGCCAGCGCTTTGCCGATCAGGAACTCCGAACGATGAATGGGCGTGATCAGCACCGGTTCGAGCGTGCCTTGTTCCCGCTCACCCACCACCGAGTACGCGGCCAGCGTCGACGGGATGATCGTCGGAATGATCAGCATGTACAACAACGACAACCCGATACGCGCGTCGAGCCGTGTCGTCGACACGCTCGCGCTGAGGGTGAACAACTGGATCATCGGCAACGTGGCGAACAACAATGGCAGCAACGCCATCGTGATCACCATGATGAACCGATTGCGGCGGTAGTCCCGCAATTCCTTGCGAAAGATCGCCCGCACCCGAACCCACCGAATACTCATCGCCTGACCTCGACATCCTCATCGATCAGTTCGAGGTAGACATCCTCAAGCGATCGCCGGGACTCGGCGATCGAAAGCACGTCCGCCCCGGCCGACACCAACGCCCGCGAAACCGCGGGCGCGGCAACATCCGGATCAGCCACCGTCAACACATAATCCCCAGCGGAACCGGCCCACCCCTCAACGCCGGTCAGCCCACCGAAAACCCGATCAGGATCATCGACCCCAGCCCGAGTACGAACGGCCAACTGCCGATTGAACAGCCGCGTACGCAACTCGGCAGGCTTACCGATCAACCGAAGCGTGGTGTTGAGAATCGCGACCCGATGGCACAGCCGCTCCGCCTCCTCCAGCCGGTGCGTGGTCAAGAAAATGGTGACACCGCGCTCCCGCAATGATCCGATCAGCTCGTGAACCTCGCGCGCCGCGACCGGATCAAGTCCAGAAGTCGGCTCGTCGAGAAAGAGCACGGCAGGCTCGTTCAACACCGCCCGAGCCAGCGCCACCCGCTGCCGAAGTCCTTTCGACAAGGCCCCGCACAAGTCATTGGCGCGCCCACCCAGATTCACCGCATCCAGCGCCTCCCGAATCCGCTTCCGCGCATCGGAAAGCCCATAAAGCCCGGCAAAACACTCCAGGTTCTCCAGCACCGTCAGCCGCAGATAAAGCCCGGGCGACTCCGGCATGATCGAAATCCGGGACCGGATCTCCGGCCCGTTGGCCGGGGTCAGCGGGATGCCCGCGACCGTGGCCGAGCCCGAGGTCGGCGCGATCAGCGTGCCCAGGGTCCGCACGGTCGTCGTCTTGCCTGCCCCGTTCGGGCCGAGGAAGCCGAACACCTCGCCATGGCCGACCTCGAAGGACACGTCGTCGAACGCGATCCGGCTACCGAACCGCTTGGTCAGGTGGTCCACCACCACCGCGGTCGAACCGCTCATCGCGACCACCTCCACCATTTGTTCTATCTTCTCTAGAACAAAGGTAGCACAGCTACGCTCACAGCATGAGGGACCGGCCGTGATCGAGATGCGCAGCTTCCAGACCTTCGTCGTCGTCGCCGAAGAGCTGCACTTCGGCCGCGCCGCCGAACGGCTGCACATCGTGCAGTCGGCGGTCAGCCAGCAGATCCACCGGCTGGAGCGCGAACTCGGCGTCGAACTCTTCGATCGGTCGCCCCGGCGCGTGCTGCTCACCGAGGCAGGCGAACGTCTGCTGCCCGAAGCGCGCAACGTCCTCGCCGCCGAGCAACGCGCCCGCGCCGCCGTCGCCGACCTGGTCAGCGCCCGTGGCGGCACCCTGCGCCTGGGCACCAGCGACGGTCTCGGCGAGCGCCTCAACGCGGTTCTCGACGAGTTCGCCCGCAGCGCGCCCAAGATCCAGGTCGAACTGGTCGCCGCGCCGACCAAGACCCGGCTGGACCGAGTCCGCGCGAATCAGCTCGATGCCACGTTCGTCCGAGGCATCGACGCCAGCCCGCAGCTCGACTTCGAACGCGTGTGGACCGACACGATCATGGTCGCCCTCCCCGCAGCCCACCCGCTCGCCAAGGCCGACCAGATCAACCTCGCCGACCTGGCCACGATCCCGCTCCGCCTGGCCGAGCGCAGCCGCAACCGCCCCCTGTACGACCTGGTCATCGACGCCTGCCGCGAAGCCGGTTTCACGCCCGTCCTCGGTCGCCCGTTCACCACCATGCAGGACACCATCGCCTCGATCGGCGTCGGCGCTCCGACCTGGACCGTCCTCTACCAGACCCACGCCACGGTGCTGCCTGCCCCGCGCGTGGCCTTCCGCCCGTTGGCCGAGGAATTGACCATGCCCACCTACCTGGCGGTGTCCAGCGTCACCCCGCCGCCCGCGTACTCACAACTACGCGCGGCCTGCGCCCGAGCAGCGCAAACGCCCAACGATCAGCATCCGTGATCGCTCCCATCACCGCTTGCTCCTAGCTCGGTGGCCGCCTCCGCGCTGAACTGACGACAAGGCAGTCAACAATCAACAGGAGTAGCGATGCCGGTCGTCACGATCCAGCAAGGCCCCAAGACCGTCGAGCAGAAGCGCGAACTGATCAAGCAGATCACCGACGCGTTCGTCAGCGCCTACGACACGTCGCCGGAGTCGGTGTGGGTCTTCTTCCACGACGTGCCAACGGAAAGCTGGGGCGCCGCGGGCAAACTGGTAGCCGACAAGTAGCTGGGGGTTGGGGCCCTCCGCGTCGGTCAGGCCCTGAGGGCCCCACGGACCCGCTGCACATCGCTCACGGTCTCACAGGCAGCGGCCAGCTCCGACTCCAGCAAAGCCACCTGCTGCCCCACCACCGCCCGCCCCAACAACCGCTCCGCCAAAGTAGAAGACTCCAACAACCGCAACGCCTCCCAAGGCGTAGCGGCAAGCTCCCCCACCGCAACCCCAGCCTCCGGCGGCGTCAACTCGTCCTCGATCCCAGAAAGCCCAGCCGCCAGCAACGCGGCAACAACCAAATGCGTCTGCGCATCAGCCCCCGCGAACCGAAACTCCAACCGCAGCGAGTCGCCGCGCCCAGCAACCCGAACAGCGGCGGTCCGGTCATCCGGCCCCCAGCGCAACACCCGAGGCGAAAACGGCGCGGTACGCAGCCGAACATAAGAGTTCACGGTCGGCGCCCACACCGCCGACAACTCCCGAGCCGCCCGCAACACCCCCGCAAGGAACCCCTGCCGAATGTCCACTCCAGACAAAGACAGATGAACATGGCAGGAACTCCCCCGCCCAACCCCTTCCGCGGCAAGATAACTGGCCCGAGCCCCCTGCTCGGCGGCGGCGGTCCGCACCAGATGCTGCAACAACATCGCATCATCGCAAGCAGCCAGCGCATCCCGATGCGCCAGCACGATCTCGTACTGCCCCGGATGACACTCCGCCCGAGCCGACTCGACCCCAAGCGGACTGTCCGCGATCGCCCGCCGAATCCCCGCCAGCACCGAATCCAAGGCCGGATTCGTGTGCAGCGCATAGTCGATCCCGTGCCCCGTCAACGGTGCGCCGGCCGAGTCGTAGAACGTGACCTCGTGCTCGATCCCGACAGACGGCACCAACCCGCGTGCCTCCGCGTCGGCCAGCCGAGCCCGCAACACCTGCCGCGCCGCCAACTCGACCGGTGAACCGTCCGGCCACGCCGCGTCGCACACCACCGCGACGGTGGCAGGCCGGCCCGCAACCGGTTGCAAGGTGGCAAGATCGGGGATGAGCAGGAAGTCCCCATACCCGCCCAGATAATCGCGCAACGCGGGCGCGTCGATCGCCTCCCGACGCACATCCCAGGCGAGCACATAAGTACAGGCCCCATACCCGCGCTCCAACACAACGTCGCGCACGAAATCGGCAGCCAGCTCCACCGCGACGAAGCGCGCATGCGGGTCGGGGAGCAACAGCAGAACCCGATCAACCCGCCCCGAGTCGGCGGCCGACCGGAACGCGGGCAGGATCGCCAGCGCGGCCTCAGCCCGCTGCGCCAACGACCGCGCCCCCACCGGCCGCACCGCGCCCAGCCCCCGGTTCACCACGGTCACCAGGCGCCGTCCGGGTCGGGGCCGGCGAGAGGGTTGCGGACCATGCCTTGCCGCACGTCGAACTCGTCGTCCCGGTCCACCTTGTCGAAGCCCTGCCCGGCCAGATGCTCGGTGTTCAGGCAGACCCTCTCCACGGTTTCGTCGAACAACCGGCAGTCGTCCAGCCGCGACGCGGTCTCCGGGTGCGCGGCGCGATAGTCGGCCACGATGTCCCGCACGAGCTGCCAGCACTCGGTGCGCGCGGCGCCGAAATCGTCGAACAGGATCTCGGCGATGAACCGCAACTGCCCGCTGAACACCGAGCTGAACAGCGACTGCGCCAGCAGATAGGCCGGCCAGCGCAGCATGCCCGCCCTCGCATCGGCCGCGAGTTCGGCGTATTCGGGCAGGTCTTCGTCGAGCAAGTCGACGCCTTGGGCGAAGTCCTTGATGAACGCGCGCACCGGCTTCGATTCCGCGTCCACGATCAGGATCAGGTTCTGGCCGTGTGGGCAGAACGCGACGCCGTAGCGGAGCAGCCAGTGCAGCAGCGGGGTCAGCGTCAGGTCGAGCACCCTGCGCAGCCACTCCAGCGGCGCCAAGCCGCTGGCCCGGATCAACTCGCTGATCAGCGCGACGCCCTGCGCATCCCGATACGGCAGCGCGGCATAGGAGATCGCGCGCTGGTCCGGCTCGACCCGGGTGCGGATCGGCTCCCGCCACAACACGCCGAGGGTCTCGTGGAACCGGTACGGCAGTTCGTCGAGCGCGCCGAACACCGGATGCCGCACGGACACGCTGGCGACCTCGCCGAGCAGGCCGAACCGGTACTGCTGCGACAACAACGGGTCGCGTTCGTGCAGCGTGGTCAGCCAGTGCGTGACCGACGGCCCGGCCAGCGTCGCTCCCGACGCGAGCCCTCGGTAGACCAGGGTGTTGCGCACGGACAGCGCGGTTTTCACGTCGCGCCTGGTGTCGTGCGAGCGGTTGGCGAGCGTTCGGACGGTCTGGTGCGGGATATAGCGATCGCTCGATATGCCGAGATCGACGACCTGGCCGGTGGCGAACTCGCCCGCGTACAGCGTGCCGAGGATTTCCTCGCGCTGCCAGGGATGTACCGGCAGCCAGACGTAGTCGGCGGGGTCGCCGTGCCCGGCGAGTACGCGGGTGAAGTCTGCGATCTTCTCAGCGCCGAGTTCCTCAACGAGCAGTTTCTCAGCTGTGAGCCCAGGTACCGAGCGGAACTCCGCGAGTTCCCTGCGGACCGCGATCCAGTGCACCGGGAAGGTCGCGCCGGACTCGGGTGCGTAGTGCGCGCGGTCGCGCTCGGCGAAGCCGAGCCGGCCCTTGTTCAGCACCAGCCTGGGATGCCCGGTGAGCTTGCCGTCGGCCCGGTCATAGTCCATTGTGGCCAGTTCAACGGTGCGCGGCGCCGATGCGATCCTGGCGGCTTCGTTGGTGATGGTCGCGGTCAGTTCGGCGAGCACGTCGGCAAGGCGCAGACCGGTGAGGCCGAGAACCGAGCGCGCGTCGACGACGAGAGCGCGTGGATCGAACGCTCGCTCGATCGGCCCGGTGCCGGCCTGACGGGTTGCGCTGTCCGGCGCCACCACCCAGCACTCGAACGCACCGCGCCGCGCGACGAACCGGTAGCGGACCTCGTCCGGCAGCTCCAACAGCCAGTGTGCTGGGGGATTCTCCGGCTGCGGGCTCAGCAAACCCTCATAACTGAGTTCGCCGAGCATCTTGTGCAGGATCAGCGTGCCTGCCTGCTGCCAGGCTGCTGCTTGGGGCGCACTCACGAGCCGGCCTCGCCTTCGTCTTGGTGGTAGGCCGATCGGGCCAAACCGAAGCTGGTGAACGCCGTGCGCGGCGGAAGCCGGAACACCTCACGGCCGCGGATGCTGTTCAGGATGGTCGCGGCGCGCCAGGCGCCCAGACCGAGGTCGGGTGCGCCAACGCCATGCGTGTGCTTTTCGGCGTTCTGCACGAACAACGCCCCGCTGATCGCGGGATCGAGCCGAACCCGGTAGTCGGCGCCGACGATCAGCCGGCCGGCACCGTCCCTTATCGAGCGCTCGTTCAATGGGCCGAGGAGCTGATCCAGCGCTCGTTCGGTGTAACCCGTCGCGAGCACGATGCCGTCGGCGGCGACGGTTCGGGTGCCGTGGTCCTGGACGTGGCCGAGGTCGAGTTCGTAGCGGCCACCCACCCGGCGCGCCGCGTGTACTTCGACGCCGGGTGTGACGTCGACATCAGGCCATCCACAATGGACGCTTCGGCGGTACAGCTCGTCGTGTATCTCGGCCATGGTCTCCGCGCTGATCCCCTTGTACAGCTGCCACTGCGCGTCGACCAGCTTAGAACGCACCGGTTCGGCCAGGCCATGGAAGAACCGGGTGTAGTCGGGGGTGAAATGTTCCAGACCGAGTTTGGAGTACTCCATCGGCGCGAACGCCGAGGTGCGCGCGAACCAGCGCAAACGTTCGCGGCCGACCGGCCTGCGCCGCAGCAGGTCCAGGAAGACTTCGGCGCCGGACTGACCGGATCCGATCACCACGACTTGATCGGCGGCGGCGAGGGCGTCGCGGTGATCGAGGTAGTCGGCGGAATGCAGTACGAGGGAATCCTGGTCGGCGACCAACGGACGCAGCGCCGCCGGGACGGACGGGGTGGTGCCGACACCGAGGACGATGTTGCCCGCGAGCAACCGGGTCGGCGTGCCCGCGCTGATCGCGTCGACCACGAAGGCGCCGTGTTCGGCCGACCAGTCGACGCTGGTGACCTCGGTGTCGAACCGGCACGCTGGCAAGCGTTTGCTGGCCCAGCGCAGGTAGTCGTCGTACTCGGTGCGGTCCACGTGCAGGCGCTCGGCGAAGTAGAACGGGAAAAGCCGCTGGACGTCGGCCAGATAACTGAGGAATGACAACGGATGCGCGGGCGCGACCAGCGACACCAGGTCGGCGAGGAACGGCACCTGCACGGTGGCGCCCTCGATCATCAGGCCGGGATGCCAGCGGAATTCCGGCAATCGGTCCAGGAACGCGGCGCGCAGGCCGGGGACGGTGCTGGCGAGGGCGGCCAGCGACAGGTTGAACGGGCCGACGCCGACCCCGAGCAGGTCCAGCGGAGCCTGCCGAACGGCAGCGGTCACGCGCGGACCTCCGCCGCGGCGATGATGCGCGCTGTGTCGGCGATCAGGTCGAGCAGCGGGAGGTAGTCGGCGACCGTCGCCTCCGGGTTGAGCAGGGTCAGCTTGAGCCACCGGGAATCCGTGCCGTCCGGTTTGGCGATGCGGGCGCGGCCGAGCACGGCCTGACCGGTGTCGAGCAGGTGACGGCGGAGCGTGGCTACCAGGTCGTCGCCAGCGACCGGACCGAGTTGGTCGGCGAGGGCGGGCCGGAGCAGGACCGTGGTGAGGGTCGGGGTGTGCCAGAGGCGCAGGGCGGGGTGGGCGTCGATGGCGGCGGCGAGGTCGGAGGCGGTGGTCAGGCAGCGGTCGATCATGGCGGCGAGACCGGCGCGGCCCAGCGCGCGCAGGCTGACCGCGATGCGGAACGCGTCGGCGCGGCGCGAGGTGTGCAGGGAGCGGCCGAGCAGGTCGGGCAGGCCTGCTTCGAGGTCGTCGTCGGCGTTGAGATAGTCGGCGCTGATGCCGAGCGGAGCGAGATCGGCCGCGTCCGCGCTGAGCAGGACACCGGCGGGGATGGGTTGCCAGCCGAGTTTGTGCAGGTCCATCGCGACGGTGTCGGCCCGGTCGAGTCCGGTGAGCAGCGGTGCGTGCGTCGGGCTGAACAGGAGGGTGCCGCCGTAGGCCGCGTCGACGTGCAGGCGGGCGCCGTAGGCGCGGGCGAGGTCGGCGATAGCTGGGAGCGGATCGATGGCGCCCGCGTTGGTGGTGCCCGCGGTGGCGATGATCATGGTGGGGCCGGTGGTGCTGGCGAGGGCGCGGGCCAGGGCGTCAGGGCGGAGCTGCTCGTCGGCGCAGTCGACCACGACCGGTTGCGGGAGGCCGAGCAGCCACGCGGCGCGGGCGACGCTGTGGTGGGCGTTGGCGCCACAGATCGGCGTGACCGAGCCGCCTGCGTGCTCGCGCGCGAGGAGCAGCGCGAGTTGGTTGGATTCGGTGCCGCCGCTCGTGATCAGCCCGTCTGGGGTGGACACAGTGGGCGCGGGGAAGCAGAGCGCGGCGAGTTCGGCGGTGAGGGCACGTTCGAGGTCGCTGGCGATGGGGGCCTGGTCCCAGGAGTCCATGGACGGGTTGACGGCGCTGACGACCAGGTCCGCGACGGCCGCGACGGCCAGGGGCGGGCCGTGCAGGTGCGCGGCGCACCAGGGCTCGGCCGGGTCGACGGAGCCTGCGACGAAGGCGGTGGTGAGGTCGCGCAGGGCGGCTTCGGCGCCGATGCCGGTGGCGGGGAGGAGAGGGGTGAGCGCGGCGATAGCGGCGGCGGTCGCCGCTGGCCCGCCGGCCGGGGCTGGGGCATAGGCGGTCGCTGGCCCGCCGACCGCGGCTGGAGCGTGGGAGGTCGCTGGACCGGGGGCGGCGACGGTGGCTGCGGTCGCCGCCGGACCACCATGGGGCACCGCTGGGCCGGGTGTGGCGGGGGCGATTGTTGCCGTCAGGGGTGGGTTGGCGACGGGGGCGGGGATGGTGATGGCGGGCGGGGGTTGTGGCGGTCTGCGGCGGGTTTGACCGGTTCTGGTCGCGGCCAGGGCTGTGGGGATCAACTCGGCCAGGTTTTCTGGTCCGTTGCGACCACCGGCGAGCAGTCGCTCCACCAGACGCCTCCTGTTGTCACCGACCGGAACCGGCCAGGTTAGGTTTACCTTCCTTCGTTATACCGTGAGCGGAGCCCTCGATAGGCCTTGGGTCAGCCGGACGGATTACGAGTCGAAGCCGCCGTTGCTGTTGAGTACCTGGCGGTTGATCCAGCCACCTTCGGCCGAGCACAGGAACGCGACAAGGTTCGCGGCGTCGCGCGGGAGGCCCAGTCGGCCCAGCGGGGTGCGGGCGGTCAGTTCGGTGCGGAGGTCTTCGGTCAGCCAGCCGTTGTCGGTTGGGCCGGGGTTGACGCAGTTCGCGGTGATGCCCAACGGGGCGAACTCGATCGCGGCGGCGAGCACGATGCGGTCGAGGGCGGCTTTGGAGGCACCGTAGGCGATCTCGCCGACGACCGCGTCCGAGGTCAGCGCGATGATACGGCCGGTGCCGAACGCGCCTTTGAACGTGCGGGCGAATTCGCGGATCAGCAGCCAGTTCGACCTTGTGTTGACCGCGAAGTGCCGGTCGAACGATTCCAGCTCGGTGTCCATGATCGTCGAGTTGACCGATTCGGCGTGGCCGAGCACGAGCGCGGTGACCGGGCCGAGCGCCTGGATGACCTCGTCGAAGACGCGCTCGGGTTCGTCGGGCTGCGCGAAGTCGGCGGCCATGGCGAAGGCTCGCGCGCCGTGACCGGCCATGCTGCGCAGCAGTTCTTCGACCGCACCGTCGTCGGCGCCCCAGGGCATGCGGGTGTCGTAGGGCATGTGGTGGGTGATCGCGACGTCCCAGCCTGCCTCGGCGAGACGCAGCGCGGTGGCGCTGGCGATACCGGCCCGGCGGGACGCGCCGGTGACCAGCACGACCGGGCGTTGTGCGCGGCGAGGGTTCGACATGGTGTCAGCGGCCTCCCCTCGTGCGCCGAATCCATCGTGGCAAGATCACCCCACCGACGCCAGGGGTTAAGCCAGACAAGATCAGAGGTACCCGCGGGATGGACGGCAGCGAGCCGGACGGGCCGGACCAGCCGGTGCTGACCGAAATCCTGTTCGCGGACCGGCTCGAACTCTCCTTTCAGCCCGCTGACGCGCCCATTCGCGAGCCGCGCGCCAAGCTGGGCGGGCAACCGGTGTGGCTGGACGCGCCGAGTTGGCCGGTGTCGCGCGAGCTGGCGACGCCGATGTGTTTCGTCGGACAGTTCCCGATTCCGGGTTCCGGGGGCCGGATCGCCTACCTGTTCATCACCGATGATCCCGACGGGACCCTGCCGACGTTCGAACCGGAGGGTGGCGAGAATGCGCTGCTGGTGCAACCGGGCGGGCGCATTCCGGACTTTCTGACGACCACCGCTGCCGCGACCGGTCCGAGCCTGTGGCGGCGCGGGACGGACTGGGACGATCACGTGCCGGTCGAGTTACATGTCGGCGTCGCCGAACTCGATCCGGCCGAGGAGGCGGCGCTGGACGCGGAGATCGCGGCGCAGGAGGCCGAGATCGCCGGGATCGCGCTGGAGATACCGGAGACCGACGTGCTCTCGCCGCGCAGCTATGTCGGCGGCAAGCCGTGCTTCTGGCAGCCGCACCTCGTGCTGGGTCCACCGTGGCGCTTCTTCTTCCAGCTCGACGGCGCCGAAGGCTGGGACGACGACGCCTACGCGCTGAATTTCGGTGGTGGCACGGGGTATGCCTATCTGAGCCCGGACGGAATCGAGGGGCGGTTCTACTGGGACTGCGTCTAGCCGAGGTCGGCCAGGAGTTTGAGGGCGGCATCCACCGAGGCGTGACTTGCCGGGAGCAGTGGCAGGCGGACGTCGGGGGTGGGGATCTTGCCGGTGGCGTGCAGGACGCCCTTGATCACGGTGGGGTTGGGTTCGGCGAACAGCGCCGCGGCCAGGCGCGCCAGGTTGTTGCCGATGCCGCGGGCGCGAGTGATGTCGCCGGATTGCCAGGCTTGGTGAAGGGCCACGAAGGACGACGTCGCCAGGTGGGCGGAGGCGAGGATGCCGCCGTGGGCGCCCAGCGCCAGCAACGGGCTGAGGTAGAGGTCGTCGCCGACCAGGACCGAGAAGTCCGTTGGCAGGTCTGCGAACAGGCCGATGGTCTCGGCGTCGATGCCGCCCGCCGCGTACTTCACGCCGACGATGCCGGGCAGTGCGCCGATTTCGCGGAGGGCCGCCGCACTCAGTGCCTGACCGGTTCGGTAGGGGATGTGATAGATCACCAGCGGGACCGGGCTGTGTTCGGCGAGGTGCGCGAAGTGCGCGCGGACGCCTGCTTCGCCGGGGCGGGTGAACGACGGGACCGTCACCAGGGCGGCGGCTGCCTGCGGGGTCACTTCTTCCAATGCGCGCAGGGTCGACGCGGTGTCGCTGCCACCGACGCCGACGATCAGCGACGCGTCGCGCTCGCGGCAGATGCGGGCGCAGATGTCGATGACCTCGGTGCGCTCGCCGACGCCGAGCGCGGCCACCTCCGCGGTCGTGCCCAGCGCGACCAGTCCAGCGGCCCCCGCGTCGAGGGCGGCATTGGCCAGCTCGGCGAGGGCATCGGCGGCGATGGCGCCGTCCGGGCCGAAGGGCGTGATCAGCGGGACATGGATGCCGCGGAGGGTCATGGGTTCAGCGTGCCGGGCAGGAGGCTGAAGTTCCAGTTCGCATTTCCGCGCTTGAGCGTAAGCTCAGCTGATGCTCGACGTGCGCAGGCTGCGCCTCCTCCGCGAACTGGCCCTGCGCGGCACCATCGCCGCGGTCGCGGACGCGCTGGCGTTCAGTCCGTCCGCGGTGTCGCAGCAGCTCAGCGCTTTGGAGAAGGAAGCTGGAGTTGCTTTGCTGGAGCGGAGTGGGCGCAGCGTTGTGCTCACTCCGGCGGCGCGGGGGTTGGTCGCGCATGCCGAGGTGGTTATCGAGCGCTTGGAAGTTGCTGAGGCGGAGTTGGCGAGCGCTCGCGAAGGGCTGAGCGGGCCGGTGCGGATCGGGGCGTTTCCGTCGGCCACCCGGACGATCCTGCCCGGCGCGTTGCGCGCCCTGGGCGCCGCGCATCCGGGGCTGACGCCGATGGTGTTCGAGGTCGATCCGGCCGATGTCGGGGATGCGTTGCGGGCGGGCGAATTGGAGGTAGCGCTCGTCCATGACTATGACTTCGTGCCGTTTCCGGCTGAGCCGGGGATCGTCGATGAGGCGTTGTGTGCTGAGGACATGTACTTGGCTTCGGTGCAGGGCGTTGAGTCGCTGGCGGCGGGGAGGGAGTCGCCGTGGATCGTGGCCAGTCCGGGGACTCGGTGTCATGCCATGACGATCCGGGCCTGCGAGGCGGCCGGGTTCACGCCGGACGTCCGGCATCGGATCGATGATTTCGACACGGTGCTGGCGTTCGTCGCGGCGGGTGAAGGGGTTGCGCTGGTGCCGGAGCTGGGAGCGTTGGGGCCCCCGGCAGGGGTGCGGTTGAGCCGGGTCGAGTTGTGCCGACGGACCCGGATCGCGTTTCGCGGTGGGGCTGGGCGGCATCCAGCGGTGCGGGCGGCCATCGCCGCGTTGCGCGAGGCGCTGCCCGGCGGCCTCGGCTGAGGATCAGACGCGGAGGGCGGAGAGGACGAAGTCGGCTATTTCGTTGCCGAGTTGTTCGGGGGTTTTCGGGCCGTCGGCCCGATACCAGACCGGGAGCTGGTTGACCACGCCCATGGCGATCTGGACGACCGTCTCGGCGGGGACCGTAGTGGCGAATTCGCCGCTGGCCTGGCCGTTGGCGATGACCTTGCGGAAGCTTTCGTGGTAGCGGCGGCGGTCGGCGCGGTAGGCGACCATCTGCTTGTCGTGGAGTTTGTGCGCCTCACGGAAGAAGACAACGGCCTCCGGCAAGCGTTTGGCAGTGGTGGAGACGACGTCGACCAGGATGGCGCGGACGGTTTCTCCGGCCGGCAGGCCGCGTTCGACGATCGCGTCCAGGTCGGCGTTCTGGACGCCGATCAGGGAGCGGTAGATCTCGTAGAGCAGGTCGTCCTTGGAGTCGAAGTAGTGGTAGAGCGCGCCCTTGGTGACCTCGGCTCGATCCACGATCTGCTGGACGGCGGTGCCGTCGAAACCGCGCTCGGCGAACAGGGTGACGGCGGCGGCGATGATCCGCTCTTCCATGGGGCTGCGGGTGTCCCGCTCCCCTCGCTCACCGCGAGCCGTTGCCGCACGCGCCATTCGCTGCTCCTCAGTTCTTCGGGGCCAGTGCCCGCACCATCTCGACCGGGTCGGCCCTGGTCGGCAGCACCGCGATCGCCGGGGTGTCCAGCCCATTCTGGACGTAGCGGGCGACATGTTCGCGGCATTTCGCCGGACTGCCGTGCACGACCAGCGCGTCGACGACCTCGTCCGGGATGGCCGCGTTGGCGGCGGCTCGGTCGCCTTCGGCCCACGCCTTGTGCATCGGCGCCAGGATTTCCTTGCGGCCCAGCCAATCGTGGAACGCGGCGTAGGCGGGCACGGTGAGGTAGCTGCTGATCAGCAACCGGCCGAGGCCACGGGCGGCTTCGACATCCTCGGTGGGACAGACGAAGATCCGCGCGGCCAGTTCGACGTCCGGGCCGATGACGCCGCGCACGGTGCGCACGTCCTCGGCGGAGAGCCAGTTGGTGATGGCGCCGTCGGCCTCGCTCGCGGCGAGCTTGAGCATGCCGGGGCGCAGCGCGGCCAGCATGATCCGCGGCGGCAACTGGGGCGGGCGTTCCAGCTTGAACTTGCGCACGCCGAAGGTGGGGTAGGTCTGCGTGACCTTGTCCCCCGCCAGCGCGGAACGCAGGAAGCGCAGCGTGTCGCGGGTGCGACCGAACGGCTCGTCGAAGGCGAGGCCGTTCCAGTCCTTGACGATGACCGGGGACGAACTGCCGATGCCGAGCACGAACCGGTCCGGCGCCAGTTCGGCGATGGTCGCGGCGGTCATCGCCAGCAGGCCGGGGCCGCGCGTGTAGACCGGGGCGATCGCGGTGCCCAGGCGCAGTTCGGGCGCCCACTCGGCGATCAGCGCGAGCGGGGTGAACGCGTCGGTGCCAGCGGTCTCGGCGCTCCACACGTCGGTGTAGCCGAGGTCGGGCAGCGACTTGACCAGGTCGCGGTGCGCGGCCAGCGGCACCCCGGTCAGCGGGAGGGTGATTCCCCAGCGGGACATCGGCAGCCTCTCTGTTAGAGCGTGACCTGCGGCAACACCAGCGCGCCGCCGTCGACGACCATGGTCTGACCGGTCATCCAGGACGAATCGTCGCCGGCCAGGAACAACGCGGCCTTGGCGATGTCCTCGGGCTCACCGATCCGGCGCATCGGCAGTTTGGCGGAGAGCTGCTCCTCGAAGTTCTCCCACAGCGCCTTGGCCAGGTGGGTGCGCACCACGCCGGGCGCGATCGCGTTGACCCGGACGCCGGGGGCCAGTTCGGCGGCGAACTGCCTGGTCAAGTGCATGACCGCGGCCTTGGTGGCGTTGTAGAAGCCGATGCCGGGCTCGGTGGTCATGCCACCGAT
The DNA here is from genome assembly GCA_035248365.1 of Pseudonocardiaceae bacterium. Taxonomy (GTDB): domain Bacteria; phylum Actinomycetota; class Actinomycetes; order Mycobacteriales; family Pseudonocardiaceae; genus CAJCJE01. The sequence continues at coordinate 32,790 of DATFHN010000032.1, read as the reverse complement.
CGAGGCGATGTTGACGATCGCACCGCCGTTGGCCTGCATCCACTTCTTCCAGGCCAGCTGGGTCCAGGTGACCATGGAGAGCTGGTTGATCTCGAAGGTCTTCTGGGCGCGCGGTGCGTCGAGGTCGACGAGGGGGCCGTAGTAGGGGTTGGTGCCCGCGTTGTTCACCAGGATGTCGAGGGAGCCGAACGCGTCGATGGCCGCGTCGACGCAGGCTTGCGCTTCCTCCGGGTGGGCGACGTGTGCGGCCTTGGCCAGGACCTGCGCCTCGGGGTGCTTGCCGCGGATCTCCTCGGCGACCTCGTCGAGGGCGTCCTGCTTGCGCGAGGACAGCACGACGTTGGCGCCGTGTTCGACCAGGGCGACCGCGATCGCCTTGCCGATGCCGCGCGACGCGCCCGTGACCAGCGCGGTCTTGCCAGCGAAACTCGTACCCACCTGCTGCCTCCCTTGCCAGCGGACCAGCTCATCCGTACCGTACTACATACCGACTAGTCGGTATATACGCATCGCTGGGAGGCAACATGCGGCTGGACGGCAAGGTCGCCGTGATCACGGGCGCAGCGGGCGGCATCGGCGCCGCGCTGGCCCGCAGGTTCGCCGCGGAGGGTGCGGCCGGGGTCGTGCTGTCCGATGTGGACCACGAAGCCGCCCGCCGCATCGCCGAGGAGATCGTGGCAGGCGGCGGCAAGGCGACCGCGATCGCCGCCGACGTGGCCGACGAAGGTCAGGTCGCCGATCTGGTCGAAGCGAGCGAGCGCTCGTTCGGTCCGATCGACCTGTTCTGCTCCAACGCGGGCATCGCCACCGGCGTCGGCCTGGACGCCAAACCGGAGGACTGGTCGCGATCCTGGGAGATCAACGTCCTCGCGCACGCGCACGCCGCCAAGGCCGTCCTGCCCGGGATGCTGGCGCGCGGCTCCGGCTACCTGCTGCAGACGGTCTCGGCGGCCGGTCTGCTCAGCTGCGCGGGCGACGCGCCCTACACCGCGACCAAGCACGCCGCGCTCGGCCTGGCCGAATGGCTGTCCATGACCTACGGCAGCCGCGGCATCAAGGTCAGCGCGCTGTGCCCGATGGGCGTGCGCACGAACATGCTGATGCCGGGCGTCGAGTCGGGGAATCCGTCGGCGGTCGCAGTCGCATCGGCGGCGCCGATCCTGGAACCCGCTCAGGTCGCCGACATCGTCATCGCCGGGCTCGACGAGGAGCGGTTCCTGATCCTGCCGCACGCCGAGGTGGGCGCCATGTACGCGCACAAGGGAGCCGACCCGGATCGGTGGCTGGCCGGAATGCAGCGCCACTACGGCGGCATCGACTGATCTTGGCGCAAAAGGGCCGGTAACCTGTGCGTATCCTTTGCAACCAAAGGTGAGCGCAGTGCGTGTAAGTGGTTGTGCTCACTGACACGCGACCTCGCAGGCGACAGGTTCGCCGGTTCGCGCCGCTGGCCGCGGCCATCGGGGTGATCGTCGCGGCCACCATCGGGCTGGTACTGGAACAGGTCAACATGCCCAGCCATCAGCACGTGCCCGCGATCAGCGACACGACCGTGCCGACCACGCACTGATTTCTCCGGCCGGGGCAACCGATCGGGCGCGGCGCGCGTGCAGGGGAGCGTGAAGACTCCCCCATGGCGACACCTCGCGCTCGCCAGCATGACAACGGGCCTGATCACGCTGGCCGCGTGCGGCAGCGGTAGCAGCGATTCGGCCGCGCCGCAGGTCGCATCCCTGCCCAGCAGCGCCGCGAGTTCGGCCGGGCAGGCGCCAGCCACGACGGTCACCGCCGGACGTCCACAGGAACGTATCGACGACACGCCGCAGGAACGCGAGGCGCTGATCCACGCCTGGGACGTGTGCCTGCTGGCCAACGGCGCGACCACCGAGGGCGCGACCGGCGTAGCGGGCGACCGGACCGCGATCAAGGAGCCGATCCCGAAGCAGGCCTACAACGCGTGCCTGAGCAAGGAGCCGGTCGGACCGCCCGAACTGGACCCGAGCCTCAACCCGAACTATCGCCAGGACTGGCTGGACGACATCAGCTGCCTGCGCGCGCACGGCGTCATGGTGCACCTCACCCAGGACACCAGCGCGGGCCCGAACGGTCTGAGTTGGACGTTCGACGACGGCAGCCCGCCGCTGCCCGCGAACGAGCCGCAGATCGAGGACACCTGTGAACAAACGGCTTTCGCGGACAAGAAGTGACCAAGAACCGGATCATCGGCGGCGTCGCCGCGCTGGTGGTGGTCGCCGCGCTGATCGCCGGCATCGCGATCGTCACCGCGCACGCGCACAAACCAGCCGGGCCACCGGCCGCCGCGCCGGTGAGCACCGCGACCGTGGTGCGCACCAACCTGTCCAACAGCCAGACCTTGCCCGGCACGCTCGGGTTCGGCACCGCGAGCACGGTGACCGGCAAGGGCAGCGGCACGATCACCAGCCTGCCGCAGGCCGGATCGACCATCTCGCGCGGTCAGGCACTGTACGGAGTGGACGATCAGCCGGTGGTCGTGTTCTACGGCGCTTCGCCGTTGTACCGCACGCTGAACGTGGCCACGCCGCCGTTGACCGGGCCGGACGTGACCGTGGTCGTGGACAACCTGCGCGCGCTCGGGTATCACGTCCCGTCCGGTGACACGTACTCGCAACCGGTCGCGGACGCGGTCACCAAGTGGCAGAAGAAGATCGGCATGGCGCAGACCGGCACCCTCGGCGTCGGGCAGATCGTGGTGTTTCCCGGCGCGGTGCGGGTCAACGCGATCCAGGCGCAGCTGGGTGATTCCGTTGCCGAACCGGTGCTCGCGGTGACGCCGACCGACAAGGTGATCACCGTGCCGGTCGCGGCGACCAACCTGACCGGGATCAGCAGCGGCAACAAGGTGACCATCACCTTGCCGAGCGGCCAGCAGGTTCCGGGCACGGTGGGCGCGATCAGCCAGACCATCCAGAGCAACAACAACCAGCAGAACGATCCGGGATCGCCCGGGACGCCGCCGAACGTGAACGTGACCATCAGCGCGGACAATCCCGGTGACGTCGCGAATCTGGCGGCCGCACCGGTACAGGTCGCGTTCACCACCAGCGGCAAGACCGGTGTGCTGGCCGTGCCGGTGACCGCGCTGCTCGCGTTGCGCGGTGGCGGGTACGCGCTGGAGTTACCGGGCGGGAAGCTGATTCCGGTGCAGACCGGGCTGTTCGCCAACGGCGAGGTCGAGGTGAGCGGGCCCGGCGTGACCGAGGGCCTGCGTGTCCAGACCGCGCAGTCATGACGGTGCTGCGGCTCGACAAGGCGAGCAAGATCTATGCGGGCGAGGTCGCCGCGTTGCGGGAGGTGTCCTTGACGATCGAGGCGGGCGAGCTGCTGGCGATCATCGGGCCGTCCGGGTCGGGCAAGTCGACGTTGCTCAACATCATGGGGACGTTGGATCTGCCGACTTCTGGAACGTTGGAAGTCGCCGGGCAGGACGTGTCAGCGCTGTCGGATCGGCGGCTTTCCCAGCTGCGCGGGCAATGGCTCGGGTTCGTGTTCCAGCAGTTCCACCTGACCGAGGGGCTCAGCGCGGCCGAGAACGTGGCGACCGGGCTGCTCTACGCGGGTGTGCGGCGACGCGATCGGCTGCCGATGGCGCGGGAAGCGCTGGCGCGGGTGGGTTTGGCGCATCGGGTCGGGCACCGGCCGCATGAACTCTCCGGTGGCGAACGGCAACGCGTGGCGATCGCGCGGGCGCTGGTGAACCGGCCGGCTCTGCTGCTTGCCGACGAGCCGACCGGCGCGCTCGACTCGCACAACGGCCAGGCCGTGCTGGACCTGCTGATCGATCTCAACCGCGAGGGCACCACCATCGCGATCATTACCCATGACCGGGACATCGCGGCGCAACTGCCGCGCCGGGTCGAACTGCGCGACGGCCGGATCGTCGCCGACCAGTATCAGGGAATCCTGCGGTGACCAACAACGTTCGACTGACTCCCGGTGACGTGCTGCGCCTCGGTTTCATCGGGGTGCGGGTGCGCAAACTCCGCGCGGCCCTGTCCGCGCTCGGGATCTGCATCGGCATCGCCACCATGATCGTGGTGACCGGCATTCCCGCGTCCAGCCAACAGGCGCTGCTCAACCAGCTGACCGCGTTGGGCAGCAACATGTTGCAGGCGCTGCCCGAACCGAACCAGACCCCGCCGGTCACCTTCGAGCCAGACGCGGCGGGCATGGTGCGCAGGATCGGCCCGGTGACCGACGCGAGCGCGCTGGGCAACACGCACCAGTCCGTGCGGCGCACCGATCAGGCCGACCCGAACGACAGCGTCGGCGTGACCGTACTCGGCAGCGACGACAGTCTGCCGGCCTCGATCAACGCGACACTCCACGCGGGCACTTTCCTCGGTCCGGCAACGGATCGCTTCCCCACCGCCGTTTTAGGCTTCCAGGCCGCGACGATTCTCGGCATCAACACGTTGCCACCGGGTCAGCCGCTGCCGCAGATCTACATCGACCACCGCTGGTTCACCGTGATCGGCATTCTCGATCCGACGCCGCTGGCCACCGACATCGAACAGTCCGTTCTGGTCGGCTGGCCTGCCGCGCTGGCCGATCTCGGTTTCACCGGCCGTCCGACCGAGCTGTACCTCAAGTCGCGGGAGGACGCCATCGACGACGTCCGTTCGGTGCTGCCCGCGACCCTGGATCCGCAGGAGCCGGGCATGGTGCTGGTGAGCAGGCCATCGGACGCGCTCGCGGCGAAACGGGCCACCGAGAACACGTTCTCCAGCTTGTTCATCGGCCTGGCCGGGGTCGCGCTGCTGGTCGGCGGGATCGGCGTGGCCAACACGATGGTGATCTCGGTGCTGGAGCGGCGAAGGGAGATCGGGCTGCGCCGGGCACTCGGCGCAAGCCGGGGCCAGATCCGAGGGCAGTTCCTCACCGAGGCCGTGCTGCTCTCGGCGTTCGGCGGGATCATCGGCGCGGTGCTGGGCGCGTTCGCGACGCTCGGGTACGCGGCCTACCAGGACTGGCCACCGGTGATCCCGCTGAGTTCGGTCGCGGCCAGCATCGGCGGCGCCTTGCTGGTCGGCGTGATCGCCGGCGTGTATCCGTCCATCCGGGCCGCTCGGCTCACGCCAACGGAAGCGTTGGCGACAACCTAGAGGAGCCCGGCGAGTTTGTAGAGCACGAGCGAACCGGCGACCGCGACGTTGAGGCTGGCGCCGTGGCCGACCATGGGGATCTCCACGGCCGCGTCCAGCAGTTCCATCGCCTCCGGCGGGATGCCGTACTGCTCGTGGCCGAGCACGGCGACGGTCGGTTCGCGGGCGGGCGGCAGGTCGGCGAGGCGCAGGGCCTCGTCGGCCAGTTCGACGCCGAGAATCCGGTGCCCGGCTTCGTGTTGCCGGACCAGCCACGGGATGGCCGGGCCGGTGAAGTGCACGCAGGTGCGGCGGCGCAGCGTGTTGCCGCGCGCGAGCGCTTCGGGCACCCACGGCAGGCGGGGCACGGCGAGGCAGGCGCCGACCGCGTCACAGGTGCGCAGCAGCGTGCCCAGGTTGACACCGTGCAGCGGCCACAACGGCGCCACGGTCAGATGTCCCCAGCAGCCGTGCGCGCGGCGGCGCCTGCTGGCCTTGAGTTCGGACGGGGTGCGGAGGCGAGGCCCACCAGACATGTGCACGAGTGCTTTGCGGCGCACCACGAAAGCCATCGACGAGGTCGGAAACCGTGCCCATCTTAGCGGCTTACTGGCCGACGCGGCCGTCCACGCACTCGCGCAGCAGGTCGGCGTGGCCGCAGTGCCGCGCGTACTCCTCGATCCGGTGCACCAGGATGTCCCGGACCGCGATGTTGCGCTTGCCCAGCCGCTCGCCAAGATCAGGGTGCTCGGCCAGTACCGCGTCGGTCGCGGCCTGTTCGCGGGCCAGGTCGGCGTAGGCGCCGTCGACGACGGCCTGATCGGCGATGGCGCCGTCGAAGTCGGCGTCGCGCTCGCCGTAGAGGCGCGGCGGTGGGTCGGGCACGATCCAGCCGCGCCAGTCCCGCTCGGCCTTGGCGACGTGCCGGATCAGGCCGAGCAGGGACATGGTCGATGGCGGCACCGAGCGACGGGCCAGCTGCTCGGGCGTGAGGCCTTCGCATTTCATCAGGAGGGTGAACCGGTAGGCCTTGAGATAGTCCCGCAACGTGGGCAGTTCGCCGTCCGGGCTGGTGCCGTCGCTGTTGCGCGGATCGTCGGCCGGGTCCAGCCACATGTCCGGGTAGACGGTGGCCTTGGTCCAGCGTTCGGGTCGCTCGGTCATGCGCCCAGTGTGTGCTTGATCCAGTTCACTTGCATCCGCATAAAATTCTCCGCCTCGACTTCGCTGGTCGGGCTCATGTGCGTGACCCCGGACAGCGGGAGCACCGTGTGCGAGCGGCCCGCCGCCAGCAGCGCGGAGGACAGCCGCAGGGTGTGCGCGGCGAACACGTTGTCGTCGGCGAGACCGTGGATGAGCAGCAGTGACGCGTTCAGGTTCGGTGCGTCGTCGAGCAGCGAATTCCGTTGGTACACCTCGGGATTGGTGTCCGGGTGACCGAGGTAGCGCTCGGTGTAGAAGGTGTCGTAGAGCCGCCAGTCGGTGACCGGCGCACCGGCGACCGCCGCGCGGATCACGTCCGGCCTGCGCAGCACGGCGAGCGCGGCCAGGTACCCACCGTAGGACCATCCGCGGATCGCGACCCGGGACAGGTCGAGGTCGGGGTTGCGTTCGGCGACCGCGTGCAGCGCGTCGATCTGGTCGGCCAGGGTGACCTCGGCGAACTCGTGGTGCACCGCGCGTTCCCAGGCAGGGCCCCGGCCGGGCGTGCCCCGGCCGTCTGCGACGAGCACGGCGAAACCCTGATCGGCCAGCCATTGTGGGGTCAGGTAGGCGTTGGCGGCGTGCAGGACCCGCTGTGCGTGCGGGCCGCCGTACGGGTCGAGCAGCACCGGGAGTTTGGCCGAGCCGGGCTGGTGGCCGTTGGGCAGCAGCAATGCGCAGCGCAGGTCGCGCTCGCCTGCGGTGAGCAGGGTCAGGTTGAGCGGGAGGCCGGAAGCCAGCGGGTAGGCGGTGATCTCGGTGCGCGCGCCGCCCTTGCGCAGTTCGTTCGCCGGGCCTTCCTGCGCCAGCGACCACGAGGTGACCACCAGCGCGTCGCCGCCGCGCCGGGCGCTGTGCACGCCGGGCTGCTCGGTCAGCTTGGTGAGCGTCCCGTCCAGGGTCACGGTGAACACGTGGGTCTGGGTCGGGTCGTCGGTGGACGCGGTGAACAGGATGTCCTCGGCGACGTCGACCACCTGGCGCACCTGCACGTCCGGGCCGGTCACCGGTTCGCCGTCGACGGTCAGCCGGTGCGCGCCATCGAGTGCGGCCACGTTGACCAGCTTGCCGTCCGAGGTGAGCGCGGGCACGCCGGGGACGACGTCGATCCAGTGCGGGTCGGTCCGGTCCTGGCGGAGCGTGCTCGCGCCGGTGGCCGGGTCGATCGACACGATCACCTGACGGGTCTGGTCGCGCGATTCCAGGGCCAGCAACGGATCCCCGGCCGCTGACCAGTGCACCGAGGTCAGGTAGGGCAGCGTCGCATTGTCCCAGTCGACGTCGACCCGGCCGCCGTCCACGCCGAGCACGTGCAGGGTGACGGTGACGTTGGTGGTGCCCGCAGCCGGGTAGGCGACGGTGTTGGCCGGCTTGTCCGGGTTGGCCGGGTCGGCGATGTGCCAGCGCGGAACGGCGGTGCGATCGTTGCGCTGGGCCAGCAGCCTGGTGCCGTCCGGCGACCACCAGAAGCCGCGGTTGCGGTCCATCTCCTCGGCAGCGACGAATTCCGCCAGGCCCCAGGCGATGTTGTCGGTGTCGCCGTCCTCCGGTTCGGCCAGCGCGCGGTCGTTCGACCCGTCGACGCCGATCACCCGCAGCGTGCCGCCCGAGACGTAGGCGACGTGCGTGCCGGTCGGGTCCGGGTGCGGGTCGATCACCGGGCCGGTCGCGGGCAGTTCGCGCACGCCGCCATTAGTCAGGTCGGCCACGAACAGCTTGCTGGACAAGGTGAACACCGCGATGCGGAACTTCGCGTCGGTGGCATAACCGATCACGCCCGCGGACTGGGTCCGGCTGCGTTCGCGCCGGGCGCGTTCCTCCTGGGTCAGTTGCTCGTCGCCGCCGAGCAGGTCGGCCGGGTCGACGATCACCGTTTCCTTGCCGGTGTCGACGTCGACGGACAGCAGCGAGTTGCGGCGCTCGGTGCCGGAGGCCGACCGCAGGAACAGCACGCGGCGGCCATCCGGCGAGAGCTGGAACTCCCTCGGGGTACCGAGGGTGAAGCGCTGGGTGCGGGCCTGTAGCCGCAGGAAGGAAGGCAATTCGGTAGCCACGTGGGCAGCCAATCAGATCCGCCTTCAGGCCCCCTTCCCGGGTCAGCCGATCTCGGCCTGTTCGGCGAACAGCCGGATGATGTAGTCCCAGCCCTGCGGGCCTGCCACGCCGTTGCGCACCGACTCGGCGCCGGCACCGTGCCGCTCGAAGTGCCGGTGTTCGAACTCGACCCTGGTCCGGTTCGGTCCTTCCACGATGAACCGCACCTCGATCTCGCTGCCCTTGGCCGGGTCCGGGTCGTACTTCCAGTCGCCCTGCAACTGCCACGAGGTCACCAGGCGACTGGGCGGCTCCCAGGCGAGCACGCTGCCCCAGTCGCATTCGACGCCGTCCGTGCCGGTCTCGAACCAGCGCCCACCGACCCTGGGTTCGAGCGTCACCTTGGCCAGTTCGGCCTCGCCGATGTGGTGTTGCCTCGGCCACCAGGTGCCGAATCCCGCCGTGTACACCTCGAAGGCGCGTTCCTGGCTCGCCGCGACGGTCGCGGTCTTGCGCAGGCTGGTCTCGGTCTGCTGAGTCATCGCTTACTCCTGTTCTTCAGCGGCTTTCTTGAAGGCGTCCAACGCGGTGTCCCAGAGCTGGTCCAGGTAACCGCGGATGGCGGCGACCCCGTCCGGGTTGACCCGGTAGAGCCGCCGGGTACCGACCGCGCTGTCCACCACCAGCCCGGCCTCCTTGAGCACTTTGAGGTGCTGGGACACGGCGGGCCTGCTGACCGGCAGCTGGTCGGCCAGCTCCCCGACGGCGGCCGGCCGGACGGTCAGCAGCTCGAAAATCGCCCGGCGGGTCGGATCGCCGAGCGCGCCGAGCGCGGCCACTCCGTAAGTCCCCACGAACGGTAAGTCTCTACTTACACATGCATCGCGTCAAGGCCGGAGACCGCTACGCAACGGATCGCCGCCATCTATCGGCGCAACACAACAAAACATCTGAACGTGCAACGCCTGGTGGCTGAAATCGCCGCCCCAGAGCGTTTAGCCTTGGGCCATGACCGCTACCGACGCTCGTCTGGATACCGACATGCCCATCGACACGGCTGACTTCGTCGCGCTCGACGAGCGCTGGAGCACGCACAACTACCACCCGCTGCCGGTCGTGATCGCCAGCGCCGAGGGCGCCTGGGTCACCGACGTCACCGGCAAGCGCTACCTGGACTTCCTCTCCGGCTACTCCGCGCTCAACTTCGGCCACCGCCATCCCGACCTGGTCGCCGCCGCCATGGACCAGCTCGGCAAGGTCACGCTGACCTCGCGCGCGTTCCACCACGACCAGCTGGGCCTGTTCTGCCGCGAGCTGGCCGAGCTGACCGGCACCGAGATGGTGCTGCCGATGAACTCCGGCGCCGAGGCCGTCGAGTCCGCGATCAAGGTGGCCCGCAAGTGGGCCTACCAGGTCAAGGGCGTGCAGGAGGGCCAGGCCGAGATCGTGGTCGCCGGGTCCAACTTCCACGGCCGCACCACCACCATCGTGTCCTTCTCCACCGATGACGTGGCCCGCGCCGACTTCGGCCCGTTCACCCCGGGTTTCAAGGTGGTCAAGTACGGCGACGTCGACTCGCTGGCCGACGCCGTCAACGAGCGCACCGCCGCCGTGCTGGTCGAGCCGATCCAGGGCGAGGCCGGCGTGGTCGTGCCGCCGTCCGGCTACCTGCGCGAGGTGCGGCACATCTGCGACGAGGCCCGCGCGCTGTTCATCGCCGACGAGATCCAGTCCGGCCTGGCCCGCACCGGCGATCTGCTCGCGCTGGACCACGACGGCGTCCGCGCCGACCTCTACACCCTGGGCAAGGCCCTCGGCGGCGGCATCATGCCGGTGTCGGCGGTGGTGGGCAGCCGCGACGTGCTCGGGGTGCTGCGGCCCGGCGAGCACGGCTCGACGTTCGGCGGCAACCCGCTGGCCTGCGCGGTCGGCCGTGCCGTGATCAAGCTGCTGGCCACCGGCGAGTTCCAGGCCCGTTCCCGCGAACTCGGCGCGTACCTGCACACCCGGCTCGGCGAGCTGATCGGCCACGGCGTCAGCGAGGTACGCGGCCGCGGGCTGTGGGCGGGTGTGGAGATCAGCCCCGGTGGCCCGGCCGGCCGGGTCGCGTCCGAGGCGCTGGCCCAGCGCGGCGTGCTGTGCAAGGAGACCCACGACACCACGCTGCGCGTCGCGCCGCCGCTGGTGATCAGCCAGGCTGACCTGGACTTCGGCATCGACGCCATCGCCGAGGTCGTCGCGGGCTGACCGGTGGGCCGTCTCTCGGGCATAGTCGATTCGTGCCCGAGAGATCGCCCAACCTGCTGCCCGCCCGCTTCCGGTTGCCCGCGCTGCTGATCGCGCTGGTCGGCTGGGCGGAGATGCTGGCCCTCGGCGTGCACTTCGCCGGTCAGGGCAAACCGGACGCGTTCGACGCGAGCGTGGCCGGCACCGCGTACCGCTACATCGGCCAGCGCAGCGTGCTCGCGCACATCCTGGTCGCGCCCAGCGACACCGCGACCGTGTACGCGGCGATCGCGATCGTGTTCTGTTTCGGCCTGTTCGCCCGCTCCTGGCCGATCGTGGCGCTGTCCGTACTCGGGCCGGGCATCGCCATCGCGATCACCGAAATCCTGCTCAAACCCGGATTCAACCGGACCTTCCCGCGCGGCGGCCTGTCCTACCCGAGCGGGCACACGGTGAGTTCGGTCGGCGCGTTCACCATCGCGCTCCTGATCGCGCTCACGCTGCTGCACACCCGGCGCGGGCGGATCATCGCCTGGGCCGTCTACCTGGTGCTCGTCGCGGCGCTGACCGTCGGCCTGGTCGCCATGCGCTACCACTACCTGACCGACATCATCGGCGGTTACGGCATGGCGCTGGGCGTGGTGCTGCCGGTCGCGGCCGGGATCAGCTGGTGGTCCGAGCGCGCAGCTGGGCCGCGTCGCGCGACAACGCCACCAGCCGGGACACCGCCCGCAGGTACTTCTTCCGATAGCCCCCGCGCAGCATCTCCTCGGTGAACAGCGCGGAGATCGGCTCGCCGGACACCGCGACCGGGACCGCCCGGTCGTAGAGCCGGTCGCCCAGCGCGACCAGCCGCAGCGCCACCGACTGATCCGGCGCCGCGTGCACGCCGCGCAGGTGCACCGCGGTCACGCCGTCGACGAGGCGGCCGTATTTCGACGGGTGCAACCGGGCCAGGTGCGCGCACAGCGCCTCGAAATCGTCCATTGTGGACCCGTCGATGGCGTCGGCGCTCGCGGTCAGCTCGGCGTCGGTCAGCGGGGCGGGCGCGTCCGGCAGGCCGCGGTGCCGGTAGTCCGGCCCGTCCACCCGCACGACGGTGAACCGGGCCGAGAGCGACTGGATCTCGCGGAGGAAGTCCTCGGCGGCGAAGCGGCCCTCGCCGAGCTTGTCCGGCAAGGTGTTCGAGGTCGCGGCCACGAAAACGCCCGCGTCGGTCAGTTCCCGCAGCAGCCGGTTGACCAGCGTGGTGTCGCCCGGATCGTCGAGTTCGAACTCGTCGATGGCGAGCAGCCGGTGCCCGGAGAGCCTGCGCACGGCCTCGGCGAAGCCGAGCGCGCCGACCAGGTTGGTCAGCTCGACGAAGCTGCCGTAGGCCTTCGGTTCGGGCACCGCGTGCCACAGCGACGCGAGCAGGTGCGTCTTGCCGACACCGAAACCACCGTCGAAGTACAGGCCGGGCCGCTCGACCGGTTTCTTGCCGACACCGAACAACCGGCGCTTGCGCGGCGCGCCGATCCCGGCCGCGAACGCCTCGCCGGCCAGCACGGCGGCGGCTTGGCTCGGCTCGTCCGGATTGGGCAGATAGGTGCCGAACCGGACCGCGTCGAAGCGCGGCGGCGGCACCAGCGATGCGATCAGCTCGTCCGGCGCGACCACCGGATCGCGGTCGGCAAGATGACCAACGGGCATGTCAGCAGCCTAACCGGCGCGCTGATCTGGTTGGATGCCCCGGTGGATCAGCTATGGCCGGGCACAGCGGCGCTGTTCTCGCCGACCGACGACGACCTGCGCGCGCTCTACGGATACCCGGAGCAACTCACGCAGCCCTGGGTGAAGGTCAACTTCATCAGCAGCCTGGACGGCGCGGCCACCGTGCGGGGCCGTTCCGGCGGCCTCGGCGACGACAACGACAAGCGGATCTTCCGTCTCGGACGGCAGCTGAGCGACGTGATCCTGGTCGGCGCCGCGACCGCGGTCACCGAGAAGTACCGGGGCGTCAAGCGCTCGGAAATGGCCGGTGTCGACCGCGCCGCGCTCGGCCTCGCCCCGGTGCCGACCATCGCCGTGGTCACCGCGAAGTGCACGATCGAGCCGCACACGCTGCTGGTCGCGGACACCGAGGTGCCGCCGATCATCTACACCACGTCCAACGCGGACCAGGCGCGCCGCGACGCCCTTGCCGAAGCGGGCGCGCAAGTCGTGCTGACCGGCACCGACCGGGTCGATCTGCAGGCGGTCAAGGCCGATCTGGGGCAGCGCGGGATGTCGCGGATCGACTGCGAGGGTGGGCCGCGACTGTTCGGCAGCATGATCGTCGCCGAACTGGTCGACGAGCTGTGTCTGTCGATCTCGCCCATGCTGACCTCGGGCGATTCCGGCCGGATCGCGGTAGGGCCGCTGCCCGCGCAACCGCAGCGGATGCGCCTTCGTTCGGTATTGCACGGAGGCGACATGCTGATATTGCGTTACACGCGCGACACGGCCAATTGAAATTACTCCTATTTAGTGATAGTTCCGCTGACATTTCCCTTTCCGCAACCGCTGCGATGGTCTGGTCCATACAGTGAACGAGTTCGCTCGTTGATGGCGGGAGGGAAAGTGAACGATTACCGTCTCACCCCGGCCGAAATCCAGCAACAGCTCATCCAGTGCGCCGACCTGCTCGACAAACCCCTCCCACAGGCCGACTTCATGCGCGGCTGGTACCGCACCCTGATTTCGGCGCGCGAGCGATACCTCGAACAAGAACATCTCACCGAAGCCGAGTGGAACATATTGGCGAGCCAGCGCCGCCATGATTTATGAGAACACGCTAATTCTGCTGGGTGCGGGTGGCGCCCGCCGAAGCGACCACGACGCAGGCGATCGCGACCCACTGCACCGGGTGCAGCGCCTGCCCGAGCACGAGCAGCCCAACCAGCGCGGCCACCGCGGGCTCCAGGCTCATCAGCACGCCGAACACGCGCGGCGGCATGCGCCGCAGCGCCTCCAGTTCGACCGAGTACGGCAGCACCGAGGACAGCATCGCGACCCCGAAACCGGCGGCCAGCGCCACCGGGCTGAACAGCGCCGGGCCGGTCTCGGCGATGCCGAGCGGCAGGCTGATCAGGCTGCCGATCGCCATGGCGAGGGCCAGGCCACGACCGCCGCTCGTGCGTTTGCCCAGCGCCGCGCCGAGCGGGATGTACAGACCCCAGCAGGTCGCCGCGGCCAGCGCGAACAGCACACCGAGCACGGAAATCCCGCCGCCGCCGGCCTCGGTGAGCGCGAAGACGCCGATGGCCGCGAGCAGCGCCCACACGCCGTGCACCCAGCGCCGCGCGCCGATGATCGACACCGCGAGCGGCCCGAGGAACTCGATGGTGACCGCCATACCCAGCGGGATGCGGGTGATCGCCTGGTAGAAGGTCAGGTTCATGACGGCCAGGACCGCGCCGTAGCCGAGGATGACCGGCAGTTCCTGGCGGGTGATGCGCAGCGACGGCCGCCACACCACCAGCAGCACGATGGCGGCGAACAACAGCCGCAGCGTGACCGCGCCGATCGCGCCGGTCAGCCCGAAGAGCTGTTTGGCCAGCGCCGCGCCCATCTGCACGCTGACGATCCCGGCGAGGACCAGGGCCGGTGGCGGCACGCTGCCCAGGCCACGACCCGCGATCGCGACCAGTGCGGGTCGCGACCACAGCGGCCGCCTGCTGCGCTCGACGTGCACGGAAACCACTGTTCGACCCCTTTCGCTCCCGCCCATCATCGCCGAGCGCACCGACACTGACGGCCGGATTTCCAGCAGGTGGGAGAAAGCGGCCGGGAATGTCGCGTAACTCACCACCCGACCCGCTCACCAGGGCCTCACCCTCCGCATGCGACGCTGCACGGGACCGATCGACAAGCGTGCGCACAACCCGGAGGGATCGACGTGCCGAGCCGGCCTCGTCACCGTGCCTGGCGTCGATACTCCCGGCGAATCGGCGCCGGACTCGTCGCCACGCTGGCCCCGTTGCTGGTGGCCGCGTGCACGGTCGGTCCATCGGCGACGCCCTCGCTCGTGGTCGCCGGTTCCGCGCCTGCCACGCCGTCGCCGACCGGCCCGCACGGCCCGTTGCCGCTGCCCAGCCTGGAACAGTCGACCGGTCAGCTCGGCTGGACCGACTGCACCGACGAGACCACCCAGCGCCTGGGCATGCCCGCGCCGCCGCAGGGGATGGCGTTCCAGTGCGCGCGGCTGATCGGCCCGATCGATCCGTCCAACACCGACCAGGACAGTGGCGGTCAGCGGATCTCGCTGCTCAAGGTCGGCACCGGCGCGACGCCGCTGGTGGTCGTCAACGACCTCGACGGCCTGCCCGGCACCCTCTACGCGGCGCGGCTGGCCGCCCAGTTGCCCGCCCAGTTCCTCAGCACGTTCTCGCTGATCGGCATGGACCGGCGGGGCAGCGCGGGTTCGGCAGGCGCGCACTGCGTGCCGCAGGCCGACCGCAACACGATGATCCAGGCCGACCCGAACGATCAGAACCTGGACTCGCTGCTCAACGCCACCACCGACGCCGAACAGCAGTGCGTGCTCGCGCTCAGTTCGAGCATGGCGCAGTACAACACCAAAAACACCGTCGCCGACCTGGACCTGGTGCGGCAGTCGCTCGGCGTGAACCACCTGGACGCGATCGGGCACGGTGAAGGGTCGCGGGTGCTGACCAGCTACGCCGACCAGTACCCCGCGCACGTCGGCCGGTTCGTGCTGGACGGGTCACCCGATCCAGTGCTGAGCAACCAGGACACCGCCCAGGCTCAGGCCGCGGGCGCGCAGGCCACCTTCGCCGCGTTCGCGCAGAACTGCGCCACCACCGGCTGCCCGCTCGGCGCCGACCCGACCGGCGCGGTGAATCAACTGGTCAGCACCGTGCGCCAGGCGCCGATGGCGGCAGGCGGCATCCAGCTCACCGCCGGTGTCGTGTTGCGCGCGATCCTGATCGGCCTCGCCGACCGGTCGCAGTGGGGCGCGCTGGCCACCGACATCCAGCAGGCCATCGGCGGCGACGGCAGCGCGCTGGCCGCGTTGATCAGCCCCGATCTGGTGGGCACCCCGCAGGACCCACCGCGGATCGACGCCGACCTGGTCGCGGGCTGCAACGACGTCACCGACCGGCTCTCGCCCGGCCAGGTCGCGACCGACATGAAGAACTGGAGCGGCAAGAATCCACTGTTCGGCGCGCTCTACGCGCAGAACCTGCTGCTGTGCGGGCCGTGGCCGGTGCCGAGCCAGCCACTGCCCAAACCGAACGCGCCGAACACGCCGCCGATCCTGGTGATCAGCACCGCGAGCGACCCGCGGACCCCGGCACCGGGCACGCAGCGCACCGCGCAGACACTGGACTCCGGGGTGCTGCTCACCTGGGCCGGTGCCGGACACGGCGCGCTCGGCCAATCGAGTTGCGCGACATCGGCCGCGCAGAATTACCTGATCGGCGGGAAAGTTCCGGCCGGCGGCACCGCCTGCCCGCCCTGATCGGTCACTTGCAGTTGGCGCAGCACCCGCAACCCGGACCCGTGCAGTTTCCGCAGCAACTGCAGCCACCGGCGGGCGGTTGCGGTGCTGGTTGCGTTGTGGGCTGTCCCATGACGACCTCCACGACTTGGCATTCCCGGTCATTTCCGGGTTTCCCAGCGTAAGTCGGCGTTGAGCGAGCGAGGAACCGCCAGGCGAGCGAACACCCCGTCCTCGATCGTGCGACCTGCCCGGCGTCGCTGCGTAGCCATTTTCTGCTGGCTTTATCGGGCAATACATTTCGCTCCGGGCCGAAATGTCAGGGTTCTAGCGTTCGGTCATGAATCCTCAGCAGAATCCCGGAGAAGTCGTCGCGGCCGGTATCGCGGAGATGCTCGCCCTGGCGCAGACCTGGCTGGCCTGGGACGGCCGACCGAAGGTCAGCGAAGACGGCGACCGCGTCTACACGCCGCACAAGGCGATCCGGCGGCACACCCACCACCTGATCGACCACCTCGCCCAGATCGAGGCGCTGCTCGACGATCGCGAGTCCAGACCGGACGAATGGCTGGCCAGCCAGGTCACCCTGGCCACCGATCTCGCGCCGTTCACCGAAGCCGACCTCAACGAGGCCCGCCAGACCCTCACCCGCCTCGGCGACCTCTACGTCCACCGCCTGGCCGCAGCCGATCCAGCCGAATGGGACCGACCCAGAGATCCACATTGGACAGTCCGCGCGATCGCCGAGCACGTCGGCGATCCGTGGTACGCCCAGCAGGTCGGCGACCTCAGCCGCTAACGGCGGCGGCCCTTGCTCAACCGGGAAACCGAGCCGGGTGCGGCGATCTGACAGTCGCACTCGCGCTCGCTCACCGCCTCGGCGGTCACCATGATCTGGCCCCGCACGCCGGTGGAAACCGACTCACCCTGCGACGCCAGCGAGCGCCACACCTGCATCGAGTCGGCGAAATCGCGCGCGTCCTCGGCGGCCACGCCCTTGGCCTGGTTCGGCTTGATCGGAGCGGGCGCGCTCGCCGCCTTGATGGTTCCCTCCAACCACGCGGCCACTTCGTCCGGGTTGACCATCACCTCGTCGGGCTCGGTCTTCAACCGCTGCTCCCGGGTGGCCGCGTGCGCCAACGCGACCCGCTCGACGTAGCCGTGCCAGTGCAGGCGCAACCCCATCCACGCGTCCGCCACGGCCCAGTCGTCCTTGCTCATGTCGTCCAGAGTGCCAGCTTCTGCCTAGTGGCGCGCACTGACGCGCCCTACCGTATTGCCAACTTAGCCCAGAGGGAGTATTGGGCTGCGCTCGGGGAACCCCCACTCGCCGATCCGCGTTGGATCGCTGTGGTGGTCTGGGTCATGTCCATCCCCGGTCTCGTCGTCCTGCTGACCGTACTCATCGCGCTGGAACGGTTCGGGCTGTGGGTCAACCGGGTCAGCTGGCTGCCCTGGCGCCGCCGCCGCACCGGCATGCCGGTCAGCGCCGCCGCCTTCGACACCTTCGGCGCGGTCTTCAACGACCGCCGCGCCGAGTTCGAGGAACGCGTCACCCAATCCATGTGGCGCGAAGACGCCGACCAAGGCGCCCCGCCCTTCGGCGTCGACCTCGACACCGGCCGCGCCACCCTCCGCTCCAACTCAGCGAGAACGGACAGTTCCGCAAATCCACCGACGGCGCCGGACTAGATACAGACCCGTGTCGCTGGTGGTATCTGCCGTTGTGGTGCTGATGGGCGCGATTGTGGCCGGGAGGTTGCTGGTTGGACGCCGTTCGCCGCTGGACAACCCGAGCGGAACATCGGGCACAACAAAAGACAGGGTGCACCGATCCGTGAGCACCGAGCCCGTGGACGAATCAGCTTGCCCAGCAGCAAGCGCTCCGCGTCCTAATGAGTTGTGATCACGCTTGGCCCATGACCCGAGCGCGGTTCACGAGTGCGTGGGGCTTGGCAGTGCCTGCGGGCGGGATCGACGGGACCGGAGTGGTGTGCCCGAATTGCGGCGGGGCGGCTTCGATGGACCGGGTGAGCAACCGGGTGTTCAGGTGGCACGACCGGTGTGGCTGGCAGGCCAGCCTGCGGGTGATCCGGCGTGCGGGAGTTATCGCACTCGAAGCCTGGAAGTGAGCCACCTACGCGTTGGTCCAGCCGGAGGTCACTGGTCGGTTTTCTTGGCACGGCTGGGTTGGCAGGAGCGATCGCTCAATGCCGGATGTCGCGCTCACTCAGATCAGGAAGGACACGCGCCACCGCGGCGAAGTACTGGCCGCGCTGGGTCAGCTTGTACTGGGCCGTGTCAACCCATCGCCATGCCGACTTCGGCACTGGGGCCAGGTCGCAGAGGGCATCCAGATGCCCGGCGATCTCGTCCGGTGCGCGGGACTCATAGCGGAAAAGAGGAACTCGGCCCGAGTTGGCTCGCATACTCGCAGAGCGCCAGATTCCCGCTCGGATTCCCAAGCGAAAGAGCCGCCAGATAGCCGAGGTGTCCAGCAGGTAGCCGGTCACCCCTCAGGCTCCTCGCCCCGAGCTTGTTTCTGGGCGTGCTTTGCGGCGACATGAGCCGCGGCCGCTTGGTCGAAGTCGCCACGCCGCCCATCTCGAAGAGTCGCTGCGAAGCCTCCACGCGCCTCAGCCGCTGGGCGACCTCGCGTAGAGCGGTGTTGATCGTGTCCTTCTTCGTCTTGGTGCCCAGCAGGCGCATGGCGTCATCGAGGGCGTCGTCATCCATTGAAGGCGGGTTCAGCCGGTCACGCCCCTGGCCCTGCTGGGCTGGACGCGCATCGGTTCGCCAGGCATCTTCGGGTAGTCGGGCGGGTAGGGCATCTCGCCGAGGCCGTGGTCGCGTTCGTCGCGGGTGTACCAGTCGAGAGATTGTTCGAGGCCGAAGGCTTCGCTGTCCAGGTTGGCGAGGGCGTTTCCCTTTTCGGCCAACCACTTCGGTGCGGTGAAGATGTCGAAGTCGTCGGGTTCGACGTCGCGTAGTTGCTCCCAGGTGACCGGGGTGGACACGGTGGCGCGCGGGGTTCCTCTGACGGACCAGGCCGATGCGATCGTGCGGTCGCGGGCGGCCTGGTTGAAGTCGAGGAAGATGCGCTCGCCGCGTTCTTCCTTCCACCACGATGTCGTTGCCTTGTCAGGCATGCGGCGTTCTACTTCGCGAGCGATCGCTATGACGGCGTGGCGGACCTGGATGAAGTCCCATTCGGGGCGGATCCGGGCGAGTATGTGGATGCCGCGGCCGCCGGAGGTTTTGGGGTAGCCGGTGATGCCGGCGTCGGCGAGGACTTCGCGCAGCGTGCCCGCGACGGCGACCGCGTCGGCGAAGGTGGTGCCGGGCTGCGGGTCGAGGTCGATGCGCAGTTCGTCGGGGTGGTCGACGTTGGGCCTGCGCACCGGCCACGGGTGGAAGTCGAACGTGCCGAGGTTGGCCGCCCAGGCCAGCACGGCGGGCTCGGTCGGGCAGACCTCGTCGGCGGGGCGGCCGGACGGGAAGGTGATCCGCGCGGTCTGCACCCACTCGGGGGCGCCCTTGGGCAGGCGCTTGGCGTAGAACGCCTCTCCGGTGACGCCGTCGACGTAGCGCTTGAGGGTGGTCGGCCGCTCGGCGAGGACGGCCAGCAGCGGGTCGGCGACCGACAGGTAGTACTCCACGACCTGGCGCTTGGTGATGCCGCGCTCCGGGAAGTAGACCTTGTTGGGGTTGGACACGCGGACGGTGCGCTCGCCTTCGGGGCCCGGCACGGTCAGTTCCAGCGGCTGCGGCTTCGCCATGCCCGCAGATTACGGCGCGGGACCGACTGGCGCGACGCGTTTGGACAGGGCGTCGTAGCGCGTTTGCAGTCCGTCCAGCAGCGAGTCGAGCGCCAGGTCGAAGCTGTCGGCGTCGATCTCGGGAGCGTGCTGGCGCAGCGCGGGGGCGTCGCGCAGGTGCGGGTAGTTGACCGCGTACACGGTTTCGTCGTCTTCGAAGCCTCGCGCGAACGAGCCCATGGCCGCGCCGACGACCAGGTACTTCACCGCGGCGCCGATCATGGTGGCGTGCCGGGGCGGCCAGCCGGCGCCGGTGAGGCCACCGTGCACGGCGTTGGCGGCGCGCAGCGAGGCTTCGCGGCGGGCGGGGCCATCGGCGGCGAACGGGATCAGGTTGGGGTGCGCGGCGAGCGCGTTGCGGTAGCTGTGCGCCCATTCGGACAGGCCCTGCCGCCAGCCGTGCCGGAAACCGGACACTTCGACCCCGGCCATGATCTCGTTGGCGACGGTGTGCAGCAGGTCGTCCTTGGTGGCGACATGCCGGTAGAGCGACGCCGCCCGGACGCCGAGCGCGTCGGCGAGCCTGCGCATGGACAGCGCGTCAAGGCCCTCCTCGTCGATGATCGACAGCGCTTTGGCTGCTATCTCGGCTCGGTTGACCAGTGCGGGTCTCGGCACGCTCGCCTCCTTTTCGCGGCGCTCCTCACGGTATATGCTAACAGCGTTAGCATTGGAGGAGACGCATGGATTTCACGCTCAGCACCGAGGAAAAAGAGGTGCGCGACTGGGTGCGCACCTTCGTCCGCAAAGAGGTCACGCCGCTGGAACCGGAAGTGCTGCGCCGGGAGCGCGCAGGCCAGCCGGGGCTGAGCCGCGACGAGCTGCGGGAACTACAGCTCAAGGCGAAAGAGGCAGGCTTCTGGGGTGTGCAGACCCCGGTCGAGTACGGCGGCATGGGCCTCTCGGCCGTGATGACCGCGCTGTTGCAGGCCGAACTCGGCCGCACCTTCGTGCCGTTCGACTTCGGCGGCAACGCCGACAACATCCTCTACATGGCCAACGACGAGCAGCAGCAGCGCTACCTGCTGCCGACCATCGCCGGTGAACGCAAGTCCTGCTTCGCGATCACCGAGCCGGGCGCGGGCTCGGACGCCAAGGCCATTCGCAGCACCGCCGTGCGCGACGGCGACGAGTGGGTGATCAACGGCGAGAAGACGTTCATCACCGGCGGCAACGAGGCCGACTTCACCATGGTTTTCGCGGTGACCGACAAGGACAAGGGCGCCGACGGCGGTGTCACCTGCTTCCTGGTCGACCGGGACATGGGCTGGAAGTCCGAGCCGATCGCGACCATGGGCCAGTGGGGCCCGGCCGCGCTGGTGTTCGAGAACGTGCGGGTGCCGCACGAGAACGTGCTCGGCGAGGTCGGCCGGGGCTTCGAGCTGGCCATGAAGTGGATCGGGCGGGGCCGCTACCTGCTGCCCGCGCGCGCCATCGGCTCCTGCGAGCGACTGGTCGAGATGGCGATCGACCAGGCCAAGTCGCGCGTCACCTTCGGTGAGCCGATCGCGAACCGGCAGGCCATCCAGTGGATGATCGCCGACTCCGCGGTCGAGATCGAGGCGCTGCGCTGGCTGGTGCTGCACGCGGCCTGGCAGGTCGACGCCGGGTTGGACTCGCGGCAGGCGCAGTCGATGGCCAAGTTGTACGGCGGCGTGAAGGCCAACGAGATCGTGGACCGGGTGCTGCAGATCCACGGCGGTATGGGCTACACCCGCGAGCTGCCGGTCGAGCGCTGGTACCGGGAACTGCGGCTGCTGCGCATCTACGAAGGCACCGACGAGATTCAGCGGCGCACCATCGCCCGTAACCTGATCAAGGGGCACGCCAGCGTCGGCGGAGTGCTGGGCTAACCGGAAAGAGGTCATCGAATGGCACTGGATCATGGCGTCGTCGGCGTGCGACGCGGTCCGTGGACGCGCAGCTGGACGTCGACCGACTCGCTGACCTACGCCCTGGGCGTCGGCGCGGGCCAGCTCGACCCGACCCGGGAACTGGCCTTCACCACCGAGAACACTGCCGGCGTCACGCAGCAGGCGCTGCCGACCTATGCCATCGTGATCGCCCAGTTCGGCGGGCCGCAGCTGGGATTGGAGGGCGTCGACTTCACCCAGCTGCTGCACGCCGAGCAGGCGCTGACCCTGCACCGGCCGATGCCGGTCGCCGGGTCCGCGTCGCTGACCAGCACCATCACCGACATCTTCGACAAGGGCAAGGGCGCGCTGGTGGTCAACGAGATCACCGCGACCGACCCGGAGGACGGCGCGCCGCTGTTCACCACCCGCTCCTCGGTGTTCATCCGGGGCGAGGGCGGGTTCGGCGGCGATCGCGGCCCGTCGGCCACCTTCGACGTGCCGGCCGGCCCGGCCGATGCCGAGTTGCGCTTCCCGACCTCGGTCAGCCAGGCGCTGCTGTACCGGCTTTCCGGTGACCGCAACCCGCTGCACACCGACCCGGCCTTTGCCGCGGCGGGTGGCTTCGACCGGCCGATCCTGCACGGGCTGTGCACGTACGGGATCGCGGTTCGGTTGCTGCTCAACGAGTTCTGCGACGGCGACGCGAGCAAGCTGCGCGCGGTGTCCGGCCGGTTCACCAAGCCGGTGTGGCCGGGCGACGAACTGGTGGTCACCGCGTGGGCGGACGGGGACACGGTGTTGTTCCGGACCGCCAACGGGGCCGGGGACGTCGTGCTCGACCACGGTGAGCTGACGGTGGAGAAGTAGCTTTCAGTCCGTTGTGGACTTGCTGAGATCGGGCCAGCCGGGCGGGATCGAGGTCAGGCAGAACGGGTGACCGGCCGGGTCGATCAGCACCCGCCAGGTGTCGCCGCCCGGCTGGTTCTCGGCGACTCGCGCGCCGAGCCGGACCGCTTCGGCCTCGGCCGCTGCCTTGTCCTGCACCGCCAGGTCGAGGTGGATGTGCTTGGGCTTCTCACCGGCCGGCCAGGTCGGTGGGGTGTAGTCGGCGACCCGACAGGTGGCGATCGCGCCGCGGTCGGTGCTGACCACGATCACTTCGTCGGTCTCGTGGATGATCCGGCCGCCGAGGAGTTCGGCCCAGAACGCGGCGAGCGGGGCCGGGTCGGCGGAATCGAGCGTGATCATGGCAAGGCTGGCAGCGCTCATGCGGGCAGCGTAGCGAGCACGGACGCGGTTACCGGCAGGATTGGCGGAATTCGGGCAACGCGTCCACATCGGCCGGTCGGTCCACGCCAAGTCGGGTGTCCAACTCGAACGGCTCGGCCTCTGTACCGCGCGTCACGCCTGTTCTCCCTGGCCTTCGCGTGACTGTCCCTTCAGACTGACACGGGCTCAGCGGGCCATCCCGGTGATATCCGACTGACAGAAGGGACGAAACGGGTGCACGAGGTTGTGGCGGAAGTGTGGCGGGGCGAGCTTGCCGAGTCGGTCCACCACGGCACGGTCGTCGGGCTCGATACCGACGGCGCGGCCGCCTTCACCATCGGTGCCCCGGACGCGGTGACGTTCCCGCGTTCGTCCAACAAACCGTTGCAGGCACTGGCCATGGTGCGCGCCGGGCTCGACCTCGACGACGAACTGCTCGCGCTGGCCTGCGCCAGTCATTCCGGTGAGGAGTTCCACCTGGCCGGGGTGCGGGAGATCCTGGGCCGCGCCGGGTTGACCGAGGCCGACCTCCAGACTCCCCCGGACCTGCCGCTGTCCGAAGCAGCGCAGCGGGCCAAGCTCGCGGCCGGGTTCGGCCCGGAACCGGTCTTCATGAACTGCTCCGGCAAGCACGCGGCCATGCTGCTCACCTGCGTGCGCAACGACTGGCCGACCGCGACCTACCGCGACCCGCGACACCCGTTGCAGCGCCTGATCGCCGAGACGATCGAGGAACTGACCGGGGAGCGGATCGGCGCGGTGTCGGTGGACGGCTGCGGGGCGCCGCTGTTCGGGTTCAGCCTGCGCGGCCTGGCGACCGCGTTCCGGACGATCGCGACGGCCAAGGACGGCACGGACGAACACCGCGTCGCCGCCGCCATGAACGCGTTTCCCCAGTACGTCGGTGGTACTGGACGGGATGTGACCGGGTTCATGCGTGCCCTGCCCGGGTCGGTGTGCAAGGACGGGGCCGAGGGCGTGCACGCGATCGCGCTGGCCGACGGCCGCGCGGTCACGCTGAAGATCGCCGACGGGGCGAGCCGAGCGCGGCCGGTGGTGCTGGTGGCCGCGCTGCGGCGCCTCGGGATTTCCTCCGCCGCGCTCGACGAGATCGGCACGGTGCCCGTGCTGGGGCATGGTGAGCCGGTCGGGTCGATCAGGCCGGCCGGTGCGCTAGCGGGGTAGGTCGTAGCGCAGGTGCACGACGCCGTAGGGCGAGTCCTGCACCCTGGTCGGGGTGAGTTCGCGCAGGCCGGGGGCGATGCCCTCGAACAGGCGGTTGCCGGCGCCCAGCAGCACCGGGGCGATGTGCAGTTCCATGTCGTCGATCAGGCCGGCATCGAGGTACTGGCGCACGGTGTCCGCGCCGCCGGAGATCTGCACGTCCTTGTCCCCGGCCGCGGCCCGGGCCTTGGCGAGGGCGGATTCGATGCCATCGGTGACGAAGTAGAAGGTGTTGTTCTTGCGCTTCCACGGTTCGCGCGGACTGTTGGTGAGCACGAAGACAGGACCGTCGAACGGCGACGGGTCGCCCCAGTGCACCTCACCCTCGTCGAACATGCGCCTGCCCAGGATGAACGCGCCCGCGCGGTTGATCTTTTCCAGGATGAGGTCGTTGTCCGGCCCGGTCAGGCCGCCTTCGTCGCCGTGGCCGCCGATGAAAGCGGCCTGCTCGTACATCCAGTTGTGCAGGCCCGGGCCGTTCGTGCCGATCGGGTTGTCCGGTCCCGCGTCCGGTCCGGCCGAGTAGCCGTCCAGCGAGATGGCGAGGTCGACGAATACTTTTCCGGTCATCACCGGCTCCTTCCGTGGGGTGGTGTCGCCCTGTGGTCGGAGCCGGTGCACCGCCTTTGACATCACCGGCGAAGATTTTTTTCCCTACCAGGTGACCGGGAGTTCGTGCACGCCGTAGATCGCCATGTCGGTGCGCAGCCGCACGTCCTGCGGGGCGACGGCCAGGCGCAGCTGCGGGAACCGCCGCAACAGCGCCGGGAAGCCGACCCGCATCTCCACCCGGGCCAGCTGCTGGCCGAGGCACTGGTGCACGCCGTAGCCGAACGAGACGTGCCCCGTCGCGGCCCCGGCCAGATCGAGGGTGTCCGGATTGGCGAAGCGGGCCGGGTCGCGGTTGGCCATCGGGATGTCGATCGCGACCGCTTCGCCCTTCCTGATTACGGTGCCGCCGATCTCGACGTCCTCCAGCGCGGTTCGCACCAGCGCGGGAATGATGCTCAGGTAGCGGAGGAGTTCCTCGATCGCCTTGTCGATGTCGACGGCGCCATCGCGCAGCGCGGCGAGCTGATCGGGGTGACGCAGCAGGGCGAACGTGCCCAGCGCGAGCATGTTGGCCGTGGTCTCGAAACCGGCGGTGAGCAACAGCAACGCGATGTTGGTCAGCTCCTCGTCGGTCAGATCGCCCGCCGCGATGACGTCGCTGAGCAGGTCGTCGCCGAGCTTGGCCCGCTTGGCCTTGGTCAGCTCGGCCATGAATTCGGTCAGTTCGCCGAAGATCGCGTAGGCCTCGCCGGGCGCGAGATCCGCGCGCAGTGCCTTGGCGGTCAGCTCCTGGAAACCGGTCAAGTCCATATCGGACACTCCGAGTAGCTCGGCGATCACCTCGGACGGAATCGGCAGTGCGAAGGCGCGCACCAGATCGAGCCCGGGTCCGCGTTCGGCCATGGCGTCGAGGCAGGCCGAGGTGATCCCGGTGATCCGCTCGGTCAGCAACCGCATCCTGCGCACGGTGAACTGGCCGATGAGCTGATGCCGGTAACGCCCGTGCTCCGGCGGATCCATGCTGATGAACATCCCCGGCGCGGGCGGTGGCGGGGTCTGGCCCTCGGTGGCGTTGTTCAGCGGTGAGTGCATCAGCTCGGATCGGCGGGAGAGCCGGTTGTCGGCGAGCACGGCGCGGGCCAGTTCGTGGCTGGTCACCAGCCAGCCCTCGTGGCCGTCCGGGAAGGTCCAGCGGGTGATCGGGTGTTCGGCCCGCAGCTCGGCGAACTCGCGCGGCGGGTCGAACGGGCAGCCCGGCGTACGGTCGAGCAAGGACGGAAGTTGAGCGGTCATGGTGTTTCCCCCTCTTGGAGCCGGTCGTAAGCGGCTTTCGCGGCTTGCGCTGAGTCCTGGCTCAGCCACGGATACTGGTAGATCTCCAGATAGGCCTTGGTACTGCGGATGTGGCCGGCCCGGCTGAGCAGGTCGGTGCCCAGCGCGGAACTCACCAGGTTGTGCATGAGCAGCGGTCCGAACTGCATCGCGGTCATCAGCACCGCGACCGCTTCCGGATCGTCGAAGCGGCCAGGATGGTTGCGTTGCAGCCATTGCCCGGTCAGCTCCACGCCTTGCTGGAAAAGGGCGGACGCGGCCGCGGTGCCGTCGGACATCGAGCGGGCCAGGTACGAGACCAGCAGCACGATCGTCGGGTGGACCTCGGGCAGAAACCCGGGATTCGGGGTGGTGCCGGGCTCGGTCGCCGCGAACAGCACCTGTCGGCCCAGGCCCACCGCGTACTCGTCGCAGGCGGACCGCAGTTCCTCCTTCGAGCCGAAGTGGTGCCGGACCAGGCCCAGCGAGACCCCGGCCTTGGCCGCGATGTCGCGGATGGTCGCGCCATCGACGCCGCGCTCGGCGAACAGTCGCAGCGCCGCGTCCCTGATCCGCGCCCGTGCGGTCAGATCCTCGAATGCCGGTTCCTCGGCCATCCCCACTCCCCTATACGAGCGTACAGCTGACTGTACATCCGTATAGCGTCGCGTCGGGTACGGATTCGGGCGGCCAGCGGTTACCGTGTAGGCATGACTGCTCGGGACCCCGAAGACCGGCCACCCGGGCCCCAGCCGCCGTTCGACGACGAACTGATCGGCCTGGACCCCGACGACCCGGAGGCCGCCGCCTTCGCCGACCACCTCGCCCGCATGCGCAACACCCAGCCACGGTTCACTGTGGAGGGTGAGCTGGCGCAGATGGGTGAGTTCGCGGCGTCGGCGAACCGGGCGAACGGGCACCGCAGGCTGATGGCCGTGATCGTCGTCGGGCTGATCCTGATCGCCGTGCTCGCCGCCGCGTGGGGCACCCTGACGACGGTGTTCAGCACGTTCCTGAATTAGTAATTTCTCCACGCGCGGGCCGGTTGGCGCGCCGGGTTAACGTGGAAGTATGAGCAGCTTGAAACCAGTGGATGGCGCCAAGCCGAGCGTCGAGAAGACCGACGCGGAATGGCGGGCCGAGCTGAGCCCGGACGAGTACGCGGTGCTGCGCCAGGCCGCGACCGAACCGGCGTTCACCGGGAAGTACACCGATACCAAGACCGTCGGCGTCTACAAGTGCCGCGCTTGCGGCACCGAACTGTTCCGCAGCGACACCAAGTTCGATTCGCACTGTGGCTGGCCGTCGTTCTTCTCGCCGCTGGCCGGCGACCGCGTCATCCTGCGCGAGGACAACGCCTACGGCATGCGCCGCGTCGAAGTGCTGTGCGCGAACTGCCACAGCCACCTCGGCCACGTGTTCGAGGGCGAGGGCTACGACACCCCGACCGACCAGCGCTACTGCATCAACTCGATCTCGCTGACCATGGAACCGGACGCCTAGTTCCAGGCTGGAAGATCGGAACCGGGCTGACGAGCGCCCCGCCGCCAGCCCGGTGGCGCACCGGGTAGCTCCCCGGGAATCCGGATATACCGCAACTTCCCGGCAAAACTCTCAACCTCCGCCACCAGCTCTTCCGATATGGGATATTCCATTTTCGTAATATCCAATGACAGCTCGCCCGGGTCGCCGCCGCGAGCGCGGAACAGGTCAGCGGCGGCCTGGGTGGTCTCGGCGACGCAGGTGGCAGCCGCGGTGCCGACCAGGAACCGGCCGGGCACACTGGGTCGGCGCCGATGATCAGGGCCATCGGCTCAGGGCAGGTTGAGGACCAGTTCGGCGGCGGGCACCCGGGTACCGGTGTAGAAGGGGATCTCCTCGCGGACGTGGCGGCGGGTCTCGCTGCCGCGCAGGTGCCGCATCAGATCGACGATCCGGTGCAGTTCGTCGGCCTCGAAGGCGAGGATCCACTCGTAGTCGCCCAATGCGAACGAGGCCACCGTGTTGGCGCGCACGTCCGGGTAGTCGCGGGCCATCTTGCCGTGCTCGGCGAGCAGCGCGCGCCGCTCCGAATCGGGCAGCAGGTACCACTCGTAGGAGCGCACGAACGGATAAACGCAGACGTACTTGCGGGATTCCTCGTCGGCCAGGAAGGCCGGGATGTGGCTGCGGTTGAACTCGGCGGGCCGGTGCAGCGCGGTCTGACTCCAGACCGGCACGGACGCGCGGCCGAGCGCGGTGCGCCGGAACCCGGTGTAGGCGGCCTGCAGCTGCTCGATCTCCTCGGCGTGCCACCAGATCATGAAGTCGGCGTCGGCGCGCAAGCCGGCGACGTCGTACACGCCACGCACCACAACGCCCTTGGCCGCCAGGGAATCCAGGTACTCCTGGGCCTCGGTGCCGGCCGGGGACCGGTCGCTGGGCAGGACTCCGGGTTGGACTCGGAAGACCGACCACATGGTGTACCGGATGGTGTCGTTGAGTTCGTTGTAGTTCAGGCGCGCCATGCGTTCCATGTTGCCACGTGGTACGACGGCGGCATGTATGAGATGAGTCGAGCGCAGTGGCAGGAGTTCGCGCTGACCGGCACCCGGACCGGGAAACTCGCGGTCACCAGGGCGAACGGCGCCCCGCACGTGACCCCGGTCTGGTTCGTGCTGGACACCGTGGACGGTGCGGACTACGTGGTGTTCACCACTGAGATGAGGTCGGTCAAGGCCAAGGCGTTCCACCGCGACCCGCGCTTCGGCCTGCTGGTCGACGACCAGGCCCCGCCCTATTCGTACGTGTTCATCGAGGGCGAGGCCAGTTTGTCCGAGGACCCGGACGAGCTGCTGACCTGGGCGACCAAGCTCGGCTCCCGGTACATGGGCGAGGAGCGCGGCATCGAGTTCGGCAAGCGCAACGCGGTGCCGGGCGTCGAGTACCTGGTGCGCGGCCGGATCACCAAGGTCACCGCGCGGGCCAACATCTCCGACTAACCGACGGCCACCGGAGGGGGTGGGTCCCCGGCAGGAGGTCGGTGAAGACACTGCTCGGCCAGCGTGGTCGCGGCGGCGTCCGCGCTGGCGATACAACCGGGCAGACCGATGCCGCGCAGGTAGGCACCGGCGACGGCGAGCTTCGGCAACTGCCCGACCGCGCGTTCCACCGTGTCCACCAGGTCGAGGTGGCCGACCCCGTACTGCGGCATGCCGCCGCCCCAGCGCTGCACCGTCGCGTCGATCGGGGTCGCGGTCACCCCGGTGAGTTCGGCGAGGTCGGCGCGAACGGCGGCGATCAGCTCGGCATCGTCGCGTTGCAGGGTGGTGGTCTCGCCCGCGTAGCCGACCGAGCCGCGGATGAGCAGGTGGCCGTCGCCGGCCAGGTGCGCCCACTTACGGCTGGAGAACGTGAACGCCTTGGCGGTGAACGGGGTGCCGTCGGCGTGGTGCTCGCGCGAGGCCAGCAGGATGCCCGACGCGTCCGGGATGGCGGCATCGATCGGCAGGGCCAGGCCGATCACGCCGACCGAGGCCACCTCGACGCCGCCCAGCGCGGCCGCCGCGGTTGGCGCCAGGTCGGTGAGCAGCTTGCGGGCAGCGGGCGCGGGGACGGCGAGCAGGACGGCGTCGACGTCGAGGAACTCCGGGGCCGGGGCGCTGCCGATCTCCAGCTGCCAACCGGTCGTGGTCCGGCGCAGGGCGCGTACCGGCAGGCCGGAGCGCAGTTCGAGGTCGGCGGCCTCGGCCAGGCGGTCGGCCAGGGTCTGCAGGCCGCCGCGCAGCGTGCCGAACACCGGCGCCGGCTTGCTGCCCGGCTCCGGCGGCTTGGGCAGCAGGGTGGCGGCGGCCTCGGTCAGCGAGGTCGCGCCGGCGTCCAGGGCCTTGGCCAGTTCGGGCATGGTCGCGCGCACGCCGAGGCTGTCCGCGTGGCCGGCGTACACGCCGCCGAGCAGCGGATCGACCAGGCGGAAGGGCACCTCGGGACCGAGCCGGTCGCGCAGCAGCGCGCCGACCGAGGTGTCGGTCCCGGCCAGGTCGACCGGGGGCAGTCCGGCCTCGGCCGCGACCCGCGCGACGCCCTCCTCGGACAGCACCCCGGCGACGGCCTCGGCCGACGCCGGCACGCCAAGGAAGGTCTTGGGCGGGATCGGGCGCAGCGAGCCGCCGGCCAGGATGCCCGCGCGGGCGCTGCTCGGGTGGGTCAGTGCGTCAGCCAGGCCGACCTCGGTGAGCAGCGCGGTCGCCTGCGGCCGCCGGGACAGGAACGCCTCGGCGCCCACGTCGTAGCGCGACCCGGCCAGTTCGATGGTGCGCAGCTTGCCGCCGAGCCGGTCGGTCGACTCGACCAGGGTGATCGTGGCGTCCGGGCCGAGCAGCTGCCGTAACCGGTAGGCGCCGGCCAGCCCGGAAATCCCGCCTCCGACCACCGCGACGTGCGCACTCACAGCGAGTGCACCAGCTCGGCGACCTTGGTCACGACGTCCGGATCGGTCTGCGGCAGCACGCCGTGACCGAGGTTGAAGATGTGCCCGCCCGCTGCCTTGCCCTCCTCGTGGATGCGCCGCACCTCGCGCTCCAGCACCGGCCAGGGCGCGAACAGCAGCGCCGGGTCCAGGTTGCCCTGCACGACCGGGGCGGGACCGTCCGGCACGGCGGCGGCCAGCCGGTCGGTGGCCACGTCCAGCGGAATGCGCCAGTCCACGCCGACCACGTCCGCGCCGGCCTCGCGCATGGCGCCGAGCAGCTCGCCGGTGCCGACGCCGAAGTGGATGCGCGGCACGCCCGCGTCGGCGAGGCCGCCGAGCACCTTGGCCGAGTGCGGCAGCACGAACTCGCGGTAGTCCCGCTCGGAGAGCGCGCCGGACCAGGAGTCGAACAGCTGCACGGCGTCCACGCCCGCGGCGATCTGGTTGCGCAGGGAGGTGAGGGTCATGTCGGCGAGCCGGTCGGCCAGGGCGTGCCAGGTGTCCGGTTCGCCGTGCATCAGGGCTTTGGTCCGTTCGTGGTTGCGACTGGGCCCGCCCTCGACCAAATAGGAGGCGACGGTGAACGGAGCACCCGCGAAGCCGATCAATGGGGTGTCACCCAGTTCGCTGACGAGCAGACGCACCGTGTCGGCGACCGGCTCGACCTGCTTCGGGTCGAGCACGGGCAGCGCGGACACGTCGGCCAGGGTGCGAACCGGATTCGCGACCACCGGACCGGTGCCCGGCACGATGTCGATGTCCACGCCGGCCGCGTAGAGCGGCACCACGATGTCGCTGAACAGGATGGCCGCGTCGACGCCGTAGCGGCGCACCGGCTGCATGGTGATCTCGCAGGCCAGATCCGGGGTCATGCAGGACTGCAACATGCCGATGCCCTCGCGGACCTTGCGATATTCCGGCAGGGCCCGGCCCGCCTGGCGCATGAACCACACCGGGGTGCGGCTGGGCCGCCCACCGCGCGCGGCCACCAGCAGCGGGGCCTGCGCCAGATCACGGCGCTGCGGCGCCTGGCTGTCG
The DNA here is from genome assembly GCA_035248365.1 of Pseudonocardiaceae bacterium. GTDB lineage: Bacteria > Actinomycetota > Actinomycetes > Mycobacteriales > Pseudonocardiaceae > CAJCJE01. Next base: position 1,201 of record DATFHN010000032.1, on the reverse strand, counting down.
GTCATGCTCTCCTCCAACATCGCAGGCCCGTCCCGCGCACTGTTCAGCTCAGTTCCACGTCCCCCGGCCAACGCTATCGGCAGGCGCCAACCGCTTTGCCAGGCACCGTCGGCGCGCCTACCCGCCTTGCCCGACCGGGTGGCTCTACAGTCACCTGACGTGACCGGGGCGGGCGGGCCCTGATGGGGGTCAGTGTCGATCAGTATCGATCAGCATCGATTCTGCCAGTACGCCAGCGAGGAGGGCCGGTGACGACTACACCGGAGGGACCCGAACTCTTCCGGCGAGCGGCGGCCTCGCTCTCCGCGGTGCGCCCTCGACCGGAAATCCAGCTCGAGGTCGTGAAGGCGCCGCAGCGACTGGCGCCGTGGTCCTTCGCGCTCGCCGCCGAGGTCAACGGGCCCGCCGACGAACTGGCCACCGGACGCCTCGTGCTGCTGCACGATCCGGAGGGCGAAGCGGCCTGGGGCGGTGTGCTCCGGTTGGTCGTCTATGTCCGCGCCGAACTGGATGCCGAACTGGCCAGCGATCCGCTGCTGCCGGACGTCGGCTGGTCCTGGCTGACCGACGCCCTGAGCAACTGTGATGCTGATCATACCGCCCTCGGCGGCACGGTCACGCAGACGTCCTCGGCGCGCTTCGGCGAGATCTCCGGACCCTCCCGAACCGACGACCTCGAACTGCGGGCGTCCTGGACGGCGCGGGATGGTGATCTCGGCGCGCACGCGGAGGCGTTCTGCGAACTCATGGCGAGCACCGTGGGACTGCCCCCAGTAGGCGTAACGCTGTTCGGACAGCATCAGACGGCCCGCCAGTCGCGCTGAGAAACGCCCCCGGAATCGATCCCGAAAAAGGGCTGCCGAGCACTTCGCTCGGCAGCCCTTTTTCATGCGTTGTGTCCGGTTCGAAAATGATCCTCGACGGCACCGCCGATGGGGCGCAAATTGGCCGGGAACTTTGTGAACCCTCAACAATCCAACGAGACCATCTTGGGATGTCGTTGTGAGGGTCCTTCGCGTTAGCCGAGTCGGCCTATGTCCCCCGAAAGAGTTACATCTTTGGCGAAGAGTAACCATCCGATCGGGACAGATACCCAATTGATCGTCCCGCTGACCCTCTTGGGCGGCTACGCTGCCTTCGTCGACACCACTTTCGGTCGATCAGTGGCGCGGCTGATCGGACGAAAGTCCCGGTGCTGGTC
>DATFHN010000031.1:0-7911 GCA_035248365.1 Pseudonocardiaceae bacterium | reverse complement strand
CAGCCGCAGACCGCGCTGCTCACCGTGGTCGCGCTCGGCGTGTGGCAGTTCGGCGCGCCGATGGTGATCTTCCTGGCCGGGCTGAAACAGGTGCCGAAGGAGCTGTACGAGGCGGCGGCGATCGACGGGGCCGGTCCGGTTCGCCGGTTCGCCTCGGTGACACTGCCCGCGTTGTCTCCGGTGCTGCTGTTCAACCTGGTGCTGGAGACCATCCAGGCGTTCCAGGCGTTCACCTCGGCGTTCGTCATCTCCAGCGGGCGCGGCGGACCGAGCGACTCGACCCTGCTCTACACCCTCTACCTGTATCAGCGCGGCTTCAACGACTTCCGGATGGGTTACGCGTCGGCCATGGCGTGGGTGCTGCTCGCGGTGGTCGCGCTGATCACGGTGCTGCTGTTCCGGGGCGCGAACCGGTGGGTGTTCTACGCCGGGGAGGTGGAGCGATGACCGCGGTTGCCGCGCCCGCCCGGCGCTCGGTGCTGCGCCACGTCGGCATGGTCGTGCTGCTGCTGGTGTTGCTCTATCCGATCGGCTGGCTGATCTCGACCTCGTTCAAGCCGGCCGAGGAGGTGTTGTCCAGCCTGTCGCTGCTGCCCGCGCACGGCACCGCCGACAACTACCGGCAGGTGTTCTCCGGCGTCGCCGGGTACAGCGTGTGGCACTACCTGACCAACTCGCTGATCGTGTCGGTCGGCGCGGTGGCCGGCAACGTGCTGTCCTGCTCGCTGGCCGCGTACGCGTTCGCCCGGCTGCACTTCCGGGGCCGGAGCCCGCTGTTCGCGTTCATGATCGCCACCATCATGTTGCCGCAACACGTCGTGCTCATCCCGCAGTACGTGATCTTCCAGAAACTCGGTCTTGTCAACACGTTCTGGCCGTTGATCCTGCCGAAGTTCCTGGCCACCGACGCGTTCTTCGTGTTCCTCATGGTGCAGTTCATCCGGAGCCTGCCCCGTGAGCTGGACGAGGCGGCGACGATCGACGGCTGCGGCCCGTTCCGCACCTTCCGCTGGGTGATCCTGCCGCTGCTGCGCCCGGCCATCATCACCACCGCGATCTTCACCTTCATCTGGACCTGGAACGACTTCTTCACGCAGCTGATCTACCTGAACACGCCAGGGAAGTTCACGTTGCCGCTGGCGTTGCAGATCTTCGTCGACCAGACCAGTCAGTCGGCGTTCGGGCCGATGTTCGCGCTGTCCGTGCTGACGCTGGTGCCGATCGGACTGTTCTTCCTGGCGTTCCAGCGATTCCTGGTGGAGGGCGTGTCCACGTCCGGGCTGAAGGGCTGAACCCCATGGTGATCCAGGATGTGCCCGCCACGCGCGGGATCGCGCTGTTCGGAGAGGTGCTGCTGGTCGGTGTGCTGGTCGGAGTGGCATCTCTGCCGGTGGTGACCACGCTGGCCGCGGCGGGCGCCGGTGCCGTGCTGGTCGACGAGCTGGTGCACGACCAGCGGACACCGACGCTGCGGCGATTCCTCGCGCTGCTCGCGGTGTCGCTGCGTGAACCGGTGGTGTGGATGGCGCCCGCGCTGTTGCTCGCTGTCGGCGGCCTGGACGCGCTCGCGCTGGCGGCCGGACTGCCCGGCGGGAGGCTGGTCGGCCCGGTTGTGCTGGCACTGCTGGTGTTCGGCCTGTTGTGTGGCATTCGCGGCGCTGCCCGGTGGCGGCCGGACCAGAGCTGGCGCGCGGCGTTGGGCGCGGCACCGCTGGTGGTGCTGCGTGACTGGAAGGGCAGTGGGCTGCTGCTCGGCGGGCTCGTGGTGCTGGGCGCCGTCGTCGCGGGACTGCCCGCGTTCTGGCTGGTCGTGCCCGGCCTACTCACGCTTGCGGCGGTCGCCGTCGAGCAGCGCCCGAAACGGAGGTAGCAACTCATCATGTCGAATTCTGGTAGTGGGAGACCGACGCGCCGGCAGGTGCTGGGCGGAATCGGGGCCGGTATCGGTGCTGCCGCCATGGCCACGGTGTTGGCACCGGCGGCCCGAGCGGCCGACGCCGTCGCAGGCGGCGAACCCGAGCCAGCCGCCAGAGCAAACGACTTCGGCGCCGAATGGCGGTTCGCCCTGGTCGACGGAGACAACATCGCCAACCCGGACTTCGACGACTCCGGGTGGCGCACGGTCGACCTGCCGCACGACTGGAGCATCGAACTGACCCCGGTCGCGACCGGGGGCACCAGCGGCGGGTCCGGGTTCTTCCCAGGCGGGATCGGCTGGTATCGCAAGACGTTCACGCTGCCGCCCTCGATCGCGGACAAGCGGATCTCGATCGAGTTCGACGGTGTCTACGCCAACGCCGAGGTGTACCTCAACGGCGCCCTGCTCGGCAATCACCCCTACGCCTACACCGGCGTCAACTACGACCTCACCGCGCTGCTGCACACCGACGGCACCACGCCGAACGTGCTCGCCGTGCGCGCGGAGAACCGGCTGCCCAGCAGCCGCTGGTACTCGGGCAGCGGCATCTACCGCAACGTGCAGCTGATCGTCACCGACCCGGTCCACCTCGCGCGGCACGGCACGTTCGTCACCACACCAAACCTCGCGAACACGGTGACAAGCGGGTACGGGACCGTCCAGGTCAGCACCGAGGTCGCCAACCAGGCCGCCGCGACGGTTGACGCGCAGGTGCGCCTTACGGTCACCGACGAGTTGGGCCGCCCGGTCGCCCGCGCCGTCACCCCGCTGACCGTCGCAGCGGGACAAACCGCGACCGGCTCAGCGAACCTGCGGGTCGACCATCCCGCCTTGTGGTCCACCGAAGCGCCGCACCTCTACCAGTTACGCACGGACATCCTGGTCGCCGGGCAGGTGCGCGACTCGACCAGCACGACGTTCGGCTTCCGGTACACCAGCTTCGACCCGGCCAAGGGTTTTTCCCTCAACGGGCAGTACGACAAGCTCAAAGGCGTTGACCTGCATGCGACGCAGGGCCCGCTCGGCGCGGTGATCAACTCCGATGCGCTGCTGCGGCAGATGCGCCTGATGAAGAGCATGGGCGTGAACGCGCTGCGCACGGCGCACAACCCGCCCGCGCCGGAACTGGTCGCGGTGTGCGAGCGGCTGGGCATCCTGATGATGGTCGAGGCGTTCGACTGCTGGGAGTCCGGCAAGGTCGACTACGACTACCACCTCTACTTCGACCAGTGGAGCCAGTACGACATCTCGGAAATGGTGCACGCCAGCAAGAACTCGCCCGCCGTCGTGCTGTGGTCGATCGGCAACGAGACCCCGGACACCTGGAAACCGGCCGGTCCCGCCATCGCCGCCAAGCTGATCGCCGCGGTAAAAGCCATCGACACCACCCGGCCGATCGTGATGGGCTCCGACCAGTACCGCGGCGTACCGGCGGACGGCTCGCCGCAGGATCAGATCCTGCGCCAGCTCGACGGCCTCGGCCTGAACTACAACACCGCGCAGTCCTTGGACGCGCTGCACGCCAAGTACCCGGACAAGTTCTTCTTCGAGTCCGAATCCTCGTCGGAAACCTCGACGCGCGGCATCTACCAGGACCCGCAACTGCTCAACACGGGCGAGAACTACACGCCGGGCAAGCGCGGGACCTCCTCCTACGACAACAACCTGGCCTCCTGGACGTTGAGCGGCGAGTACGGCCTGAAGAAGGACCGCGACCGGCGCTTCTTCCAAGGCCAGTTCCTCTGGGCGGGTCAGGACTACATCGGCGAGCCGACCCCGTACGACGTGTTCCCGGTCAAGGCGTCGTTCTTCGGCGCCGTCGACACGGCTGGGTTACCCAAGGACGCGTACCACCTGTTCCGCAGCCAATGGTCGAACGAACCAATGGTGCACATCGTCCCGATGAACTGGACCACGCATGCGCCGGGCGAGAACGTCGCGGTCTGGGTCTACGCCAACGTGCCGGCCGTCGAGCTGTTTCTGAACGGGCGCTCCCTCGGCATTGAACGGTTCGACCAGAAGACGACCACGGACGGCCGCACCTATCTGGAAACGACCGAACCGACCGGCGATGACAAGAACTATCCCTCCGGCAGCTACACCAGCCCGAACGGCAGTACCGGGAAGCTGCACCTGACCTGGACCGTGCCGTTCCAGCCCGGCACCCTGCTCGCGGTCGCCAGCTCGGGTGGCCGGGAAGTGGCACGCGATCAGTTGGCGACGGCGGGCCCGGCCCGCGCGATCCGCCTGCGGAGCAACCCGAACGGCTCCATGTCCTTCGTTGATATGTCCATTGTGGATGAAAACGGCACGGTGGTGCCGGACGCCGCCAACACCGTCGCCTTCAGCGTGCGTGGGCCGGGCCGCCTGGTCGGCGTGGACAACGGCAAGCAGGACAGCGCGCACGGTTACCAGGAGACCTCGGTCGACGCGTTCAACGGACAGGCGGTCGCGGTGATCGGCACGACCGGCGAGCCGGGCCTGATCAGCGTGACCGCGACCTCGCCAGGACTCGCCTCGGCCCGGTGCACGTTGCCAGGCGACCGCACCGGGCGACGCAACGGTCCGGTGGCGAAGCCGGCCGTGCCAGACGTCCGACCCGCCGTCGATGCCAGCTATTCGGGCGCACCGGGAACCGTGCCCGCCGCCATGACCGACGGTGATCCGAGCACCGGGTGGTCCAACTACTACCTCAAGCAGGCAACTCCGACGCTCGCGGCGGTCAGCGAATCCCGGCCGATCGACTGGGTCTCGCTGTCCTGGCCGACGGCGCGCGGGCTGAGCAGGCTCAGCGTCAGCTTCACCACCGGTACGAACCTGACGTTGCCCGCGAAGATCATGGTCAGTTACCGGACCGCGCACGGCTTCGTGCCCGTCAACCGGCTCAACGTGAGCTGGGCCGGTGGTTCCGACCAGCCCAGCGTCATCACGTTCGATCCGGTCGAGACCACGGAAGTCCGCCTGACCATGACCAGCCCCACGCCGGGCACCTCGGGCGGATTCCTCCGTATCAGTCAGCTCAGCGCGGACTGACCTCGCCTGCCGTTCCTGCCAGCACGGTGGCGTGCTGGCAGGAACGGTCGGTCACGCGTGCCGTGTGGACACTCGGTACATGACGACGGCGTGTGCGGGCACGGAGGCGCTGATCGTGCCGCTGGTGCTGGAGCTGGCCCCGGTCCAGAGATTGTCCAGCGTATAGCTGGACGCACCGGTCTTGCCGATCTTCGACGTCGTGGTGCTGATCGTGGCCGGTCTCCCGGTTTCGTTGAACAACACCACCGCGACGTCACCGTTGGCCAGCGGCTTGGCCAGCACGTCCAGCCCGTTGGACGAGCTGACCATGGTCCCCTGCCTGCCGAGGCTGTCCTGATCGACAGCGATCACGTTGCGATTGGTCAGGATCGACAGCGTGGTGGAGCTGGCATCGGGGATATTGGTGCCCGAGATCAGCGGTGCGGCCATCTCCGACCACAGGCTGAACTCGGTCCGGTCATCCGTTGTGGACATACCGTTGCCGACTTCCAGCATGTCCGGGTCGTTCCAGCCACCGGGACCGGCATAGCGGGCCAGGCCGACATTGCTGTGGAAGATGCCGAGCATGCTGTTGTAGTCGGGGCTGATGTCTCCCGTGGTGCGCCAGCTGTTGCCGACACCGGCACCCCAGGTCCACACGCTGGCCTCGCCCCAGTTGCACAGGCTGAACAGGATGGGCCTGCCGGTTTTGCCGAGGGCGTCGCGCATCGCGGTGTAGCGTTGCCGGTCGGGCACTCCCTGGTTGTTGCAGTTGTCGTATTTGAGGTAGTCGACGCCCCAGGAGGCGAAGCTGTTCGCGTCGTGCTGTTCATGGCCGAGGCTGCCGGGGAAGCCCTGGCAGGTCGCGGTGCCCGCGGACTCGTAGATGCCGAGCTTGAGCCCGAGTGAGTGGACGTATCTGGCGGTGCCGGAGATCCCGTCGGGGAACTTGCGGGGATCGGGTACCAGGTTGCCGTTGCTGTCGCGGTGCGAGGTCATCCAGCAGTCGTCGATGTTGACGTACTGGTAGCCCGCCGCTTGCATGCCGTTGCCGTGCATCGCTCGGGCGGTCGACTCGATCAGGGATTCCGAGACGTCGCAGCCGTAGGCGTTCCAGTCGTTGAAGCCCATTTGCGGGGTGCGGTCAAGCCCGTTGCCCAATGCTTGCGCGCTGGGCGCGGAGGCCAGCGCGATCGCGGGTGCGGTCGCCAGCACGAGTAGCCCGGCCAGCACGGTCCACAATGGCCGTTTACGGAATGGTGGGCGCACGTTCGTCATCCCCGGCCGATGACGCAGCTGTGGTCGGCATTGCTGTACAGGCTCTGCACGGCGAACGAGCCAGTGCTCAGCGTGATGTCACGCATCGCCCCGGAGCCGCTCCTGATCCACGAGCACACGTCCCCGATCTCGCCGTTCTGGCCGTTCCAGCCGCTGGCCGGCTCCGGGTCGGTCACCGATTCGGCGAACTCGTGGCCGCCGACGATGCTGAACCCGTCCAGGTAGCCGCGCGATCCCTTGTTGATGAGGTTGGTGCCGCAACTGCCGTCGGGCATGTAGGGGTCGTTGCTGAACGACAGCGTGCCGTACGGCGAACCGGTCGCACTGTGCCAGGCACAGAAGTCCGCGTTCGGGAAGCCGTCCGGATGGGTACCGTGCGGGCTGAGCACCACGTACTGGGCATTGGCGTTCGACGATGACGTGGTGTTGCCGAAATGCTTCGCGCCTGCGGCCGCCTCGGCCGCGAGATCGTTCGCGGAAGCGTTCGACGGAGACGAGTGCGCGTTGTCGATCCAGGTGCCCGCGTAAACCGCTTTGCCGAAACTCACCGGAACGCTGCCGCTGTGGCAGGTCGACGCACCGCGCGTGTTGTGGTCGCAGTACTGGTCCATCGTGGTGGCCCACCTGTCACCGTTGCCGGTGCCCTGGAAGAACTGGGTGAGGTAGGGGATCACCCCGGCGCTGTCGTGGTTCCACTGCGAGCCCCAGAAGATGAGGTACACCTTGGGGTTGTGCTCGACCGGACCGCCGCCGTAAACCAAGGTGTTCGAGGCGGCAGGAGAATCGACTGCCGCGCCGGCCACCCCGAACGGTGCGACGATGCCCTGACGGGTGGTGAGCAGGTGAACCTGCGACTGGTAGGTCAGATAGCTGGGCGCCGGGGCCGCACCGGCCGGCGTCACCACAGCGGTAACGAGGGCGGCCGCCGCCGCCACAATGAGCGCTAATCGGGACATTGTCACTCCCACAGGTAGGATTCGTCGCGGAACGCGACCGGGCTGTCACCGAAATGAATCGTGCGCTCACGATCTGTCGACGGGTATTCCCAAGCGCCTATAACACCGCCCTATGGCGCGCCGAAAGCGCTATGCGGACAGCAAATTGCCCTGCGCCGGATCACATCCGTAGTGGCCGGTGAGGCTGAACGGATCGGACGATTCCAGGGAGAACAGCAGGTTCGGGTCGCCCGCGATACCGCGTCGCCGCAACCAGAGCTGGAACGCCGGGCTGTCCGCGATCGCGTTGGTGTAGCTGTCGATGGCCGCCTGGCGGATCAGGCCGGCGTGCTGGGCGATGGGATGGTTTCGGCGCCACAGCAGAACATGGCGGTACCACACCGGGGTGTCCGCGATGGCCCGGATCGTGATGCCGGCCCGGCCAGGGCTTGTTGCCTGGGCGAACGCGATGCCCACACCGGCCCGCACCAGCGCGGTGAGGACGTTTCCGGCGGCGCGGTGTCGCGGGTTCGGCTGGCAGTGGTGTCGTTCGAACGAGCCGACGAGGTACTCACATCCCCGGTCGTCGTCCGGTGAAATGACCCAGTCGGGCTCGGTGATGGCGGCGATCGGCAGTTCGCCGGAGTCGGTGACGCGGTCGAGCAGCGGGTGGCCCGCGGCGAGCGCCACAAAGGTGGGTTCGGTGACGATGGGGCAGGCGAGGACTTCGGCCGGTGGCTGGATCTCGTAGCCGGGATAGTCGCCGGT
>DATFHN010000030.1:0-2129 GCA_035248365.1 Pseudonocardiaceae bacterium | reverse complement strand
GGCAACCGTGATTGCCGCAGCTGCAGGCGTTGTCGCCGCCCGCGGCGATCCGGACGTGGCTGATGTCGCCCGCGACGCCGCTGCGCCCCCGATGCAGTTCGCCGCCGATGACCAGGCCGGAGCCGATGCCGGTGCCGGCCTTCACCGCGACCAGCGTGTCGGCCGGCGTGTAGGAGCAGAACTCGCCCAACGCCAACAGGTTCGCGTCGTTGTCGATGACGACCGGGCGGTCGAAATGACGGCTCAGCGTGGCGCGGACCGGGAAGTTGCGCCAGCCCGGCATGCGCGAGGGGAGCGTGACCATGCCCTGGACGACGTCGACCGGACCGGGCAGGCCGACGCCGATGCCCAGCCACTCGCCGGGAAACGCGTGGCGCGCGGCGAGGTCCCGCACGATGCCGGCGAACTCGGCGAGCACGGTCTCCGGCTCGTCGTCGATGTTCATCGGCCGTTCCTCGACGTGGAGCACGTTGCCGCCGATGTCCAGCGCGCCGATGCGCACGTGCCGGGAGCCGAAGTCGGCGGTCCAGACGTGCCCGAAGCGAGGGTTGATGGCGAGCAGGCGTGGCCTGCGCCCGCCCTGCGAGCGGCCCTCGCCCCGTTCGGTGAGCACGCCCGCGTCGCACAGCGACTGCACCCTGATCGACACCGTGGACTGGGGGAGGCCGAGGACCTTCGCCAGTTCCATCCGCGAGGTGGCCTGGCCGCTGCCGACCAGCCACAGCACGCGCAGCGCGTCGGAAGTCGCCATCGAGCCCCTCTTCTATCAGATCTGATGCAAGTTCACCGAAACCTGTTGTTACCGGTTACCTCTTGGCCTAACACGTTCGCGGTGGTTGAATGCCGTTCAGCTTAGGCAGCCCTTGTCGGCATTGACAAGAAGGTCTGTCTGGCCGCTTGCATCAGATCTGGTAAAAGTCAGGAGGACGGGTTGCGTCACAGCAGAAAACCCTTCCTGTGGCTGGTCGCGAGCGCGATGCTGCTCGCCGGCTGTGCCGGTGTGCGGACCAGCCATGGTGGCGGAGGAAATCAGCGGGTCGAGGGCGGTTCGGTGACGTTCGCACTGCCGCCGTCGGCGCAGCCGAACTGGATCATGCCGATCGAGACGCCCGGCTACACCGCCAGCTACAACGCGGCCATCCAGCAGATCCTCTACGTGCCGCTCTACGCGTACAACGGCTCCTCCGGCACGGTCGGCCTCGACGAGGCGGCCAGCGCCGCGCTGCCGCCGGTCTACTCGGCCGACGGCCGCACGGTGACGATCACCCTCAAGGACCTGACCTGGTCCACCGGCGCACCGTTGACCAGCAGGGATGTCGAGTTCTGGTACAACCTGGTGCGCGCGGACAAGTCCGACTGGGGCGCGTACACCAGCGGCCTGATCCCGGACGACATCACCGCCTTCCACACCGTCGACGCGCACACCTTCACGTTGACCCTGGACAAGGCCTACAACGAACAGTGGTTCACGGCCAACCAGCTCAGCGACATCACGCCGTTGCCGCAGCAGTCCTGGGACCGCGCCACGGCCGACGCGCCGATCGGCGACACCGACCGCACGCCCGCCGGCGCCAAACAGGTGTTCGGCTACCTGGTCGGCCAGGCCGGCGATCTGGGCAGCTACTCGACGAATCCACTGTGGAAAGTGGTGGACGGGCCGTTCACGCTGGCCTCGTTCAGCTCGTCCGGCCAGGTGACGCTGAGCAGGAACGCGAAGTACACCGGCACCGACACCGCGCACCTGGACAAGGTCACCTTCCTCACCTTCACCGGCGCCGCCGCCGAGTACAACGTGCTGCGCGCGGGCGGCGTCGACTACGGCTACGTGCCGACCTCCAACCTCGGCCAACAGTCCAAACTGGAGGCTGCTGGCTATCGGGTCAGCCCGTGGAATGGCTGGTCGATCACGTACGTGCCGTACAACTTCCGCAATCCCGCGCTGGGCAAGGTGTTCGACCAGCTCTACGTTCGCCAGGCCATCCAGCACGCGGTCGACCAGCGGGCGATCTCGTCGGTGATCTGGCGCGGCACGGCGAAGCCCGACTACGGCCCGGTGCCGCAGGAGAACGACGCCACGTTCCTCTCGCCGACCCAGCGGGCCAACCCGTACCCGTTCGACCTGAACGCGG
>DATFHN010000029.1:0-189319 GCA_035248365.1 Pseudonocardiaceae bacterium | reverse complement strand
GCGACGCCCTCACGCCCGGCCCGGCCGGTGCGGCCGATCCGGTGCACGTAGGCGTTCTCGTCCTCGGGGCACTGGTAGTTGATGACGTGCGTGATGCCCTCGATGTCGATACCGCGCGCGGCGACATCGGTGGCGACCAGGGCGTCGACCTTGCCCGAGCGGAACGCGCGCAGCGCCTGCTCGCGGCCGCCCTGGCCGAGGTCGCCGTGCACCGCGGCAGCGGCGAAACCGCGCTCGGTCAGCTCGTCGGACAGCTTCTGCGCGGTGCGCTTGGTCCTGGTGAAGATCAGCGTCAGGCCGCGGTCCTTGGCCTGCAACGCCCGCGCGATGACCTCGGTCTTGTCCATCGCGTGGGCCCGGTAGACGAACTGCGCGGTGCGCTCGTGGATCGCGCCCGCGTTGTTGTCCTCGGCGCGGATGTGCGTCGGCTGGTTCAGGAACGTCCTGGCCAGCGTGATGATCGGGCCCGGCATGGTCGCCGAGAACAGCATGGTCTGGCGCTGCTCGGGCATCATCCGCAGAATCCGCTCGACATCGGGCAGGAAGCCCAGGTCGAGCATTTCGTCGGCCTCGTCGAGCACCAGTCCGCGCACCTTGCCCAGCACCAGGTGCCGCTGCTCGGCCAGGTCCAGCAGCCGGCCCGGAGTACCGATCACCAGGTCGACGCCCTTGCGCAGCGCTTCGACCTGCGGCTCGTACGGGCGGCCGCCGTAGATGGCGACGGTGCGCACGCCGAGGTGCTTGCCCGCGTCGGTGATGTCGTGCGAGACCTGGAGCGCCAGCTCGCGGGTGGGCACGACGATGAGGGCCTGCGGGGTGCCGTCACCGGGCAGCGTCAGGCGCTGCAGCATCGGGACGCCGAAGCCGAGGGTCTTGCCGGTGCCGGTGCGGGCCTGACCGATCAGGTCCTCGCCGGCCAGCGCCAGCGGCAGGGTCAGTTCCTGGATCGCGAAGGTTCGTTCGATCCCGGCCTCGGCCAGCGCCTTCACGATCTCGTCGCGAACGCCCAGCTCGGCGAAGGTCGGGGAGTCGCCGCGGACCGGAGCGCCGGCCTGCAACGGGTGCGAAGTGTCCGTTTCGGACGCTCCGGCCTCACTGTGCTGCAAGGAGACCGGGCCGAGTTGATTGTTGTCGTCCGGCTCGGTTGTGTTGTTGGTCACGTTTTGGTGATCGCCTCTCTAGTTCCAGCACGCACTTGCCTGGACTGGCCGCTCGACCGCGCCGCAAGCCGGTTCGCATTACCGGCGACGCGCGGGAGGACCAACGAGGTGTGCGCGCACCTTCCACGTGGCAGGCACACTGGTTTGTTCAGCTGCCGTAGTGGTCATCCACTCGAACCCGTCCGAGCGACCCCGCTGAAAAAGCGAGGCGCGAGCCGCGAAATGCCGCTGACCCGCGTCGACGAGCGTCGAGTTCCTCCGCAGTCTACCTGCTCGATGACGATCAGCCGCCGTGATTGGTCTGTTCGTCGGCGCGGCGATTGCGACCCGGTCACGGCCGATACCCTCACCGGCATGAGTGACGCCGAGTCGAATTCGCCGTTGACCGCCGGGGTCGCTGACCTGCTCGGCGTACTCGCCTACGGCGAACTGTCCGCATTCGACCGGTTGGCCGAAGATGCCCGCGAAGCCCCGACCCTGGCCGGCCGCGCCGCACTGTCCGAGATGGCCTCGGCCGAGATGGCGCACTTCGCCATGCTCGAGCGCTACCTGGGCGAGCACGGCGTCGCCGTCGCCGACGCGATGGCTCCTTTCGTCGCCTTCTTCGACGCCTTCCACCGGCTGACCTCGCCCCGTTCCTGGTTGGAGTCGTTGGTCAAGGCCTACGTCGGCGACGGCCTCGCCGCCGAGCTGTACCGCGAGATGGCCGGCTGGCTCGACCAGCCCACCGGCGAACTCGTCCGTGCCGTGCTCGCCGACACCGGCCACTCCGCCTTCGCCGAACGCGAGATCAAGGCGGCCTGCGCCGAGGACTCCACCGTGCGCGACCGGCTCACCCTCTGGGGCCGCAGGCTGCTCGGCGAGGCACTGACCCAGAGCCAGCACGTGGTGGCCGAACGGGACGGGCTGGCCGAACTGATCGTGTCCGGCTCTGGTGACCTGGCCGGGATCGCCGCGCTGTTCCGGCGCATGCAGCAAAGCCACGCCCGGCGCATGGCCGCCCTCGGGCTCGGCTGATAGCGAACATGGTGTGACGGGGCCCGCCGTGGCGCGGGTTGCCGGTAGCGCATCGACTACTCTGCAAATGAGAAACGGCAGTTCGAACCGGAGGTCAGCGTGGAGATCAAGATCGGCGTCGCGGAGAGCCCCCGGGAGCTCGTGCTGTCGAGTGCGCAGACGCCGGACGAGATCGAGAAGATGGTCGGCGACGCGCTGAAGGACGACAAGAGCGTGCTCAGCCTCGTCGACGAGAAGGGGCGCCGCGTGGTGATCCCGGTCTCTCGCATCTCGTACGTGGACATCGCACCCGCCGACGTGCGCAAGGTCGGCTTCATCGCCGGTAACTGAACCCGGTACCCCCGCAACGACGAGAAAGCCGGACGAGCCCCCTACGCCCGTCCGGCTTTCTCTATGCCGTCATCCTTTTCAGCTGACCGGCAGCTCGCCCTCCAGTTCGCCCAACGTGGTCGGCACCGGGAACGGCGGCGTGCTCGCGCCCATGATCCGGTAGCGGTCCCACGGATCCGGGTCGGACAGCTCGCCCTCGGCCTCCCCGCTCGGCGTGCGCAGCACCGCGGCGCGCTTGCGGCCACCGAGCAGCGTGCTCAGCTCCGCGTTCTGCCGCACCCGCCCGTACCAGCGATAACGCCCGTCGATCGGCTGGAAGTGGCCGCGCAGCTCAACCTCGACCGGCAACTCCTGTTCGCCGACGATCAGCGTCGCAGGCCCCTGGTAGCCGTCCTCGTCCTCCATGACCCTCCCTTTTTCTGTTCATCCACCGACGATCAGCCGCAGCTGCGAGGTCAGCGAGAGCGGCTTGTGCGGGTCCAGCACGATCCCGCCGGAGCGCAGCACGCCGTCGATGCCGTGCCAGATCAACATGGTCAGGTGCTCGGTGAGCTGGTCGCGGGTCATCGCGCTCGGGTGTTCCAGCCACCATTCGCCCGCGCCCTGGACCAGTCCGACGATCCCGTACGCGGAGGGTCCGGCCACCGTGGTGTCCATCCGGAACAGCTTCAGGTAGGCCTCGAGCAGATCGGAGAGCACCGCGGCGATCTTGGTCTTGTCCTGCTGGACGAGATCCTGCTTGGCCGGATGCGGTCGCAACACCAGGAACCGGTACAGCTCCCGGTACTCGTCAACGAACCGGACATAACATCCGACCGCCCTGCGGATCCGGTCGTAGATGGGGCCGTCGTCGGCGAGCGCGGGCACGATCTCGGCCATCAACAGCTCGGTGGCCCGAGTACCAACCGCGAGGTAGAGGTCGGCCTTGTCGGTGAAGTGCCGGTAGAGCACGGGTTTGGTCACGCCCGCCTCGGCCGCGATCTCGTCCATGCCCACGTCCGGGCCGTGCCGCCCGATCGCTCTGATGGTGGCGTCGACGAAGGCCTCCCGCCGGGATTCCCGGTGCGCCCGCCAGCGCTCACTGCGTGCGTCCGCCACGCGTTCTCCTCTCGAGAGGGCCCTCTTGACAGATCGCACCATGCGCTGCACGCTACCACAAGTAACAGTTACCGGAAGTCACAGTTACCCAGGGTCCGACTAGGGAGTAGGTATGAGTCGAGCGGTTGAGGTAGCCAAGGTCGCCGACCGGGAGAAGACCGCGGAACGGCTGCTCAAGTCCTCCGCAGACAAGTTCTACGACCCCGACGTGGACATCGACTGGGCCGCGCCGATCGTCGAGGGCAAGTGCTTCCAGCCCGAACACCGGATCTCGCTGTACAACACCTACCTGTGGGACCGCCTCAGCCCGCAACAGCGCATCGAACTGGGTAAACACGAGGTTGCCAGCGTCGCCAGCAACGGCATCTGGTTCGAGCTGCTGCTGATCCAGATGCTGGTCAACGACGCGTACAGCAAGGACCCGACCACCAACCACGTCCGCTACGCGCTGACCGAGATCGCCGACGAATGCCGGCACTCCACCATGTTCAGCAAGGCGATCGAGCGCCTCGGCGTGCCCGCGTACGGCCCCCGCACGATCACCCACCGGCTCGGCAGGCTGCTGCCCATCATCGGCTACGGCCCGGCGCTGTACGGCTCGGTGCTGATCGTCGAGGAGCTGCTGGACCGGTTGCAGCGCGAGGCGATGGCCGACGAGAACGTGCAGCCGATGATCCGCATGGTCAACCGAATCCACGTCCTCGAAGAGGCCCGGCACGTCACGTTCGCCCGGCAGGAGGTCGTGGCCGGTATGCCGGGCCTGAGCAAAACCGAGCTGTACTACCAGCGCTGGCTGATCGCGCAGGTCGCGTACCACGTGACGCACACGCTGATCAATCCCAAGGTGTACCGCGCGGTCGGCCTGGACCCGCAAGAGGCGTACTCGGTAGCGATGAAGAGCCCGCACTACCACGAGACGATTCGCTGGGCAGGCGAGCGCATCATGGCGTTCCTCGATGAAGCCGGCCTGATCGGCAAGCCCGGCATGGCCGCGTGGCGCAAGTCCTTCCTGGTAGTCCCGTGACCACCACCAGGCTGCCCCGGCTCACCCCCTGGGACCCCGCGACCGCGCACCGATTCGTCACCTCCGACGGCACCGCACTGCACATCGAAGACTCCGGCGGCGACGGCCTCACGGTGATCCTGTTGCACGGCTGGACCCTCGACCACACCGAATGGCATCGCGTGGTTCACACCCTGACCGGCGCTGTAAACCGCAGGTTGCGCGTGATCAGCTACGACCACCGCGGCCACGGCGGTTCGGCCCCGGCCAGGCCAGGCACCGCGACCATCGCGCAACTAGCCGACGACCTGGCCGAACTCATCGCCGACCGAGTGCCAGAAGGCCCGATCGTGCTGGTCGGCCACTCGATGGGCGGCGCAACGATCATGGCCTTCGCCGAGCGCCATCCCGACCTGTTGACCCGGATCGTGGGCACGGTATTCGTGGCGACCACCTCGGGCGGCCTGAGCAACCTCACCTTCGGCCTGCCCCGCTGGCTGACACCTCAGGTTGTCAAAGCCGAGCGCCGCGTAAACCTCAGGTTGTCAAAACTCAAGCGCCGTTCCCTGTCCCGCCGCACCGCGACCTTCCGCCCGATGCTGCGCTTCCTGGTCTTCGGCAAGAAAGCCAACCGCCGCGACATCGCCGACACCGCCGAGCAACTCGGCCGCAGCAACCCGGCCAGCATCGCCGGTTTCCGGATCTCCCTTGGCGAACACGAACGCCGCGAAGCCCTGGCCGCCCTACGCGCCAAGCCGGCCATCGTGCTGGCCGGAGGCGCCGACCGCCTGCTCCCGCACCAGCATTCGCGCATCATCGCCGACGCACTCGCCGCCGAGCTGGTGATCTACCCGAACGCAGGCCACATGCTCAACGTAGAACGCCCAACGCAGGTAGCCGAGCGCATCGCCCACGTCATCGCTCTGGCCCAGTCCAGAGAAGGCTGACCCAGCACCGAACGGGAACGCGCCTGCCGAGGGGCCAGACGCACCCAAAACCCAGCAGCACCGCGCAGCGGCAGAACCCTCCCAACCGCAACCTGGCCGCAACAGAGCGGCCGCGAATCCAACAGCCAGGCCACAACACAGCGGCCAACCGGGCGCTCAGCCGCCAACTCGGCAGGTTGGCCTGGCGCTCGGCGGCGAGCTTGGCAGGTTGGTCCGGTGCTCGGCGGCGAGCTTGGCAGGTTGGTCCGGTGCTCGGCGGCGAACTTGGCAGGTTGGCGCGGCGCTCAGCGGCGAACTCAGCAGGCCGGCCCCAGGCGCGGCGGCGGCGAGTTCGGCACCAGGCCCGCAGGAAGAGCCGGATTTCCGTCCGCCGCAGCTCAGCCGCGGTCCGGGTTCTGCAGCGGGTAGCCGCCGCCGATGCCCCGCCACGCGAGCGTCGAGATCAGCGCGATCGCTTCTTCCTTGTCGATCGTCCGGTCCGCATCCAGCCAGAACCGGGCACTGACCTGGCTCATCCCGACCAGGCCGACGGCCAGCAACCGTGCCCGGCCCTCGTCGAGCCCCGCGTCGGCGGTGATGGTCTCGGTGATCGCCTCGACACTCGCGGAGGTGGCGCGCTCGATCGCGTCCTGCACCGCTGGCTCGCCGCGCAGGTCGGACTCGAACACCATCCGGAACGCCTGGCCCTCGCTGTCCACGAAGTCGAAGTAGGCGCCGACCGCGCCGCGCACCCGCGCCTTGTTGTCGGTGGTGGACTCCAGCGCCGCCCGCACCCGGGCGATCAACTCGTTGACGTGGGTTTCCACCAAAGCCAGGTACAGCTCGAGCTTGCCGGGGAAGTGCTGGTAGAGCACGGGCTTGCTGACGCCGGCGCGTTCTGCGATCTCGTCCATCGCGGCCGCGTGGTAGCCGTTGGCCACGAACACGTCCTGGGCGGCCGCGAGCAACTGCGCCCGGCGGGCCGTGCGGGGCAACCGCACTCCTCGGCTGACCGGCGCGCTGCCCTGCTGCCGCACTGTGTCAGTCAACGGACCCTCCTCGCGGGTGCTGCATCTTCTCGGGCCGGCGTGGGTGGTACCAACCAAACTCCGACCTTACCCGCTGGTAATAGGCCTGGGCGAGCAATCGAGCGTACCCGGCAGGTGAGATGCGACCAGTCGACGGGCAAAAGTTCAGGTTTTCGAGGCATCCTGTTCAGATGCCGTTTCTGCACACCGCCTCGCTGCCGGCCCGTCCGCAGCTGACTCGCGTCCCGTTCTCGACGCTTCCGCTACCCCCGGTACCGGACGCGATGCAGCCGTGGCCTGGCCGTGAACTCGAGGTTGACGGCATCACGTTGCATGTGCGCGAGACACCCGGGCCGCCCGGCGCACCAACCGCCCTCTACGTCCACGGGCTCGGCGGCTCCGCGACCAACTGGACCGAACTCGCCGGGCAGCTGTCCGGGACCGTGCACGGCATCGCGGTCGACCTGCCCGGGTTCGGCCGGTCCAAGCCCGCGCCGGGCACCGACTTCGGCCTCGCGGCGCAGGCCGAGGTGGTGCGCAAGCTGATCGTCGAACTCGATCGCGGCCCGGTGCACCTGTTCGGCAACTCGATGGGCGGCGCGATCGCGATGATGCTCACCGCGGCGCATCCCGAGCTGGTCCGCACGCTCACCCTGGTTTCGCCCGCCATGCCCGACCTGCGGCCAGACGTGCGCAGGCTGGCCGATCCGCGCTTCGCGCTCGCGCTGATCCCGGTCGTCGGCAAGCCGATGCGGGAGGCGGTAGCGCGGATGACCGCGAAGCAACGCGCCCAGCAACTGCTCGGCCTGTGTTTCGCCGAGCCGACCAAGGTGTCCGAAGCGCGCATTGCGATGGCCATCGCCGAATACGCCGAGCGCACCCAGATGCCCTGGGCCGGTCCGGCTCTCAGCGCGGCCACGCTCGCGCTGTTCCGGGCGTGGATGGCGGCCGGCGCGCAGTCGTTGTGGTCGGTCGCCCGCCGCGTACGGGTGCCGTCACTGGTGGTCTGGGGCAATCAAGATCGACTGGTAACCGTCCGCAAGGCGCCGCGGACCGCGGAACTGCTGGCCAGGGGGCGGCTGCTGGTACTGCCGAGGACCGGGCACGTCGCGCAGATGGAGCGCCCGGCCACGGTCGCGCGCGCCACTCTGGGTATGTGGGACGCGGTCGCCGCGGGCACCTGGTGACCGGCCAGTGACTCAGCTCACATAACCATTTCTTGAGTCATTGCCGAAGCTCACCCGATCGAGTGAAGGCCGGCGCGCGACTTTGGTAACGGTCCTGCATCGTCCGGACGAGTGATCGTCGCTACGCTGTCCGCTGTGCGGAACGCGGTCGGCCGGAAACCCCGAGTGGCGAATGTGCCTGCCGCCGAGGAATCCGCCATCCGCAAGTTCACTCAGACGGCCCAGTCGTTACGGGCTGAGCAGCACTATCGGGTGGGTGAACGCCGTACCTCGGCCGAGCCGCTGACCGCATCCTGGCGACCCGAGGTGGAGGACGTTCCCGAGCGTCGTCGCAAACGAGGCGTCGGACGAGTGCTGTCAACCTACGGTTGGCGGGTGTACGCGGTGCCGGTACTCGTGGTGCTCAGCGTGCTCGTGCTGGTCAACACCGCGCACAAGGGGTCAACCGGGCAAACCAACGCGGGTGGCCTCAACCCCGCGCAGGGACCGCCGATCGTCACCGAACAGTCGGTGATCCCGGTCAACGCAGGCTCGGGCACGGCCGTACTCCCGCCCGGCGGTGCGTATCCGCAGGCCGGCGCGGGCACCTGGCGGGTGTTGCCGGGAACCGGGCCGATCGTGGGCAAGGCCGGCGCGGCGAAGGTCTACCACTACCAGGTCCGGATCGAGGACGGCATCGATCCGTCCTACTACCAGGGCGACGACGCGTTCGTCAGCGACGTGCAGAGCACGTTGTCCGATCCGCGCAGCTGGACCGCGGCAGGCACCATCCAGCTCCAGCGGGTGGACGGCTCCTTCGCCAAGCCCGACTTCACCGTCGACCTGACCACGCCGAACACCGACCACCGGCCGGACCTGTGCGGGTTCTCCATCCAGTTCGAGGGCTCGTGCTGGGTGCTGCACAGCCACCAGGTGGTCATCAACATCGCCCGCTGGGTCCGCGGCGCGCTCGCGTTCAACGGCGACCTTGGCCTGTACCGGCAGTACGCGATCAACCACGAGGTCGGGCACGCGTTCGGCAACCACCATGTGGGCTGCGCCACCAACGGCGGCCTCGCCCCGGTGATGATGGAACAGAGCTTCGGCGTCGCCGACAACTACGTCTACGACCTCAACAACCCGGAGCCGGGCAACCGCGGCGCTGTTCAGCGCGACGGCAAGGTCTGTCAGGTCAACGCCTGGCCCTACCCGCAGGGCCCGAATTTCCCCGCGACCGCGCCGCCGACCGCTCCATCGAACTGACCCGTCGCACCCCGGTCCACATGCTGGGAGCTGCGCCGTCGGGAAGACCAGCGGCCCGCAGAGTGTTGTTCGATGACAGAGACAAATCCAGAAACCGGGCCAGAAGACGCTTCGGTCAAGCCGCGTCCCGCGACCTGACCGGGAGGAATTCAAGCCGATTCGGAGGAACCGATGCCGCTCCCGCCGCTCGTGGAGCCAGCCGCGGAGCTGACCAAGGAAGAGGTCGCGCGGTACAGCCGCCACCTGATCATCCCGGACGTCGGGATGGACGGGCAGAAGCGGCTGAAGAACGCGAAGGTGCTCGTGGTCGGCGCCGGCGGACTCGGCAGTCCGGCACTGCTCTACCTGGCCGCCGCCGGGGTTGGCACGCTGGGCATCGTCGAGTTCGACGAGGTCGACGAGTCCAACCTGCAACGCCAAGTCATCCACGGCCAGTCCGACATAGGCAGGCCGAAGGCCGAGTCCGCGCGTGACTCGATCGCCGAGATCAACCCGTTCGTGAAGGTCAACCTGCACCAGGTGCACCTGACCAGCGAAAACGCCCTGGACATCTTCGCCCCGTACGACCTGATCGTCGACGGCACCGACAACTTCGCCACGCGTTACCTCGTCAACGACGCGGCCGTGCTGCTCGGCAAGCCGTACGTGTGGGGCTCGATCTTCCGGTTCGAAGGCCAGGTCAGCGTGTTCTGGGAGGAACACGGACCGCAGTACCGCGACCTCTACCCGGAGCCGCCACCGCCCGGCATGGTGCCCTCCTGCGCGGAGGGCGGCGTCCTCGGTGTGCTGTGCGCGTCCATCGGGTCGATCATGGTCACCGAGGCGATCAAGCTGATCACCGGCATCGGTGAGACGCTGCTGGGCCGCTTGATGGTCTACGACGCGCTCGAGATGACCTATCGCACGATCAAGATCCGCAAGGACCCGAACGGCGAGAAGATCACCGAGCTGATCGACTACGACGCGTTCTGCGGCGTGGTGTCCAACGAGGCGGTCAACGCCGCCGCCGGTCACACCATCACCCCGCTCGAGCTGAAGCAGAAGATCGACGCGCACGAGAACTTCCTGCTCGTCGACGTCCGCGAACCGCACGAGTACGAGATCGTGCGCATCCCGGGCTCGGTGCTGATCCCCAAAGACCGCATCCTCTCCGGTGAGGCGCTGTCCGAACTGCCGCAGGACAAGCCACTGGTGCTGCACTGCAAGTCCGGCGCGCGCTCCGCTGAGGCGCTCGCCGCGCTGCACAAGGCCGGTTTCGCCGACGCGGTGCACGTCGGCGGAGGTGTGCTGGCCTGGGCCAAGCAGGTCGACCCGAGCCTGCCAACCTACTGATCCACTGTTCAACCCGGGAGGGGCCGACCTGCACAGGTCGGCCCCTCCCGGCGTTTCGCCCGGTCCACATTGGGCTGTCGGGGTGTTTTCCCGGCAATTCGTCGGGGCGTCGTATCTCAATCCCGGGTGGTGGCGGTAGCGTCCCGGGCCGTGACCCCAACACCCGAACCGCCGCCAGTGCACGTCCGGGCTGCCTTCGGTGCGCGCGACAGCGAACCCGAACTGATCGACGGCGGTCCGGTGTGGCGGTGCGGCGAAGCCGCGCTGCGTCCCGCGACGAATCCGGCACAGGCCGCCTGGGTCGGTCAGACCCTGGACGCGTTGCAGGTCGAGAACCTGCGCGTGGCGCGGCCACTGCGCTCGACCGACGGTCGCTGGGTGGTCGGCGGCTGGGCCGCGACCCGGGTCATCGCCGGTCGTGCCGAACCCCGCCACGACGAGGTCGTGGCCGTGGCCGTGCGGTTGCACCTGGCCACCACCGCGCTGACCCGGCCGAGGTTCATCGACGCCCGCGCCGACGTGTTCTCCGTCGCCGACCGGGTCGCGTTCGGTGAAGAAGAGACCACGCTCGATCCCGACCTCGGCGGTCGCCTGTTCGACATGCTCGCCAGCGCACGCAAGCCGATGGCGAGTAAACCTCAGGTTGTCCACGGCGACCTGTTTGGCAACGTGTTGTTCGCAGGCTCGGCCTCTCCGGCGATCATGGACTTCGAGCCGTACTGGCGCCCAGCCGAGTGGGCCGCCGCCGTGGTCGTGGTGGACGCGCTGGCCTGGGGCGGCGCGGACGAGGAGATCCTGCAGCGCTGGTCGCACCTGCCGGACTGGCCGCAGGCGTTGCTGCACGCCTTACTTTTCCGGCTCGCCGTGCACGCGCTGCACCCGTACTCGACAACCCGCTCGCTACGCGGACTGGAACGCGCAGCACACCAGATCACCGAAATGCAGTAAGCAGCACAAGCAATCCTGGGGGAGAACGCCGATGTCGCTGATCGTGCCCACCGCCGACGGCACCGTCCTGGTCCGCGCTGACGAGGCCGAGGTCCTCGCGCAAGGCCCGTCCACCATCCGCCTGCTCGCCGACTCGGACGACACGCGGGGCGCGTTGAGCACCCAGATCGTCCAATTGGGACGCAACGTTCCCGGTGCTGTGCCACACCGCCACGACAATTCCGCGGAGATGTTCTACATCCTCGACGGCACCGTCGACGTCCTGTCCGGCAGCGACATCGTGCGCGCCAACAAGGGCGACCTGCTCGTCGTCCCGAAGGGCGTGCCGCACGCGTTCGGCGCGGCAGGCGGGCAAAGCGCGGAACTGCTGATCGTGATCACCCCGGGCGTGCAGCGCTTCGAGTACTTCCGCCACCTCGGCCGGATCGCCCGCGGTGAGGTCCCCAGGGAGAGCCTGTTGGCGGAGCAGGAGCGCTACGACACGTACTTCCTGGCCTCGCCCGAGTGGGATGCAAACCGCGCGGCCACACCAGTGCCCCCAGCGGAATAATTGCCCGCTCAACCGGCGGCCCAGCGGCCAAGGAGGTCGACATGCCAGCCGCATCGCAGACGCCCTGGCCCTGCCTCGCCTGGTAGCTCTGGATCACTGACCGTTTTGGCCGATTTGCCAGGCTTCACGAGCGATCTCGGCATAGCGTTCGGCGGGACCGGCGATGCTGTCATCGAACCATCGGACGAACTCCTCGTGGATGATCCGCTGGAGATCGTGTTCGGAGGCGGCCTCGCCGATGCGCAGGGAGATCGTCTCAGCCTCAGGCCGGTATTCGTCCGTGTTGTGTTCGAAATTGATACCAATCGGGTCGTGGCGGAACAGGATCTCTTCGAGCCTGGCCACAAGATCTTGCCTATCGGCGACCCGCTCCTGCCTCGTTTGGCGCGCTTGGGCGACGTCGTTTTGCACCTGCCGCCATTGTTCTTCAGCGGCCCGGTCGCTCCGTCGGTGTCTGAACCAGCTCCTCACCGGGCGATTGTCTCAGCACACCTTCCTGCCCAGACCGCCACGCGCCCACGGCGTTCGCCGTCACCATGAGGCCGACCCCGCCGACGATGCACAGTAGGCGACATCGGTCGTAGATCCTGAATCCTCGTTGGAAGCCACCCTCCGGACCGTCACAGGGCCTATCTTCGGTATGGGCGGACATGGCGGCGGAGGGGCGGCGGACGATGTTCGAACGTTTCAGCGAACGGGCCCGGCGAGCGGTGGTTCTGGCACAGGACGAGGCCCGGAGGCTTGGGCACCAAGACATCCGTGCTGAAGATCTCTTGTTGAGCGTGATCCACGAGAGCATGAGCGTGGCAGCCATGACACTGGAATCGCTGGGCATCGATCTGGAGACCGTCCGCCAACGGGTCGAAGAGACCACCAGCCGACGCGAGGAAGTGATCTCTGAGCACATTCCGTTCGCATCGCAGACTAAAGACGTGCTGGCCCGGGCAATGCGCGTATCGGGCACTCTCGGCCACAACTACATCGGCACCGAGCACCTCTTGCTTGGCCTCATCGACGACATTGAAAGCGTGGCCACCCAGGTGCTCACCGAGCTGGGCGTCACTCTGGAGGGGACACGTGCCCAGGTGCTCCGGCTACTCGACGACCATCAGCGCGGACACCAATCTGGAAGTTGATGAGAGCCCCGGGATGCCCGAATCATGGCCTGGATGGCACAGATCCGATATCGGACCCCGGGTATCGCCCACCACGCCGCCCGCCAAAGCGCCGCAGCCTCCGCCAGGGACTACGTCCTTCCGGTAGGGAACGGTCGGCAACGAAGGCCGGCCCCTCGACCAGGGCGAACTGGCCGCGTTCAGGCCGAGAGGCGCGTTGATCGTGCGCGCTGCCGCCAGCAAGAACGGCTGGAAGTCCTGGTCGGATAGGCACTCAGAACAACCCGCCAGGTGCGTCCTTGAGACGCGCCTGCGCGGCGGCCTCCCACCGATACTGCTTGAGATCGACCCGCTCCCCATCGGCGAGAACGCCCTCAGCGCGCAACAGCTCCAACTGCTCACGGGCCAGATGCGGCGCGGGCGTGCCGTCCGCGCGGAGCACCCGCTGCCACGGCAAGTCGTGCCCATCCTCGGAAAGCACCCGCCCGACCAGCCGCGGCGACGGCGCCTTGGTCAGCTCCGCGATGTCGCCGTAGGTCGCCACCCGTCCTTTCGGGATCGACGCGATGACCTCGCGAATGTGCTCGTGTATCTGCTCGTCCACCTTCACCCCTTGGCGACAAACGCATTGACCAGTTCGCCAATGTCCGCTGGACGTTCCAGGTACACCATGTGTCCGACATCCAGGTCGACCAGATCGAAATCGGACCCCAGCACCAGCTGACATCCGCTGATGAACGCCGAGCTTACGTACTGCTCGCGCAGGGCGCGCACGACCATGGTCGGGGTTCCCGGATGCGGAAGGACCGGCGCGCGGGTCATCTCGCTCCATGCGGTCGCGACTGTCGGCGCGCAGTAGCGGAAGCGCCATTCCGGGCCGAACTGTGCGAGGTGCGCGGCGAGCTCCGCGTAGACGGTCTCGTCGTCGGCGGTCGGCCAGTCGTAGCGCTGCGCCTCCCAGGCTTCCCGCTGGTTGGCAAAGCGCCGCTGCGGCTGCTCGGCGCGCTCCAGCGCCAACGCCGGGCTCAGCCCGACCGCCGGATCGAGCAACACCAGCTTGCTGATCCGCCCCGGTGCCAATCGATGCAGATGCAACGCCACCGCGCCGCCGAACGAATGCGCCATCACCGGCACCGCATCCAGGCCGTACCCGTCGATGACCCCGAGCAGATCAGCGGCGTGCTGTTCAAGTGTCCACGGCGGCAAGGATGTCGAATGACCGTGGCCGCGCAGGTCCGGCGCGATGACCCGATACTGCGCCAGCTGCCGTTCGGCGAAGGCCGCCCAGCGCGCGCCGTGCCCGGTCACGCCGTGGATGGCGAGCAGCGGGGAGGCGGTTGCCGGTCCGTACTCGTGGACGTGCAGCGGGATCGCCATGGTGGGCATGGTCGCATCCGGCATGGAGCGGCCGCGTCACAACGCCCCTTTGCGCGTCCTGCGGAGCAGTCAGACGGCACACCCGAACAGCGCGACCGCGAAGCAAGCCGAGCCAGCGGTCTCCACAACCTGGCGCTGACCAGCGAAGACAACGGGTGGAGCACCTGTCCCATCCCAGCTGGACGCCCTCGATGCCGTCCGCCGCGATCGCGACCCAGCGGACCGCCGCCGCCACATCGCCGAACTGACTCCGGCGGGCCACGTCCTGATCGCCAGGCCAGCGGCCGTCGCCCCCGACGTCGACGACGAAGTCCTCGGCGCCATCGCCCTCGATCGTTGCGCCGATCTCGTCGTAACCCTGCGTCAACTAGCCAAGGAAAACGGTTTCCCAACAGTTCTTGTGCTGGTCGAGCCACGATCTACCGAGAGTGTTTCGAGCGCGAACGCATGTCGATCAAGTTCGCGAGCGACCAATGTGGCCGTTTGCTGGAAATTGATCTTGTGGAACCCTCATCATGAGACGCGAGGTTGTGCGTTCTGCTACTTGTAGGCCGTTCTCCGTGGCTTCGCCGCGCCGGAAGATGACCTACGGTATGCTGAACCGCCGTTACGTTCTGTCACGGGGAGGGTTGCTGGTATGCCGGAGATGAGTCTCGGCAACGGCTACACGATAGACCTGGCCGACGGCTGGACCTTCGTCCACGCGCTCCAGGATGCGCTCCGGGAGATGCAGACCGGTTATGAGACGAACATCGGAACCATGCGCATGATGCCGCCAGGCAACGATGCGCACAGTAGTTCCTTCATCTCCAGCATGAGCCAAAAGGCCGTCGAAGCTCACCACACGTGGTATGTCGCCAAAGTGCAGCAACTCGGCACCATGATCGACAATATGACTGGGATCTTGAAGCAATACGGGATAACGGAAACCGTGAACACCATTAATTGGCAGGCTGCGGAGACGTACAACCCGAATCAGAGCACGGATACCCCCAGGGGGCGGCACGGTGCGATCTAAGGTTATTGCTGCTGTCGCGATGGGGTGTATCGCGCTCGTTGGGATTGTCGGCTGCAACTCGGGGTCGGCGTCGCCGCCGTCTGGTTCGACGACCACGCCGGCCACATCTACCGCGCCGAAATCCGAGATTGCCAACCCTCTCGACCCGAGCAAAGTCGCGAGTGATGTTTGCACTGCGTTTACGGATGCACAGCTCGCGCCGTATCTGGGTGCGCTGACGGGCAAAGATCCAAAGACGATCGATAACGGTCCACTGTGCACATATCGACCCCAGAATCCCACGGGTCCAACAGTGGGTGCTGCAGTCGTGAACATCGCGGCGCCGACGCAGGACTTGCTCTATCAATCGCAGGGGAACTTCCCGTGGCGGCAGAAGATCTCTGCGATCGCGGGCTATCCGGCGGTAAACGCCTCTACGGCGCAAAATCCATCGGACCCTGCTCAGGGTGGTGACTGCTCGACCGATGTAGCGATCAACGACAAGCAGTACATTGGCGTTGATTTCTCGGCCACCGACACCTCCGACCCGAATTTCACGAAGCCGTGCACGGTTTCTGAAGCGTTGGCGGCTATCATGATCCAGAATATTCACGCTGGGGGTTCCTGATGGCTGCTAATCTCTACGATCAGTTTCATACCAACGTTCACGGCGTCAATTCCCTAAACGATGGCAGCACCGCGCTGACGAACCAATCATTGGTTTACGAATCGGTTCGGGACAATCTGAGCCAGGCGTTGAGCGGAATCAAGGCCACGTACACCGGCAACGCGGCCAATGCGATGACGGACGCCTTCCAGCCAGTCTCGGACTCCTTCAACGACGGCGCTAATTTCGCGGGTAGCGCGTCGGCGGCGTGTGACTTTCAGGCGAACAGCTTTTCTACCGCCCAGTCCAACATCACGAAGAACGTTCCGGTGCCGGATGCGCCGTGGTACGAGCCGGTTGACCCGTGGAACACCGATCACGACAACGCGGTGAACCAGAATTCGCAGATCGACTCGGCGAACGAGGCCGCGTACAACACGTACGGTAACGACACGACGAGCAACGTCAACTTCGTCGAGTCGGCCGCGCCGGACAGCTCGGGTTTCGGGAACTTCGCGGTTCAGCAGCAGGGACCGGGCAGCACGGTGGGGACGTCTTCCGGGGCGCCGTCGGCGGGCGGTTCGGGTTCTAGCGGGGGCAGCTACAGCGGGTCTCGGGGTGGCGCGGGCGCGCGGCCTGGGTCGGGCTCGTATTCGGTGGGGCCTTCGGGTTCTGGTGGGACTGGGCCTGGCGGGTCGGGCGTGAGCGTGCCGCCTAACGGATCGTCCAGTTCGACGTCGACTTCTGGCTACCCCGGGACCAACCCGGGCGGCACCAATCAGGGTGGGTATCCGGGCGGGAACTACCCAGGCGGCTCGAATCCTGGCGGCACCGGTGGGTCGCCTTGGGGGTCGTCGGGCGGCGGCCAGTTCAATGGCACTGGTCCTGGTTCCGTGGGACCGATGGGCGGCGTTGGCGGCTACTCCGGCGGTGGCTCCGGCGGCTTCGGCGGTAGCGGCGGCGCTGGTGGCGGCGCTTCGGGGCTTGGCCGTGGCGGCTTCGGGTCCGGCGCCAGTGGCGAAGGCGGGAGCGGCTCGAACGCCGGTAGTGGCGGGCGCTCCGGTGCTGGCGCGCTGGGCGCGGCCGAAGAGGGCGAGTTCGGTGGCCCTGGCGGCGCCGCAGGCGCGCGGTCCGGTGCCGGCATGGGCGGCATGGGGCGTGGCGCGGGCGGGCGCGGTGGCCAGGACGAAGAACACAAGACCGCCGGTTACCTGGTCAACGAAGAGAACGGCAGCATGATCGTCGGCGACTTCGATCCGGTCGCTCCGCCGGTCATCGGCGAGTAGTCGGCTGCGACGCGAGGGGGGTTTGGTGGCGTACCTGCCGGGAAGCGTGACGGTCTCGCGCTCAGCGTGGGGCATCGCGCGGCAGCTGTCGGGGGTGGAATCGCAGCACCCACTCCTGCACATACCGTTCGTGCCGCTGGAGGACGATGAGGGCGCACGCACCGCCGATGACGCGATCGCGGAGTTGAACACGACCTGGCTGGCGCACGGTCGCCAGATCAGCCGGGAGTTCGTCAACGTCCTGCGGCTGCTGGCCAGTCCGGCTCGGGAGGTGCACGGCTGGATCGGGTTGCACAACCGGTCCGAGATCTCGGTCGTCTCCGCGACGGACGGCGAGCTGGCGATCAGCGTTGCCACCGATGCTGCCCGCGTCTACCTGGACCCGATTCAGCCGGAGCGGCTGGTCGACTCGGTCCTCGAACTGCTGCCTCGCTACCCGGCGGCCCGGACGCGGTCGATCTCGGTGCCGAAGGACTACTACCAGCAGGCCATGGCCACCAGCGGCAAGGCGCAGTCAGCGGGCGGTTACATGGTCGGCATGCAGCAGAGCGCCGGGCCCGCGCGCGAGGTGGGCGCGCTGAAAGCCCTGCTCGCGGGTGGTCGGCGCGGCGGTGGACGCTTCTACGTCGCGGCGCGGGATCGGATGGGGCGGCGGCAGAAGAGTGAGTTTCCGCTGACCTACCTGGATCTCGAGGTCGGGCGGGTGTCCTTCCGTGAGCAGAACAATTCGGGCGGTGAATCGTGGCTGATCGCGGCGCCGGCCACGCCGCCTTCGCTGGCCGCCGATCTGAATGCGCTTCTGGATCAGCTCTAGGCTGTTGTCGCTGGTCAGCGGGTTTTGACGACCGACTTCGCGACACGGGCGGTGGGGGCTGCGCGGTTCGGTGGGTGCGGCGTGGTTCCATCTTTTGGTGGCGCCCCTGCCCTCTCCGATTTCACACAGCCCGCTTCCCCGCAGCGGTGGATCCCACGACGCGGTACCTGACGATGTCGCTTCTCCCGACCTCGGCGGGCGGTTCGCCGTTACCGGGCGACGGGCTCCGTTGCTGGTCAGGCCGGGTGCGAGCGATCCCGCGAGCCTGGACTGGGACGAGGCAGGCCAGCGCGTCCTCGCGCACGAGCGCGGCTTTCTCCGGGTGCTGGGCGGACCTGGCACGGGCAAGACGGCGTTGATCGCGGAGCTGGTCGCGGACCGGATTCGGCGTGGGGTCGATCCGGAACACATCCTGGTGCTCACGGCCAGTCGGCGGGCCGCGATCGGGCTGCGGACGCGGGTGAGCCGCTTGCTGGCCGAGCCGGCCGCCGGGTTGCGGACGGCGCGGGAGCCGTTGGTGCGCTCGGTGCACTCCTACGCCTTCGGTGTGTTGCGGCTTCAGTCGGCATTGAATGAGTTGCCGCCGCCTCGCCTGTTGTCCGGACCGGACCAGGACGCGGTCGTGCGCGAACTGCTCAAGGGCGACGTCGAGGATGGCGCGCCGGACTGGCCCGCGCGCCTGCGACCAGCGTTGACGGTGCCCGCCTTCGCCGGCGAGCTGCGCGATCTGTTGCTGCGGGCGGCCGAACGAGGGCTCGGGCCGGAGGATCTGCTTGCTCTTGGCCGGGCTCATGGGCATGAGGAGTGGGTCGCCGCCGGGATCTTCTGGCAGCAGTACGAGCAGGTCACGTTGTTGCAGGGGGGCATGAACTCGCCCGCGCTGGACGCTGCCGAGTTGGTGTCCGCCGCGTTGCTGGCGATCGACACCGACGAGGAGCTGCGCGCGCGCGAACAGGAGCGAGTGCGGCATCTGTTCGTTGACGACGCCCAGCACCTCGACCCGCAGCAGTTCGAGCTGGTCGGCCGACTGGCCGGCACCGCGGGCGAATTCGTGTTGTTCGGCGACCCGGACCAGGCCGTGTTTTCCTTCCGTGGCGCGGATCCTCGACTGCTTACGGACACCGATCCTGATCGGACGGTCGTGCTCCGGCTCGATCACCGAATGACGCCACGAGTGCGCGACGCCGTGCAGCGGCTCGCGTCGCGGCTTCCCGGCGCCGGTTCCGGTCGCGAGTCGTACGGACCGCGCACCGAAGACCCGGACACCGGCCGGGTGACCGTGCGGCTGTTCCCGTCGGCCGCGCAGGAGGCCGCCTGGGTCGCCGATCAACTGCGCCGGGCGCATCTCGTCGACGGCGTGCCGTGGTCGGAGATGGCGGTGCTGGTCCGCTCGACGGTGCGGTCGTTGCCGGTGTTGCGGCGGGCGTTGCTGGCGGCGGGAGTGCCGTTGGCGGCGCCGGGCGATGAC
This sequence comes from Pseudonocardiaceae bacterium, assembly GCA_035248365.1. Lineage (GTDB taxonomy): Bacteria > Actinomycetota > Actinomycetes > Mycobacteriales > Pseudonocardiaceae > CAJCJE01. The sequence goes on along the minus strand of DATFHN010000029.1, from coordinate 169,834 downwards.
GTGCCGTTGATGCGGCACGCGGTGGTGCGGCCGTTGCTGGAGCTGGTGCGCTGCGCCGATCTTGGGCAGTCGCTGGACGAGGAAACCGCGGTGTTCCTGCTGTCCGGGCCGCTCGGTGGCACGGACCCGTTGGCGTTGCGGCGGCTGCGGCGCGGACTGCGACGGCTGGAGTTGGCCAGCGGCGGGGATCGCGGAAGCGGGGCGCTGCTGGTCGAAGCGTTGGAGTCGGCCGATGTGCTGGCCGCGCTCGAACCCGGTGCGGCGCGTCCTGTTCGGCATGTTGGTGAGCTGTTGCGGGTGGCGCGGGAATCGATCGCCGCCGGCGATGGCATCGAAACCGTGTTGTGGCAGGTGTGGCAGGCCAGCGGGTTGGAGCAGCAGCTCATCGCCCGGTCGGGTCGCGGTGGGCCGATTGGTGCGCAGGCCGATCGAGACCTGGATGCGGTGCTGGTGTTGTTCGATGCCGCCGCGCGTTATCACGATCGGCTGCCCGGGGCGGAGATCGGCGCGTTCGTGGATTACCTTGCCGCGCAACAGATCGTGGGGGACACGCTGGCACCATCGGCGCAGGCCGGAGCCGCCGTTTCGGTGTTGACGGCGCATGCCGCTGTTGGTCGCGAGTGGACAGTGGTTGCGGTGCCGAGCGTGCAGGAGGGTAGCTGGCCGGACCTGCGGATGCGTGGATCGCTGCTCGGGGTGGAGAAGCTCGTCGATCTCGTCGCGGGGATCGATCCGAATACGCAACTGTCCGCGACGGCGCCGATTTTGGCCGAGGAGCGCAGGTTGCTGTTGGTCGCAGCCAGTCGTGCGCGGGAAACGTTGCTGGTGACGGCGGTGCGCGGGGAGGACGAGCAGCCGTCGCGGTTCCTGGACGAGCTGGACGGGACCTCGTCCGACCCGGACGCCGTGGCCAGGCCGGTTCGGTCGACGGATCGGGCGTTGTCGTTGGCGGATGTGGTGGGCGAGCTTCGCCGGGTGGTATGTGGCGAGGTGGAGAGCGCGGACCGGCGCGAGCGGGCGGCCGCCCAGTTGGCGCGACTGGCGAAGGCGGGCGTTCCCGGCGCGGATCCGCGGACCTGGTACGGGCTGGCCGACGTGTCAACGTCTGATCCATTGTGGACTGAACAGGACGAGGTGCGGGTTTCGCCGTCGACCGTCGAGGTGCTGACGAAATGCCCGTTGCGGTGGTTGGTGGAGCGGCATGGCGGGACCGACACCGCCGAATTGCCCTCGATCACCGGGAGTTTGGTGCACGCGCTGGCGCAGGCCGCCGCCGAGGGAGCGGACCCGGAGAAGTTGCGGGCCGCGCTCGACCAGGCCTGGGCCACGGTCGACGCGGGCGCTCCCTGGTTCTCTCGACGGGAACGGCAGCGGATCGAACGCATGGTGGACGCGTTCCGCGGCTGGATGTCCTCATCGCGCAACGAACTGAGCCAGGTCGCGGTCGAATGGGGCCTGGACATCAAGGTGCAGCCGGACGAGGAGCAGGTCAAGCCCGGACCGTGGCTGCGCGTGCGCGGCCGGGTCGACCGGCTTGAGGTCGACAAGGACGGGCGACCGGTCGTGATCGACATCAAGACCGGGAAGAACCCGCCGACCAGGGCCGCGGCCGAACAGCATCCGCAACTGGCCGTCTACCAGCTGGCGGCCGCGCTGGGCGCCTTCGACGACCTGGGCCTTTCCACCGAGCCGGGTGGGGCGCGCCTGCTCTATCTGGCCAAGCAGACCAAGAAGGGCACGACCGAGCTGACCCAGCAGCCGCTGGACGAGCCAGGCGTGAGCGAGTGGCTCAACGTGGTGCGCGACGCGGCATCGGCGTGCACCGGGCCGGAGTACACGGCGACGGTGAACTCGGACTGCGATCGTTGCCCGGCGCGGACGACCTGTCCCGTGCACTCGTCTGGGCGCCAGGTGGGCGAGTGACGATCGTCGGACCGTTGGAGTTGGCGGCCGCGCTCGGGCTGCCGCAGCCGACGCCGGAGCAGGTCGCGGTGATCGCCGCGCCGATCGAGCCGACGCTGGTGGTGGCCGGGGCGGGCGCGGGCAAGACCGAAACGATGGCGGCGCGGGTGGTGTGGCTGGTCGCGAACGGGCTGGTCACGCCGGATCGCGTGCTGGGCTTGACGTTCACCCGCAAAGCGGCGCGGCAGTTGTCGGATCGGGTGCGGGCGCGGCTGCGCCGGTTGGCGGGCTCGTCGTTGCTGGACGAGGTCGATCCGAGCGGGGAGCGGCGGTTGAGCGTGCTCTCCGGCGAACCGACCGTGCTGACATATCACGCCTACGCGGGCCGGATCGTGGCCGAGCACGGGTTGCGGCTGCCGGTCGAGCCGGGTTCACGGCTGTTGACCGAGACGGCTTCCTGGCAGTTGGCGCACCGGGTGGTGAGCAGTTGGACCCAGGACCTGGACACCGATCGCGTGCCCCCCACCGTGACCGGCTACTTGCTGAAGCTGGCCGGGGAGCTGGCCGAGCACTTGCTCGAACCGGACGCGTTGCGGGCACACGCGCAGTGGCTGGTCGGGATCATCGAGAACGCGCCCAAGACCAAGCGGCAAGGCGACACGCTGCCGGAGAAGCTGCTCGAAGTCATTGCCGCGCAACGGTTGCGGGTCGCCATGTTGCCGCTGGTGGAGGAGTACGCGGCGGCCAAACGGCGGATCGGCGCGCTGGATTTCGCCGACCAGATGGCGGCCGCGGCCATTGTGGCCTCGACACATCCGCAGGTGCCGTTGGGTGAACGCGAACGCTACGGCGCGGTGTTGCTCGACGAGTATCAGGACACCGGACACTCGCAACGCGTGCTGCTGCGGTCGCTGTTCGGCGATCCCGATTTGAAGGCCGTGCCGGTGACCGCGGTGGGCGACCCGGCCCAGGCGATCTACGGGTGGCGTGGCGCGAGCGCGGCGAACCTGCCCCGGTTCACCGGGGACTTTCCCCGCGTCGTCGGCGGAAAACGTGAGCCGGCCCGGCGATTCGGGTTGATGACCAGCTTCCGGAATCCGCCCGAAGTGCTGGCGCTGGCCAACGTCGCGGCCGGACCGCTGCGCGCGGCCGGGCTCGACGTCGACGATCTGCGGCCGATGCCGGGCGCGGCGCGCGGTGACGTGCGGTGCGCGTTGTGGGAGGACGTGCAGCAGGAACGCGAGTGGATGGCGGAGCAGATCGCGCGGCGCTGGTTTGCCTACACCGAGGCGACCGGCGCCCCTCCGACGGCCGCTGTGCTGGTGCGGCGGCGAGCGGACATGGCCGAGCTGGCGGCGGCGTTGCGGGCCAGGGATTTGCCGGTCGAGGTCGTCGGCATCGGCGGCCTGCTGGCCGAGCCGGAGGTGCGCGACCTGGTCAGCGCGCTGCGACTTTTGGTGGATCCGTTGGCAGGCACGGCGGCCGCACGGCTGTTGACCGGATCACGGTGGCGCCTGGGCGCGGCGGACCTGGCGGCGTTGTGGGCGCGGGCCGGGGAACTGGGCGGCGGCCGGACCGGCAAAGCACAGTCCGATGTGGATGGACAGCTGGGCGCCCTCGCCGACGCGCTGCCGCCTGAACAGGCCGAACAGGCCGGTTTGGCGGATGCCCTCGATGATCCGGGCGACCCGGCGAACTACTCGATGGACGGATTCGGGCGATTGCGGCTGCTCGGCGGCGAACTGGCCGCGTTGCGGCGCAGGCTCGACGCGCCGCTGCCTGAGCTGGTCGCGGACGTGGAACGCACGCTGTTGCTCGACATCGAGGCGATGGCGCGCCCGAGCCGGATCGGCCGAGTGCACCTGGACGCGTTCGCCGATGTCGTCAGCGACTACGCCATGGCCAGCCCCTCGGCCACCTTGCCCGCGTTGCTCGACTACTTGGCCATCGCCGAGAAAGAAGAGGACGGGCTCGAACCGGGCGAGGTCGACGTGGCCGAGGACCGGGTGCAGGTGCTGACCGTGCACGCGGCCAAGGGGCTGGAGTGGCAGCTGGTCGCGATGCCGCACCTGGTGTCCGGGGTGTTTCCTGGCCGCAAGCGCACCCCGGACTGGCTGCGCTCGGTCACCGAGCTGCCCGCCGACCTGCGTGGCGACTCGGCCGACCTGCCTCGGTTGCGGCTGGCCGAAGGCGACGACCGCAAAGTCGTCACGGACGCCTTGGAGTTGCACAGCGCGGAGTTCGAGGAGCGGCGGCTGGTCGAGGATCGTCGCTTGTTCTACGTGGGTTTGACCAGGGCGCAGCATGGATTGTTCGTGTCCGGACACTGGTGGAGCGAAGGCGGGCTGAAGCCGAAGGGACCGTCGCCGTTCCTGACCGAGGTGCATGCGGCGATCGCCACCAGCGATACCCCGATCGGCAGCATCGATCGCTGGGCCGATCAGCCCGAAGAGGACGAGCCCAATCCGTTGGCGGAGACCGTGACCAGCGCGATGTGGCCCAGCGATCCGTTGGGCAACCGGCGGTTGGCCGTGATCCGCGGGGCGGAACTGGTGCACGCGGCCATGTCCGCGCCCGAACCCGAACCGGTCGACGACGCGGACGACCCGGAGGGCTGGGCCCGCGACGTCGACGTATTGCTCGCCGAACGCGCTGCGGCCAGCGGACGGCGGGAGCAGGTGCTGCTGCCGGAGCAGTTGACGGTGAGCCAGTTGGTGCAATTGGCCGCCGACCCGGTTTCGCTGGCGCGCAGGCTGCGCAGGCCGTTGCCGTTCCCGCCCAACCCGACCATTCGCCGTGGCACCGCGTTTCACGCCTGGCTTGAGCAGCGCTTCGGCGCGCACCGACTGTTGGATGTGGACGAACTGCCTGGTGCGGCCGACGAGGGCGCGGCGCCCGACGAGCGGCTCGACGAGCTGCGCACCGCGTTTCTGGCCAGCCAATGGGCCGATCGGACGCCGCACGACGTCGAGGTCGCGTTCGAGACGGAGATGGCGGGAATCACCCTGCGCGGCCGGATGGACGCCGTGTACGCGGATGGCGACGGCGGTTGGACCGTCGTGGACTGGAAGACCGGGGGCCTGCCGGACGAGAACGCGGCGAAGGCGCGGGCGGTGCAGCTGGCGGCGTATCGGCTGGCCTGGGCCTCGCTGAGGGGAAGCCCGCTGACCTCGGTACGTGCGGCTTTCCATTACGTGGCGGTGAATCGCACGGTGCGGCCGGTGGATCTGCTGGACGCGGACGGGCTGCGCGCGTTGATCGGCGCGGTACCGGTCGAGCCGGACTAGTCGATCAGCGAAGGGGAGACGTGCAGGCCGCGCACGACCCGGTCGTAGAGCACTTCCTGCAGCCAGCGGCCGTACAGCGATGGTCCGAACTCGACCGCCCGGTCCTCCGGCGGCACGACCACCTTCGGCGCGTCGTCGTCGCCGGACACCACGCCGACACCGTAGTAGTCGAACTCGTTGAGCGGCCACGGATCGTCGGCGACCGGCTCGGGCAGGATCACCGCGACCTTGGCCAGGGTGATCAGGGTGCCGCAGGAGTTCAGCGCGCGGTCCGCTTCGGACTCGGTGACCAGCACGCCGACCAGGCTCACCGCGGGCAGCGGCGTCCTGTCGATGGGTCCGGGGTCGAACCAGGTCCGGAACCAGGACGGATCGGGCTGCGGCGGCCAGCCGTTCGACCGACGCCAACGATCCACCTCAGGGTGCAGCCGGACGACTGCGGACACCCGGTGGCCGAGGATGCCGACGTCCGGAACGACTGGACCGTCCCAGCCGAGTGCGGACGCGGCGTGTTTGGGCGATAACGGCACGTGCTGATCCTACAGGTGTGATCACGGAGTGGACGGGCTTCGTGGCCTAGAGCCTACGACACGAGAGTATTCCAAAAGATTCCGCGATTAATCCGCAATTTCATACGGAAAGTATCTAACGATTACTCTCCGGGTTTGCGGGCTCGGAGTGCCCAGAGCACCAACGGAATCTGCAACGGCAACCTCCCGAACGCGATCAGCCGGGCCGGAAGCGGCTTGCCGGCCCGCTGGTAGTCCAGTGCCATCTGGACGTTGGCCGGAAACACCGCGACGAACAGCAACGCCGCCAGCAACCCGCCCAGCCTGCGAAAACGCGGCACGACGAGCGCTGCCGCGACGACCAGCTCAGCGACTCCGGACAGGTAGGTCCAGGTCCGTGCGGAGCCGGGCAGCGCGGACGGCACGATCGAGTCGTACGGCTTCGGAGCCACGAAATGCAGCACACCGGACCCGCCGAGCAACGTGGCCAGTCCGATGGCCCCGCGCCGAGAAGCTGCGCGCTGAGAAGATGCCATACCTCAACCTTCCCATGAGACGACTGTGGACCAGTCCGGTCACTGGTTCGCTCCTGGCCAGATCGGCCGGGTCGTGTCCACGGGCCGGAACCCGATCTTGGTGCCAGGGTCGAAGCGTTCGGTCGGCACGACCGAGATGTCCCCGATCGGCAGCAACAGCCGGAACACGGCGCCCGGCCCGCTGACAACCGCCGGTTCACGAGCGCCGTCGCCACCGTGAACCGCCGGTTCACGGGCAGGATCCCTGCCGGCGAGGTTGCCGTCATAAACCGCGGGTTCACGGGCGAAGCTGTTGGTGGGAACTTCTGGTTCACGGGTGGGGCCGCCTGCGGGAACTGGTGGTTCACAGGTGAGGTCGCCGCCGTGCGCGCGGGCGAAGCCGCGTGCGATGGCCAGGCCGAGGCCGGAACCGCCGGAGCGCCGGTCTCGGGCCCGGTCCAAACGGACCAGCCGGTCGAAGATCCGTTCCCGATCGGCCGCGGGCACGCCGTGTCCACTGTCGATGACGACCAGTTCGGCGAAGTTGCCGTTGCGGCCCATCCGCACGGTGATGCTGCCATCGGGCGGAGTGGCCTGTTTGGCGTTGTCCAGGAGGTTGGCCAGGATTTGGGTGACCCGCGCCGGGTCGGCGTAGACCGGCAGAGCCGGGCCCTCGACGCGCAGGGTCAGTTCCGGGGCGAGTAGGTGGATCCGGTCGATCTGCGCGTCGACGAGCGTGTGCAGGTCCAGGTTTTCCTTGTGCAGCTCGACACCGGAGTCGATGCGCGCGAGGTCGAGCAGGTCGTCGACCAGTTGAGCGGCCCGGCGCGACTCCCGCACCAGCAGGAGTTGCAGCCGCTGCACTTCTTCTGGGTCGGCGTCCGGCGGTTGTTGCAGCACGGCCTCGGCGACCGCCTGCACGCCGGCGATCGGGGTGCGCAGTTCGTGTGCGGCGTCCGCGACGAATCGCCTGGTCCGATTGGCCGCTTCAGTGGCGGCCTGTTCGGCGCGGTTCGCGGTGGCTTCGGCGCCTTCCAGCGCGTCGAGCATGTCGTCGAAGGCGGCGGCGGTGTGGCCGAGTTCGGTCTGTGGTTTGGTCGGCCACAGGCGTCTGCCTCGGCCGCCGCGCGCGATGGACCGGGCCAGGTTGGTCATCGCGTCCAAAGGCGACAGTGCATATCGCACGGTGAACAACAACGCGATCCCGGTGACGACGAGCGCGCCGAGCCCGGTCAGGATCAGCAGCGTGCGTACGCGGGCCTGTTGCGCGGTCACCAGGGCGTCGTCAACGCCGAGGGTCAGTTTGGCGCCCGCGTACCTGCCTGCCAGCGTGACCTGTTTGGTGAGATCACCGGACGCCGGGTGTGAACCCAGGGTTCCGTAGGTCTGGCCGTCCGGGAGCACCAGGGACACGCGGATGCCGCCGGAGTCCAGGCGGCTGGCCAGCTGGCGCGGGGTCTTTGCCGTGGCCACCGCCTGCTTGGCCAGCACCAGCCGCGCTTGCAGCAGGGTGTTCAGGTCCTTGTTCGTGTACACGTTGAACAGCGCCTGGACCAGGATCACCATGGCCAGCAGCACCACGAACAGCACGCCGAGCACGAGCACGATGACCCGGTGGCGCAGTGACCCGGTCCGCAGCCCGGCGCCTCGCTGCCCGAGCACCGGGATCGTTGCGTCGCCTGTGGTCACCGACACCTCATCCTTCGCCGGAACGCAGCACGTAACCAAGGCCGCGCACGGTGTGCAGCAGCCGGGGGCCGTGCGCCTCCAATTTCTTGCGCAACGCGCTGACGTGCACTTCGACCAGGTTCGGGTCGTAGTCCTCGTAGCCCCATACCGCGGTGAGGATCTGCATCTTGGACACCACCCGGCCCCGCTGGGCGGCAAGGTAGTCCAGCAGGCGCAGCTCGGTCGCGGTGAGGTCGATCGGGGTGCCCTCGTACATGACCAGGCCCGCGTCCGCGTCCACCAGCAACGGCCCGATCTGCACCGTCGACGGGGTCCGGCCGAGCCTGCGTAGCACCGCCGACACCCGCGCGACCAGCTCGGCGAGCACGAACGGCTTGATCACGTAGTCGTCGGCGCCGTTGGACAGGCCCCGCAACCGGTCGGACACACCGTCGCGCGCGGTGACAACCACGACGCCCGCGGTGGAGTGGCGCCGGACCACGTCGAGCAGGGTGAACCCGTCCCGGCCGGGCAGCATCAGGTCGAGCACGACCAGGTCGGGACGGAACCGGGTGAGGTCGGTCTCCAACTCGCGACCGTCCGGTCTGGCCAGCACGTCGTGTCCGCGCTCACCAAGGGCCGAGCACATGGCCGCGCGGATCGCCTCGGCATCCTCGATGACCAGGATGCGCGCGCCGGTCGGGGCGGCTCCCCGGGTCGGGCCCGGGGCGCGGCTGGGTTGGGGATAAGACGCCACCTGTGCATTGTCGTGCTCTTTCGCCCGGATGCCCGGTCGGCGCGACCCGCCTTCAGGGAGCGTTCAGGTTTACAGCTGCATACTGACTGTGAACCTGGGTGTGACACGAGTCTCGGGTTGGGCTGTTCGGGTGTGCCGGTACTCCCGCGCGGGGTGATTAGCGCCAATCCGGGCCACCGCGGACGGGTGTCCGGGGCGTTCGTCTGCAATCCTCGACAGGTGACGGTCGCGAAACCAGCAGTGCGGCAGGCGCTGCCATATGCGGCTGGCGGTCTCGTGCTGATCGCCATTGCCGTGTTCGCGCTGTGGCTGCTCTCCGGCTTGACCGGGATGCGGCCCCCGGCTGCCACCGGCACGTCCGCCCAGGCCACCGTCACCAAGTCAGCGGCCTGCTCGGCCAGCACCCCGAACGACGCGATCACCGCCCAGGTCGGCGGCAAGCCGATGAACCTGCTGCTCAACGGCTGTGGCAACTCGGTCGGCACCAAGCTCACCGTGCTCGTTCCTTCCGGTGCGACCGCGAACACGATCGTGAACCCGTCGTCGGCAACGCCGGGTACCGCGGTCGGGCTCTCGCATCGGGTCGCGTTCCTGTTGCTGGTGGTCGCGGCGGCCGCGGGTGGCGGGTTCGGTTACCTGCTCTACCGGCACCGTCCCGAGCCGAGCACCGACGCGACGCGGCCGCCGGCCAAGATCGAACCGCTGGTCGAGGAGGTGCCGAGTTCGCCGATCGCGAACGGCGAGGAGACCGGCACGAACTGGTTCGAGGATTCGGCCGTCCGGGAGCCGCTGGATACCCAGGCGGAGCAGGAGAACGCGGACAAATCCTGAATCCCGGCTATGGCCGGATCCTCCGGCACGGGCACTCGCCGACCACGTAGGCTGCCGGTATGGCCCCACCCGACCTGCACAGGTTCACCCTTGACAATGGCTTGCGCGTGGTGTTCGCCCCGGACCGGACCATTCCGGTCGTCGGCGTGAGTGTGCACTACGACGTGGGTTTCCGGTCCGAACCGGAAGGGCGGACCGGCTTCGCGCACCTGTTCGAGCACCTGATGTTCCAGGGCAGCGAAAGCTTGGAGAAACTCGCTCACTTCCGTCATGTGCAGTCCTCGGGCGGCACGTTCAACGGGTCCACCACCCCGGACTACACCGACTACTACGAGGTGCTGCCCTCCGCGGGCCTGGAACGCGCGCTGTTCCTGGAGGCCGACCGGATGCGCGCGCCCCGGATCACTCAGGAGAACCTGAGCAACCAGATCGACGTGGTCAAGGAAGAGATCCGGCTCAACGTGCTGAACCGGCCCTACGGCGGGTTCCCGTGGATCCCGCTTCCCGCTGTGCTGTACCAGACCTTCCCGAACTCGCACAACGGTTACGGCGACTTCACCGAGCTGGAGTCGGCGAACCTGGACGACTGCGCCTCGTTCTTCGACAGCTACTACGCGCCGGGCAACGCGATCCTGACCGTCACCGGTGACTTCGACGTGGACGCGGCCAAGGACCTGGTGGCCAAGCACTTCGGCGACGTGCCGAACCGCGCGGTGCCGACCCGGCCGTCGTTCGCGGAGCCGCCGCCCGCCAGCGAACTGCGTCACCAGATCGACGACAAGCTCGCCCCGGTGCCCGCGCTCGCGGTCGGCTACCGGCTGCCCAACCCGCAGACCGAGCTGGACGCGTACCTGGCCAACGTGGTGCTCTCCGGGATCCTGTCCGAGGGCGACGCGTCCCGGTTGCAGCAGCGGATGGTGCAGACCGACGCGCTGGTCACCGACGTGAGCACCAACTGTGGCCTGTTCGCGCCGTTCGAGGCCCGTGACCCGGACACGTTCACGGTGACCGCGTTCCACCCCAACGAGATCAGCCCGGACGCCGTGCTGACCACGCTCGACCAGGAGCTGGACAAGCTGGCGGGCACCGGCCCTGACCCGACCGAGCTGGCCAGGGTGACCGCGCGCTGGACCGCCGAGCTGTACGCGGATCACGACCGGATCGTGTCCCGCACGCTCGCGCTCGGCGCCGCCGAACTCCTGCACGGGCGCGCCGAACTCGTCAGCGAGCTGCCCGCCCGGATCGCCGCGGTGACCGCGGAGGACGTGGCGACGGCGGCCAAGGCGCTGCGCCCCGACTCCCGTGCCGTACTGCTGATCAAGCCGGCCGGAGGTGCCGAGTGACTACCACGACCCACCGCAGCGCGGCCGAGATCGGTCGCACCGCGCAAGGCCCCCGCCCGCTGCCCGGACTCGCCGACCAGGTCGTCGCCGAGTACCCGGCCGTCGCCGACACCGTGCTGGACAACGGACTGCGCGTACTCGCCGTGCGCAGGCCCGCCGTGCCGATGGTGGAACTGCGGCTGCGGATTCCCTTCGGTGGCAACGAACCCACCCGCCCGGCAACAGCCGAGCTGCTCTCCACCGCGCTGCTCACCGGCACCGACGGCCGCAACCGCGTCCAGTTGGACACCGATCTGGCTCTGCTCGGCGCGGACCTGAACGCCTCGGTCGACCCGGAGCGCCTGGTCATCTCGGGCAGTTCGCTGGCCAGCGGCCTGCCCAAGCTGCTCGACATCGTGGCCGACCTGCTCACCAAGCCCGCCTACGAGGCGGACGAGGTGGCCAGGGAGCGCGACCGGCTGGTCGAGCGGATCACCGTCGCCCAGGCCCAGCCCGGCATGATCGCCCGCAGGGCGTTGCAGCGCAGGCGTTACGGCGACCACCCGTTCGTCAACGAGATGCCCGAGCCGCAGGACGTCGCGGCGGTCGAAGCCGAGGCCGTGCGCGAACTGCACAAGGGCTTCGTGGTGCCGCGCGGCGCCGCGCTGGTCCTGGTCGGCGACATCGACCCGGACGCGGCCGTTGCCGAGGTCGAGCGTGGCCTCGGTGGCTGGCGCAGCGACACCCGCGCGGTCGAGATGGCGCCGCTGCCTATGGTGACCAGCAACGACCTGCTGCTGGTGCACCGGCCCGGCGCGGTGCAGTCGCAGTTCCGGTTCTCCGCGCAGGCGGTCTCCCGCACCGACCCGCGCTACCCCGCGCTGCAACTGGCCAACCTGGCCTTCGGCGGCTACTTCTCCTCGCGCCTGGTCGAGAACATCCGTGAAGACAAGGGTTACACCTATCACGCCCGGTCCTCGCTGGAGTTCACCGGCAGCGGCGCGACGCTGCTGATCGACACCGACACGGCCAGCGAGGTGACCGCGGGCGCGCTGCTCGAACTGCGCTACGAGCTGGGTCGGCTGGTCGCGCAGCCGCCGACCAAGGAAGAGGTCGAGTCGGTGCGCCAGTACGCCATCGGCACGCTGCTGACCTCGACCGCGTCCCAGGCCGGGTTCGCTTCGCAGATGGCCGCGCTGGTCGGCGTCGGCCTTGACGCGGAATGGTTCCGCGGCCACCCGGCGCGCCTTGCCGACGTGACCGTCGAGCAGGTCGCCGCCGCCGCGATGGAGTTCTTCACGCCGACCGCGTTCACCGGCGTCATCGTCGGCGACGCGGACAAGCTCAGCAAACAACTGGCCGCGATGGGTGGAGTAGAACTTCCGTGACAGCCGAGGCATCCTCCCCGGCGTGCACCGCGCCGTTCACGCTGCTCGACTTGCCACTGCTCTCCCGGTCCACTGTGGACCGCCAGGAGCTGCTGGTCAACGACGAGGTGAAACAGGCGCAGCTGTGGCCGTCGGGGCGGGTGCTGCTGCTCGACGACGCCGGCCGGGTCGCGGTGCGCGGCCGGGGCAGTGAGCTGGTGTTCGCCCCGGCTATGTCGATCGCGGACGCGCCGCCGAAGGACGCGGTGTTACTCGGCGAGGAGAACGGCATCGGCTACTGGGGCCTTCGACTGTCCTCTCCGGATGACGAGCCAGCGCCGCGCCAGTTCCGCTGGGAACCGCCGGAACTCGTCGACGGCGAGCAAAAGCTCGACCTGCGGCTGGCCGCGCCGTTGCTCAACGCCCGCGACGCGGGTTTGTTCACGACCGCGCAGGCGGTGCTGAACTGGTACCGGGTCGGCAAGTTCTGCGCGAAGTGTGGCACCGAGGTTCACAAGATCAAGGCGGGCTGGGCGAGCCTGTGCCCCGGTTGCGGCCGCGAGGAATACCCGCGTACCGACCCCGCCGTGATCTGTCTCGTGCACGACGATCGCGGTGTCAACGGCGAGAACGTATTGCTGGCCAGGGGAACGCCGTGGCCGCCTGGACGGCTTTCCGTCCTCGCCGGGTTCGTCGAAGCCGGCGAGTCCCTTGAGGACTGTGTGGCGCGGGAGATCGCCGAGGAGGTCGGCGTTGCCGTGCGCGACGTTCGCTACCTCGGTAACCAGCCATGGCCGTTCCCGCGTTCGCTGATGATCGGGTTCACCGCGGTCGCCGATCACGACGCGCCGCTGAACCCCGCCGACGGCGAGATCGCCGAGGCACACTGGATTTCCCGCACTCAGGTGCGCGCGATTCTGGCCGGTGAGGACGACAGCTTCAAGCTGCCCGGCCTGCCCTCGATCGCCAACGTGATGGTCCGGTCCTGGGCCGAGGCCGACTGATCCTAGTTCGCTGACCACAGGCCCGCTGAATGAAGCGGGCCTGTTCCCTCGTTCTGGTGGACCGCCCGCCGCTTTCACCCGGCAGATCAGGCTATCGGTGGTTGACCCGGGGACACGTGTGACTGATGGTGTCCCCGATGTCCTAGAGGGGGGCATCATCCCTGATGCGACAGAGGTACGAATGAATTTCAGAAAAGGCCGGATGCGGACCATCGCGGTCGCCGCGGTAGCCGTTGGGACCGCCATCGCGGTCACCAGCTGGGTGCCGAGGGCGAGCGCGGTGCCCAGCGCCCAACCACTTTCGCCGCAACTCATCGCTCAGTTGTCCCAGGGACCCACGAAGCCGGTCATCGTCCTGTTGCGAGACCAGCAAGCCAGCACTCCGCCGAACCGGCTCGACGACTCCGCCCGCACCAACGCGACCCGCGCCGAGCAGGGCGCGCTGGTGACCGAGGCCAAGGCAACCGGCGCCAAGAACGTCACCCAGTTCAGCGTGATCAACGGCTTCGCCGCGACCATGACCCCGGCGGAAAGCGCCCGCCTGGCCAGTGACCCGCAGGTCCAGGCGGTCGTGCCGGACCTGCCGATCCGCGAGGCGCCCATGCGGGTCGCAGCGCAGGCCGCGCCGGCGGCGCAGGCCAAGGCTCCGGCCGGCGCCTGCCCGGCCGACCCGGCCAAACCCCTCCTGGAACCGGAATCCCTCCAGGTCACCAACGCCGCGTTCAGCGACCCGAGTACGCCCCAGGCGCAGAACCTGGCCACCGGCAACGGCGTCAAGGTCGCCTTCCTCGCCGACAGCCTGGACACCAGCAACCCCGACTTCATCCGCCCCGACGGCAGCAAGGTCTTCAGCGACTACAAGGACTTCTCCGGTGAGGGCACGAACACGCCCAACGACGACCGGGAAGCCTTCGGCGACGCCAGTTCCATTGCCGCGCAGGGCAAGCAGACCTACGACCTGTCCGACTTCGTCAACGCGGCGAGCGCGCTGCCCAAGGGCTGCAACATCCAGATCAAGGGCATGGCGCCCGGCGCGTCGCTGGTCGGCCTGAAAGTGATCGCCTCCAACGGTTTCGGCTCGACCTCCGCCGTCGTGCAGGCGATCGACTACGCGATCAACGTGGACCACGTCGACGTGATCAACGAGTCCCTCGGCTCCAACCCGTACCCGGACAGCAACACCGACCCGTTCAGTCTGGCCAACAACGCGGCTGTGTCCGCCGGGGTCACAGTCGTCAACTCCTCGGGCGACGCCGGTTACGGCAACACCAACGACAACCCCGGCAGCGACCCGAACATCATCACCGCGGGCGCGTCCACCACGTACCGGATCATGGCGCAGACCCGCAACGATCTGCCCGGCTTTGCCGGGACCTGGGAAAGCGACAACGTCTCGGCGATCAGCTCAAGCGGCATCAACGAGCACGGCCGCGTCTACGACCTCGTCGCGCCCGGCGACGAAGGCTGGGCGTTGTGTTCCAGCGACAACAAGACCTACCTCGGCTGCAAGAACTACCAGGGACAGCCATCGAACATCCAGGTCTTCGGAGGTACCAGCCAGGCCGCTCCCCTGATAGCGGGCGCGGCGGCGCTGGTGATCGAGGCGTACGGCAAGACGCACGGCGGCGCCAAGCCGACGCCCGAGTTGGTCAAGCAGATCCTGACCAGCACCGCGACCGACGAGTACGACCCGGCCGACCGCCAGGGCAACGGCCTGCTCAACGCGCTGGCCGCGGTGCAGGCGGCCGAGTCCATCAAGGACAGCAACGGCAACGGCACCACGGTCGGCAGCGGCCTGTTGTTCGGCAGTTCACAGCTGGCCGCGACCGGGGCGCCCGGTAGCGCGCAGAGCTTCACCGAGACCGTGACCAACGTCGGCACCACCGCGCAGAGCCTCTCCGCGCACGCCCGGTCACTGTCCACTGTGGTCACCGATCAGTCCGGCAGTGTGGTGCTCAACACGACCGCGAGCGGCCCGACGTTCATCGGCGCGAGCGGCGCCGTGGACAACTACGTAACCCGCACGTTTACAGTCCAACCCGGCGTGGACCACCTCGATGCCTCGTTCTCCTATCACGCCGAGCCCAACACCGGACCGTTCACCATGGTCCTGCTCGACCCTCAGGGCGGCTTCGCCGGTTACACGTTCCCGCAGGGCAACGTGACCAACTTCGGACACGTCGACGTGCACAGTCCGATGACAGGCACCTGGACGGCGCTGATCTACGGCACGCACACGCTGAGCGGGTTCAACGGTCCTGTGAACTACCAGTTCACATCCAGCGCGTACGCGAACTTCGGTGGTGTCACCCCGAGCACGCTGCAGCTGGCTCCCGGCCAGTCCGGCACGCTGCACATCTCCGCGAACACCCCGGCCAAGCCTGGCGACGTGTCGGCGGCGGTCGAGGTGGACAACAGCGCGGCCAAGACCCGGTACGCGGTGCCGCTGACCCTGCGCAGCCTGGTGCCGGTCAACGGCAACGCGGGCGGCAGCTTCAGCGGGATCATCACCGGCGGCAACGGCCGCCCCGGCGCCCCGGCCCAGCAGAACACCTACTGGTTCGACGTACCCGGCGGGCAGAAGGACCTGGATGCCAGCGTCAGCCTGGCCGGTGACCTCAACCAGAACGTGGTCGGATACCTGGTCAGCCCGGAGGGGGAGATCCTCAGCCAGGCCAGCAACGTGCAGTCGGTCGACTCGAACAACAACCCGACCGCGTACAGCAAGGCCCTCCAGGGCTATGTGCGCCAACCGGAATCCGGCCGCTGGTCGCTGATCGTCGCGGTGGCCAACCCGGTCACCGGCACGGCCACGCAGGAGCACTACTCCGGCACGATCACCTTCAACAAGGTCAACGTGACCTCGGCGAACGTGCCGAACAGCACGCTGACCACGTTGGCGGCGGGTAAGGCGAGCACGGCGACGATCACCGTGCACAACACCGGAGCCGGACCGGGTTCGTTCTTCGTCGACGCGCGCACCAACGGCGTGTCCAACGTGCAGCTGACCCCGGGCGGCTCGGCGGCGAACGTGGCGCTGACCCCGTACGCGCAGGTGCCGTTCGTGATCCCGACCGAGACTGACTCGCTGATCGGCGTGACCTCGGGCTCGATCCCGGTATCGGCGGACCTGGCCACCAACGCGGGTGAACCCGAGGTGCTCGGCGCGCCCGGCCCCGGCAACATCTCGGTCGCCACGGTGTCCGCGCCGCCGGTCAGCCAGGGCAAGTGGTTGCTGGAGGCCGACGACATCGGCCCGTTCGACGGTCCGCCCGCGGCGGGCACGGCCAACCTGGCGGTCGTCGCACACACCAAGGACTTCGACGCGGCCGTCACCTCCTCCACCGGCGACCAGTGGCTGGCCACGGTGAAGGCGACCGCGCCGTCGTTCACGCCGGTCGTGGTCGACAACGGCTCGACCGGCACGATCACCGTGACGTTCACGCCGAACGCGCCGAAGGGCACCCTGGTCACCGGCGTGCTCTACGTCGACGACACGTCGGTGTCCAACAACGCGGGCGACGAACTGACCGCGATCCCGTACACCTACACGGTCGGCTGAGCGCCGTTTGGTCGTCAGCTGAGTTTCTTGGCAGAACCTTGGGCCGGGCCTGTGCTCTCACTGTGATTCCGCGATCACACGAGCGGCCCGGCCTTTGGTTGTGGTGTAGTCGAAATCAGAGCTAGTACGCAGCATGAGGAGACACTGGCTTGCCTGGCTGGTGGGAGTCGTGGTGGTCGTGGTGGCAGGTGTGCTCGGCGGGCCGTCAGCGCCACCGGAAACACCGCGTCGACCGCGGTTCCGGTCGATGGCACCTGGAAGGTGGGCAGCGGCTCACAGGCCGGTTACCGCGTGCACGAAACCCTGGCCGGCCAGAGCACCACGGCGGTGGGCCGCACCAGCAACGTCACCGGCACCGCGACAATCAGCGGTTCACAGTTGACCACCGCCGTGTTCACCGTGGACATGGCCACCGTCGCGAGCGACAAATCCCAGCGCGACGAGAGGTTTCGCTCCTCGTCGGTGCTGGACACGTCGCGGTATCCGAACGGGACGTTCACCCTCACCCAGCCGATCGCGCTGGGCACGATTCCCGCGCCGGGCACGAAAGTCACCGAGCACGCGACCGGAAACCTGACCCTGCACGGTGTAACCAAGTCGGTCACATTCGACGTGGCCGCGGTGCGCACCGGCAACACCATCCAGGTGCAGGGTTCGATCCCGGTCACCTTCAGCGATTTCAAGGTGACCGCGCCGGACTTCGCCGGGTTCGTGACCGTCGACTCCAGCGGTCAGGTCGAGTTCCTGCTCGACCTGACCCGCTCCTGAAACGCCCCGGCGCCGGACCCGAGCAGGATCCGGCGCCGGTGGCCCGTGGTCAAGGGGCCAACTCAGGGAGCGAGGTTCGCGTAGACGATGAAGTTGTCGAGGTAGTGGCCGGTGGACGCGTCGAACGCGCCGCCGCAGGTGATCAGCCGCAGTTCCGGGTCGGGCGTGTTGCCGTAGACCGCGTCGGTCGGGAAGGCGTCCTTGGCCACACTGTCCACTTTGGTCACCGTGAAGGTGAGCGTGTGGCCGTCCTGCTGGCCGACCATGACCTTGTCGCCCGGCTTGAGCTCGTGCAACTTCCAGAAGATGCCCTCCTGGTGGTCGCCGTCGATGTGCCCGAGGATCACCGCGGGCCCGACCTGGCCGGGCAGTGGGCCGAACTTGTACCAGCCGGCCTGCCGCGGTTGGTCGACCGGCGGCACCTGGATCGACTTGTCCGGGTTGAGCCCGAGCGCGACCAGCGACGACCGCGCGGCGATGCTCGGGATGTCCACCCAGCTCGGCGGCGAAACGGGGGTCGCCGCCGAGCTGGTGGTGGCCGGGCTACCGCCGGTCGCGGGCCCGGCCGAACCGCTGCCGCCGCAGGCCACCAGGCCAAGGCAGCACGCCAGCACGGCGCATCCGGTCGCCAGCCAACGAAACGCGGTCATGCTCAGTGCACAATCAGGGTCGCGAGCGAGCCGTCCCCGGTCTGCGGCGCACCGACCGGAACCACGTGCACCTCGGGTGTGGTCGGGCTCGGGGTCGTGGACGGGCTGGTCGGTGGCGTGCTCACGGCCGTGGCCGGGCCGCAGGTGGACGAGGCGAGCACGATGTCACCGCTGCCCAGCGCGTTCAGCGGGCCCGCGCCGAGCAGCGTGATGTGCAGGGCGTTCACGGTGAGGCTGCCGTCGGCGTGGTGGATCTGCTCGTTGGCCACGATCTTGAGCACGCCGGGCACGCCGATGGTCAGGTTGGGCGTCGACGCGGAGATGTGGCCGATCCGGCCCAGGTCGAGGTCGGCGAGGTCGGAGCTGCCGGTGATGCCGTCGCCGGTGGCGTGGCACTTCGAGCTGATCACCGACGCCGTTGGCGTGCTCCCGGCCAGTGGCGCGAGCACGGGCAGCGCCGCGTCGACCAGGGCCGCGTTCGCGGTCACCGAGCCGTCGTCGACGCCGTGGTGGGCCGAGCTGGTGATCACCTTGGCGGTGACCAGGCCGCGCAGCGCGGCGTCGAGCGCGGTGGCCGAATTCGGACCGGAGGTGCTGCTCGCGGCCAGTTTCCCGGTGCTCACGGTGAGCCCGCCGGGCCCGAGCACGCTGGGCAGCAGGTGCACGTCGACGTCGGCGCCGTAGGCCGAGCCCGCGCCCGCGTCGGTCGCGTTGGCCGGTACGGCGACGGCCAGCGCCGTGGCCACCGCCATCCCCACGAGCGCGCTGCGCCGCAACATATCTGTGCGCATGAACCATCCCTTCATGTGTGGCGAAAAGGTCGATAGTGGACAGCTGGCATCGCCAGAAACCCGGGCATACCTTGGCAAGCAATGAGGGGCAGCGGCGAAGCTATCAAGCGCGATTTCGCGGTTTCGCCGGGGGTAGCTCGTTTTTTGATCAATAAATGCATTTCTGTGTTTGTGTTACACGCAATTAGACACCAACGTGGGTATCAAGTGGACGATGCTGGTGACGTAGCGCGATCAAAGTCGGAATTTCGCTGGGAAAACTGCGATTTGCCACTCGAACGGGTGATCGCTTGGCTGGCGGTCGAAGTGACGAGCGGGCGAGGCGCCGAACGTGCCGGAGATCACCTGTAACGCTCGGTACCGTATTGATCGCGACCTGTCTGTACGGTTATGCAACGCATTGCAGTCAATCGATAACGCTATTGTCGTTACTGAGTATTTGCATATTGCGGCGGCGGTCAGGCGCAGCTCGCATCGATCCAGCACTCCCGTCGGGCCGGCCCGACGTGCACAATGAGGGCATGGAGGTCGACCTCGATGAGCTGCGAAGACTGCGCCGGGCCCGGGACCGGATGGACCGCGAGTACGCGCAGCCGCTGGACGTGCCGGTGCTGGCACGGACCGCGCTGATGTCCACCGCGCACTTCAGCCGCCGCTTCCGCGAGGTCTACTCCGAGACCCCCTACGCCTACCTGATGACCAGGCGCATCGAGCGGGCCAAGGAGCTGCTGCGGCGCGGCGAGCTGAGCGTGACCGAGGTGTGCTTCGCGGTCGGCGCCGCCAGCCTCGGCTCGTTCTCCACCCGGTTCACCGAGCTGGTCGGCGAGTCACCGTCGGCCTACCGCGCCCGCAACCACGACGAGCTGCGCGGCATGCCGACCTGTCAGACCATGGCGGTGACCCGGCCGCGGCGCGTCAAGGGGCAGTCGGCAGACAAATAGTTTTCGAGAAGCACCGGCCGCGGCGGCCGCATAGCCTCACTGACATGAGCGTTTCCATCAGTGGAGTACACATTGCCGTCGACGACGTCGACGCATCCGTCAAGTTCTACCGCGACACCCTCGGCCTCAAGGTGACCAGGGAAGTGGAGAACGAAGGCTTCCGCTGGGTCACCCTGGTGACCGACAGCCAGCCCGAGATCGAGATCGTGCTGTCCGACCCGCGCGCGGGCCGGTCCAAGGAAGACGGCGACGCGCTCGTGGCGCTGCTCGCCAAGGGCTCGCTCGGCATGGTCCAGTTCCGTTCTGACGACCTCAACGACACCTTCGACAAGGTCGCCGCCAACAACGACGCCGAAGTCCTCCAAGAGCCAGCCGACCAGTTCTGGGGCGTGCGCGACGCCGCCTTCCGCGACCCGGCCGGCAACATGGTCCGCATCGCGCAACGCTGAACCAGCGTGCCCTCGCCCACCAGGCGAACTCAGCCGTCGGACTGGGCGAGGGCCGCACCGTCCCACGTGGTGTGCGTGCACGCGACGCCGCGACCCGACTTGGGCCGCAGCACGTCGTAGATGTGCATGCGCGGGATCTTCTCGGACACGCCCCAGCCGGACGGCCAGGTGATGATCCAGTCCATGTCCAGGTCGACCAGCAGGCCGAGCATGCGGGCGATGGTCGGATCGTCGAGCCGCTCGAACGCCTCGTCGAGCAGCACCAGCCGCAGCGGGCCCTCGGCGTCCGGGGTCGCGCCGCTGACCGCACCGTAGAACGCGGCGGCGGCCGCGAACAAGGTCACGTAGGACACCAGCCGGGTCTCACCGGAGGACAGCTGGCGCATGCGCCGCGTGCGCGGCTTCCCGTCCGGCCCGCTGTCCCGGACCCGCACCGTGAACGTGTACCAGGAGCGGTAGTCCAGGGCCCTGGTGAGGATCTCCGGGTAACCGCCGGAGTGGCTGTCGCGCTCGGCGTCGATCCGCTCGGTGAACGCGCGCCGGAGCATCTCGTCCTGCTCCTCGGTGCGCTTGGCGAAGGGCATGCGCAGCAGCTTCAACGCTTCCAGGATGGTCTCGTCCAGCGCGGCCGAAGGCTGCCATTCCAGCTGGACGTGCACGCCCTGACTGGACCGGGCCACGTCGAGCACTTCGTTCATCCGCCGCGCCAGATCCTCGGCGACGCTGATCTGGCCGTGCAGCCGCTCGGCCAGGTCACGGAGCATGAAGGCGGCGAAGATGTCCTGGTAGCGCTCGCCCAGGTAACCGCGCTGTTCCGCCAGTTGGGTCGCGACCTCGCGCGCCGCCTCCGCGACCGGTCGCGGCCCTTGCTCGCCCGCGACCACGATGGTGAGCACGCCGCCGTGCCGCTGCGGGGTGATCTCGTTCGTGCCGGCCAGCGCGGTCTGCAACGCCTGCAACTTGGTGATCACCACCTCCTCGCTCACGGCCCGCTTCTCGATCGAACCGAGCAGCGCGATCGCTTCGGACACGTCGTCCGGGACCGGCGTCGGCTCGGCGAACGCCGCCGCCCACACCCCGGGCGCGGCCAGTGCCGCCCGGAACGCGCCTTCGGCGTTGTTGGCGGCCTCGATCTTGGCCTCGATCGTGGTTTCCTTGCCCTCCAACAGGGTTTCGGTCTTCACGACCTGGTTGGACAGCTCGGTCGCGGCGGTCCGCGCGGCCGGGAGTTCGGTGCGCAACCCGCGGCGCTGCTCCTCCAACTCGGTCAGCTGGCCCGCGATCTGTTCGGCGTCGCCGCCGATGGCCGTGGTCAGGTCGGTCAGCGCGCTGGCTTCCCTGGCGAACTCCGCGCACCGCTCGTCGGCCGCTCGCGCCGCGTCTTCCAGGTCGTCGACGGCGGCCTGGTGGTCGTGCAGGGCGTCGGCGAGGTCGGCAACCGTGCGTACACACCGGCCGATCAACGTGTCGCGCAGCTGCTCCGCGCTGCCGCGCGCGGCGACCGCGGCCTGGTTGGCCTGGTGCAGGGTCTCCGTGTCGGCGGGGAGGCCGGCTTCGGCCGCTGTCTGCATCAGTTCGGCCTGACCGGCCTGGTGCCGATCATCGGCCGAACTCTGCTCGGCGCGCAGCCGCGCGGCCTTCTCGGTCGCCTCGGAGGCAGTGCGTACCGCGGTCGCCAGCGTGGCGTGTGCGGCGATCAGCCCGCGGTCGTCCGGGAACGCCTCCAGATGACGTTCCAATGTGGACACTCGATCGGCCTGGACGGCCAGTTCCTCGTCGGCGGCGCCGCGCTCAGTGTCCAGGGTTTCGATGTGCGCGCCCAGTTCGGCGATCCTCCGCTGCCGCGCCGCCTGCCGCGCGCCCGCGCCGACGAACTCGGCGGCCTGCTTGGTCAGCGCGCCGCTGAGCACCCCGGCCTGCCACTGCCCGCTCGTCGACACGGCCAGCCCGGCGGAAAAAGCGCCGTCAAGGAGGCCAACGGCGCGCAGCACCCGCTCGACCACCTCGGTCGGCACCGGGCACCCCGGCTCGACCGCCGCGACCAGCACGTCGGCCAGCGTCCGGCCCTTCGCCGGATCGGCGGGCGCGGCCAGCAGCTCCGCGACCTCGGGATCGGCCACGACGCCATCACGCCCATCGGCCAGCACCCACGCGGCCAGCAAGCCGCTGGCCTGCAACGCGGCCTCCAGCCCGGCGCGTTCGGCGTCGTCGAGGCCGGGGGCGAAGTCGACCAGCCGGTAGAACGGCGCGCCCTGCGACGCGTCGCGGTCCACTCGCGCGTACGCGGGCCGGGGCGGGACCGAGTCCACGCCGCCGCGCAACGCGATCAGCTCGGCCTCGGCGTCGGCGATCCGCGCGGCGATCTCCTCGGTCCGGTGCGTCGCGCCGAGCACGGCCTGGCGCAGTTCCTGCAACCTCGGCGCCGCCCACGCCCGGGCCGCCTCCTGCGCGGCCCGCGCGACATCGGCGTCCGCGCGCAGTTCCTCCAGGCTCGGTGGCTCCGGCGGGCGGGCGCCGGACTCGGCGAACGGGCCGGAACCGACCCAGCCTCGGGCCTTCTCCCACCAGGTCGCGGCCGCGTCTTCAAGCCGTTGACCAGCTTCGTTGCGCCGACCGGCCGATTCGGTCGCTTCCAGTTGCGCGGTGCGCGCGGCCTGCCGCAGGCCCTCCAGGGACTGGCGCTGCTTGTCAGCGTCGACTGCCCGCGCGTGCAGCGAGAGGGTCAACGCGGCTCGTTGGCTGGCGATCTGCGTTGCCTGCTCGGCCCGTTTGGCCGACGCGCGCAGCTCCGCCTCGTACGCCTCCGGGTGTACCTCCGGTGGCACCCGGCGCTGGACTTCGACCGGCGCGGCCTCCGGGTCCGGCTTGGCCCGGACCAGTTCGGTCAGCACCCCGGCCTCGGCCGGTGGCGCGGCAGGCACCTGCGGGCACAGCGCCGGATCCAGTCCGGCGGCGGAAAGTCGTTGGCGGGTCACCGAGATCAGCTCGCTGGCCGCCTCGGTGTCCTGGCCGAGCCTGCGCAACACGGTCAGCACGGTGTCCACCGCGCGATCGGCGTGCGTGCGGTGTTTGCTGGCCGCGTCGACCGAGTTGCCCGCCGCCGTGCGCGCGGCCGCGACCAGCCGTTCCCGGTCGGTCAGGTCGCGAAGGCCCTGGTAGGCGGGCAGTTCCTTGAGCGAGTCGATGGCCCGGTCGAGTTCCTCGCCGCGCGCTTCCAGCTCTTCGACGGTCGACACGGCGGCCGCGTGCGCGAGCGACTGCTCCTCGCGGCGCTTGGTGAGTTTGCTGGTCTCGTTGCGTTCCGAGCGCAGCGCGTTCGACGCGCTCTGCGCGCGTTCACCGGCGGCGCGCAGCGAACTCAGCGCGTATCCGTTGTAGCTGCTCAGGAACGCGCTCAGCGCGGTGTCCGCAGTGGACAGTCGGCCGATGTTCTCCCGGATCGACTCCAGGTCCTCGAAGGAGGTGGCCAGCTGCTCGATCATGCTCGCGTCCAGCGGCGGCAGCGCGTCGGACAGGATCTGTTCCAACTGCCCTTCCAGCACCTTCAGGCCGACGTCCGGGTTGCGCAGGGTGCGTTGCAGGTGCAGCAGGTCGCCGTAGCGGCTGGCGGGCATGCCGTAGACGACCTCGGCGATCCGCGCCCGGAAGGCGGCGTCCTCCAGCACGCAGTCCGCGCCGATCTCCTCACGCAACTGTGCCTGCCCCAGCGGCACCCGGTCCGCCCCGGCCAGTCGCAGATCGACGCCGACCCGCGCCTCCGTGACGAACCGCCACGAGTCGCTGACCTGCTGCGAAGCCGCTGACGCCTTCAAGCCGAGACCGCAGGTCAGGTACTTCTCGCGGCCATCGGCGCCGAGCTTGCGCAGTTCGACCCAGGCGTAGCCGATCCGGTTCGGGCCGCCGTCATAGTCGTCGAGCATCAGTCGCCGGATGCTGACCGTGTCGAAACCCTTGGAGCCCAACTGGCGCAGGTCGCCGTCAAGGCACAGCGGCAGCAGCAGTTCCAGGGTGCGCGACTTACCGGAACCGTTGGTGCCCTGGAACACCCCGCGCCCGCCGGAGAAGTCGAACTCCTGCTCGTCGTACTGCCAGATGTTGACGATGCCGCCACGGTGCAGCCGCCACCGGTCCGCGCCTGCCGCCGTCATGCTCCGGCCTCCCGTGTCTCGCTCGTGTGGTCGTCGTGGTCGAACAGGGACCAGCCCGGTTCCGGCTCCGGCGCCGGTGGCTCGGGTGCGGGTAGCTCGCGCGCGGGCCGCTCGTCGGGTTCCGGCAGCCAGCGGTGCGCGGCCGGGTTGAGCAGCCAGCCATCCTCATCGATGAACACGGCAAGCCCCATCGCGTCGAGCAGGTCGAGCACGTCCTGGGCGAGCCGGGGGATGTCCTCGGTGGCCTGCTTCGACCACGCCGCAGGATAGTCCTCGACCAATCGGGCACACACCGCGCGCAACGTCTCGGAATCGACCGGCACCCGCCCGTCCGGCCGGGCGGCCTCATCCGCGTCGGCCAGCAGTTCCGGCAGGGCCAGCAACGCGATCCGGCTGACCGTGCTGGCGCCGGGAAAGACCAGATCGGTCAGGTAGTCCTCGGGATCGGTGATCGCGATGCCCTCGGCGCGGGTCTCGGTGATCAACCCGAAGCACGACTCCAGCAGTCCGGATTCGCGCCGCGCCCGCCGTCGCAGCCAGTCGGCCTGCTCGGGTGGCAGATCCGCGTAGAGCACCACCGGGTCCTCGACCAGCCGCCGCCGCACCGCGTGCTCGATCCCGCGCGGACCCGGCCGCGCCGCCAGTTCCAGCAGGTGGTTGCCGTCGCGGGCATCCGCCAGCGGCCCGACCAGCAGCTGGCCCAGCAGGTCGGTGTCGATGGTGATCAGGGCCTCGCTGGTGGTCTCGCCGAGCAACCCGGCGACCGACCCCTCGGTCTCGTGCAGCACGCCCAGCGTCAGCAGATGCCGCAGCGCGGCCGCGATCGCCCGCCGGTCGGCGAGATCGTCGCTGATCGTGATCCCAGCCTCGACCCCCGCCGCGCGCACGTCCGCGACCAGCCGCGACAGCAACACCTGCCGGCCAACGCCGGTCAACGCGGCGATGGTCAGCGCCAGATAGGTGTACCCGCGCGGCGACAACGCCGACTCGCCGCGCCGCAGGCCGCCCTCGGGCATGGCCTTGTACAGCCGGGCGAACTGCCGTTGCACGACCAGCCGGTAGCCAAGCGTTTGCGTGAACAGGTCGGCCAGCGCCATCCGATGCCGGTACACCAGCGGCAACAGGTCCCCGTCCGGCCCGGCCGCGCGCAGCAACGGCCGCCGCAGCAACACCCGCGCGCAGCGCACCACGTTGGCCGCGTCGATCTCGGAGAGGCCGTCCAGCACCTCGGAGCGAGGGCTCACGCGACCGCCTCGCTCGTTGCGGTCCGCATCCGGCCGCCGGTCGGGCGTGTCGCGAGGCGGGCGCATTCGCGGGGCACTGTGTTCAATGATTCGCTCGCAAGCTCGCTCATCCGCGCTCCCCGTCCGTCGGCACGACCGCCAGTCGCGTGTTGGCCAGCGTCAGCGTGCCCGCCTTGCTGCGCACCCGGGTGGTGTGCCCGGCCTGCGGGGTCAGCGTCAACCGCAACCCGCGCACCGGATCCGCCGCCTCGCCCTCGTCGGTCGGATGACTGCGCTGCGCCATCGCCAGCGTCAGCAGCTCGCACAACTGCCCGAGCGCGCCCGCCGACAACGTGACCTGATCGAGTTTCGGCGCCGCCGCGATCAACTCGTCGGCCGCGGCACGCCGCCTGGCTTCCGCGGCACGGGCCTGGGCCAGCAGCGATTCGCGCCCGATCGGGTCGTCCTGGATCCGCGAGGTCCGGCCGCGCGCGCCCCGATCGCCCCGGCTGCGCACGCTCACCTGCACATCGACAATCGGCCCGTGGCGCCACGGCGTGTGCTCGTCGTCGCCGTCGTGCTCGGGGGAGGGGAGCAGGTTGCGCGCGGATTGCAGCCCGAACGCGGCCGTGTAGAGCGCGTCCGCCTGCTTCTGGTCGGCCCCGGAAAACCAGCGCGCCAGGTTGAGCAGCTCGCCGCGCCTGCTCGGCAGCAACCCGCCGCCCGAGGTCGCCCGCTTGACCGTTGCCAGCAACGCGCCGATCGCCCGCGCGGTCGCGTCGCGCAGCGCGGTCACCTGGCTTGGGCTGCCCGGGCTGTCCACGAACCAGCCGGTCAACTGCACCCAGTCGGCCGTGGTCCGGCCACGCGCCCGCTCGACCGCGAGATCGGCCTCACCCGGTCGCGGCGGCGCGAACGACACGCTGGAGGTGAGCAACCGCAACAGTTCCTCGCGCGCCCCGGCCAGCCGGGCCAGGCCCTCCGCGATCGCGGGCGTGTGCCGCAGCACGTCCTCGACGACCAGCTGGATGTACTCGACGAGCAGGTCGCGGAACCCGGTGATCTCCTCGGCCGCGAGATGGTTGCGGGTCAGCACCTGGCCCAGGTACGCGTAGAAGTCGCGCACGGTGACTGCTAGCTCGGCGTGCTGCAGGAACAGCGTGGTCACCTGCTCGGCCAGCATCTCCCTGGCCCGCCGCGTCCCGCGCGAACCCGGATCGTTCTGCTCGGCGGCGACCGCACCGGCCAGCGTCTGCCCGAGCTGCGTCACGCCGCGTTCGATGGCGGGCAACAGTTCCCGCGACACTTCCCGGGCGCCCTCCGGCACCCGCAGCAGTTCGTCCGCGTCCCGCTGCACCCGTACCGCCAGCTTGCTGACCTGGTAGCGGACGCTGCCCTGCTGGAACTCGGCGATGCTGGTGGCGACCGCTTCGCGACGGCCGAGCACCAGGTTCCCCCAGTCGAGTAGCTGCCGCAGCCGGGGGAGCACCACCTCGATCTGCGACTCGCCCGCGTCGATCTGCCCCTCGCGCTCGGCCTTGGCCAGCGCCGAGGCGACCTCGCCCGCGGAGAGGTCGGCGAGCAGCGTCGAGGTGAACAGCCGCATGATCGCCAGGTAGGTGCGGTGATTGCGGCCGGGCTGCAGGTACGCGAACAGCTGCAACCGCCGCTCGATGCCCTGTTCGGCTTGTTGCTCAGTCGGCGCGGAGTCGCCGGCCCCAACGGCAGTTTCTTGCTCCGAGTCCACGGCCGGCCAGCTTACGTGCCCGGCGCCGAGCACGCTGACCACACCCGCCCCCGCGGCGGGATTGTCGGTGCCGCCGGGTAACGTCGGATGTACTGGGGGGAGTTTTGGTTACTGAGGGAGAATCTGCGTGAGCGCTGCGCGGGCCATCGGACTGTTGCTCGGCTTCGCCGCGGACGGCCTGTTCGGCGACCCCCGCCGAGGTCATCCCGTCGCCGCCTTCGGCAAGGCCGCCAGCAAGGCGGAGAACTGGCTCTACCGCGACCACAAGATCCCCGGTGTGCTGCACTCCGCGTTGCTCTCCGGTGGCGCGGTCGCGGTCGGCTTGGCGGTCGAGCGGGTCGGCAAACGTCGCCCGATCGTGCAGATGCTCTCCACCGCCGCCGCCACCTGGGTCGTGCTCGGTGGCGCGTCGCTGGCCGAGCAGGGCACCGCGATCGGCGGCGAACTCGATGCAGGCGACATCGCCGCGGCCCGCGACCGGCTGCCCAGCCTGTGCGGCCGCGACCCGCAAGCCCTTGATCAAACCGGCCTGGCCCGCGCCGCCGTCGAATCCGTCGCCGAGAACACCTCGGACGCGGTCGTCGCCCCGCTGTTCTGGGGCGCCGTCGCCGGGGTGCCCGGCCTGCTCGGCTACCGCGCCGTCAACACGCTGGACGCGATGGTCGGCCACCGTTCCCCGCGCTACCACCAGTTCGGCTGGGCCGCCGCCCGCGTCGACGACGTGCTGAACCTCGCCCCCGCCCGCCTCGCCGCGCTGCTGGCTACCGTCGGCGCCCCGGTCGTCGGCGGGTCCTCGGCTGGCGCGTGGCGCACCTGGCGCCGGGACGCCTCCGCCCACCCGAGCCCGAACGCCGGTCAGGTCGAGGCAGCTTTCGCCGGTGCGCTGGAGATCCGCCTCGGCGGCCGCACCGCGTACCCGCACGGTGTCGAAGACCGTCCGGTGCTGGGCGATGGCCGCACGCCCGATTCCGGGCACGTCACCCGGGCCGTCGAACTGTCCAGAGTGGTCGGTGCGCTGGCCGGGGCGGTATCGGTGATCATGGCCTGGATCTTCGGCCGCCGACAAGCCAAGCGTTGACCGGCCTTCGCGGCGTTCGGAAGGGGCTGCAGCTTGCCTGGCGCCGGCTTCGGCGCTGCTACGGATTGCTAGCAGCGGCTACTGCTTGCCTGCGTTCGACTTGGCTGCGGCTACTGGTTGCCCGCGTTGGACTTGGCAGCGGCTACAGCTTGCCCACATTGGCCTCGGACCCTGCTTTGGCTTGCCCGGCTTTAACCTCTGCCTTGGCTTGCCCAGCCGCTGGCCTCTGCTTTGGGGTGCGGCCCGTTGGCTTCGGCATCGGCTTCCGCCTGCTCGCGCGCCTCGTCCTCCGCGATCATCAACGCGATCTTGTGCCTGCCGCGCACCTTCTTCTTGCGCGCCTGCGGCACTCGGCCGTGCTGCTGCTCGTCCTGTTCCTCGGCGCGCAGTGCTTCCTTCTCGGCCCTGCGCCGCGCCCGGCCCTCCGGCGTCAGCGCGCCGCCCGGCTTGAGTTCGCGCCAGGTGAAGTAGCCGAGCCCGCCAAGCGCCATCACGCCGAAGGTGATCCACTGCCACGCGTAGGACAGGAACGGCCCCGAGTCCAACTGCGGCAGCGCCGCGATCCCCAGCGCCCCCGCCTCACCGGCGATCAGCGCGAACGACCCAGGTCGCATGACCACCCCGGTCGCCGCGCCGACGACCTTGGCGTTGATGTCGTAAACCTCGCGGTGCCCGTTCTGGACCAGCGACTTCCTCCCGCTGACGGCCTCGTCGGGGTGCACTCGCGCGGTCAACGTCACATGCCCAGCTGGCGCAGCCGCGTACCTCGGCACCTGATCGAAGCTGCCCGGCGGCACATACCCACGGTCGACCAGCACGTTCGTGCCGTTGTCCTCGTGGAACGGGGTCAAGATCTCGAACGCGGGGCTCGGGTCGCAGTCCGAGCACGAGTCGATCTCGCGCAGTAGCACCACCACGTCGTCACCGGTCAGGTAGTGGCCGGTCATGGTGACCTGGTACCACTCCTGCTTCGCGGTCGGCTCGACGTTGCCCGGCAGGAACTGATCCAGCGCCTCGGGCGCCTTGCCCTGGGCGTGGGTCAGCGCGTTGATCTGGGTCTGCCGCTCGGTGTTGCGGCCGAACTGCCACGGCGACAGCACCCAGAAGCACGCCCCGGCGAAAATGAGTACGCCGGCGACCAGGCCCAGCCAGCCAGGTCGAAGCAGAAAACTCAGTCGCCGCACGTCACCACGGTAAGCCTGTGATGCCCAGGTGAACTCATGGGGTCAGCTCCCCACCTCGGCCCGGACGAACTCCACCAGTCCCGGCATGGCCGCTTCGAGCATGGTCAGCAGCTCGTCGAAGTCCTCTTTCGGCCCGTAATACGGATCCGGTACGTCCAGATCATCCGGGTCGGCGGCCGGATCGAACGAGCGGAACATCCGCACGTTGGCCGGGTCGGCGACCAGCCGCAGCAGCGCCTTGTAGTGGCCCGTGTCCATGGCCAGGATCAAGTCCGAATTCAGATGCTCCGGCCCGACCTGCGCGGCCGCGTGCTCGGTCGGATAACCAGCCGCGCCGAGCGTCTCGGCGGCGCGCTCCTCCATCGGCTCGCCGACATGCCATCCACCGATGCCCGCACTGTTCACGTCGACCAGCTCGGCCAACCCGGCCTTGTCCAGGTGTTGCCGGAAGATCGACTCGGCCATCGGTGACCGGCAGATGTTGCCGGAACACACGAAACTCACCGCATACCGCGCATCGCTCACGGGCGAAGTCTACGGTACGCCGATGTTTACAGCGTAGACCTGATTGTGTACGGTGTAGACATGAGTTCGCCGACCGCCGACCGAATCGTCGCCGTCGCCCGCTCCGTACTGGTCGAAGAAGGCGTCGGCGCGGTGAGCATGCGCCGTATCGCTACTGCGGTCGGCATCACCCCCATGGCCATTTATCGCCACTTCCCCAATCGTGAAGCCCTGCTCGACACCATCGCGAATATCTCTTTCGCCGAACTCGGCGAGAAATGGGCCAACCCTGGCCTCAATGACAACTTCGACGCGCTGATCACCCGATCCCTGAACCAGTATCTGGATTTCGCCCTGGGCGAACCCAACCTCTACTTCTTCCTGTTCACCGAACATCGCGACCAGGCGCGCCGCTTCCCGGCAGACTTCGCCGACGGCGCATCGCCCACCTTCAACCTGCTGATCAGCGGGATCAACGCGGCGATCCGGGTAGGTCTGCTCCCCGAAGACGAGGACGTGCTCCCGCTCGCCTTGATCCTCGCCGCCGAGCTGCACGGTCTGGTCCAGCTGTATCACGGTGGCCGGATCGGGATGCCGGAACCGGAGTTCCGCGAATTCTGCCACCGCGCCGTCCGGAGAATCCTCAATGCCGAAAACACTCGCTAAAACAGTACCCGCGATTCCGTTATCAGCCGCCCTCTACTATTTCGGCGACTCCCTCGCGCCAATCCCGTGGCTGACCTGGATAGCGCCGATCCCCATCCTGCTGCTCGCGCCAAGAACAACCTGGAGAACGGCAGCGGTATCGGCATTTCTCGCCTATCTACTAGGCAGCCTGAACCTGCTCCGCTATTACGCCTTCGTCATCCAAACACCCATTCTGTCCGTCCTCGCCTTGGCCATTCTCGGCCCGCTCTTGATCACCGACGTCGTGCTGCTGTTCCGTGGGCTGGTGCTGCGTCACCGCTGGGTGCTGGCCGCGCTCGCCTTCGCCTCGGCCTGGACCAGCGTCGAGTTCCTGGTTGCGTTGCTCGGTCCGTCCGGGTCCAACTGGAGCCTGGCCAACACCCAGGCCGACCTGCTGCCCGTGCTCCAGGTCGCTTCCGTGACCGGGATGTGGGGCATCACCTTCCTGGTCACCCTGGTCCCGGCCGCCATCGCCGTGCTGTGCGCGCCGGGCATCCGGGCCGCGAGTCGCGTCCGCGTCGCCGCGACCGGCGCCATCGTCCTGATCGCCGCCCTCACCTACGGCTACACCGCGCTCGCGGCGTCGACCGGCCCGACCCTTCGCGTCACCGCCCTCGCCGTGCACGCCCCGGCTGACCAGCCACACCTCGGGACGCCGCCAGGCGAGGCGCTGCTCGCCGCCGACCTGGCCGCGCTCCGCACCATTCCGGCTGGATCGACCCGGATCGTCGTCCTCCCGGAAAAGGACTTCGTCGCCGACGACACAACCCTGCCCCGTGCGGTCACCGGGTTCACAGCCGCCGCCAAAGCTGGACGGTTCGACATCGTGCTCGGCCTCATCATCAGGACCCACGGCCAGCGCTACAACACCGCGCTCGGCTTCCCATCGGACGGCGCCGCCCCGGTCGTCTACCACAAACAGTTCCTGGTCCCGGGCACCGAATCCTTCATCACTCCTGGCCACACCGACACCTTCCTCACCGACGGTGTCGGCATGGCGATCTGCGCCGACCTCGGCCAACCGGCCCTCGGCCGCCGCTACGCCCAGGAGGGCGCCCGGTTGATGGTCGTGCCCGCGCTCGACTTCACGGTCGACGCCTGGTCGCAGAGCCGGGTGCAGCTGATGCGTGCGGTCGAGAACGGTTACGCCATGGCGCGCCCGTCTCGCCTCGGCTACCTCCTGCTCGCTGACCCGCACGGCCGCGTCCTCGCCCAAACCGTCGCGGACACGTCCGCTCCGCTCGAGTCGATCACGGCCAATCTGCCATTGCGCACCAGCACCACCCTCTACACCAGGTGGGGCGACTGGTTCGGCTACCTGTGCCTGCTCGGCGCCGTGCTCGCCCTGCTCAGCCTGCGGCGCCGCCAGTGAACCGCCGGTTGACATCTACACTCGCGCCTGATGACCACCGACCCGGCCGACGAGCACGCGCTGCTGCGCCATCACGGCGACGTGGACGCCGCACCGGGCCTGATCGACCATGCCGTGAACGTGCGGCTGCCCGGTCCGCCCGCCTGGCTGCGCGCCCGGCTGGTCGAAGCCATCGACGACATCGGCCGCTACCCGTCGGCCGCCCAGGACGCGCAGGCCCGCCAAGCCGTCGCACGCAGACACGGCAGGCACCCGGACGAGGTGCTGATCCTGGCCGGCGCCGCCGAGGGATTCGCACTGCTCCCCGCGTTGCGCCCCCGCCTTGCCGCCGTCGTACACCCCTCGTTCACGGAACCCGAAGTCGCCCTGCGCACCGCGAACGTCCCGATCGAGCGGGTCCTGCTCACCGGCGCCGACGGCTACCGCCTCCGCCCTGATCTGGTCCCGGACGAGGCCGACCTGGTCGTCATCGGCAACCCGACCAACCCCACCTCGGTTCAGCATCCAGCGGAAACCGTGCGTTCACTGGCTCGGCCCGGCCGTGAACTCGTGGTTGACGAGGCGTTCGCCGATGCGGTCCCCGGTGAACCCGAATCGCTCGCGGGCGATGCCGCCGTGCCCGGTCTGCTCGTGCTGCGCAGCCTGACCAAGACCTGGGCGTTGCCCGGCCTGCGCGCCGGTTACGCCATCGGCGCCCCCGACCTGCTCGCCCGCCTGGCCGCCAACCGTCCACAATGGCCAGTGAGCAGCCTGGTACTGGCCGCTGTCACCGCGTGCAGCGAACCGCACGCCGTTGCCGAAGCCGAAGCGGCGGCCGTCGAGATCGCCGCCCACCGCGACCACCTCATCACCGAACTGGCCAACGTCCCCGGCATCGAGATAGCCCAGCCGGCGCACGCCCCGTTCCTGCTGCTCCGCGTGCCGGACGGTCCGGCGGTCCGCGCCGCGTTGCGTGACCGGGGCATCGCGGTCCGCCGCGCCGACACCTTCCCGGGCCTCACCCCCGACCACATCCGGGTCGCCGTTCGCTCGCCGCAGGAGTCGGCCCCGCTCGTCACCGCCCTCGCCGACATCCTCGCCAGCAAGGAACTCGCCGCCCCATGACCACCGTCGCCGAACTCGTCGCCGTGCTCGAAACGGCCTACCCGCCCGCGCTCGCCGAGTCCTGGGATGCGGTCGGCCTGGTCTGCGGCGACCCGGCCGAAGCCGTCGAGCGGGTGCTGGTCTGCGTCGATCCGGTGGAGGACACGGTCACCGAGGCGATCGAGCGCGGCGCCCAGTTGATCGTCGCGCACCATCCGTTGCTGCTGCGCGGCGTGCACGGCGTCCCGGCCAGCACGCCCAAGGGCAGCCTGGTGCACACCATGATCCGCAACGGGATCGCGCTGCTCTGCGCCCACACCAACGCCGACTCGGCGTCACCGGGCGTGTCCGACGCGCTCGCCGCCGCCCTCGGTCTGCGTGTGCTGCGACCGTTGCGGGCCAACCCGGACGGCGTCACCGGTATCGGCCGGATCGGAGAGCTTCCCGAACCCGAGCAACTGCGGGTTTTCACCCAGCGCGTCGCTGACAACCTGCCGTTTACAGCACCGGGCGTCCGTGCCGCCGGTGACCCAGAACGTCTGATTAGGACTGTCGCGGTCAGCGGGGGAGCGGGCGACGGCTACCTCGGCGACGCCACCGAGGCCGGAGTGGACGCGTTCGTCACCGCGGATCTCCGCCACCATCCGGCCAGCGAACACCTGGCCGCCGGGGCGGTGCCCGCCCTGGTCGACGTGGCGCATTGGGCCAGTGAGTGGCCGTGGTGCGAGCAGGCAGCCGACATACTGCGCACCGCGACGAGCGGTACGGTCGAAGTCTTCGTTTCCACCCGTCGCACCGATCCATGGACGGTAATGACACAGCACACCGGGAGGTCCCGACCGTGAAAGCCGAACCAGCCGTGCAACGTCGGCTGCTCGACCTCGCCGATGCCGACGCGGAGCTGGGCCGGATCGATCACCGCCGCCGCACCCTGCCCGAACTGGCCGTGATCGAAGAGGCCGAGGCCGGGTTGCGGGTCAAGAAGGACGCGGTGGTCGCGGCGAACACCGCGCACAAGGACCTCAGCCGCGAGATCACCAAGCAGGAGGACGAGATCGAGGCGGTCCGGGCCAGGGAGGACCGCGACCGCAAGCTGCTCAACGACGGCAACGTCGGCGCGCGGCAGGTGACCGATCTCGAACACGAGCTGGAAACCCTTGGCAGGCGCCAGTCCGCGCTGGAGGACGACCTGCTCGAACTGATGGAGCGGCGGGAAGCCGTCGAACTGGACATCAAGCACGGGCAGGAGGAACTCGGCAAGGCCGAGGAGGCCCTCGCCGACGCGCAGCAGCGCCGCGACCAGGCCCTCGCCGACCTGGACACCGCGCAGACCCGCCGGGCCGACGAACGCGAGAAGCTGGTCCTCTCCTTCCCAGCCGACCTGCTCGCGCTCTATGAGAAGGTCCGCGCTCAGCGGGGTATCGGCGCCGGTCTGCTGCGGGCTCGCCGCTGCGGCGCCTGCCGGATGGAACTCGACCGGCACGCCATCGCCGAGATCAGGGACACCGCGCCGGACGAGGTGGTCCGCTGCGACGAATGCGGCGCCATCCTGATCCGCACCCCGGAATCCGGACTGTAAACCCATGGTTGACGAGGTGATCGTCGAGGCCGACGGCGGGTCGCGGGGCAACCCCGGCCCGGCCGGTTACGGCGCCGTCGTCCTGGACAAGGCGAACGGCGACGTGCTGACCGAACGGCGCGGCGGGCTCGGCATCGCCACCAACAACGTCGCCGAGTACAACGGCCTGATCGCCGGCCTCGAAGCCGCCCGCGACCTCGGCGCGCACACGGTCGCCGTGCGGATGGACTCCAAGTTGGTCGTCGAGCAGATGTCCGGGCGCTGGAAGATCAACAACGTGCCGCTGCGCGCGCTCGTCGCGCAGGCGCGGGACCTGGTCGCCGAGTTCGATCACGTCACGTTCGACTGGATCCCGCGCGCCCGCAACACCCGCGCGGACCGGCTCGCCAACGAGGCAATGGACGATCAGGCCCAGCTGAGGACGTCATGACCAACCTCAAGGGCACCGCCCAAACCGCTCCGCCCGCCGCCTGGTCCGGCGCGAAGGGCGCGCCGACCAGGTTGATCCTGTTGCGGCACGGCCAAACCCAACTGTCCGGCCAGCGCCGCTACTCCGGCCGGGGCGAACCGCCGCTGACCGCGACCGGTCTCGCCCAGGCGAAGGCGGCCGCGCAGCGTCTGTCCTCAATGGAGCAAATCACCACGGTGGTGTGCTCGCCGCTCAAGCGGGCCCGGCAGACCGCGGACGCCGTGGTCGAACAGGCCGGTCTGCCGGTCGCGTACTGGGACACGCTGACCGAGACCGACTTCGGTGCCTGGGAGGGGCTGACCTTCGCCGAAGCCGCCGAGCGCGATCCCGAACTGCACCGGGCCTGGCTGTCCGACCCTGCCCTGCCGGCTCCCGGCGGCGAAAGCTTCGACGAGGTGCACGCCAGGGTCAGCCGCGCGCGCGACGAGTTGGTCGCCGCGTATCAAGGCTGCACGGTGCTCGTGGTCAGCCATGTGACGCCGATCAAGACCCTGTTGCGCATCGGACTCGACGCGGGCCCCAACATCCTGTTCCGCCTGCACCTGGACCTCGCGTCGCTGTCCATCGTCGAGTTCTACCCGGACGGCAACGCGTCGGTCCGCCTGGTCAACGACACCAGCCACCTCTCCTGAGGTCCTAAGGCTTGGGCGGCATCGAGTCGACGCCCGGCGCGTCGTCCGGCCACACCAAAAGCACCGCGCACGGCGCGTGATCGACGACGAACCGTGTCCACCGGCCAAGACTGCGCGGCCCGAGCCGGTCGTGCGCACCGTCTCGCGCGCACACCAACAAGTCGGCGTCCGCGCAGGCTGCGACAACCTCTCGCTCGACGTCCCCCTCGCGTAGCAGGTGTTCGGCCGGCCGCGCCAGCCGCTGCCCGGCGGCCGTCAACAAGTCCCGCGCCGCCGGCCCTGTCAACCGTTCGACCACAGCGCCAGGATCGTGTGAACCGCCGCGACCCAGCAGTCCGCCGAACGCCCCGTGCAGCGCCTCGGCCGGTCCACCATCGCTGACGTGCAGCAATGTGAACTCGGCGTCGGCGGGAGCGAGTCGAGCGGCCGCGTCCACGCAGCCCTGCCAGGTACCTTCGGTGATCCACACCACAACCCGGGTCATCCCGTTGATCCTGCCACGAGGAGCCCGGCCCAGAGTGCGAGGACGCTCGCGAGCAACGACACCGGCACGGTGAAGACGCCGAGCCGAACGAACTCACGCAAGGTCGGAATCATGCCGCGACCAGCCAGAATCCGTCGCCACAGCAACGTCGCCAGCGAGCCGACGTAGCTCAGGTTCGGCCCGAGATTCACCCCGAGCAGTACCGCCAGCACGATCCCCGGCGCCGGATGCGCGCCGAGCGCGGGTAGCAGCACCAGTACCGCGGGCAGGTTGTTGACCACATTGGCCAGCAACGCGGCGATCCCAGCGGCCGCCAGCAACCCGGCCAGCCCAGCGGAACTGGGCACGATCGCGGCAAGTACCCGCCCCAGCCCGGCCGAGGCAACCGCCTGCACCACAACGGCCAACCCCAGCACGAACAACAGAAACAGCGGCGCCGCTTCGCTGACGATCGCCCGCACCCGAACCTGCTTCGCCCGAATGCCTTGCGCCGCCAGCACCACCGCCCCGGCCGCCGCGACCCACACCGGCGCCAACCCCACCAACGATGTCAACCCGAACCCGACCAGCACCGCCCCCAACACCACCAACGCAAAAACCGGCGCCTTCTTGGATTCACCGGCGTCCTCGGCAACTCCCACCCCGCCCAGATCAGCCGAAAAGAACCACCAGAAAACGGCAAGCTCAACGCCGATCGACACCACCCACGGCAACACCATCAACCCGGTGAACGACAGGAACGACAGCCCGGTGGCGCTGAACGCCAACAGATTCGTCAGGTTCGACACCGGCAACAACGTCGAAGCCGAGTTGGCCAAGTGCGTGCACGCATACACGTGCGGCTTGGCGCGAACCCGGAGTTTACTTGCCGTCGCGAACACGACCGGCGTCAGCAACACGACCGTCGCATCCAGACTCAACACAGCGGTAGTGCCCGCGGCAGCGGCGAATGTCAGCACGAGGAGTCGCCGGGGGCTCCCATTGGCGGCGATCGCCAGCCGTGAACCCAGCCAGTCGAACACGCCCGCACTGTCCGCGAGATGCGCCAGCACCAGAATCGCCGCGAGGAACGCGATCGTCGGCAGCAGTTGCAGCACCCGCGCCCAGACCGCGGCGGGCGAAGCCAATCCGAGCAGCAACACGATTCCGGCGGCAGGCACCGCGGCGACCGCTTCGGGCAGGCCCTTCGGCCGGATCACCGCGAAGGCGAGCACCGCGAGCAACAGCACGATGCTGATCACTTCCGTGGCGGGCCCGTTGTGCACGCGCCTACCCTAACCAGCTAATCTGAGCGCTGCGGACGAGTCGGCAGGGCGGCCGCGGCCGGCGCGAGCCGGTCGAGGAAAGTCCGGACTCCACAGGGCAAGGTGGTTGTCAACGGCAACCCGGGGTGACCCGCGGGACAGTGCCACAGAAAACAGACCGCCCGAGCGATCGGGTAAGGGTGAAACGGCGGTGTAAGAGACCACCAGCGCCCCGGGTGACCGGGGCGGCTAGGTAAACCCCACCCGGAGCAAGGTCAAGAGGTGCCCGGGCTTCGGCCCGGACACTGCGCAGGCGTTCGAGGGCGGCCCGCCCGATGCCTGCGGGTAGGCCGCTAGAGCCTGTCGGCAACGGCAGGCCCAGATGGATGGTCGCCGCCCTGAGCGTCGCAAGACGCCCAGGGAACAGAATCCGGCTTACATGCCGACTCGTCCGCCCTTTCCCTTGACGGCGCCGCTGCGGGACGATCTGTCGATGACCGACGCGGAGCTGCCCGAGTGCGGCGCGGATGATGTCGAGGTTCGGGTGCGGTGGGAGCGTGACGACGACGGCGGGCTGGTTGGTGAGGTCGTCGTGCTCAATGTCGGCGGGCGGGCGTGCCGGCTGGGCGGCAAGCCGACATTGGCGCCGTTGAAAGCGGATGGGGAGCGGCTTGAGGTGGCGCATGCCATCGCGACCGACATGCGGATTCCTGGATATGTGGTGCTCCGGCCGGGTCAGCGCGCAGCGGCTTCGGCTGGTTGGCTGAGTTGGTGTGGCGATGCGCCCGCCAATCGGATGCTGGTGTCGTGGGCGGGCGGCTCGGTGGTCGCGGAAGTGGATGGGCCGGCGTCGCCGGATTGCCGGGCGGATCAGCCTGCGAACTTGTCCTCGTGGTGGTTCGAGTTGGCGAGCGACGATGACTGAGACCGAGGCGATGTTCGCCTGCCGCCCGAACCTGCTGGTGCGCAATCTCGCTGCCAGCGTTGATTTCTACGTGAGCAGGCTCGGGTTCGCGGTCGGCTGGTGGTGGTCGGATCCGGCCGGAGCGTTTGTCGAGCCGGGCGGGACCGACCCGGGCACGGCGATTGTCGGGCGGGACCGGGTGCAGATCCTGTTGACGCAGAAGGCCGGTGATTACGGGACCTGGCTGAATTTCGACGTGCACACCGCCGAGCAGGTCGACGCGCTGTACGCCGAATGGACCGGGCGCGGCGTGGTCGTCGCGGAAGCGCCGGTGATGCGCGCCTGGGGAAACTACGAGATGCGACTGTCCGATGTGGATGGAAACGTGCTCAGGGTGAGTTCGCCTGCGCGCGGCATCAACGGGTGAGTCCGGCGGCCCAGTCGGCGACCTGGCGCAGGTGGGCGGGGAGCAG
Organism: Pseudonocardiaceae bacterium; assembly: GCA_035248365.1. Taxonomy (GTDB): domain Bacteria; phylum Actinomycetota; class Actinomycetes; order Mycobacteriales; family Pseudonocardiaceae; genus CAJCJE01. The sequence goes on along the minus strand of DATFHN010000029.1, from coordinate 130,700 downwards.
GCCCCGTCTCGGGTCGACGTGGCACAGGAAGGTCGGAATGCCGTCGCGAAGCCGGTCGAATTCGGCGCGGGCGGCCGGGTAGCCGGAGGCGTCGTGTTCGTCGTCGAGCCAGGCCAGCGGGCGCTCGCCCGCGTAGGCGGCGACGGCGGGCCATTTCCAGCCGCCGGTGTCCGTCCAGGCCGACCAGCCGGACGGGTCGGGGGCGAGGTCGGCGGGCGGGAACTCGATGACCGGGATCTCGGGGAGGCCGATCGCGGGGCCGATGTAAGCGTTGGCGTCGTGCAGCCAGGTGGTCGCCCAGGCGAGTTCGAGGCCCGTCTTCGCGGCCAGCTCGCGTAATCGGGTGCCGTGGCCGGGATGCAGCCAGACCCGCGCGCCCTGGTGTCGTCGCACGTTGCGCCCGCTGAACCACTGGCCGTCGGCCGTGTACCGGTAGGTGCGATAGCCGAGCGGGCGGGCGGTGGGCTTGGCGGCGTATGGGTTGAGCACACCGTCCACGTCGAGGAGGAGTAATCCTGGCTCGGCCATTCGGGTCCTTGTCAGCCGGGTTCTCGTGGCAACCTGGATGGATCAAGTCGGTTCGCTCGTTCCACGATAAGCCGGTCGGGGTGGTGTTCATGGCTGATGTTGCCGGGCAGGAAACCTTGCGGATCGGGCTGGCGCTGCTGGGCTCGGTCGTCCGGGTGATCGTGGACCGGCCGATGGGGTCGCGGCATCCCTCCGCCCGGTTCCGGTATTCGGTCAACTATGGCTACGTGCCGGATACGGCCGCGCCGGACGGCGAGGAACTGGACGCATATCTGCTCGGCCCGGCCGGGCCGGTGGAAACCGGGGTCGGCCGGTGTGTGGCGATCGTGCACCGGGAGTACCGGGACGACGACAAACTCGTCGTGGTCACCGGCGACCGGGACTACACCGACGAGGAGATCCTCCGGATGGTCGCCTTCCAGGAAGGCCACGGCAGGCACCGCCTCATACGCGGCTGACCTGCGGTTCGCTAAGGTCGAACCATCGACGCCGACCGGAGGTGGCCGTGGCCTCGAACAAGGGCAACACCGTCAGGACCGCGAGCGCCGCGCCGGCGACCGGCGTCGCGCCGCGCTGGCTGGTGATCAGCTCCTTCGTGCTGACCCTCATCGGTCTGGGCCTCTCGATCTACCTGACCATCACGCACTACACCGACCAGGCCACCCTGTTCTGCCAGCAGAACTCGGTCGTCAACTGCCTCAAGGTCACGACCAGCCCGGAGTCGGAGATCTTCGGTATCCCGGTCGCCGTGCTCGGGCTGGTCTTCTTCGTGCCGATGACCGTGCTGAACTCGCCGTGGGGCTGGCGCTCGCCGCTGCCGCTGGTGCGCTGGCTGCGGCTCGCCGGGGTCGCGCTCGGGCTGATCTTCGTGGTCTACCTGGTCTCCGCCGAGCTTGTGCTGATCGGCTCGATCTGTGAGTACTGCACCGGCGTACACATCGTGACCATCGCCTTGTTCATCGTTGTGGTGACTGGTCAGTATCGGATGTCTCACCGCGAGGACTGAGCCCCGGCGTCCTACGCTCGTCGGCGAAAGCGGTCGAGCGGGGAGAGTCGAGATGACCGGGAGCACGCGGCGCGGATCGGGCATCGGCATCTGGAAACGGGTGATGATGGCTCGCGACCGGGAGCAGGAGTACCGCTCGTCGACTCCGCTCGAACTGTTCTTCGACCTCTGTTTCGTGGTCGCGGTCGCCCAGGCGGGCAACCAGCTGCATCACGGCCTCGCCGAAGGTTTCGCGCACGGGAACGGCTGGTCGGTGCTGATCCGCTACGTGATGCTGTTCTTCGGGATCTGGTGGGCCTGGATCAACTTCACCTGGTTCGCCAGCGCCTACGACACCGACGACGTGTTCTACCGGCTGCTGACCCTCCTGCAGATCGCCGGTGTCCTGGTGCTGGCCGCCGGGGTACCGGTCGGGTTCACGACGCTCAACTTCACCGTCATCACCGTGGGCTACGTGCTCATGCGCATCGCGATGATCGCGCAGTGGATCCGGGTGTCGATCGAATATCCGCCGGGCCGTCCCGCCGCGATCCGCTACGCGGTGGGGATCGGCGTGGCCCAGATCGGCTGGGTGATCCGGCTGTTCCTCCCGCACCCGTGGGACCTGATCGTCTACGCCGTGCTCGCCGTCATGGAAATGGTCGTGCCGATGTGGGCGGAGTCGGGCGGCCGGGCGACGTCCTGGCACCCGGATCACATCTACGACCGCTACAGCAGCTTCACCCTGATCGTGCTGGGCGAGTGCGTGGCCGCGCTGACCATCGCCATGCAGGGCGTGGTGAGCGGGGAGCACATGGTCGTGTCGCTGATCGTGCTGGCCGCCGCCGCGATCCTGCTGGTGTTCGGGCTGTGGTGGGCCTACTTCAAGAACGAGGCCACCGAGGTGCTGCGGGCCTCCCTGCGCACCACGATGATCTGGGCGTACAGCCACTTCTTCGTCTTCATGTCGATCGCGGCTCTGGGGGCCACGCTCAGCGTCGCCGCCGAGGTCGCGGCGGAGGCCGCCAAAGGCGAGAAACACGTGGTCACCGTGAACCAGGCGGCGCTGATGGTCGCGTTGCCGGTGGCGGTCTTCCTGCTCACCGGGAACGTCCTGCACGGCAGGGCGACCCGCGCGTTCCGGGTCCCCGGGCGCTACGTGACGCTGATCGCGGCGGTTGTCGTCGGCCTGGCCTGGACGGCGGGCGCGATCGGTCTCGCTGCGGCCATCGGCCTGATGGGGCTGGTGGTCGCGTGCCTGGTCACCGTCTATCTGATCGGGCAGCACCGGTGGGCGATGCGCGAGCTCCGGGACGATCCGCTCGCGCAGGGCGCCGACCAGGCGTCTGCGGCGACCGGCTGAAGGGGTTTGCCCGGCGCCAGGGCGATGATGATCAACCGGTACTCTTGGCCCGGGCTCGGCAGGGCGAGTTCCTTGTTCGGGTACCGGGTTCGGCTACCGGCCGGAGAGCGAGTCGCAGTGTGCCTTTCCCGTTCAGGGGAGACCGCCGGGATGTCCGGCCGGCAACGGTCGGCGCGCTTTACCCGGTCTGTCCGCTCTCGAACCCTGGTTGTGATGGAGAACACCTCTCAGCTGCGGATTCCGTCCACCTGGGACGAGACGTGCGCGTTGCGTGCGGCAAAATATGTCCGAATATCAGATCTTTCGAGTGTATTATCCGAAAAATCACTCCGGCGTTTAGTGCACGTTCAGTCACCGATTGTTGCGAGGACGAGTGAAGTTCGCCGACGACTGGAGCGAACGGGTGGTTTCTGTGTCGGCCACGCTGCTTCCGACTGATGATGGATGTGGTCAGATGGACATCACCAGCCGAGCGGGGAACCGGATTGGATCTACGCTGCGCACAGCGACCACTACAAGACGTCAAACCGACATGGTGTACTCGTCACCAGTGACATCCGACGCTGACCGCGACTCGGTGCGCCGGGTGGCCTCACTCGTCGCATCAGGGAGGACGAGATGACGACACTCCACGTAATTGCTGCCACGTCGTTCGGCACGTCTGGTGTCAGCAAGTGGATTCTCAACAACATCGTTCCCCTCCTATTGCTGGTAGTCGCGCTCCTGCTGCTGTATCTGGGCGGTGGCCGGGGCGACAACGCCGGCGTCATGCGGCGGATCGGTGGCGTCTTCGTGGCACTGGCGATCATCGGCATCGCGGTGACCGGCGCGGGCGTCAACATCGGCACCTGGCTCGCCAACCTGTTCACCAGTTGATCGGGCGCGGTGATCGGTAGTGCAGGTACGCACCGACGACGAGGTGTACCGCGTCGACGCGGTCTGGCTCGGACCACCGAGGGCGACTTTCCCCTGGCGGGCGCGCTACGTGGCCTGGGGCGTCGGCATCCTGGTGTTCTTCGTGGTGTTCAGCGTCCAGCGCGCCGTCGGCTTCGGCTTCGGCTTCTTCACCATCGCGTGGGGCCTGGTCATCACCGTCGTGCTGACCAGGTTCATCTGCTCCCGGATCAGCCACGAACGCCCGTTGATGGCGGTGCTGACCATGTGGGGCCGCGAACTCACCGCACCGAGGGAGGCTTCCAGCGGTACCGGCGGCGCGGCCAGTGCCACCCGGGTCAGGGTGCGCAGCAGCCGTCCGCGGCCGCGCCGATCCGGCCGGAAGGGCGCCGCCAAGGGTTCGTCCGTTGAGAAGCGAACGAGCGCTCGTTCTGGTACGGCTGAACAACGTGGCAACAACGCGGCACGGGCGCGCACGGTGCGGCACCGGTCAGCCAGCCGGACGGTCAAACCGGCGAAGACCGGTGGCGCATCGAGGACAGCACGCAAGCACAGCAAGGAGGTAGGCGGTGTTCGGACGCCGGGCAGGAGGTGACGGCAGGGCGAATCACCGGATCGCCCAGCATCCCGTCGCACCCGCCGAACGGCCCGCGTACAGCCAGCGCGGCCGACGTCTACCTGGTGAACAGGCAATTCCGACCTACACCCCCTCGATTTCCGCGCGCAGCATCGACGGGCACCTGCTGCGTACCGGCCAGGACGTCTACGCCTGGTACCGGCTCGCCCCGCAGCGCTGGTCGTTCCGGTCCGACTCCCAGCGCCAGGACCTGATCGCGGCCATCGCGGGCCAGTACGCCGAACTGCAAGGCCGCTGGCTGCACCTGCGCGTGACCACCCGGCCCTACCCGATCCGGATGTGGGCCGAGGCCCACGTGCACAACGCCGTCAACCGCCTCCCCGACACCCAGGGCGCGCCCTCCTTCGACGACTACATGGTCGGCGAGCAGCAGCAGCTGTTCGGCCGGTCCATGGCGGAGAAAGAGGTCTACCTCGGCGTCCAGGTGCAGACCAGGAACATGGTCGACCGCGCGGTCGAACGGGCCGCGCCGCTGCTGCGCCGGATCTTCCCGGACGCGGTCGACGCCGAACTCGTCGCGCTGGACAGTGAGGTCGAACACCTCGACCAGGTGCTCGCCTCGGCCGGGCTGGAAGGCCGCCCGGTCACCGCCGAGGAAATGTCCTGGCTGATGCACCGGTCCTGCTCGCTCGGCCTGCCCGCGCCCCGCAACATGCCCGCCGTGCCCGGCGCGACCTGGGAACCGGAGGACCTGGCCAGCTTCACCGACGCCGCCGACTTCCACACCGAGCCCTACGCGCCGACCGTCACCGTGCGCGGCCGCACCGGGTCCAACGCGGGCATCAAGCGGCACGTCGCCGTGCTCACCGTCGGTCAGATGCACGGCCTGCAGATCCCCGAGGTCGACGACCCCTGGGTGCAGCACGCCGACCGGCTGCCCGCCTCGGTGGAATGGTCGGCGCGGATCTACGTGCGCAAGCCGGAGGAGGTCTCCGGCGAGCTGCAACGGCAGATGAACAAGGTCCGCTCGCAGGTCCGGCACTACACCGACGAGCACGAGCTGGAACCGCCACAGTCGCTGTCCCGGCAGGCGTCGCGGGTGCTGGAGATCGACGACGAGATGACCTCCGGGTTCACCGCGCACGCCACCCGGGTCCGGTCCTGGTGGCGGCTGGCGGTGTCCGGCGCGACCGAGCGCGAGGCGCTGCGCCTGGCCCAGCAGCTGCTGGAGCTGTACAAGCCGAAGGTCGCCATCGAGCACCCCGAGGCCCAGTACGCGATGGCCCGCGAATTCATCCCGGGCGAACCGCTGGCCTCCGGCGCCTACATGCGACGCGGCTCGGTGACCTGGGTTGCCTCCGCGGTGCCGACCGCGACCGCCGAGGTCGGCGACCGGCGCGGCATCCTGCTCGGCGAGACCTGCACGGCGACCCGTCGCCCGGTGGCCTGGGACCCGTGGATGGCGCAGGAGATCCGGGACGGCTCCGGCCTCACCGCGCTGGTCGCCGGGCTCGGTGGCGGTAAGTCCTTCCTCGGCGGCGGCATCGTCTACAAGACGTTGCGCGCGGGCGCGTACTGGACCGTGCTGGACCCGTCCGGCCCGCTGGCCCGCCTGTGCGACCTACCCGAACTGCGGCCCTACGCCCGGCCGATCAACCTGCTCAACGCCCAGCCCGGCATCCTCAACCCGTACCGGGTGGTGGCCGAGCCGCTGCTGGAGCACTTCTACGACGAGGAAGACCCCGAACGGTCCTGGCGGCGGGAGAAAGCGCTGGTCGCGGCCACCCGGCGGCGCCTGGTGCTGGACGTGCTGAGCGGCCTGGTGCCCTACGAGGTGTCCCGCCTCCCGCAGACCCGGATCGTGCTGCTGCGCGCCGTCCGCGCGGTCGGTGGCCGGTTCGACGCCAACCCCGGCCAGGTCATCGAGGCACTGCGCCGGGACGCCAGCGAACACCACGAGCACGCCATGGTCGTCGCCGACTTCCTCGACGAGATGCGCGAACGGATGAGCCTGCTCATCCCCGAACACGACGCCGACCCGTACGCGGAAGCCCGCGACGACCGGATGACCGTGCTCACCATGGCCGGCCTGACCCTCCCCAAGGACGGCGTCAGCCGCGAGCACTGGACCGACGCGGAATCGCTCGGCGTCGAACTGCTCAACCTCGCCGCCTGGCTCACCCAGCGGTCCATCTACGAACGGCCCAAGGACCTGCGCAAGGGCGTCTGGATCGACGAAGCGTTCTTCCTCTCCGAGGTGCCGACCGGTCGCGTGCTGATGAACCGCTTCGCGCGTGACTCGCGAAAGTGGAACGTCCGGGTGCTGCTGTCCAGCCAGATCCCCCAGGACTTCCTGCGCATCCAGGGCTTCGTCGCCCTGCTCGACTCGATGTTCGTCGGCCGCCTCGACGACGAGAACGCCCAGGCCGACGCGCTGCGCCTGCTCAAGGTGCCGGTCGGTGCCGGATACGAACAGGTCGTGGCCAGCCTCGGCAGGCGTCCTGGCGGCGATCGCGGCATGACCGAGCGGGACACCGCGCCGCGCCAGTTCATCTTCGGCGACGGTGCCGGTGGCGTGGAGCGGATCCGGATCGACTTCTCCGGGCCGCACCTGGAACACCTGCGCACCGCCATGGACACCACCCCGGACGCCATGCGCGAGGCCGCGAACCGTCAGGCGCTGCCCAGCACTCCCGCCGAGCCGGTATCGGTCCCGCACTACCCCGGCGACCCGGAAGGCGAGTTCGACGACGAATTCGACGCCGAACTGGGCCTGGTGGAGGAACTCGTACACACGCCAGCCGACCATTCCGGCCGGCACGGCGGAGGAGCCGACGCCGAGCGCGCCGACCGGGACGACACGGTATGAGCGCCGCCTTCCCGGCCCGGCACAGCCGAGGCGGCCATCTCGCCCTGCCCCCTGGCAGTACGGTGCGTGACTTCGTTCAGTGCGGCAATTCCCTCGTTCGGGGATTGTTTGCGAGCGGTGAAACCAGCATGGTCGAACGACCTCTACCCGCGAGGTCGCGCCCATGGCTCTGACGCTGCTGTTCGCGGTGCTGATGGCCGGCCTGTGCGTGGCGGCCCGGCGACGCGCGCAATTCCGCAAGCTCGGCCCGCTGCTGCGCGGTGCCCGCGGAATGAGCAAACGCGGCCGCGCCTGGGTCATGGTGACGATGGTCGCCGGATTGCTCGGCATGCAGGTCTTCATCGGCTCACCGGCGGTCGCCGACCAATGTGGTCAGGCGCCGATCCCGGAACGTCCGGGTGCGGGCATGGTCGGCGCGATCGATCCGCCGTCGGTGGATCACGGTGCGCCGAACACGAACTACGGCGATTACAGTTATGCGGGCACTGTCTGGCACGTTTTCGAGAACAACTGCACATTGTCGACCACGATCACCGATCCGAATTCGGTGATCGACACCTGGGCCGGCAACGAGTTGTTCAACGTCGGCAAGAACGTGGTTGGTGCCACGAACAGCCTGCACTACGCGATGATGTCCCAGGACAGCATGCTGAAACCGCTGGACAACGCGGTGGAGAACGCGGCCAAGACGTTCTACAGCAACATTTACGTACGCTGGTTCGGGCCAGTCGCATTGATCATGGCGATCATTCTGTTCCGCTATGTCTGGTCGGGCGATCTGTCCAATATCAGCAAACGAAGTATGTGGGCGCTGGCCGGTATGTGGCTCGCCGCGTCAGTACTGGCGCTCGGCCCGGTCTACTCCGAAGTCGACACGTTGCTGTTGCAGAAAACCTCGGAAATACAAGCGGGATTCCTCCCCGACAACCAAGTCGACGCGCAGCGTAACGTGTTGCCGACCTCCTTGTACGACAACGTGATCTATTCGAACTGGCAGCGCGGCGAGTTCGGGGATCCCAATTCTCCGCAGGCCAAGCAGTACAGCCAGGAACTGTTGTCCGATCAGGCGTGGAAGAAAACCGAGACCGCGTCAGCCGACGACCAGGCACAGGTCACCGCGAAACAGAACGACTTCATGTCGTTGCCGAACAAACTCGGCTCAGCCGCCGGATTCTTCGAAGGCAGTGAAGGCAGCCGGACCGGCGACGGTTTCCTGGCCATGTTCCAGGGCGTCGCCTATTCGCTGTTCCAGCTCTTCGCCAAGGCAGCCGTGCTGCTGGCCCAGGTCCTGTTGCGCATCCTCATGCTGGCCGCGCCGCTGATCGGCCTGGCCGCGATGGTCGTCCCGGAACTGCTGCCCAGAGTGGCGAAGGCAGCAGGCGCGGTGCTGTTCAACGTGCTGTTGCTGTCGGCGCTCGCCGGCATGCACGCGCTGCTGCTCGGGTTGATCTTCAATGCGTCCAGTCAGCTGTCGTTGCTCGCCCAGATGTTGCTGGCCACGTTGATCACGGTCGTGTTCTTCATGGTCGGCAAGCCGATGCGGCGCATGTGGCAGATGGTCGAGCTGTCGGTCGGCGCGGCCGGGCGTGGGTTCCCGGCGTCCACGATCTTCAGACGCAAGCGAAAGAGCGAGGGGCCGACACCGCAGGACGCGTTCTGGGAGAGCGTGCGCGATGGCAGCGGCGACCCGGTGCTGGACGCGGCGACCGCGCGTGGCCGCCGGGCGCGTCCGGAGGCCGCTCCCGAGCACGTCGGCCCGGTGCCCGCGTCCGCGCGGCGGATGGACCTCAGCGGGCGGCGCGAGCTGACCGCGCGCCCGGCCGGCGGCACCACCACGGTCGTGCTGCCCGGCGGTGGCGCGCCCGTGCTCGACGGGCCTGCGGCGATGCCGGTCACTGGTGGGCGGCGGCAGAGCCGGGTGGTGGACACGCCGCCGGTGGTCGACAACTCGTGGGACCACCGTGGCGAGGACGCGTTCGTGGTGCCGTCGAAGGTCAGCCGGTCCCGCAATACCGTGGCCGGCAGCCCTCGTCGAGCCGAAACCGAGATGGTCGCCGGCCGCCCCGTATTCGTGCTCTACCGCCCCTCGCGGGGCCTGGAAGTCCGCGACAGCAGCTGGGACTCCCGGTCGGCAAGGGGTTGACCATGATTTCCCGAAACTTCCTCACCTATTTCCCCCGACCCCCCGCCCTCCCAGGGGGCTTGCGGCCCCGCTTCGAGCCTAGGGGGGTTGGCCAAAGTCGCGGGTGGTTATTCGCCGCGCCTGTGGACAACTCGCGGGCCGTATTGGTGCCTGTGGACAACTCGGCGCATCGGTGCGGGGGCGCTGCTAGGGTGCGCTGTTCGGAAGCCGGGGCGGTCACGAAAAAGGGTTGCGGGTACTGATGCCGATCAGGACGAATCGGGGGCGCGCGGCCGTCTATCGGCGGCTGTGGGCGTGGCCGTTGCGCTCGCCCCGGCATCTGGTCGGCACGATCGTCATCGTGGTCGTGCTGGGCATCGTCATCGCGATCGCGATCGCCCGCATCCACCCGCCGACTCCGTCGCACACGGCCAGCCCGCTCACGTCGAGCAGCACGCAGGGGCCGGCGCCGTCGTCGGCGTCCTCGATCAACACCAACGCGCCGCCGCCGACCAACTCCAACGAGCCGAGCACGCGGCTGTCGACTCCGCCCGAGAGCCCGGTTTCCGCACCCGCCGCCCCCGCCGCGCTGCAGGTCGTCCAGGAGTGGGGCGCCGCCTGGGTCAACCATCCGGTCACCATGACCAACCAGCAGTGGCTCGCCCAGCTCCAGCCCTACACCGAGCCGGAGATCCTGCCGCAGCTCTCCTCGGTCAACCTGGCCAACATCCCCGCCACCCAGGTCACCGGACCGGCCACCGCGATCACCTCCTACACCAGCTCGGTCGTGGCACTGCTGCCGACCAACGGCGGAAACCTGACGATCACCGTGGTCTCCACGCCGCAAGGCTGGCTGGTCTCGGACTACTCGAACGCGTCCTGAGCCGTGCGCCGCGCCGTCATCCTGATCGTCATCGCCGCCGTGGTGGTCTTCGTGGCGGTGCTGCTCACCGGCACGCTCACCAACATCGTCATCGGCGGCTCGGAGCAGGCCGCGGGCGCCGCCTACCGCAACACCAGCTGCGACGCCTCCCTCGGCCCGTTCACCGGCTCGGACGCCACCAATGGCGCAGGCCAGGCGGGGCACTTGGACGCGGGACAGCAGTCGATCGTCGCGTTGATCATCTCCATCGGCAAGCAGCGCAACCTGCCCGCGCTGGCCTGGCAGGTCGCGATCCAGGCGGGCATGCAGGAGTCCGGGCTGCACAACGACCCGGGTGGCGACCGCGACTCGGCGGGCGTCTTCCAGATGCGGCCCTCCCAGGGCTGGGGCTCCTACCAGCAGGTGACCGACCCGAACTACGCCGTCGGCAAGTTCTACGACGTGCTCGTGACCGTGCCGAACTGGCAACAGCAGCAACCGGGCGAGGACGCGCAGGACGTCGAGCGCTCCGCGTTCCCACTGGCCTACAACAAGTGGCAGAACATGGCCGCCTACCTGGTCCAGCACGTCGGCCAGATCACCGACCCGACCGGCTGCGGCCCGAGCGCGGGCAACCTGTTGCCCGCGCCGACCCAGGCCGCGTCGGTGGCGATCGCGTTCGCGCTGAGCCAGATCGGCAAGCCTTACGTCTGGGGCGCCACCGGCCCCGGCTCCTACGACTGCTCGGGCCTGATGCTCCGCGCCTATCAGGCGGCCGGTATCGACCTGCCGCGGGTGTCGTCGGACCAGTTCCACGCCGGAGCGCTGCTACCCGTGCATGACGCCCAACCGGGTGATCTGATGTTCCTCGCGTACAACCGCAACGACCCCAGCACCATCCACCACGTTTTCATGTATTTGGGCAACAACCAGATAGTTGAGGCGCCCTACACCGGGCAGAACGTACGCCAGGTCCCGATGCCCTGGAACGATCCTCAACTTGTCCAGCAAGCGGTTCGTCCGGGAGTCTGAACGGGCGCGCCGGCGCGACTCGGGGGTTGACCTTCGTTTCGGGGGCAGAGCGCGTCGGAGGCCGAGCCGAACAGTTGGTCATGTGCAGGAGGCGGCAGCATGTTCACACCTGATCCCATTCCTCGTCCGGCCGGCCCGCCCGCGTCCAGCACGCCGCTGCGCGACTACTTCGCCCAGCCCCACCCTGGGGTGACCGAGGGCTACGCGGTGCTGCCCCGGTCGCTGGTCGAGTCCATGCCGCTGCCCTGGCAGCAGCAGTTGACCCACCTGCTCGCCGAGTTCCACCAGGCGTTCGGCCATCTCAACTGGCCGATCTACCGGGTCCAGCCCTCCCGCTACGAGAAGCTCGTCGACCTCGACGAGGACCAGTTGGCCGAGGTCGGCTGCATCGTCGAGATCGACGCCGACGGCGAACTCGTCTACCGCGAGCGCAACGGCAGGCTGATCCCGAACGCCGAGCAGGCGACCGTGCTGGTCTCCTGCCTCGACCCGATCCCGGCCACCCAGACCGCCCCGGCCTACGCGACCTACCCCCAGCACCATCCGCAGCACCAGCCGTACCCGCCGATGCAGGTCCAGCCCCCGGCCGCGCCCAGCCCTCACCCTGGCTTCGGCCCCACGCCGGGCAGCCTGCCCAACGGTCAGCAGTGGTGATCGATAAGTGATCGTGCCCGACCGGACCTGACGGAGTACCCGGGAGGCTATTAGGGTCGTGGTGTGGCGGCGCAATCGCGGTCAGAGGCCATCCGCTCCTCAATAAGGAGCGGGGGTCAGGACTTTTCCGCCATCCGCGCCGAGTTCTCGCTGCCCGCCGAGTACCCGACCGACGCCTTGGTCGAGGCCGAGCAGGTGCTTTCCGCCGACCTCGGACCCCGCGAGGACGCCACCGACCTGCCGCTGGTGACCATCGATCCGCCTGGTGCGAAAGACCTCGACCAGGCGTTATTGGTGCGCAGGCACGGCCGCGGCTACCGGCTCGACTACGCCATCGCCGACGTCGGTCACTTCATCGAGTCCGGCGGCGCCCTCGACGCCGAGGCCCGCCGCCGAGGCCAGACCCTCTACCTGCCCGACGCGGTCGTCCCGCTGCACCCAGCCATCCTGTCCGAGGACGCGGCCAGTCTGCTCCCTGGCGAGATCCGGCCCTCGGTGCTGTGGACGATCGACTGTGACGCGAGCGGCGAGGCGCAGGCCGTGCGGGTGCGCAGGGCAACCGTGCGCTCGATCGCCCAGTACGACTACGACACGGTCCGCCAGCAACTCGCCGCGGGCGACGGGCACCCGTCCTTCACGCTGCTGCCCGAGTTCGGTCGCCTTCGCCGTGAACTCGCGGTTGACAGGGGAGCGGTCGAGTTGCAGTTGCCGGAACAACGCGCTGTGTCCGACGGCGAGGGCGGCTGGCGCCTGCAACTGCGCTCGCGGGTCGACGTCGAGGCTTGGAACGCGGAACTCTCCCTGCTCACCGGCATGTGCGCCGCCCACCTGATGTTGCAGGCCGGAGTCGGCGTGCTGCGCACGCTGCCCGACCCGGAGCCGGAGGCCATGGCCAGCCTGCGCCGCCGCGCGCAGACCCTCGGCATCGACTGGCCGGCCGGCGAGACCGCGGCCCGGGTACTGGCCGGGCTCGATCCGCGCAGGCCGGAGGCGCTCGCCTTCCACGTGGACGCCACCCGCCTCCTGCGCGGCGCGGGCTACACCGTCTTCGACACGGCCACCGGCAGCCTCCCGGCCACCATCGCGCATGCCGGCCTCGGCGCGCCGTATGCGCACGTCACGGCCCCGCTGCGACGCCTGGTCGACCGGTTCGGTGCCGAGATCTGCCTCGCCGTGGCGAACGACAAGAACATCCCGGACTGGGCCGTGCAGGCCCTCCCCGACCTTCCCGGGCTGATGGCGTCCTCGGACCTGCTGGCCAGCCGGGTCGAGCGCACCTGCCTGGCGCAGGTCGAGTCCTGGGTGCTGGCCGATCAGGTCGGCCAGGTCTTCCCGGCGGTCGTGTTGCACGCCGAGGCGCGGTCCGGTGAGGTGTTCGTGGCGCAACCCCCGGTTGTCGCCCGCTGCGTCGGTGACAACCTGCCGGAGGGCCAGCAGATCCAGGTGCGGCTCATCGAAGCCGACCCGGACCGGCGCAAGGTCAGCTTCGAGCAGGCGGCAGTGCCGGCCGATGAGTGAACCGCGGGTTGTCACCGACGATCTCGGTGTGGCCGTCCGGTTCACAACCTGGCCGCGCCGGGTGGTCAGTTTGGTGCCGTCGCTGACCGAGTCGATCGCGGTGACCAAGCCCGGCATCCTGGTCGGCGCCACCGACTACTGCACCCATCCGTCCACATTGGATTCCGTGGTCCGGGTCGGCGGGTCCAAGTATCCCAAGGTGGAGGCCGTGCTCGCGGCGCGGCCGGACTTGGTTGTCGCCAACGCCGAGGAGAACCGCGAGGAGGACGTACTTCGCCTGCGCGCCAATGGGATCCCGGTCTGGGTGACTGAGGCGGCCAGCACCGTCCCAGTTGGACTCTCCTCGGTGCGCCGTCTCCTGATCGACGTGCTGGGCGCGCCCGAACCGCGTTGGTTGCGGGAGGCCGAGCGGATCTGGGCGTCATCGGAGGAGGGACGCGCGACGGCAGTCATTCCGGTGTGGCGTAAACCGTGGGTTGTCGTTGGCCGTGACACGTTTGCCGGTGACGTCCTGCGCAGGCTCGGCATCGCCAACGCGTACGCCGACGACGCCGAGCGCTACCCGCGCCCCGCGCTCGATGAACTGCGCGCCAAGTTCGACACGGGGGCGGCCGATCTGCTGGTGCTGCCGGACGAGCCGTACCTGTTCACCGCTGAGGACGGGCCGGAGGCCTTCCCTGGTGTGCGTTGTGCGCTTGTCTCGGGACGGCACCTGACCTGGTGTGGACCGTCCCTTGTCGAGGCGAAAAACCTGTTGTCGGCGGCCATAACCTGATTTGGTGACAGTCGACGACCAGCCGGTCATCATCGTTGCGGCGACCGTGGCCGATTCCGGCGAGATCATGACCGTGCAACGAGCCGCGTACGTTTCCGAGGCGATGTTGTATGACAACACCAAGTTCACGGCATTCACGGAAACTCTCGACGAGATACAGGCCGCGGTGGCGGCCGGTGGCGTGCTGATCGCGAAGCTTGGCTCGCGGATCGTTGGCGCGGTTCGCGGTGAACTGGTGGGTGAGGAGTGCCTGGTCGGGCGGCTGGTCGTTGCTCCGGACCTGCGGGGGCGCGGGATCGGGGGCCGGCTGATGCTGGCCGTCGAGGAGAAGTTCGCCGGCGCGCGGGAGTTCGTGTTGTCCACCGGTGATCGCAGCGCGGCGAACCTGCGGCTGTATGAACGGGTGGGTTACACGCGCAGCCGGGTCGTGCCGGTAGCGGAGACGTTGTCCTTGGTGTACCTGGTGAAACGGCAATGAGTTCGGCCCGGCCAGCTGCTGCCGGCCGGGCCGAAACATCGGTGGAATCAGTGGAAGGCGTGTTCGGGAGCGGGGAATTCGCGCGTGCGGACATCGGCCGCGAACTGGCTGGCCGCGTTGGCGAGTACCCCGGCAACGTCGGCGTAGCGCTTGACGAATCGCGGCGCCTTGCCGCGACGCAGTCCGGCCATGTCCTGCCAGACCAGTACCTGCGCGTCGCAGTCGGGGCCCGCGCCGATGCCGACCGTCGGGATGTGCAGTTCGTGGGTGACCCGCTTGGCGACCTCGGCCGGGACCATCTCCATCACGACCGCGAACGCGCCGGCCTCCTGCAACGCGACGGCGTCCTCGACGATCAGGTCACCGCTGTCGCCCCGGCCCTGGACGCGGTAGCCGCCCAGATTGTGTTCACTCTGCGGGGTGAAGCCGATGTGGCCCATGACCGGCACCCCCGCCGAGGTCAGCGCCTCGACGTGCGGGGCGAAGCGGCGGCCGCCCTCCAGCTTGACCGCGTGCGCCAGCCCTTCCTTCATGAACCGGACGCCGGTGGCCAGCGCCTGCTCGGGCGAGAGTTGGTAGGAACCGAACGGGAGATCGGCCACGACCAGCGCGCGCTTGGCCGCGTGCGTGACCGCGCGGACCAGCGGGATCAGTTCGTCCACGGTCACCGGGAGTGAGGTCTCGTAGCCGTAGACGTTGTTCGCGGCCGAGTCGCCGACCAGCAGGACCGGAATGCCTGCTTCGTCGAACAGTTCCGCGGTGTACATGTCGTAAGCGGTCAGCATCGGCCACGGTTCGCCGCGGTCCTTCAGTTGCTGAAGGTAAGGGATGCGGATGCGCTTCGGGGTCGTGGTTTCGGTGGCCGCCGAGGGGCCGGAGCCGTACGGGGCGGGTTCTTCGGAAACACCTGGAGTGGTGGACATCGTCGTCGACCGTCCTTCCCTCAAGGCCCACGTGCGTGGGTCCCTGGGTCTGTGCGGATGGTGTACGCAGCCAGCGTGACACCCGGTCCTCGCGGGCGCAGTGGCTTGCGACGATGCTCACACACCCATGTCGGAGGTGTTGACGAGCCGCATTGCGAATGGACCTACATGGCCGCCAGGAACATGTAGACCATGCCTGCGCCCATCACGACCCGGCACCCTTCGACAACCCTGGGTTTACTCAGGACGGTCGACGCCCCGCCGCCTGCGACCGCGAGTGTGCCGCGTTTCACTCGAACGAGCGACCACACTGTGTAGGCGATGAAGTACATGGCGAAGGAACTCGCCAGGGAGGGCAGCGGCATGGGGTGCGCGGTGCTGGCGAGCGTGCTGGTGGCCAGGACCACGTAGGCCATGGCAAGACCGGCCATCAGATGGTGCACGTACTGCCAGGAATCGGTGGGCGCGAGCGGGGTGTCCTGCCGGCGGAACAGCAGTATCGCAAAGATCGCGGCCTCGCCGAGGAAAACCAGCAGCCACACGGCTTTCGGGAGCGCGCCGAGCCAGGCGAGCAGCATGGCGATCATGCCGGCCCCCATGACCAGTTGGCTGACGTCCTCGTGCCAGTGCGGCGACCCGGCCGGACGGGTGCGGGCACCGCGATACATCGCGAGCCGGGCCAGGCAGGACAGGCACACCAGGCCCAACAGCGAGGACAACCCCCAGCTGACCCAGATGGGTCCGCCCACCATGTTCCTTTCCCTCGGGCGCCCGGTTTCCCGACTCGAACGGGGCGCTACGGACGGTTGACGCTGTCCATCGTGCTACAGCGGTGTTTCAGTCAACACGTCGGCCGGCGCTCGGACGAGCGGGCAACCGGGGGATTCCCTTACCCGACCGAGTGAAACGGCGCCTGCGGCGCGGTGATCGGGTTGATGGCAGGCGCTCGCCCGCTTTGGGGCGCGCGTTGCTGCTGGGGCGGGACCGTGTCGGGTGAGGCGGCGGTTGGAGCGGGGTTCGTGTGAGGGGCGCGTGATGGGGGCTGCTATGGCCGGGGCGATCCGCGGCCATAGCGGGCGGTTGGGTGTGTGGGTCAGCTTGTGGTCATGGGGGCGCGTTCGCGCCAGCCGTTGGTGATGGGGAGCCTGCGGTCGCGGCCGAAGGCGCGGAAGGTGATCTTGGTGCCCGGCGGGTACTGGCGGCGCTTGTACTCGGCGGCGTCGACCATGCGGAGCACCTTTTCCACGACCTCCGGGTCGAAACCGGCCGCGAGCAGGTCACCGTAGCCTCTGTCGGCCTCGATGTAGTCGTCGAGGACGGCGTCGAGGAGGGCGTAGTCGGGCAGGGAGTCGGTGTCGAACTGGTCGGGGCGCAGTTCGGCCGACGGCGGCTTGGTGATCGAGTTCTCCGGGATCGGCGGGGTTTCGCCGTTGCGCTCGGCCTCGGCGTTGCGCCACTTGGCCAGTTCCCAGACCAGCGTCTTGGGCACGTCCTTGATCGGCGCGAAGCCGCCGACCGCGTCGCCGTAGATGGTGGAGTAGCCGACGGCCAGTTCGGTTTTGTTGCCGGTGGCCAGGACCAGGTGGCCGAAGGAGTTGGAGCGGGCCATCAGGAGCACGCCTCGGCACCTGGCCTGGACGTTTTCCTCGGCGAGGCCTTTGAGGTCCAGCTGGTTGACGAAGACGTCGACCATCTCGCCGATCGGCTGGGTCTCGAAGTGGCAGCCGATCCGCCTGGCCAACTCGGCCGCGTCCGAGCGGGAGTGCTCGGTGGAGTAGCCGGAGGGCATCGACACGCCGTAGACGGCGTCGGCGCCGAGCGCGTCCGCGGCCAGTGCGGCGACGACCGCTGAGTCGATGCCGCCGGAGAAACCGAAGGTGACCGAGCGGAAGCCGTTCTTGTGGACGTAGTCGCGAAGCCCGGTGACCAGCGCGGACCACACCTCGGCCGGTTCCGGTAGCGGCTGCGCGGCCGGCGGGGCGGGCTGCGCGGGGTAGGCGGGCACGGCTTCGGTGGTGACCGCGATGCGGCGCAGGTCGAAGTCGTGGACCTTGCCGGTGCGCTGGTGGCCGCCCGTGGGGAGGTCGAAGTCGATGATCATCAGGTGTTCGACGAACTGAGGCGCCCTGGCCAGCAGATTGCCGTTGGCATCGACGATGAGTGAGTCGCCGTCGAAGACCAGTTCGTCCTGGCCGCCGATCATGTTCACGTAGGCCAGCGGGGCGTGGGCCTCGCGGGCCCGTCCCGCGACCAGGGGCAGGCGCTGGTCGTCCTTGTTGCGCTCGTAGGGCGACGCGTTGGGCACCACCACCAGGTCGACGCCCGCTTCACCCAGCGCGGCCACCGGGCCGCCGTCGACCCAGAGGTCCTCGCAGATGGCCAGGCCGATGTCCAGGCCGTTCAACTGGATCACGTCCAGGGCATGGCCGGACTTGAAATAGCGGCGTTCGTCGAAGACGCCGTAGTTGGGCAGGTGGTGCTTGAACTGCTTGGCCACCACCTGACCCCGGTGCAGCACGGCGGCGGCGTTGCGGGGGCCGACCTCGTCGCGGTCCAGGTAGCCGACGACGGCCGCGACTTCGCCGCAGCCCGCATCGTCAAGGCGCTCGGCGAGCCGGTCCAGGGCGCGCAGGCTGGCGTCGGCGAACGACGCGCGCAGCGCGAGGTCCTCGACCGGGTAGCCGGTCAGCGCCATTTCCGGGAAAACCACCAGGTGAACGCCTGCTTCGACGGCCTTGCGGGCCCAGTCGACGATCAGGTCGGTGTTGGCGTCGAGGGCACCGACGCACGGGTTGCATTGGGCGAGTCCGAGGCGCAACTGCGGCATGCCGACATCTTCGTCCACTCGGGCCGGAAACGCCCTGGGATGTGGGCCAGAACGCACTTTTCGACTGCGGGTATAAAACTGGCAGAGGATTGCAAAGCTTTGTTTGCAAAGCTATGTTGGGATACGAGCTTACCGAGGAGGGGTTGTGGAGGAGCCGCGTCGGGTTTTCGAGTTGAGCGATCCGGTTGCGCTGCGGGCGCTGGCGCATCCGTTGCGGATGAAGCTGGTCGGGTTGCTGCGGACCAAGGGGCCGCTGACCGCGACTCAGGCGGCTGAGTTGGTGGGGGAAAGCACGGGAAGTACTTCGTTCCATTTGCGGCAGTTGGCGAAGTACGGGCTGGTCGAGGAGGCCGGCGGCGGGCACGGGCGGCAGAAGCCGTGGCGGGCCACGGCGCAGTTCACCAGTTGGCCGAGTGCGGCGGCCGCTCCGGAGGCCGCGGTGGCGATCACGGCGATGAACTCCAGTGTCGCGCAGGTTTACACGAATCTGCTCGCGCAGTGGTTGCGCACCAGCGCGGATGAGCCGCCGGAGTGGCAGGAGGCGGCCGGTATGGGAGACACGATTGTCTACGTGACGCCGGATGAGCTTGCTGAGTTCACACGCGGGGTTCAGGTGTTGTTGGCTGGTTTACAGGAGCGGGTCGCGCATCCTGAGTTGCGGCCGCCGGGTGCGCGGGCTGTGGACATCATTACCTTGGCGTTGCCTTATGACCCGCCCGGGCGGGGGTGAGCGCGATGCTCGCGGTGCCACCGTTGTTGCGGCAGCGGACCTTTCGCCGGTTCTGGTTGGGTGAAAGTGTTTCGTTGTTCGGCGATGAGATCATGAATCTGGCGTTGCCGTTGACCGCCGTGCTGGTGTTGCATGCGAACGCTGCCGAGATGGGTTACCTGACCGCGGTGGGGATCTTGCCGAACTTGTTGTTCGCGTTGGCCATCGGCGCTTGGGTTGATCGGCACGGGCGGCGTCGGCGGATCATGATCGTGTCGGATCTGGCTCGGGCCGGGTTGCTGGTGAGCGTGCCGGTGTGTGTTGTCGCCGGTGTGCTGGGGATGCCGGTGTTGTACGGGGTCGCGTTCGCGGTGGGTGTGTTCGAGGTGTTCTTCGCGGTTTCCTACAACACGTTGTTCGTCGCGATGGTTCCGGCTGCGCGGTATGTCGAGGGCAATGCGTTGTTGAACGGGAGCCGGGCGATTGCTGGGGTTGGTGGGCAGAGTTTGGGTGGGCTGATCGTTGCGTTGCTTACTGCGCCGTTTGCCGTGTTTGTTAATGCGGCTTCGTTCTTGGTTTCGGCGTTCTTTCTGTGTCGTATCAGGCCGGACGAGCCGGCACCGGAGCCGGGCGGGCGTGGGCACGTGGTTGCCGGGCTGCGGTTCATCGTGAACTCGCCGGTCCTGCGGGCCTCGCTGGGTGCGACGGCGACGGTGAACCTGTTCACTTTCGCCTACTTCGCGGAGCTGATTCTGTTCGTCACCAGTCAACTGCGCGTCTCCGCGTTGCAACTCGGGCTGGCGCTGGGCGCGGGTGCGGTGGGTACCGTGCTGGCCGCGGGTGTAATCCGGCGGTGGACAGCGAAGCTCGGTCTTGGTCTTGTCTTCACGGTTGGGTTTCTGGCTTACACGGTGCCGATCGCCTTGGTGCCGCTCGCACACGGACCGAAACCGCTCGTGCTCGCGCTGTTGTTCCTGGCCGAGTTCGGTTCCGGGTTCGGCGTGATGATGATCGACGTCGCCGGGGGCGCCATTCAGCTGGGCGCGACACCGGATCGGCTGCGGGCCAGGGTTTCCGGCGCGTATCGAATGGTCAACTACGGCACTCGGCCGCTCGGCGCGGTGTTCGGGGGATTGCTGGGTAGCGCGATCGGGTTACGGCCGACACTCTGGGTCGCGGTCATCGGCGCGGCGTGTTCGGTGTTGTGGTTGTTGCCATCGCCCATCCCCACGATGCGGGAATGCCAACAGGTCGTTTGACTGTCTCGGACCTATCCTGCTGAGTGAGCAGGAAAACCTAAGGGGTTGGAGACCATGGCCGCCCACGACGAGCCGGGCCGGGCAGCGGCCGGGCCGCTGTGCCGATGCGGCCATGCGCGCGAAGCGCACAGCCACTACCGCCGGGGCAATGACTGCGCGCTGTGCCCGTGTCCCCGGTTTCGCCGGGACTGGCTCGGGTTGTTGTTCGGGCGGTCGCCGCGCTAGTCGCTGAAGTAGTGGCCCTTGTCGAGATCCTCGATGAGGGTGGGGTGGGCCGGTTGCCAGTCGAGCAGCTTCTTGGTCCGTTCGCTGGAACAGGGTTGGTCGGTGGCGATGAACGCGCCCGCGAAGCCCAGGTACTCGGTTGCCTCGGCCGGGGTCACCCTGGTGAGCGGGAGGTTGAGGTGGTCGGCGATGGTTTTCGCGATGTCGTGGAACGGGATGCCTTCTTCGGCGATCGCGTGCAGGGTGGTCGCGGGCGGGGCGGATTCGATGGCCAGGCGGTAGAGGCGGGCCGCGTCCAGATGGTGTACGGCGGGCCAGCGGTTGGCGCCGTCGGCGACGTAGGGGACCAGGCCGTGTTTCCGCGCGCCGGAGATGATCGTGGGCATGAAGGCGTGGTCGCCATTGCCGTGCACGGCCAGCGGCAGGCGCAGGACCATTGCGCGGACGTCCTGGTCCGCGTAGGAAAGCGCCAGCGGTTCCGCGGCGGCGCGCGGGCCGGCCAGGCCGGTTTCGTTGAGGGGGTCGGTCTCGTCGGCGGGGCGGCCCGGGAAGGTGCCGAGGCCGCCCACCACCGAGGTGATGATCAGCGGACGGCCGGATCCGGCGAGGGCGTCGCCGAGGACGGTGATGGCCGCGCGATCGGCCGCGCAGGAGCCCGCGAAGTCGGAGAAGTCGTGGCTGAACGCGGTGTGGATGACGCCGTCGGCCGCTGCTGCCGCGGTGCGCAGGGCGTCCTGGTCGGTGAGGTCGCCGCGCTGGACTTCGGCGCCCAGGGAAGCCACGGTGGCGGCGCTGTCATCGTTGCGGGCCAGGCCGACCACCTGATGGCCTGCCTCGAGTAGTTCGCGGACTACCGCGCTGCCGACGAACCCGGATGCGCCGGTGACGAACACTCGCATGAAGAACTCCTTTGCCTGTAGGGGTCTCTTCCACCATGCGTCGCGGGTCGGCGTGGTGTCCAAGGTCTGTTGTGCATTGGGCAATACGGATCAGGCATCACCGCAGGTGAACGGGCTATGGTGAGATGTGGCGGATTTGGAGATGCGGCTGGTTCGGTACTTCGTGGTGGTCGCCGAGCAACTGCACTTCGGGCGGGCGGCCGCCCAGCTGCACATCGCGCAGCCGTCGTTGAGCAGGCAGATTCAGCGACTGGAAGAGGAGGTCGGGGCGCGGTTGTTCGATCGGACGCCGCGGGGAACCCGGCTCACCGACGCGGGTGCGGTGTTCCTGCCTCGGGCCAAGGCGTTGTTGCGTTCGGTGGAACAGGCTGCCGCATCCGCGCGAGCCGCGGCTACGCCGGACCGGCTTGCCGTCGGCTACACGGTGAGCGTGATCGTCACCCCCGCGGTGCGGGAACTGCGCCGGTTGCATCCGCAGGCGCAGGTGCGGGCCGTGCATCTGGACTTCGACCGGGCACGGGCGGCGTTGGTGGAGCATCGGGTCGACGCGGTTGTCACGCGGCTGCCGCTGTCTACCCAGGGTTTACGAGTGACGATCTTGTACGACGAGCAGCGGGCCGTGTTGCTGCCGCGTGGTCATCGGCTGGCCGGGCGCGAGTTCGTGACGCTGGCTGACATCGCCGACGAGCCGCTGCCCAGGATGCTCGACCCGGACTACAACGCGTTCTGGCGCATCGACCCTCGGCCGGATGGCCGCCGGGCGCCGGACGGTCCGCTGATCAAGGCGATCGAGGACAAGTTCGAGTTGATCGCGGACGGGCAGATCGTGGCGATCGTGCCGCGGGGTGCGCATCTTGCCCGGCCGGACGTGGTTTCGGTGCCGCTGCGCGGGGTTGATCCGGTACCGGTGGTGCTCGCGACGCGGGCTGGTGACAACCGCAGGTTGCTGACCGCGTTCCGCAAGTGTGCTGAGGCGACCCTGACCGGACCTTGAATGTCTACTGTGGACTGTGGAAGTGGGTGGCCTGGTCGGCCAGATAGATCAGGTCGTGGCCGTAGCTCTTGACGTGGGCGAGCGCGACACGGGCCCTGGTGAGCAGGGCGGCACTGGCGAGGTCGGTGCCGACCGCGATACCCACGGAGACGGTCATATCGCTGATGGTGACGAACCAGTCCACGCTGGCCATGGCCTCGGTGACCAGCAGGCGTACCCGATCCCGGATCCGCACGCCGAGTTCGAGCGCGTCTTCGGCGTCGCGGCCGGGCGCGAGGATGAGGAACTCGTCGGCGTCCCAACGACAAACCAGGTCCGACGAATGCGTTGCGCTGCGCAGTACTTCGCCCACGGAGCGCAACAGGTCGTCGCCTGCCGAATAGCTGTACTCGTTGTTGATCCGGGCGAACTGATCGATGTCGACGGCCAGCAACGCGACCGGTTCATGTCGCCAGTAGGCGTCGCACTGGGTCAGCGCCGCACGCTGGGACCACTGCTCGGCATCGGCGAGGCCGGTGACCGGGTCGATCGCGCACAGGGTTCGATAGCCCACCCGTGCGTGTGGTCCAGCCGTCGCGGCGGGATTCCAATCGGTCCGCATGTGCGCAACTATCGCCGCCGTCCTGTTTGCCCGGCAGTCGCGACTTGTCGACTCTTTGAGGAGACAATGGGGAGACACCGGCCACCATTACCGCCATGATGGAACCCGATAGCCGTGCGGCGCGCCAGAGAAATCGTCGAACTGGGGCAGACGTGGCCTCCGCACGAGAGCCGGTCGACGAGGACCGGGCGGAAATCATCTGTCGGCGGGGGCCGCTTATTGGGAGAGCTGGATGGCGCACGAGCTGCGGGAAGCTGCGGCCGAGCAAGCGCGGCGGCCCGGTCATGGGATCGAGCGGCTGGGCATCGGATGGGTCGGCGACGAGCTGCGGCATGGGATTCCTCGGCGGCTTTTCTGGCCCTGGACGGCGGCGAACGTCAGTTTCTTCACGGTTTCTTACGGGGTTTTCGTTGTCGCGCTGGGGCTGAGCACCTGGCAGGCCGTGCTGGCGATCGTGCTGGGCGGGGCGTTGTGCTACCCGGTCGTGGGGATCGTCGCAATGGCGGGCACGAAGGGGGCCGCGCCGACGATGGTGCTTTCTCGCGCGGCATTCGGCTTTCATGGCAACAAATTGCCAACCTTGTTCGTCTATTTGTCGTTGGTGGGTTGGGAAACCATCAGCATCGCGCTCGGCGCGCTGGCCACGCGGACGATTCTGGTGCGGATCAATCCGGGTCTCGGCACGACGTTCGCGCTGGCGGCCGGGTTCGCGATCACCGTTGTGCTGTCGGTGATCGTGGGCGTGTACGGGTATGACCTGATCATGCGGGTGCAGAAGTGGATCACGGTGATCGTGGCCGTGATGACGGTGGGTTACGTCGTGGTGATCTTGCCGAAGCTGGACTTCGGCTCGGGCGCGCATGTGGGCGGTTTTGCCTTGGTACTGGGCGGGATCGCGTTGGTGATCGCGAACGGGATCGGGTGGGCGGCCGGGGGCGCCGATTACAGTCGCTACCTGCCGAAGGGGAGTTCGGGGACGGCGGTCGCGGTGTGGACGGCGGTGGGCGGGTTTGCCGCGCCCACCGTGCTGATGTTGCTGGGAGTTCTGCTGACCGCAGGAGATCCTGCGTTGGCCGCGGCTGCCGCCGATGATCCTATCGGGGCGTTCGCCACGTTGTTGCCTACCTGGTTTTTGGTGCCGTTTCTGGTGACCACGGTGCTGAGCGTGATCGCGGGGGTGGTGTTCAACCTCTATTCCTCGGGGTTGAACCTGCTGGCGCTGGGGTTGCGGGTGCCTCGGTGGGTCGCGGTCGCCATCGATGGAGTGCTGATGATGGCGGGCGGGATCTATCTGGTCTTTGTCTCGCCGACGTTTTTCGCGCCGTTGCAGGCGTTTCTGATTCTGATCGGGGTGGTGATCTCGGGGTGGTCCGCGATTTTCGTGGTGGATCTGGGGTTGTATCGACGGAATGGGTTTGATCGAGGGTTGTTGTACCGGCCGGATGGGTATGGGCGGGTGAACACGGCTGGGGTGGCGTCGCTGGTGGCCGCGATCGTGGTGGGGTGGGGGCTTTCCTCGTCGACGGCGCCGGGATTGGGCTCGTTGCTGGGTTTTCTGCTCACGCCGGCCGCGAAGGCGGGGACCGTTGGCCAGAGCAATGTGGGGGTTGCGGTGGCGTTCGGGGTCGCTGGGGTTGCCTATGCCATGTTGAGCCGGGTCAGTCGATCACGGACGTGAGCTGGGCGCGCAGGTCCTCGGCGCGCGGATCGCCGAGTTCGGCGAAGATGCCGACGGCCTCACGCCAGTAGGTGATCGCGGTGTCGCGGTCGCCGGTGTCCAGCAGCAATCGGCCGGTCTTCTGCAGGGTTTCGGCTTCGCCCCAGCGGTCGCCGATGTCGCGCCGGGTGGTCAGCGCTTCGTGATACGCGCGCAGGGCGTCGTCGGTGCGAGCCAGATCCTGGTAGGTGTCGCCCAGTTTGACCAGGGTGTAGCCGGCGCCGTGCGGGTCGTCGATCTCGCGGAAGATGGCCAGCGCGTCGCGCAGGCAGTCGAGGGCCTCGTCGGCGCGGCGCAGTTCGCGGTAGGCGTTGCCGAGGTTGGCCAGGGTGATGCCTTCGCCGTGCTGGTTGGCGATGGCGATCTCAGTGTCGGTCTTGTAGCGGGCCTTCAGGTCGGCGCGGGCGGCAAGCGCTTGCTGGAAACGGGTGGCGGCTTCGGCGTGGTCACCGAGATCCTGCGCGAGCAACCCGAACGCGGCCAGCGTCCACGCCTCGCCGATCGGGTCGTCGATGTCGACGCGGATGGCCAGCGTCTTGGTGAGCAGGTCACGGGCTTCGTCGAAGTGGCGCAGTTCGCGGTGCGCGTGCGCGAGGTTGTTCATCACCCAGGCTTCGCCGAACCGGTCGCCGCCCGCTCGCGCGCCGACCAGGCCCGCCTCGTGCGCGCTGATCCAGGAACTCCAGCGCTTGCGCAGGTACAGGTAGTTCCAGCAGCCGACCGGCAGTTGCCAGGCCACCGCGAACTGGCCGGCGTCGACCGCGGCGTGCGTCGCGGCGACGAGGTTGGGCATTTCCCGTTCACACCAGGACAGCGCCTCGTTGTAGCAGGCGAACACCGGGACGGGCAGATCGAACTCGGACGGGGTGATGTCCGGGTCGTGGCGTTGCGGGGCGAGGACGTGGTTGGCGGCGTAGGCGGCGGCCAGGTACCAGTCGAGCAGGCGGCGCACGGCGATGGCGCGGTCCGGCGCGGATTCCTCCTCGGTGGCGCGTTCGGCGGCGTAGACGCGGAGCAAGTCGTGCATGCGGTAGCGGTCGCCCGCCATGCCTTCGGCCAGGTGCACGCTGACCAGGCGGTCGAGCAGCCTGCGGGCCTGGGCGACGGTGGTACCCGCGAGGGCCGCCGCCGCTGCGGTGCTCAGATGCGGGCCGCGATGCAGTCCGAACAGGCGGAACAGGCGCGCGGCGGCGCCGCCGAGATCCTGGTAGGACCAGGAGAACACCGCGCGGACGGTCAGTGAGTCGGAGGTGACCAGGCCGTCGAGGCGCTCGCTCTCATCGGTCAGTTCCTCGACCAGGGTCTGGATCGCGTGGTGCGGGTGGGTGGCGACGCGCTCGGCGGCGATGCGCAGGGCGAGCGGCAGATGGCCGCAGCGGTCGGCCAGATCGCGGACGGCCTGGGGTTCCTCGTCGGCCCGGGCCGCGCCGATCACGGTGCGCAGCAGGGAGGCCGATTCGGCCTCGGTGAGCGGGCCGAGCGTGAGGCGTTGTTCCTGGCGGGTGTCCAGGCTGGTGAGCCGGACCCGGCCGGTGACGATCACGCCGCAGCCCGCCGAGCCCGGCAGCAGCGGGATGACCTGGCTGGATTCGCGGGCGTTGTCCAGCACCAGCAGCACGCGGCGACCGTCCAAAAGGGAGCGGTAGAGCGCCGCGCGTTGTTGCGGGCCGGGCGGGATGCTGTCGGCGGGCTGGCCGAGCGCGACGAGCAGTTCCTCCAGCACGGCGGTCGGGCGGGCCGGGGCTTCGGCCGGGGAGTAGCCGTGCAGGTCGACGTAGAGCTGACCGTCCGGGAACGCGGCGCGGACCTGGTGCGCGAGGCGCAGCGCGAGCGCGGTTTTGCCGGTGCCGGGCGGGCCGTCGACCGCGACCAGGGTCGGCGAGCCGGGCAGGCCCTCGCGGAGCAGCTCGTTGGTGAGATCGACCAGTTGCGGCTCGCGGCCGACGAACGTGGCGGGCACGGCGGGCAACTGGGCGAGCCGGGGCAGGCCGACGCCGGTGGCCAGCGCGGTGAGGGTGCCGCCCGCTTCGAGGACGTCGTCGCAGCGGCGGGCCAGTTCGCCGGTTGGCGGCTTGTCGCCGGTCTCCACCTTGCCGATGTAGCCGCGCGAATAGTTGACCAGATCGGCGAACTTCTGCAGGGAAAGGCCGCGCTGCTCGCGTAACCTGCGCAGTTCCCGGCCAAAAGGCGACGGTGCGGGAGTCGCTGAAACACTCATCAGCTACTCCCGCACCGTCGGATGGATCTGTGACTCAGGCGAGTCGGACGCGCGGGTCGAGCACGGCGTAGAGCAGGTCGACGATGATGTTCGCGATGACCACGAACACCGCGGCCAGCAGCACCACCGCGATGATCACCGGTTCGTCCTGGTTGACCACGGACTGCACGGAGAGCCGGCCGAGGCCGTTGATACCGAAGACCTGTTCGGTGACGATCACGCCGCCGAGCAGCGAGCCGACGTCGATACCGAACTGGGTGATCACCGGCACCAGCGCGGAACGCAGGCCGTGCCGGTAGGTGACCCGGATGCGGCGCAGGCCCTTGGAACGCGCGGTGCGGATGTAGTCCTCACCGAGCACTTCCAGCATCTGGCCTCGGGTGAGCCGGACGTACGTGGCCATGGTGACCAGGGCCAGGGTGACCCAGGGCAGGATCAGGCCGTAGGCCCACATGACCGGGTTCTGGCTGATCGGCACGTAGCTGCCCGCGGGCGGGAACAGCGTGAAGCCCGCCTCTTTGGGATAGAAGAACAACACGAGCAGCAGCAGGTTGCCGAGCACGAACGTCGGGAACGAGATACCGGCCAGCGCGAAGACGGTGGCACCGCGGTCCCAGATGGTGCGTGGCCGCGTCGCGGACAGCACACCGATCAGCACGCCGAAGACCAGCCACAGCACCGCCGCGCCGAGGGCCAGCGACAACGTGTCCGGCAGGGCCTGGCCGATCAGGAATGTGACCTGCTGGTGGCTGTAGTAGGAGAAGCCGAGGTCACCGTGCAGCAACCGGGTCAGGAAGTGCCAGTACTGCTCGTAGATCGGTTGGTCGAGGCCGAGCTGGTGGGTCACGGTCCTGACCAGATCCGGGTTCTTGCCACCGAACTTGCCGAGCAGGTTCACGGCGACGTTCGGCGGGAAGACGAAGAACAGCGCGAAAACGACAACGCTGATCATCCAGATGACGACGATGCCGGTCAGCAGGCGGCGAATCAGAAAGCGCAACATGTGATCACTTCTTCCGCGCCGCGAAAAGACGCTCGGTGCGCGGGTCGAGCGCGTCCCGCACACTGTCGCCGAGGAGGTTGAAGGCCAGGGTGGTGAGGATCAGCGCCACACTGGGGAACACCAGGAACCACCAGGCGACCTGGTAGAAGGGCTGGGAGTCGCTGATCATGGTTCCCCAGCTCACCGCGGGCGGAACGATGCCGACGCCGAGGAAGGACAACGTCGCCTCGAACACGATCGAGGTCGGGATCAGCAGCGTCACGTAGACGATGACCGGCGCGATCAGGTTCGGCAGCACGTCGACGAACATGATCCGCAGGTCGCTGGCGCCCAGTGAGCGCGCTGCCTCGATGTACTCCCGTTCCCGGATGGCCAGCGTCTGGCCACGCACGATGCGGCCGACCGACGCCCAGGAGAAGAACGCGATGACGATGATCTCCAGGGGTTCGCTGGGGCCCCGCAGGGTGACCAGCGCGATCGCGAACAGCAGGAACGGGAAGGCCAGCACCACGTCCATGATGCGGGCGAGAATGCTGTCCACGACCGGGCCGAAGTAGCCCGCGCACAGGCCGATGATCACGCCGATGATCACCGCCGAAACCGCGGCGAGGATGCCGACGACCAGCGAGACCTGCGCACCGTAGATGATCCGGACCAGGATGTCGCGGCCCAGGTTGTCGGTGCCGAGCCAGTGCGCCCCGCCGGGGCCGATCGGCAGGCCGTCCGCCGTGGTGCCGTTGGGGTCCTGCGTGGTCGTGCTCCAGCCGAGCAGCGAGGTGATCGGTCCGGCCAAGATGGCCATCAGGGCCAGCAGGACGATGAAGATCGCGCAGATGATGGCGACCTTGTCCCTGCGGAGTCTGGCCCAGGCCAGCGCCCACGGGCTGCGGCCCTCGACCGTCCTGCGTGGTTCGTTCTCCTCACCTGCTGGGGTGGTCGCTTCCGCCAGCTCGGTCATAGACATGGGTAGCTCCTTGTCAACCCCGCGGGGACCGGGAGGGTGGTCGGTCCGGTCACGGGTGCTCCTCCGCCACGAACTCCTGGCCCAGCAGCGCACCGGCCTCTTCGGCTTCGCGCGCCGCCTGGGCGATCTCCGGGGTGGCCGCGGCGAGATCCTCGCCCGGCTTGACCGGATAGTGGCAGGCGGCGAGATGTCCTTCGTCTGGGGGAAGGCCATCGATCGAGTGCGCGATCAGCTCCGGTTGCTCGTTGACGCACCGCTCGGTCGCCTTGGGGCAGCGCGGGTGGAACCGGCAGCCGGAAGGCGGCGAAACCGGCGACGGGACGTCGCCGACCAGCACGATGCGCTGCCGTTCCCGCGCCTGGTCCGGGTCGGCGATGGACGCCGCGGACAGCAGGGCGTTGGTGTACGGGTGCTGCGCGTTGCGGTACAGCGCGTCGGCCTTCGCCAGCTCGGTGACCTTGCCCAGGTACATCACCGCGACCCGGTCGCTCACGTGCTCGACGACGGACAGGTCGTGCGCGATGAAGATGTAGGTCAGGCCGAACTCGGACTGCAGATCCTGGAGCAGGTTGATGATCTGCGCCTGGATGGACACGTCCAATGCGGACACCGGCTCGTCGCAGACGATCAGCTTGGGCCGCAGGGCCAACGCCCGTGCGACGCCGATGCGCTGCCGCTGGCCACCGGAGAAGTCGGCCGGGAACCGGTTGAAGTGCTCGGGGTTGAGCCCGACCAGCTCCATCAGCTCCTGGACCTTGCGCCTGCGCTCCAGTCCGTCGGCGACGCCGTGGATGGCGAACGGGTCACCGATGATCGACCCGACCCGGCGGCGCGGGTTCAGCGAGCCGTACGGGTCCTGGAAGATCATCTGCACCTGGCGGCGCAACGGCCGCAGCTGCGAGCGGTTCAGGGTGGAGATGTCCTGACCGTCGAAGGTGAGCTTGCCCGCGGTCAGCGGATAGAGCCGGGTCAGGCAGCGGGCCAGCGTGGACTTGCCACAACCGCTTTCGCCGACCAGTCCCAGGGTTTCGCCCTTGCGGATCTCCAGGCTCACGTCGTCGACCGCGTGCACGCGGCCGACCTCGTGCTTGAACAGGATGCCCTGGGTGATCGGGAAGTACTTGACCAGGTTCTCCGCGCGGAGCAGAACTTCGGATTCGGCCACGACTACTCACCCTCCTGGGCGTGCCGCGGCCCGCTCTCGCTGGCCTGGACAGTCGCGGTCCCGCCGGCGTGCGCGCCGACCGGCTGTTCGGCCAAGGTGGCCGCCACTTGGTTCACCTTCTCGCCTCGGCCGGCAGCCGCCGCGCTGATCCGGCCCTGTTCGGTTTCTTCGCTCAACCCGACCAGGTTGGCCGGCAGCCAGCACGCGGAACGGTGCGATTCACTGCCCCCGACCGGCATCAGCTCGGGCAGCTTGGTGACGCAGTCGTCCATGACGTAGCGGCACCGGGTGTGGAAGCTACAGCCCGATGGCAGGTTGATCAGCGAGGGCGGCTGGCCGGGAATGGCCCGCAGCCGCTCGCCCGCACCGGTCGAGCCGGGCACGGATTCCAGCAGCCCTTTGGTGTAGGGGTGGTGCGGGTCGTAGTACAGCGAACGCCGGTCCGCGTACTCGATCGCGCGGCCCGCGTACATGACCATGACGTTGTCCGCGATGTCGGCGATGACGCCGAGGTCGTGGGTGATCATGATCAGCGCGCTGTCGAGTTCCTTCTGCAGCCGGCCCAGCAGGGTCAGGATCTGCGCCTGGACCGTCGCGTCCAGCGCGGTGGTCGGCTCGTCCGCGATGATCAGCTCAGGGTTGAGAGCCAGCGCCATCGCGATCATGGCGCGCTGGCGCATACCGCCGGAGAACTGGTGCGGATAGTCGTCGACCCGCAGGTCCGGTTGCGGGATGCCGACCAGCTTGAGCAGTTCGACGGCCCGCAGCTTGGCCTTGGCCTTGGAGATCGGTTCGTGGGCGCGGATCATCTCCACGATCTGCCAGCCCACCTTGTAGAGGGGGTGCAGGGAGGAGAGCGGGTCCTGGAAGATGGCCGCCATCTTGGGACCGCGGAGTTGCCGCAGTTCCTTGTCGTCCATCGTCAGCAGGTCGCGACCTTCGAACAGGGCTTCGCCGGACACGTCGGCGCCCGGCGTCAGGCCGAGCAGTGTCTGTGTGGACACGCTCTTGCCTGACCCGGACTCACCGACGATGCCCAGCGTACGGCCTCGTTCAAGGCTGAACGAGACCCCGCGGACGGCCTGAACCAGGCCGTCCGCAGTCGGAAACGCGACTTTCAGGTCACGTACTTCCAGGAGACTCATATGTGTTTGCGCTCAGCTCAGTTCGTCGTGGATCACTGACTCAACCACACGTTGGCGTAGTCGTACTGCGCCGTCGTCGGGATGTACAGAGCATTGTGCACACGGGTCGAGCGGTAGATCGGGTTGGACTGAGTTTGGAACGGGATGATCGCCGCATCCTTCATGATCTGGACATCAGCGTCGTGCATGTACTTCGCGGCGTCGGCCGGGGTGCTGGCCTTCAGCGCGTTGTCGATGTCGTTGTTGACGTTCTGGTTCATGTAGTCGCCCCAGTCCGTCGAACCCGGACCGTAGCCACGGCCGTCGAACAGCGGCTCGATGTTGGCGCGAGCGTTGTTACCGAACCAGTCCGGCACCCAGCCCGGCTCGGCGATGTCCCACGAACCGGCCTTGGCAGCGGTCGGGTCCTGGATGTACTTGCCGTAGAAGTCCGACGCGGCGGCCGGCTTGCCGTTGACGGTGACACCACAGGCGGCGAAGTCGGTCTGCACTGCCTGGAACACGTCGGGGTGCTTGCCCGAGGTGCGGTAGACGTCGGTCAGCGAGAAGCCGTTCGGGTAACCAGCCTGGGCGAGCAGCTGCTTGCACTTGGCCGGGTCACCGTTGTTGCCCGGAGTCGGGTACAGGTTGAACTGCTGGTAGCCGACGTTGCCGGGAGCCAGCACCTGGTGCAGCGGGGTGTTCAGGGTCGGGCCACCGTAGATCTTGCCCAGCTGGATGTTGTTGATCGCGTATTCCAGCGCCTGGCGCACCTTCGGGTTCTTCAGCGCGCCGTTGGCGTTCGGGCTCTGCTCGTTGAACACCAGGAACGGGTTGTTGTCGAAGCCGGGGTAGATGCCCAGCCGCGCGTCCTTGGAGCCCTTGAGCTGCGGCACGTCCGCGGTCGGCACCGTGGTGTCCCACTCGAGGTCCTGCGTACCAGCCTGGATCTGCTGCTGCACACCGGTCTCGTCCGGACCCATGGTCACCTGGACCTCGTTCACGTACTGGTGACGGATCGGGTCGGTGGACTGCTTCCACGCCGGGTTCTTGTCCAGCACGTAGCTCTGGCTCGGCACGTACTTGGTGATCTTGTACGGACCGTCCGAGATGGTGTTCTGGCGGAAGTTCGAGTCGTCCGGCAGGTAGTTGAGGTACTCGACCGGAGCCGGCGACGAGAAGTTCATGGCCAGGATGTTCAGGAAGTCGCTGGCCGGCTGAACCAGGGTGAACTGCACCGTGGTCGGGTCGACGGCCTTGATACCCGAGATGTCGTTCGTGGTCATGTACTGCTTGAAGGCCGGAATCGTCTGCGCGACGTTCGTGAAGCCATCGCAGTACTGCTTCATGCCCTGGATGACGCCGTTGTAGTACTGCGGCGCACCGACCGAGTTCTGGGTCGGGTTGCAGAGTCGCTTGAAGCCGAGGATGACGTCGTCAGCGGAAACCTGACGGGCCGGCGTGGTGCTCCAGTCCGCACCCTGGCGGATGTGGATGGTGTAGGTCTTGCCGTCCGCGCTGATCCCGCCGTTGGCCTTGGTGGGAATCTCGGTGGCGAGGTCCGCGGCGGGCGTCGTCGCCGCGTTGGTGTCCGTCGTCGCCGGGTAGGTGAACAGCTGACGGGTGAACAGACGCATCAGCGAGCCGGTCGTCGTGTAATAGGCGGACGCGGTGTCCAGGTGGTCGACATCGGCGTTGCCGATGATCTTCAGAGTACCGCCGTACTGCGGAGTACCACCGGTGTTCGCGTTCGCCGCTTGGTTGAAGCCGTAGCTGCCGCCCGTGCCGCCGCCGCCGTTGTTGCTGCTGCCGCTACCGCAGGCGACCACAGTCAGTGCCGCCAGCGCGAGCACGGATGCCACCTGCAGCCTCGTATGCCTCGCTACTTTCAATGCCCTCACCTTGCGCCAGTTGTCCTGTGGTCATCGCTGACCCGATTACCGCAGGCCTGACTGTATCCCCCACGAGCAGCGGTGGATCAGATGCGGATTTGCCGACGCGACTGGTGGTCACGCTCAGCCCGCACTGGCAGTCACGAATGGGTCTCGGTAGCGATTGCCTCGGGAACTTTCCGGATGTTGTCCGCGAAGCCTAGGTCCCACGTTGTGAACAGATCGCGACGGCCCGGGGATTGTTGGTGAAACGTGATCGGACCGATACTGTGATCAAGTAGGTGCGCTCCGTGATAGCCCCTGACCAGGACCTTTGTTCTGAGCGTCACCCTGTGGTGTTCAGATATTCAATTTCTCGGAGCCCGACTTGACCGGTTACCGACTGGTTTCCAGCAGTATTCACTTGACAACTGGGCGTGAAACAGTCCAAGACCGGACAGAGCGGGCACCGTCCCCAATCGGGGGTCGGCCCGGAGTTGCCTGATTCAAATTGCACCTTGTCAACCGGCTGATCAATCACCCGGAAGCGCGATTATTCCCACTCGAAATTCACACTGGTTTCACGAGAGCGATTCAGGGGCCGATTCAGTAACCGGCAATGCCGCTATGTCGTGCAACGCCTTCGATCGGGGCCGTTACCACCGTTTAACTGGGCCATTTTTCTGACCGTTTTGTCGGTTTTCTCGAGCATCGCCGCTGGTCACGCAGGGTGTTCGACTATCGGTCACAGGCGGCCCGCGGCGATGATCCCGCTCAGGAATTGCCGGGTACGTTCCCGCACCGGTTCGGCCAGTACCTGTTCGGGTGGGCCCGACTCGACCAGCACGCCGCCGTCCAGGAAACACACTCGGTCGGCGACCTGCCGGGCGAAGCCCATCTCGTGCGTGGCCATCAGGATGGTGCGGCCCTGCTCGGCCAGTTCACGCACCAGCGTGAGCACCTCGCCGACCAGTTCCGGGTCCAGCGCGCTGGTGATCTCGTCGAGCAGCAGCAGTTTCGGGTCGTAGGCCAGCGCCCGCACGATCGCGACCCGCTGCTGCTGCCCGCCGGAGAGCCGGTCCGGGTAGGCGTCGGCCTTGTCGGCGAGGCCGACCCTGGCCAGCAGCGCCCGGCCGCGCTCGGTCGCGGTCGCCTTGTCGACACCGTGCACCACTCGCGGGGCCAGGGTCACGTTGTCCAGCACGGACAGGTGCGGGAACAGGTTGAACGCCTGGAACACCACGCCCATCCCGCGCCGGGCCACGTCCGCGTCGACCCGAGGGTCGGAGATGTCCTGGCCGTCCAGCAGGATCTGGCCGTCGTCGATGTCCTCCTGCAGGTTCACGCAGCGCAGCAGGGTGGACTTGCCCGACCCGGACGCGCCGATCAGCACCACCACTTCGTGTTCGCCGACGTCGATGTCGACGCCGTCCAGCACGGTGTGCTCGCCAAAACGCTTCACCAAACCTTCGACTTGCAGCAGTGGCGCGCTCACAGCGTTCCCTCCCGACGAGCCAACCGTCGCGCGGCGGCATCGGCCAGGCGCGCGCAGGGCACCGCGAGCAGCACGAACAGCAACCCGGCCACCACGTACGGGGTGAAGTTGTAGAAGTGCGCGGTGGCGATCTGCGCGGCCCGCACCGCGTCGATCGCGCCGAGCACCGAGATCAGGCCGCAGTCCTTCTGCAGCGCGACGAAGTCGTTGAGCAGCGGCGGCAGCACCCGCCGGATCGCCTGCGGCACCACCACGATGCGCATGGTCTGCGCGTGGGTCAGGCCGATCGAGCGGGCCGCCGCGCGCTGCGAGGGATGCACCGACTCGATGCCCGCCCGGAACACCTCGGCGACGTAGGCCGAATAGATGAGCACCAGCGAGATCCCGCCGAGGATGACCGGATCGGTCGGGATACCGGTCAACCGCAGGCCGGGCAGGCCGAACCCGACCAGGTACAGGCAGATGATCAGCGGCAGGCCGCGGAAGAAGTCGACGTAGCCGGTGGCCAGCGCGCGCAGCGGAAACCAGACCGGCCCGCGCAACGTGCGCAGTGCCGCGATCCCCAAGCCGAGCAGCAGGATCAGCACCTCGCAGACCACCAATACCCGGATGTTGAGCCACAGCCCGGACAGGATCGCCGGGAAGGAGCTGACCGCGGTGGGCAGGTCGAAGAACGACGAGCGCACCCTCGGCCAGCCGGGCGATGAGGTCACCCCGAACCACACCGCGGCCGCGAACACCACCGTCGACACGCACGCGACCAAGGTGGAACGGTGCGCGCGGGAACGCCGGTAGGCCACTCGGTCCAGGTGCGCGGCGCTCGGTCCGCGAGGTGCTTGGCTGGTCACGGGCTATTTCAGCACGGGCGCCTTGCCCACCCCGGACAGCCACTGGTTGGCCAGCTTGTCCAGGGTGCCCTCGGAGCTGAGCTTGTTGATCGCGGCGGACACGCACGCGGTCAGCGGCGACCCCTTGTCCAGCACCGCGCCGAACTGCTCCGGCTTACCCGGGGAGAGCAGCTGGCCGATGATGACCGAGTTCTTCACCTCGCCCGCGCCGGTGATCTCGAACGCGGTCGGCAGGTCGACCACCAGCGCCTGGATCTGCCCGTTGGACAGCGCCTGCTTGGCGTCGTCGTTGCTGTTGTAGACGGCGACCTGCTGGGTCGGCTTGATCACCTGCGCGGCCGCGTCGTAGCTGGTCGACCCGACCTGGGCGCCGATCTTGAACGAACGCAGCGCCGCGATCGACTTCGCGCTGGCCGCGGGCGAGGAGGACACCGTGATCACGGCCTGGGTGACGTCGTAGTACGGGCTGGAGAAGTCGACGGCCTTCTTGCGGTCCTCGGTGATCGAGAACTCGTCGAGGTCGGCGTCGTAGGTCTTGGAGCCGGGCTGGATGGCCGCGTTGAACGTGACCCGGGCCCAGGCGATCTGGTTGCGGGCGTAGCCGAGCTTGGCGCCGATCGCGTAGGCGACCGCGGACTCGTAGCCCTGGCCGTTGGACGGAGTGTCGCTGACGAACCAGGGTTCGTAGACCGGCTCGTCGGTGCCGAAGGTGAAGGTGTTCGGCTTGAGGGTCTTGAGCTGGCTGGGCGAGCACGCGCCCTGACCAGGGGTGAGCGCGCCGGTCGGCGCGGTCGGCGACGAACTGGGCTCCGGCGCGCAGGCGCCGAGCACGAGAACGGCCGCGATGGCGGGCAGGACGAACCGGCTGGATCTAGCGCTCATGGCGGAAATCCTGCCTGGTGACGGTGCGCCAGCGCAGCCGGACCCGCCGAACCGGGAGATCTGCCCGGTCCTACCGGGATCGCAGCGCGGGCAGCACCGCGGTGAGCAGCAGGACCGCGCTGCCCAGGAAGGCGAGCGGGTAGCCGGTGGCCGCCGCGATCGCGCCGAAGCCGAGCGCGCCGACGCCCATGCCGCCGTCGTAGCCGACGTTCCACAACGCGCTCACCGTCCCGTAACCGGAGCGCGGCACCCGGGAGAACATCAGCGAGAGCGTGGCGTTCTGGGCGACACCGAACCCGATGCCGAACACCGCGACCCCGGCGATGACCGCGAACGCGTTGCCGGTCAACGCGATCAGCGCCAGCCCGGCAACGCAGGTGAGCAGGCTGGGCAGCACGAGCCGGGCTGGACCATGCCGGTCGCCGAAGCGGCCCGCCGCCCAGCGCGCGAGGGTGGACGCGGCCGGTTGCACGAACAGCGCCACCGCGACCACGGCGCTCATCGAGGAGGGCACGGCCAGCGGCAGGAAGGTGACCACGATGCCGGTGCCCAGCGCGGTCGCCGCGAACACGATGGCCGGCCTGCGCACACCCGGGTTGCGCAGCCCGCTGCCCAGCCCGGCCTGCGTTTCCCCCTCGGCGTGCCGGTTGGGCAGCCACGGCGCGGCGACGATCGCGACCAGCGACACCAGCCCGCCCGCGATCGCGACCACGAGGTAACCGGCGTGCCCGGCCAGCCACACCCCGATCGGCAACCCGAGGATCGAGGGCACCCCGGCGATCACGCCGGACACCGCGAGCCCCTCGCCGCGCCGCTGCGCCGGGATCAGCAGCGCGGTCAGCGCGCCACCGGCGACCACGGTGAACGCGAACCCGATCCCGCGAACCACGCACACCGCGGCGATCCAGGCCAGGTTGGCCGACATGGTCAGCACCAGCGCGGGCGCGCCCATCAGGACCAGACCGGCGCCGAGCACCGCGCGGTAGCCGAACCGGGTGACCAGCGGCGTGGTGATCAGCTCCCCGGCGACCACCGCGAACATCAGTGAGCCGGTCGCCAGGCCGGCGCCCGTCGCTCCCGCGTAGAGCGGAACGACCGACAGCAGCAGGAAGAAGCCGGAGTTCGCGCCGACGGTGCAGGCGAAGCACAGCAGCAACGCACCGCTGATCAGGCCGGGCCGCTGGGTGCCGGTGGTGGGATCGGACGTTGTCGCGCTCATGCCAAAGACCGTATTTCGGCAATGGACTGGCGGTAAGGTCCAATTCCATGCCGTTGGAGTGGGCCGGTTCCGCGCCCGAGCTGTTGCTGAGCCTGTCCAGGGACAGCCGCGAGCCCTTGCGCGTGCAGCTGGAGCGCCAGCTCAGGGAGGCGATCCGCACCGGACGGCTCGACGTCGGGGAGCGGTTGCCCTCCTCCCGCCAGCTGGCCGGCGAACTCGGGCTGTCCCGTGGCCTGGTCCAGGAGTGCTACGCGCAGCTGATCGCCGAGGGCTATCTGGTCAGCCGGGTCGGCGACGCGACCAGGGTCGCGGCCGGGGTTTGCGGGCCACCGGTCGAGCCGCCGAAACCCGAAGCGCCCCAGCGGCTGCTCGCCGACTTCCGCCATGGCGTGCCGGACCTGACCGCGTTCCCGATGACCGACTGGGTCTGGGCGCAACGCGAAGCCGCGCGCACCATCCCCACCGCCGACCTGGACTACGGCGACCCGCGCGGCAGCGCCGTATTGCGCACCGTGCTGGCCGGTTACCTGCGCCGGGTGCGGGCCGCGGTCACCGACCCCGACCGGATCGTGATCTGCGCCGGTTACGCCCAGGGCCTGCGGCTCGCGCTGCGCGCGCTGGCGGAGCGCGGGGTGCGGGTGGTCGCGTTCGAGGACCCCGGCGCGCCCAATTCGGCCGCCCGCGCCGCGAACTCGCTGGGTATCAAGGCCGTTCCGGTGCCGGTCGACGAGGACGGCATCGACGTCGCCGCGCTCGCCGCGACCCCGGCGCGCGCGGTCATCGTCACGCCCGCGCACCAGTGGCCGACCGGCGTGGTGTTGGCCCCGGCGCGACGGCTGGCCCTGCTGGACTGGGCGCGGGAGGCCGACGCCTTCGTCATCGAGGACGACTACGACGCCGAGTTCCGTTACGACCGCGAGCCGGTCGGCGCGGTGCAGGGCCTCGGCCCGGACCGGGTGATCACCATCGGCACGGTCAGCAAGTCGCTGGTGCCCGCGCTGCGCATCGGCTGGCTGCTGTGTCCGGGCGAGTTGGCCGACGCGATCACCGAGAGCAAGCACCGGATCGACCGCGGTTCGCCCACTTTGGACCAGCTGGCGCTGGCCCGGCTGTTCGAGTCCGGCCGCTACGACCGGCACCTGCGCCGGATGCGGGTCACCTACGCGGCCCGCCGCAGCGCGCTGGTCGACGCGCTGCTGCGGCACGCGCCCGGCATCCCGCTGACCGGTCTCGCCGCCGGTTTTCACGCGGTCGCGCACGTGGAGCACGCGAACGAGCGGGATCTGATCGACGCGGCGCTGGCCCGGTCGGTCGGCCTCTATGGGATGAGCGAGTGCCGGGCCTCGCACGCGAACGACCCGACCCGGCTGGTGCTCGGCTTCGGCAACACGACCGAACGCGCGATCACCGAAGGCATCGCCGCCGTCGCCGACCTGCTGCGTCCTTAATGGACTTCGAATCCATCCAGTTCAGCCGCGGTGCGCAGGAACGGGACCAGATCGGTGCCGAAAATGCGCGGATGGCGGATGCCGCTGGCGCGGGCGCGGTCGTAGGCGGCGATCGCGTCGGTGCACTCCTCGGGCGTGACGTACCAGCCCAGCGGGGTGGTCAGCTTGTGCAGCGGGATGCCGCTCTTCTTGGGATCGCCGTGCCAGGCCAGGATGCTGCGCAGCTCGGTCTCGTACTCGGTGGCCCGGCCGCCGACCGGCCTGCCGAGCACGTCGAAGTCGGACACCCCGTACACCGCCCACAGCGGAAACTTCGGCGGCGGCCCGTTGTCGCAGGCCATGCCCAGGTCGAGCATGCGCGACGCGACCCGCATCATCACCCAGCTCCGCCTGCGATGCGGGCCGTTGCGCCGTGCCACGCTGTCGCCGCGCAGCTCCCACGTGAAGCTCATTCCGATCGGCTCACGGGCGGCTCACGGCAGCTCGGGGTGACGCCGGTGCCAGCTGTGCTGTCCGGGTCCGCCGACCGCTCCGCACGTCCACGTGTTCCAGCCCTCCCGGGTTGCTGCCGTCACTCTAAAGAGTGACGGTCGATCTGTCCCATGGTCTCCGGGAGAACAACGAGTTATATTAAGCCGTTTCGGCAAGTTGCAGATGCAATGGAGACTCTCCGTAATTCAAGAATACGAAGAGTTATTGAATGATTTCCGACGAAAGACCGGATGACAAATCTTCGTTAATTGTCTATTGGGCTTTCGCGCGTTGATCGCCGACGCCCCTCCGTGTCCGGTCGAACGCGATCGGTAGGGGTTCGACCCGTCGTCCCGTCCGGTTGCGAGATCGTTGTCCGTAATCAGATAACTGTGCGGTCACGACCGTGCATGGGCTGTGTGCACAGCCCTCCCTGCGAATGGACAAACCACCGGCGATTGGTATAGCTGTCCTCTGTCACAACTCGGCGGCCTCGAGGGGTCTGGGGAGCGGCGGTCACGCCGGCGCCGAATTTTTGCCAACAGGAAGGTGTGTCTTCATGGCACGGACTCGGCTCGGGCTTGCCCTGGGGGCTGCCGCACTCGGGGTGGCCGCATTGGTGTCGGCATGTGGCGGTAGCTCGTCGAGCGGCACACCCACCACCGGTGGCGTCGCGGTCTGGGCCGAATCACCCGGCGCGCCGCCGACGGCGATCTTCCCGTTGCTGTCGCCGAGCGACACTCAGGTCAACAACAACGTGCAGTTCCAGTACCTGATGTACCGGCCGCTGTACTGGCAGGGCCACGGCACCTCGCCGGACGTCGACTACACCAAGAGCCTGGCAGACAAGCCGGTCTACACCGGCAACAAGGTCGTGGTGAACCTCAAGAACTACGCCTGGTCCAACGGCGAGAAGGTGGACGCCACCGACGTCGTGTTCTTCATGAACATGCTCTCGGTCGAGAAGGCCAAGTTCGGCCAGTACGTCAAGGGCGAGTTCCCGGACAACGTGACCTCGGTCCAGGCGACCGGGCCCGAGCAGGTCACCTTCACCCTGGACAAGCCCTATTCGCCGGAGTGGTTCACCGGCAACCAGCTCTACATGATCACCCCGTTCCCCGAGGCGTGGGACAAGACGTCGGACTCGGCGTCGGCGGGCAGCGGCGGCTGTGCGGCCGACGCGTCCAAATGCGACGCCGTCTACACCTACCTGATCGCCAAGAACAAGCAGGCCTCCACCTACGCCACCGATCCGCTCTGGCAGGTCGTCGACGGCCCGTGGAAGCTCAAGTCCTTCACCAGTGAGGGCGCGGCCGACCTGGTGCCCAACCAGAAGTACTCCGGTCCGGACAAGCCGAAGCTGGACGGCTTCAACGAGGTGCCGTTCACCTCGCAGGAGGCCGAGTTCAACGCGGTCAAGGGCGGCAACACGGTCAACGTCGGCCCGATCCCCGGTTCGGACGAGCCCAAGCGCGACCCGAACAGCAGCAGCCTGCTCCCGCCCACCAATCCGGTCGGCGCGGACAAGTACAACCTGATCAGCGACCCGGTCTGGGGCTGGTCCTACGGCCTGCTCAACTACGGCAACCCGACGCTCGGCGCCGCCTACAAGCAGCTCTACCTCCGCCAGGCCCTTGAGCAGACCATCGACCAGGTCACCGACGCGGCCGTCGCCCAGCGCGGCTACGCGGTGCCCGGCACCGGCCCGGTGCCCAACCAGCCCGCTTCGGAGTTCCTGGCCGACGTGCAGAAGTCCAACAACGGCATGGGGCCCTACCCGTTCAACGTCGGCAAGGCCAAATCCCTGCTGACCGGCCACGGCTGGACCGAGCAGGGCGGCGTGATGACCTGCACCAGTCCCGGCACCGCCGCGAACCAGTGCGGGGAAGGCGTCACCGCGGGCACCAAGCTCAGCATGACCATCGAATACACGAACGGATCCGCGGCCGCAGGCGAGGAAATGCAGCAGTGGAAGTCGGACGCGAGCCAGGCCGGCATCCAGATCAACCTGGACGCCAAGCCGTTCAGCACGGTCGCCACCGACATCACCACCTGCCCGACCAGCCCGGCAACCTGTGGCTGGCAGATGGGCTTTCTCGGCTACAACACGTTCAACTCGGTGCCGACCGGCGACCAGTTCTTCATCCCTGGCGCGAGCCAGAACGTCAACGGGGTCAACGACTCCCAGCTGACCACCCTTGTGCAGAACTCGCTGACCAGCACCGGCAACGACGCGTTCCTCTCCTACGAGACCTACGCGGCCAAGAACCTGCCCGG
Source organism: Pseudonocardiaceae bacterium (assembly GCA_035248365.1). Lineage (GTDB taxonomy): Bacteria > Actinomycetota > Actinomycetes > Mycobacteriales > Pseudonocardiaceae > CAJCJE01. The sequence continues at coordinate 88,904 of DATFHN010000029.1, read as the reverse complement.
CTCGTTCAACCTCCCGGACCCGTACAAGGTCTTCGCGGTGTCCAAGAACATGGGCGGCGTCACGATCAACCCGATCCAGTCGATCACCCCCGAGGACTGGTACTTCACGAAGTAGGACGGCATGCGCCACTCGCTTGACCGAGCGGGGGCCGCGCAGGCGGACGGCGGGGTGTCGCGGTGACGGGTTATCTGATCCGCCGCATCCTGCAGTCCGTTCTGGTCGTCGTCCTCGTGTCGATCGTGACCTTTCTGCTCACCGAACTGCTGCCCGGTGGCCCGGCCCGCGCCATGCTCGGGCCGCGCGCCACCCAGCAGCAGATCCAGGACTTCATCCACGCCAACGGCTACGACAGGCCGATCCCGGTGCAGTACGGGATCTGGGTGGACAACATCGTGCACGGCAACCTCGGCTACTCGCTCAAGCTCAACCAGGGGGTCGGCGCGCTGATCGCGGACCGGCTGCCCAAGACCGTCGTGCTGATGGCGATCTCCTTCGTGGTCGCGCTGATCATCGCCGTGCCTTTGGGCATCTACCAGGCGCGCAGGCGCAACTCGATCGGCGACTACACGGCCACCAGCCTCTCGTTCATCTTCTACGCGATGCCGAGCTTCCTGCTGGGGCAGTTGCTGATCCTGGTGTTCTCCACCTACCTGGGCTGGTTCGCGCCGACCGCGCCGCAGACCGGCGACATCGGCGAGATCCTGGCCGACGGCAACGCCATGATCCTGCCGATCGCCACGCTCGCGCTGATCACCATCGCCACGTTCAGCCGGTACATGCGCTCGTCGGTGATGGAGAACCTGACCCAGGAGTACGTGCGCACCGCGCTGGCCAACGGCGCCAGCGACCGGCGGGTGACCGTGGTGCACGTGCTGCGCAACGCGCTCATCCCGATCGCCACCCTGCTGGGGCTGTCCCTGCCCGCGCTGGTGGCGGGCGCGGCGATCACAGAGACGGTGTTCAACTATCCGGGGATGGGCTACACGTTCATCACCGAGGCCCAGGTGCGTGACTACCCGACCGTGCTCGGGTTCACGCTGGTGATCGCCGTGGTGACGGTGATCGGCTCGCTGCTCGCCGACGTCGCCTACGCCGTACTGGATCCGAGGGTGAAGTACTCATGAGCACTCCCGAACAGCTGGAGCCAGTACCTGACCTGCCCATCGGCGGCGAAAAACCCGTCGAGCAACAGGATCAGCCGCCGAGGCCGATGTGGCGGCAGGTGCTCGCGGTCTTCCTGCAACACAAACTGGCCGTGGTCGGCCTGGCCATCGTGGTGTTCTTCTTCCTGTTCTGCTTCATCGGCCCGCTGCTCTACCACTCCAACCAGGTGCTGTCGAACCTGCGCACCGCGGACCTGCCGCCCGGCTCGCCCGGTTTCCCGCTCGGCACCGACGACGTCGGCTACGACGAGCTGGGCAGGCTGATGATCGGCGGCCAGTCCGCCCTGGAGATCGGCCTGGCCGCGGCCGCCATCGCGACCGTGTTCGGGTCGCTGTGGGGCGCGGTCTCCGGTTACCTCGGTGGCTGGGTGGACGCGATCATGATGCGCGTCGTCGACACGTTCCTGGCCATTCCCGCGCTGTTCCTGGTGTTGCTGCTCGCGTCGATCATCACGCCGACCCAGTCCCTGCTGATCCTGGTCGTCGCCTTCGGCGCGTGGCTCGGCCCGGCCCGGCTGGTCCGCGGCGAGACGCTGAGCCTGCGCACCAGGGATTACGTGCAGGCGGTGAAGATGATGGGCGGCGGGAACTCGCGCAGCATCCTGCGGCACATCCTGCCCAACGCGATCGGCACCATCGTCGTCAACGCGACCTTCCAGATCGCCGACGCGATCCTCATCCTGGCCTCGTTGACCTTCCTCGGCTTCGGCATCCCGCCACCCCACGCGGACTGGGGCGGCATGCTGTCCAACGGCACGCAGTTCACCGCGAACGGCTACTGGTGGATGATCATCTGGCCGGGCCTGTGCATCGTGCTGGTCGTCGTCGCGTTCAACTTCCTCGGAGACGCCCTGCGGGACGCCTTCGAGGTCCGGCTCAGGAAGCGGTAGGCCGTGACGATTCTGGACGTTCAGGACCTGCGCACGGAGATCGCGGTCAGCAACGGCGCCGTGCACGCGGTGGACGGGGTCAGTTTCAGCGTCGATCGCGGCGAACTGCTCGGCGTGGTCGGCGAGTCCGGCTGCGGCAAGACCATGACCGCGCTGTCGATCATGCGCCTGCTGCCCGCCGGGGGCCGGATCGCCGGTGGCCGGGTGCTGCTCGGTGGCGAGGACCTGGCCGCGTTGCCGGACAAGGAGATCCGCAAGGTGCGCGGCAAGCGCATCGGCATGGTCTTCCAGGACCCGATGACCTCGCTGAACCCGACGATCCACATCGGCAAGCAGGTCGCCGAGCCGCTCAAGCTGCACACCGACCTCAGCGCGGAGCAGATCACCGCCCGGGTCACCGAGGTACTGGAGCTGGTCGGCCTGCCGCAACCGGCCAAGCGGCTCACCGCGTATCCGCACGAGCTGTCCGGCGGCATGCGGCAGCGGGTGATGATCGCCCGCGCGCTGGTCTGCGACCCGGAACTGCTCATCGCCGACGAGCCGACCACCGCGCTGGACGTCACCATCCAGCAGCAGATCCTCGAACTCATCGACGAGCTGCGTTCCCGGCTGGGTATGGCGGTCATCCTGGTCACGCACGACCTCGGCGTGATCGCGGGCCGCGCGGACCGGGTCGCGGTGATGTACGCGGGCCGGATCGTCGAGCTGACCGACACCAACCGGCTGTTCGGCAACCCCCGCCATCCCTACACCGAGGCGCTGTTCGAGGCGCTGCCGGAGAACGCCGCCGAGTCCGGCGACAAGCTCTACAGCATCCCCGGCCTCCCACCCGACCTGGTCGAGCCGCCGGTCGGCTGCCGCTTCGCCGCCCGCTGCCGGTACGCGACCGACAAGTGCCGCACCGAGGACCCGCCGCTGCGCGGCGACATCGCAGGCCACGACTACGCCTGCTTCTTCCCGGTCGGCAACCCCGAACTGCACTCGGCGACCGAAACCCACCAGATCCGCCGCCACTCGTCCGAACAGGCGCCGGCACAGACCAACGGCACCAAGCCACTGCTGGAAGTCGAACACCTGGTGAAGACCTTCCCCATCACCGCGGGCGCCGTGCTGCGCCGCAAGGTGGGCAGCGTGTCAGCGGTCGCCGACGTCAGCTTCACGGTCGCGGCAGGCGAGACGTTCGGCCTGGTCGGCGAGTCCGGCTGTGGCAAGACCACGATCGGGCGGCACATCGTCGGCATGGAACAGGCCGATTCCGGCGCCATCCGCATCGACGGCACCGAGTTCACCTCGTTGCGCGGCAAGCAACTGCGGCAGCGTCAACGCGACACCCAGCTGATCTTCCAGGACGCCTACGCCTCGCTCGACCCGAGAATGCGAGTCGGATCGATCCTGGCCGAACCGCTGGCCATCCACGGCGTCGGTGACCGGGCAGGCCGAACCCGGCGAGTCAATGACCTCCTCGGCGAGGTCGGCCTGCCGCGCAGCGCGGCGGACCGCTACCCGCACGAGTTCTCCGGCGGACAGCGCCAGCGCATCGGTCTGGCCAGAGCCCTTGCCCTGCAACCGAAACTGATCGTCGCCGACGAGCCGGTGTCCGCATTGGACGTTTCGATCCAGGCGCAGATCCTGAACCTGATGAGCGACCTGCGGGCCCGGCACGGCCTGACCTACGTGTTCATCTCGCACGACCTGTCCGTGGTCCGCTACCTCGCGAACACGATCGGCGTGATGTACCTGGGCAAACTGGTCGAGGTCGGGCCGGCCGAGGCCGTGTACAACCGCCCGCACCACCCGTACACCCGCGGCCTGATCGACACCATCCCGGTCGCCGACCCGTGGGCCAGCCGGGCCAAGAACGAGGACGGCGTGCGCGGTGAACTGCCCTCAGCGGTCAACCCGCCCTCAGGTTGCCGCTTCCGCACCAGGTGCCCGTTCGCGCAGGAGATCTGCGCCCAGGAGGAACCCCAACTGCGCTCGTTCGAAGCGGTGGGCCACCAGGCGGCCTGCCACTTCCCCCTGGAGACCTGAAGCACCCGGCACGTTCGCCTGCCGGCGGCGGGCAACGCTTCGTCCCCCTGGCCTGGTCGCCGCTCACCCTGCCAGGGCGTGCAACGCCTCGTTCCAGGTCGCATGCTCGCCGATCAGCCTGCGGCACAACGTGATCAGCTTCGCCTTGTGCACGCCGAACGCGCCGGTCAGCCGGTCCCCGGTGCGATAGACCGCGAGCAGACCGCCGGTAGCCGCCTCCCCGCCCACCACCACCTGGATCTCGTCGGCCGACGGCACACCCACGAACTGGATCCGGCTCTCGTAGCAGTCCGACCAGAAGTACGGCACCGTCCCAAAAGGACTCCGCGGCTCCCCGGCCAACTCGGCCACCACGTTGCGCGCCGCCGCGACGGCCTGCTCAGCCGCTGTCGTCCAGTGCTCCAACCGCATCATCGCCCCGCCGAACACCGGGTTCGCGAACCGCACAACATCACCGGCCGCGTAAACCCCAGGTTTACCCGCTGCAAGGTACTGATCGCACACCACCCCGTCGGCCACCTCCAGCCCAGAGGTCGCCAGCCAGCCTGTGTTCGGCACCGCCCCAATCCCGACCACGACCAAATCCGCAGGTAGCACCGTCCCGTCCACCAGCCGGACCCGTTGCACCTGCCCGTGATCGCCCTCGATCGCGGCCACCCCCGCGTCGCAGCGCACCCGCACCCCGTTGCGCTCGTGCAGTTCCGTCCACACCTTGCCCAGTTCCGGTCCGACCGCCCCGGCCAGCGGCACCGGCAACGCCTCCAGCACGGTCACCGGCGCGCCGCGCCTGCTCGCCGACGCGGCCACCTCCGACCCGATGAATCCCGCCCCGACCACGATCGTCCGCGCACCAGCGTCCAGCGCGGAGCGGATCTGCCGGGCGTCGTCAACCGTGCGCAGCGTGTGTACGCCGGTCAGGTGCTCGGTTCCCGGCAGCGAGCGGGCGCGTGATCCGGTCGCGATCAGCAGCGCGTCATAGGCAAGATCGATGTCGGTGCCGCCGATGTCCACCCGGATCAGCCGGTGCACCGCGTCCAGCCCGGTCGCGGTGGCCCCGAGCCGCAGTTCGACACCAAGCTCGGCGAGCGTGTCCGCGCCCCGCAACGTCGGCGGGTCTTCGGCGCGCGGCCTCGCGGTGAGGAACTCCTTGGACAGCGGTGGCCGGTCGTAGGGCAGGTGCCGCTCCGCGCCGATGAGGCTGATCTCCCCGGTGAAACCGAACCGCCGGGCGGCCTCGGCCGCGCGCAACCCGGTCAGGCCCGCGCCCACGATCACCAATCGCGCCATGCGCGGCATCATTCCAGCAGGCGTTGTCCGCCGATCGACGAAGCAAGCCCGACCCGCGAGTAAGGTTGCCGGCGAACCCGTGTTGATCAGGAGAGGAACCGACATGTCGGATGCCCTGCGGGCGGAGACCGTTACGATCACCGGCCACAACGACGACGAGATCGAGGCGTATCTCGCCCGCCCCCTTGACGCAGCGCCGTTCGGTGGGGTCGTGGTGATCCACCACATGCCCGGCTACGACGAGGCGACCAAGGAGATGGTGCGCAAATTCGCCGCGCACGGTTACGCGGCCTTGTGCCCGAACCTGTACTCCCGTCAGGCCCCCGGCGCCAGCCCCGACGACGCGGCCGCCGCGGTGCGCGCGCAGGGTGGTGTCTCGGATGATCAGGTGGTCGGCGACGTCGACGGCGCGGCCAAGTACCTGCGTGCCCTGGAGGGCGCGAACGGCAAGATCGGCGTGATCGGCCACTGCTCCGGCGGTCGGCAGACCTTCCTGGCCGGCGTGAGCCTGCAGATCGACGCCGCCGTCGACTGCTACGGCGCCGCGGTCGTGCACGGCACGCCCAAGGACTTCCCGATCAACATGCCGGCGCTGCTGGACCGCACCGCGAACCTGTCCTGCCCGCTGCTCGGCCTGTTCGGCGCCGACGACAAGTTCCCCACCCAGGAAGAGGTCAAGCTGCTGGACGAGGAGCTGACCAAGCTGGGCAAGGAGCACGAGTTCCACAGCTATGACGGCGCTGGTCACGCGTTCTTCGCGGTCGACCGCCCCAGCTACCGGGTGGAGGCCGCGGTGGACGGCTGGGAGAAGATCTTCGCCTTCTACGGCAAGCACCTGGCGGCCTGAGCCATGTGCACGTACCTGACCGAGAAGATCGCGCTCACCGGCAGTGGCAAGGGCCAGCAGGGCTGGATGGGCCTGACCCAGGCAACCGTCTACGTGGACCACGCTGTACACGCGCAGTTCACACACACCCTCAACATCGATTTCACCAACCCCGACCTGGGACCGGCCGCCCGGCTCGCGGTGGAGCTGACCGAGGAATCGGCGCTAGCCCTGGCCGACGCCATCCACGCCGCGCTGGCCGCCGCCCCAGCCGGTCTCACCTCAGTCAACCAGGACTGACTACCGGGCAGGCCGATCCCCGCTCAGCCAGGGATCGGCCTGCCAAAGTAACTCAAAACCACCGCCCGATCGTCAGCGGCGCCGGTCCTGTTGCGCCTCGTATGTCCACATCGGACGCACCGCTGCACCACGAAATACCGATCCCGCTCCATCCCTGCCGCCACCGGCGCCATCAACCCACCACACTCCGCCGCCCGGTCGCCCGGATTCACATCGACGTGCTTGGAATGCAGGCAGTACGGACAATGGTTCGTGTACCCATTGCCGTGAACCTGCCGACCACAGTGTTCACAAGTGAAATCCTCGATGCGCCGGGTGAACTTGGCGCTCCCCTCGGTCATTCGGTCACCGCCCGCTGATGACGTGGCTCCTCAACAATGAACAACAACAAGGCGGCGGCCAGCATGCCCGCGCCGACCAGCGCCGCCCGGTTACCCCAACTCGCCGAAGTGAAGGCGCCGATCACCGCACCAAGCAAAAACGCAAGGCAGACAATGGCAAAGCTGCGCGCCTTGTCGCCTTCACCCGCCTTGCGCAACACCAGCGACCGATACAGCGACCGAGTCGTGGTCCGCATGTTGCCAGTCAGCGTGACGGTGTTGAACGGCCACTTCCGCAGCGTGTCGAACGTCGAGTTCTGCACGGCGGCCACATAGGACACCAGCAGCACCACCGCGAACCCAGCGGTGCCGTTCGGCACAAACGCCACCGCGACCAGCACCACGATCTCGGCGATCAGCGCGGCCCGCATCGGCCTGCGCACCCACGCCTGCACCCTCGGATGCGTCATGGTCTCCGCTGTGAACACGCCGAGCACGAACGCGAGCAGCGGCAACAGTTGGCGCAACACCCGCGCCCAGTCGCCGCGCGCCGCGAAGATCGCCACCAGCACCACGTTGCCGGTTTGGGCGTTGGAGAACACCCCGCCGTGCGCGACATAGGTGAACGCGTCGAGAAAGCCACCGACCACGCCCAGCAGCACGCCGAGCCGCACGGTCCCGGCGGTCTTGGGCTCGTCCTGCTCGGTCACGGGCGCAGTGTATGGGTCGCGATGGCCAGGACCTCGGCGCGATCGGCGTCGCCGAGCACGCCGCCGCCCATCCGCAGTGCGGCAGTCGTCGTCTCCTTGGCCACCGCGAACGCGGCATGCGCGCGCAGCAGTGCGGCCCGGTCCGGATCAGGTCCCGCGAGCGCCGCGATCACGTCCGCGAACATATCCGCAGGTTTGCGCGGAAGCCGCTCATCCAGCAAGGCGCGCGCCGCCGGATCGCCGCTGACGATCGGTATCAACGCATGCGAACGCGCCGTGAAGTCGATAAACGCGGCGAGCAACTCCTCCGGCCCAGCAGTCACCGCCAACTCGGCCAACTGGACATACCCGGCCATCGGCTCAGCAAGCAGCCCATCGAGCACATCAGCCTTGGACGCGAAGTGGTAGTAGAGCGCGGCCGGAGTAGTGCCCAGCCGCTGCGCGATGTCGGCAATGGACGTCCCCGCATAACCCTGCGCCGCGAACAGTTCCGCCGCGATCGCCAAGATCCGCGCCTTGGTGTCGCCCTTCTCCTTAGCCACCGGCCCAGCCTACTTGCTGAACGCTCAGTAAGCCGACTAGTCTCCAACTTACTGAACAATTAGTAAGGAGGCTGGCATGGCGGCTCCCGTCCTGATCACCGGCTGCTCCTCCGGCATCGGCAGGGCCATAGCGCTCGCCACGCTGAAAGCAGGCCTGCCACCTGGGCGACCGCCCGTAACCCACAGACCCTCACCGACCTGGCCAAAGCGGGCGCCCAAGTACTCCCGCTCGACGTCACCGACGAAGCATCCAGACAGGCCGCCATCGAACGGGTCGAAACCGAGCACGGCGCCTTGGGCGCGCTGATCAACAACGCCGGTTACGCCCAAGCGGGCCCGGTCGAGGAGGTGTCCCTCGACGCGCTGCGGGTTCAGTTCGAAACCAACGTGTTCGGCTTGATCCGGCTCTGTCAACTCGCGTTACCCGGCATGCGCGCGCAGGGGAGCGGCACCATCGTCAACCTCGGCTCGGCCGGCGGCCTGATGGCGTTCCCCGGATCCAGTGCGTACGACATGACCAAGTGGTCGCTCGAAGCGTTATCCGACGCGCTCCGCGCCGAGGTGTGCCGGTTCGGTGTACGCGTGGTCCTACTCGAACCCGGCGGCGTCCCCACCAACTTCGCGACCGTCCAAGCCGCCACCTGGCCCGACTCGTCCAACGGCCCCTACGCCACGTTCGCGCGTAACCACCGTGCCCGCATGGCCCGCTACGCAAGACAAGGCGCCCCAGGAATGTCCACACCAGACAAGGTCGCCGCCGTCGCGCTGAAAGCCATCCGCGCCCGCAACCCGCGCGCCCGCTACAAGATCGGCCTGCCCCCGCGAATCATGCCGCTCCTCTACCGCGCCCTGCCCAACCGAACCTGGGACGCCCTTGTAAACCGGCTGTTCCCAATGACCTAGGTGCCGGGTCCCGCCGGAACACGCAGACGTCGCCCCGAGATACCAGGAGAGCCCGGCGATCAGCGGTGTCGGTTCCGGCCGCCCCGGCGTGACAACCAGAAAGAACAGCGCTGTGATTTCCGGCGCCAGTTCCGGCTAGCCGGGCGTGACGACCGGGTACAGCGGGGCCAGTTCCGGTTAGCCCGGCGTGACGACCGGGTAGAGCGCGGCGATCAGCGGGGCTAGTTCCGGCTAGCCGGGGGTGACGACTGGGTAGAGCGCTGCGATCAGCGGCGCCAGTTCCGGTGTGTCCCGAGCCTCGTCCAATGCCGCGCGCAGCGTGTTGTCGTTGGTCGGCCGGGCCTGTTCGAGCAGGGCTTTTCCGCTCGGGGTCAGCTCGGTGTAGATGCCGCGCCGGTCGTCTTCGCACAGATAGCGGCTGATCAGTTTGCGCCCTTCGAGCCGGTTGATCAGTCGCGTCGTCGCGCTCGCGGACAGCGCGGTCGCCCGGGCCAGCTGGTGCACGCGCATGTGGAAGCCGTCCTGCCGGTTCAGCGCGTCGAGCACGGTGAACTCGACCACCGACAGATCGTGCTGCTTCTGCAGCGCCCGTTCCAGCGCGGTCTCGATCATCGAGTGCAGTGCGGTGAGCGTGCGCCAACCCTGTGCCCGCACTTCGACCGCGTCATCGGCGATGCCCATGCCGACCTCCTTCGTTGCGCCAAGGATACCAGCTTGCGCATATAGCACGCGTGTGCAACTATCTATGCCGCGTACGCAAATACTGCACACGCCGTATAACCGATGTCGTAATATCCATTTTCGTAATATCCATTTTCGGAGGTTCTTGTGCCGGTCGGACTGATCGCGCTGGCCATCGGTGGTTTCGGCATCGGGCTGACCGAGATCATCATCGCCGGCTTGCTGCCGCAGGTTGCCAACGACTTCACGGTCAGCATCCCGACCGCGGGCCTGTTGATCTCCGGCTACGCGCTGAGCGTCGCGCTCGGCGCGCTGCTGCTCACCGCGGCCGTCACCCGGCTGCCGCGCAAGACCGTGCTGCTCGGCCTGATGGTGCTGTTCATCCTCGGCAACTTGATCTCGGCCATCGCGCCGACGTTCGGCATCATGATGATCGGCCGGGTCGTCGCCGCCCTGTGTCACGGCGCGTTCTTCGGCATCGGCTCGGTCGTCGCCGCCGACCTGGTCGCGCCGGAGAAGAAAGCCGGCGCCATCTCGATCATGTTCGCCGGGCTTACCACCGCCAACGTGCTCGGCGTGCCGCTGGGCACGTTGCTCGGCCAGCACTTCGGCTGGCGCGCCACGTTCTGGGCGATCACCGCCATCGGCGTCGTCGCGTTCTTCGGCATCGTCGCACTGGTCCCGTCGACCGTGTCGGCCAACGGATCCGCCCGATTGCGCGGCGAACTGCACGCGTTCCGCGGCCCGCAGGTCCTGCTCTCGCTCGCCGTCACCGTGCTCGGCTTCGGCGGCATGTTCGGCGCCTTCACCTACATCACGCCGATGATGACCGACGTCGCCGGGTTCGCATCCAGCAACGTCACGTGGCTGCTGATCGTGTTCGGCATCGGCCTGTTCCTGGGCAACCTCGCCGGTGGCAAGGCGGCCGACCGCGCGCTCACACCCAGCCTCGTCGTCCTGCTGATCGCGCTCGCCGTCGTGCTCGGCGCACTCACCTTCACCGCGCACGCCAAGATCCCCGCGATCATCACACTGCTGCTGATGGGCGCGTTCGGGTTCGCCATCGTGCCCGGTCTGCAGATGCGCGTGCTGCACTACGCCAGCGACGCGCCGACCATGGCCTCCAGCGCCAACATCGCCGCGTTCAACGTGGGCAACGCGCTCGGCGCGTACCTCGGCGGCCGCACTATCGCGGCCGGGTTCGGCTACACCTCACCAGCCTGGGTGGGCGCGTTGTTGACCGTTGCCGCACTCGCTGTCCTCCTGGTGGCTACCGCCCTGGCCAGGCGAAACCGTGCCGAGACCAGGGAACTCGTCACCGTCGCGTAGCCAGGCGTTCGCTTGGCAAAGCAGGGACCGGATGTTGAGATGGCAGCGGCCAAGTTGGCCAGACAAGTTGACCCCTCAACCCCTGCCGCGAGGAGCGCCTGTCCATGCCCGAGACCCGCCGCAACATCAGCCGTCGCACGTTCCTGGAAGCATCCGCGGTCACCGCGGCCACCGCCGGTCTGTTCGGCGCCGGATTCGCGCAAGCGGCCGCGGCGCCGCGCCGGTCCGGCCGCCTCGACGAGGTCGAGCACGTGGTGATCCTCATGCAGGAGAACCGTTCGCTGGACCACTACTACGGCACCATGAAAGGCGTGCGCGGCTTCGGCGACCGCGCCGCGTTCACGTTGCCCAACGGCAACGACGTCTTCCACCAGCCCGACCTCGGCAGGCTCGGCGGCTACCTACTGCCCTTCCACATCGACACCAGCCAGTACGACGGCCAGGATCTCGGCGACCTCCCACACGACTGGGACACCACACACCTGGCCTGGAACGGTGGTGCGTACAACAACTGGCCACTGGCCAAGTCCGGCATGACCATGGGCTACTTCACCGAAGCCGACATCCCGTTCCACCACGCGCTCGCCCAGGCGTTCACCATCTGCGACCAGTACTTCTGCTCGATCCAAGGCCCGACCACGCCCAATCGGCTCTACCACTGGACCGGCACCATCGACCCGGCCGGTGTCGCGGGCGGCCCGGCAACCTGGAACCCCGGCGACTACCAGCCTGTCTACCACTGGACCACATACCCGGAACGCTTGCAGGCGGCCGGGATCTCGTGGCAGGTGTACGCGAACAACGAGGTAGGCGACGACACCACCAACCACCCCTATGTCGGCGACTACGGCGACAACCCGCTGTGGCTGTTCCAGGCCTACCACGACGCGCTCGCCTCGACCGATCCGGCGATCCACCAACTGGCCGACCGTGCCAGCCTGCGCACCCAGTGGCTGCCTGACTCAGGCCAGGGCCAGCACGTCGACCATGTAATCGCCCAGTTCACAGCCGACTGCGCCGCGGGCACGCTGCCGTCCGTGTCCTGGGTCGTCGCTCCCTACGCGTACTGCGAACATCCGGCCGCGCGACCTGTCGATGGTGAGGTCTATGTACAAGCCGTGCTGAACGCGTTGTGGGCCAACCCGGAACTCGCCGAGAACACCGTGGTGTTCATCAACTACGACGAGAACGACGGCTTCTACGACCACGTTCCGCCGCCAGTCCCGCCCTTGGGCACGCCCGGCGAGTTCCTGCCCGCCAGCCAGCCACTCGAAAACGGCCTCCCGCCCGCGTTCGGCCCGCTCACGCCGATCGGCCTTGGCCCGCGCGTACCCATGACGGTGATCTCGCCGTGGAGCCGGGGTGGCTGGGTGAACTCGCAGGTGTTCGACCACACCTCGGTGCTGCGCTTCCTCGAAACCTGGACCGGCGTCAGGGAGCCGAACATCTCGGCGTGGCGCCGCGCGGTCTGCGGCGACCTCACCAGCTGCTTCGACTTCGACAACAAGAACACCACAATCCCGGTCCTGCCGGACACCGCCGGTTTACAGGCGCAGGCGAACGCGACCCAGTCGAAGCTGCCCAAGCCGACCACTCCCGCCTCCGGCAAGCAGACCGTCCCGGTGCAGGACTCCGGCAGCGTCCCCGCCCGCCCGTTGCCCTACCAGGCCAACGCGAACGTGACCGTCGGCAGCGCGCTCACGATCACCATGTCCAACGCGGGTACCGCGACCATCCCGCTCGCCCTGTACGCACACGACCTGCTCAGCACCGACGCGACCCCGTTCGACGTCGCTCCCGGCGCGACCACCTCCACAACTGTCTCCCTTGACGCGATCACCGCCGCGTACAACGTCTACCTCCACGGCCCCAACGGTTTCCTGCGTCACGCGGCCGGCACCCCCAACCAGACCGAGGCCACCCTCACCATCACCGAAGGCCTCGCGCTCGCGCTGGAACTGAGCAACACCTCGGCGCAGATCCGCGTCGTGCTGATCAGCGAACTCGACGGCACCAAGCACACGGTCACGCTTGGGCCGGGTGTGAACCAGAACATCCCGTTCGCGACCGACAACGGCTGGTACGACCTCACGGTCACCGTCGACGGCTACCCGAACTACCTGCGGCGCTTCGCGGGTCACCTGGAGAACGGCCAACCCAGCGTCACCGGCTGAGCCGAGTAATCGAGGTGCACGGGTCGGTAGACTCGGCCCGTGCACCGATGCTTTCCCATCACTCCGCCCCCTGCGCGCTGAGCGGGGTGAACTTCACCGGCGACCGACCATGACCGTTGGCCGCCAGCACGCGCACCCGCGCGGCGCGGATTGCCCGTGCCGCACAGCAGGCCCGCGCCCGGCGTCCGCGCTGACTCCCAGCACAACCCGCGCCTGACGCAACCGGCTGCCTTCCAGCGCAACCTGGGTCTGCTGACGCCCGGCCGCAACCGGTTGGCTTCCAGCGCAAGCCGCGCCCATGCTGCCGCCCAGCGCAATCCGCGTTGTGCTGCCGCCCAGCGCAACCGGCGTTGATGCTGCCGCCCAGCGCAAACCGCGTATGTGCTGACGTCCAGCGCAAGCAGTGTTGATGCTGGTGGCCAGAGCAAGTCGCGCCAGTGCTGATGCCCAGGGCAATGGGCTGGCTTCCGACGCAGCCTGCGTTGTGCTGCCGCCCAGCGCAGGCTGCGTTGTGCTGCCGCCGAGTGCGAGCCCACGGCGCATCCGCGTTGGCCACCGCGTGCAACCCCGCGCCCAGCATGTCGCCTGGCGCACAACGACCCGCGCCTGCCGCGCCATGCCGCGCACCCGTTCGCCCCGCTTCCGCGACCACATTCCCTTCTCTCGTCGCAGGAGCGCGAACACTCATGCACACCCGTCCTTCCGCGCTGCCGACCACTCGGCAGTCGACAACCGGCCTGTCCTTCCTTGTCGCCGCCGGTCTCCTCTGGGGCACCGGCGGTTTCTCCGGCACCCTGCTCGCCCACGTCGCCGGGCTCTCCCCGTTGGCCATCGCCGCCTATCGGCTGGCGGTCGGCGGCGCCCTGATCGCCGTCGTTCTCCTCGCCACCGGCCGGCGCCTTCCGCGCCGCCGCGCCGCGTACGCCCGGGTCGGCCTCATCGGCCTGCTCACCGCGATCTACCAGGCGAGTTACTTCGCGGCGGTCACGTTGACCTCGGTCAGCTTCGCCACGCTGATCACCATCGGCAGTTCGCCGGTGATCGTGCTCGCCGTGGAGACGATCACCGGCCGTCGCAGGCTCACCCGCGCCGTCGTGATCACGCTCGCGCTCGCCCTGGCCGGGCTCGGTCTGCTCGTCGGCCTGCCCACCGGCAACTACGGCGCCGCGGCCATGCTCGGCGGCGCAGGCCTGGCGCTGTTGTCCGCGACCTGCTTCGGCACCATGTCGCTGGCCTGCGCCGCGCCGATCACCGGCCTCGACGAGCTGACCACCACCGGCGTCGGCTTCAGCATCGGCGGCGCGCTGCTGCTCTGCGTCACGGTGCCCACCGACGGCGTCGGATTCGCGCCGAGCCCGGCCGCGATCGGCCTGGTCGTGTTCCTCGGTCTGGTGCCGACCGCGATCGCCTATGTCTGCTACTTCCGTGGACTACCCGCGGCCGGACCGGGCACGGCCGCGCTGCTCGCGTTGCTCGAACCGCTGGTCGGCAGCTTCCTGTCCGCGCTGTTCCTGCACGATCGGCTCGGCGCGGCCGGCTGGTGCGGCGCGGCTCTGCTGATGTTCGCCGTCGCGCTCGCGGCTCGTACGGCCGCGCGCCGCTAGCGCCGGCCGACCGCGGCCCAGACGGTCACCGGTCCGGCGTCCGGAGTGTCCAGCTCCGGGCGCCAGGCCGCCGCGTCGACCAGGCCCGGCTCGACCAGGCTCCACCCGGCCAGCAAGGCCTCCATGTCCTCCTTGGTGCGGCGATGCCCCGGCTGCGTCGTCTGCTTGTAGAGCGCGTGCAGTTGCTCGCTCTGCTCGGGGGCGAGCGAGGACGCGCCGTGCGAGAACACCAGCGCCCCACCCGGACTGACGTGATCGCGGTAGGCGTGCAGCACACCGACCGGATCGGCCGAATCCGGCACGAAGTGCAGGACCGCGCAGGCCACGATCGCCACCGGCTGGCTGAAGTCGATCAGCTCGGCGATCCCCGGCGAGGCCAGCACCTCTTTCGGGTCGGTGATGTCGGCCTTGGTCACGGTCGCGGTGGGCACGTGGGCCAGGATGCGTTTGGTCTGCGCGACCGCGACCGGCTCGATGTCGACGTAGGCGACCCGGGCGGCCCGATCGATCCGGTGCGCGACCTCGTGCACGTGCCCGACGGTCGGAATGCCTGAGCCCAGGTCCAGGTACTGCCGGATCCCTGCCCTCATGCAGTACTGCACGGCGCGTTGCAGGAAGGCGCGGTTCGCCCGCGCGGTCGCCACGATCCCGGGCATGATCGCGATGGTCCGGTCGGCCAGTTCCCGGTCGATCGCGAGGTTGTGCGCGCCGCCGAGGAAGTAGTCGTACATGCGCGCCGCATTCGGCCGCGTCACGTCGAACTCGGCCGGGTTGGGTGCGTCAGGTTCCGTCGGCTCGAGCTCAGTGGACTCTGGCGACTCAGCGGGCATCGCGCGACTTGTCCCTCCGCGTGGGATCGCATCCGTTGCGTTACGAAGTCAACCACGACGCGCCGCGCGCCACCACGAAATGTCGAGTTTCCGGTCTTCCTCCCGGACACTTCCGTGCCTGATCCAGACCAAGTCCGACATATCGAACCTCCACAGTGGACGCTCGATGGCTAGCGCCCGGCTTGCCGGGTTATCTCGACGGCAGGCGCAAACCGGAGGTATCGCATGGCAATCGAACCTGGCGCAGGCGACAGCAGCCTCACTGACCCCAGTGAAACCAGCAGCCCCATCGCTGAAGCGACCGAAGCCGCCGCCCAGCTCAGCACCGACGAGCAGCCGCTAGGTCCGCTCGGGCGACGGCTGAATCGCCGCGCGCCGTTCCTGATCGGGCTCACCGCCGCGGCCGGTGTCGCCGTCACCTACGGCATCGTCGAGCTGATCATCAACCTGGAGAGCATCCTGGTGCTCATCGGGCTGGCGCTGTTCATCGCGGTCGGCCTGGAACCGGCGGTGGCCTGGCTGATCCGCAGGCACCTGCCGCGCTGGCTCGCGGTGCTCATCGTGTTCTTCGCCGTGCTCGCCCTGGTCGGCGGCTTTCTCGCCACGGCCATCCCGGTCGTCGTCGCCCAGTCCACCGAACTCGCCGAGAGGATCCCCGCGTATCTGCACGAACTACAGAACCACAACTCGCTGATCGGCAAGCTCAACGACCGCTTCCACATCCAGCAGCGGATCACCACTCTGCTCAACAGCCAGGGGTCCGGTCTGGCCACTGGCCTGCTCGGCGCAGGGAAGGCTGTGTTCAGCGCGTTGACAGACTTCTTCGTCGTGGTCGTACTGACCATCTACTTCGTCTTCGACCTGCCCCGGATCCGCGCCGCCGGATACCGGTTGGTGCCCGCCTCGCGGCGGCCGAGGGCGATCCTGCTCGGCGACGAGATCTCCGGGAAGGTCGGCGCCTACGTGCTCGGCAACGTGCTGATCTCGCTGATCGCCGGGGTGCTCACCTTCGGCTGGCTGCTGATCTTCCAGGTGCCCTACGCGCTGCTGCTCGCTCTCACCGTCGCCGTGCTCGACCTGATCCCGGTTGTCGGCTCGGTCGCCGGTGGTGTCGTGGTCTGCCTGGTCGCGCTGACCGTGTCCTGGCCGGTCTGCCTGGCCACCATCGGGTTCTACGTGGTGTATCGATTCGCTGAGGACTACCTGCTGGTGCCGAAGATCATCGGCGGGGTGGTCAAGGTGCCCGCGCTGGTGACCGTGGTCGCGGTGCTGCTCGGCGGGGCACTGCTGGGCATCATCGGCGCGCTGGTCGCGATCCCGATCGCGGCCGCGGTCCTGCTGCTCGCCCGCGAGGTCGTCTTCCCCCGGCTGGACCGGACCTGATGCGCATCTGGGCTGGTCACCTGTAGTCACCCATTGCGGAGAAAGGGTGAAAAACAGGTTTGTCGGCCGCACTTGGTGGTAGGCCAGTTACTGGGGCGGCACATCGAAAGGACCGTGGCGATGGACTTCTCGCTGCACGAACGGCGGCGGCTGGCGCAGATCGAGCAGGAACTCTCCGGCGACCGCCGACTGGTCGCGATGCTGGGCATCCTCGGAACCAAGAGCCGCAAGCCCGTGCTGCTGCTGCGCTACGTCAGCGTCCGCCTGCGCAGGCCCGGTGGCAGGCGCAGTCGGCCCGCCACGCTGCGGTACCGCTTCGCAGTGACCCTGCTGCTGATCTCCGCCGTCCTCCTGCTCGCCGCGCCCGCCGGGGTTGCCGTGGCGATCGTGCTCAACATCCCGTTGCTGATCGCGCTGTCGATCGCGATCCTGCCGCTCCCGCCGCTGGCCTTCCTGCTGTCCCGTCGTTGGGTACGCGGTCTCCGTAGTCGTCAACCCTAGGTTCACATTTCTTCGGGAGGTGTGAACCGCCGGTTCACGCTCTACAGTGGACCTTTGTGATCAGGTTGATCCCGCCGATGCTCGCCACCCCCGGCCCGGTGCCCACCGGCACCGGCTGGGCGTTCGAATTCAAATGGGACGGCGTCCGCGCGGTCAGCTACGCGAACGGTTCCGACGTGCAGGTGTTCACCCGCAACGACAAAGAGGTCTTCCGAACCTACCCGGAACTGGCCGCGGTCACCGAACTGCTGGCCGGATCCTCGCTGGTCGTCGACGGTGAAATCGTCGCGCTGCGGCAGGGCAGGCCCAACTTCGGCAACCTGCAGAACCGCATGCACATCACCGACCCGGACGAGGACCTGCTGACCGAGACGCCGGTCCGCTACTACCTGTTCGACGTGCTCGAACTCGACGGCAAGGACACCACCCGGCTGCCCTACCGCCAGCGCCGCGAACTCCTCACCGACCTGTTCGGCCTGCTCGACGAGCCGGAACACCCGGTGCTGGTGCTGCCGCCGTCGTTCACCGACGTGACCGGCGCCGAACTGCTCGACACCGCCCGAGGGCATCGGCTCGAAGGCATCGTCGCCAAACTCGCCGAGTCCCGCTACGAACCGGGCCGCCGCTCACGGTCCTGGATCAAAACCCCGCTGGTCGACACTCAGGAAGTGCTCATCGGCGGATGGCGCGCCGGCTCAGGGCGCCGCTCGGGCACGATCGGATCGCTGTTGCTCGGCGCGCCCGGCCCGGACGGCCTGCGCTACCTCGGGCACACCGGCACCGGCTTCACCGACGCTGTCCTGCACGACCTGTTCACCCGGCTCACACCGCTCGCGCGTTCGGACAGTCCTTTCGCCGAGCCCATCCCGAAGGAACACGCGCGGGACGCGCACTGGGTCGAACCCGAACTCGTCGGCGAGGTGGAATTCCGGCAGTTGACCAACGACGGCCTGCTCCGCCATTCCTCATGGCGCGGCCTGCGCCCTGATCGCGACCCAGCCGACATCACCGCGCCGAAAGTCCCCTGACATTTCAATTGGCGGTCATTTCCCACCTGTCGCCATCGAATTCAGGCCGTCTTTTTCCGTCGCAGATCGTCGGGCGGGGGAAGTTCTTCCTTGAAGATCGTGTCGAGTACGTGTTCGGCGCGATTGATCGAGAACGCCACGACCCCGGCCACCAGCAGCATCCCGGCCAGGACCGCTGCCAGCACCGGCGGAAGCAGGGCACCTATCGCGCAGGCCGCTGCCGCGACCACCAGCACCGCGCCGGCCGGAGATGAGAAAGCCATGTCGATTCGCCCCATCCAACTCGCTGAAATTGTGGTTATGGGACATGGCTCCCCTGCCATGCTGTGTCGCCAGATCACCTTTTCTTTCGGGAGCGGCGGATAGCCTGTTACCGGCGCTACCTGACGTAATCGAATGGAAAATCCCGGTAATCGACGTACGTTTCCGCCTGGTGGCCGGCAGGTTTACAAGCGTCGACCACCCAGTCAAGGGTGCGGCCGCCGACGGCGCGACCGAGCGTGTCCGCCTAGGCTGGGCGCACCTGACAGGCGTCGATACAGCCGAGGGAGGACGTGCTCGTGAGCGAACACGAGTCGGGAGCCGAGTCGCTGGGGCTTCCAGCCGGCATCAAGGCATGCCTTTTCGATCTGGACGGGGTGCTCACCCAGACCGCGAAGGTGCATGACGCGGCGTGGAAGGAAACCTTCGACGAGTTCCTGAAGGCGCGCGCGGAGCGCACCGGGGAGCCATTTGTGCCTTTCGATCCCGTTGCCGACTACGACGAGTACGTCGACGGCATGCCGCGCGAGGACGGCGTCCGCACGTTCCTGCACTCCCGGGGCATCGACCTGCCTGAGGGCGGCCCGGACGATCCGCCGAACGCGGAGACCGTGCACGCGATCAGCGAGCGCAAGAACAAGCTGGTGCTGGAGAAGATCGCCGAGCACGACATCGACGTGTACCCCGGCTCGGTCCGGTACCTGCAAGCCGTGCGCGCCGCGGGCCTGCCGACCGCGGTGGTGTCGTCCAGCGCGAACTGCAAGCAGGTCATCGAGGTCACCGGCCTGGTTCAGTACCTTGACGCGCGCATCGACGGCGTCACCATCGAGGAGCAGCACCTGCACGGCAAGCCCGCGCCGGACACCTTCCTGGCCGGGGCCAAGGCCCTCGGCGTAGAGCCGAGCGAGGCCGCCGTGTACGAGGACGCGCTGGCCGGGGTCGCCGCCGGCAAGGCGGGCGGGTTCGGGTTCGTGGTCGGGGTCGACCGGGTGGGGCAGGCGGACGGGTTGCGCGAACACGGCGCCACCGTCGTCGTCGAGGACCTCGCGGATTTGCTGGTGACCAAGTGATCGAGCACTCCGCGTTCGAAGCCGACCCGTGGCTGCTCAAGGAAACCACCCTCAGCCTCGACCATCTCGCCCAGAGCGAGTCGGTGTTCGCGCTGGCCAACGGCCATATCGGCTGGCGCGGAAACCTTGAGGAGGGGGAGCCGCACGGCCTGCCCGGCTGCTACCTCAACGGCGTGTTCGAAAGCCGTGAACTGCCCTACGCCGAGGCGGGCTACGGCTACCCGGAATCGGGTCAGACCGTGATCAACGTGCCCAACGGCAAGCTGATCCGGGTACTGGTCGACGACGAGCCGTTCGACATCCGCTACGGCGAACTCCACAAGCACGAGCGGGTCCTGGACATGCGTGCGGGCACCCTGTCCCGCAGTGTCGAATGGACCGCGCCGACCGGCCGGACCGTGCGCGTGCGCACCACCAGGGTGGTGTCGTTCACCCAGCGCGCGGTGGCCGCGATCCACTACGAGATCGAGCCCGTTGACGGCCCGGCCCGGATCGTGCTGCAGTCGGAACTGGTCGCCAACGAGTCCATGGCCGAGGCCAGCAAGGACCCGAGGATGGGCGCGGTGCTCAGCTCGCCGCTGGCCGCCCGGCTGCACGCCGCTGACACCTCCAGCGTCGTGCTCGTGCACGAAACCCGCTCCAGCGGGCTGCGCGTCGCCGCGGCCATGGACCACCTGCTGGCCTGCCCGACGCACTACGAGACCCACGCGGAAAGCTACGACGACCTCGGCCGGTACACGGTGGCCGCGCGCCTGGAACCCGGGCACACCCTGCGGCTGGTCAAGTTCGTCGCCTACGGCTGGTCCGGTCAGCGCACCGAGCCGGGCCTGCGCGCCCAGGTCGACGCGGCGGTCGCCGCCGCCCGGCATGCCGGCTGGGACCAGCTGCTGGTCGAGCAGCGCGAGTACCTGGACGGCTTCTGGTCTCGGGCCGACGTCGAACTCGACGGCGACGACAAGATCCAGCAGGCCGTCCGGTTCGGGCTGTTCCACGTCGCCCAGGCCGGCGCCCGCGCCGAACGTCGCGCGATCCCGGCGAAGGGGCTCACCGGTCCCGGCTACGACGGCCATTCGTTCTGGGACAGCGAGATCTTCGCCCTCCCGGTGCTCACGTACACCATCCCGGACGCGGCCGGGCACGCGCTGAAATGGCGTTACGACATCCTGCCGACCGCGCAGGCGCGCGCCGCGGAACTCGGGTACGAAGGCGCCGCCATGCCGTGGCGGACGATCTCCGGCCCGGAATGCTCCGCGTACTGGCCGGCAGGCACGGCCGCGTTCCACATCAACGCCGACATCGCCGACGCGGTCATGCGCTACGTCGATGCCACCGACGACGACGCGTTCCTGCGCCGGGAAGGGCTGGCGCTGCTGGTCAACTCCGCGCGGTTGTGGCGTTCGTTCGGCCACTTCGACGGCGACGGCCGGTTCCGCATCGACGGCGTGACCGGCCCGGACGAGTACAGCGCGGTCGCGGACAACAACGTCTACACCAACCTGATGGCCCGCAAGAACCTCGCGTCCGCCGCCGAGGTCGCGCTGAAGTTCCCGGACGAAGCCCGTGAACTGGAGGTTTCCCACGAAGAGATCGGCGAGTGGGAACGCGCCGCCGAGGCCATGGTCGTGGTCTACGACGAGCGGCTCGGCGTGCACCCGCAGTCCGAGGGGTTCACCGACCACCAGCTGTGGGACTTCGAGAAGTGCGAGGACCAGCACTATCCGCTGATGCTCAGCTTCCCCTACCTGGACCTGTACCGGAAACAGGTGGTCAAGCAGGCCGACCTGGTCCTGGCCATCTACCTGTGCCCGGACGAGTTCAGCAACGACGAGAAGGTCCGCGACTTCGCCTACTACGAAGAGTTGACCGTCCGGGACTCGTCCCTGTCCGCCTGTGTCCAAGCGGTTGTCGCGGCCGAGTGTGGCCATCTCGAACTGGCCAGGGACTACCTCGGCGAGGCTGCCTTGATGGACCTGGACGACCTCGAACACAACACCCGCGACGGCGTGCACATCGCGTCCCTCGCCGGTGCGTGGCTCGCGCTGGTCGGCGGGTTCGGCGGGCTGCGGCACCGGATCGGCAAGCCGCTGCACTTCGCGCCGAAGCTGCCGCCGGGCATCTCCAGGCTCGCCTTCCGGCTGTTCTTCCGCGGCAGGCTGCTGGAGGTGGAAACCACCGGTAGTCAGGCCACGTACACCCTGCTGGAGGGTGAGTCCATGCAGATCCTGCACTACGACGAGCTGGTGACCGTCGGCAGCGACGCTCCGGCCAAGCGGCCCGTCCCGCAGGCGCCGCAACACGCGCGACCGCACCAACCGCACGGCCGCGCCCCCAAGAAAGTCAGCTGACGCCGAGCCCCGCGTCTTGTGTCTGATGTGGACACAAGACGCGGGCGGCTCGGCTCAGCCGATCCAGACCGTCTTTGCGTTGCAGAACTCGCGAATGCCCAGCGCGGACAGCTCCCGCCCGTAGCCGGAGGCTTTCACGCCGCCGAACGGCAGCTCCGGGTAGGAGATCGTCATCCCGTTGATGAACACCCCGCCAGCGCTCAACCCGTCGATGAACCGCGCCTGCTCGTCGGCGTCGTTGGTCCAGGCGTTCGAGCTGAGCCCGAACCGCGTCGCGTTGGCCAGCTCGATCGCGGCGTCGGCGTCCGGTACCACGTACAGCTGTGCGACCGGCCCGAACACCTCCTCGGCGAAGATCGGCATGTCCGGTGTGATGTCCGTGATCACGGTCGGCGGATAGAACCATCCCGGCCGATCCGGCCGTTGCCCACCGCACAACACCGTCGCGCCCGCCTTCACCGCGCCGTCCACGAGTTCCTCGACGTCCGTGCGCCCCTGCTCGGTCGCCAACGGCCCCACGTCGGTGCCCTCGTCCAGCGGATCGCCGACCACCAGTTCGGACATGGCCGCCACGAACTTCTCCCGGAACGCGTCCGCGATGTCCGCGTGCACGATGAACCGCTTCGCCGAGATGCAGCTCTGCCCGTTGTTCTGGGTGCGCGAGGTGACCGCGACCTTGACCGCGTTGTCCAGGTCGGCCGATGGCATCACGATGAAGGCGTCGCTACCGCCCAGCTCCAGCACGGTCTTCTTGATCTCGTGCCCGGCGATCTCCGCCACCGAGCGCCCAGCGCCTTCGCTGCCGGTCAGCGTCGCGGCCACCACCCGAGCATCTGTCAACACGCGTTTTACAGCGCTCGACGGAATGAGCAGCGTCTGGAACGCCCCGTCCGGGAACCCGGCCCGCTCGAACACGTCCGCGAACAGGATCGCGGTCTGCGGCACGTTCGACGCGTGCTTGAGCAACCCCACGTTGCCCGCCATCAGCGCGGGTGCGGCGAAGCGCATCACCTGCCAGAGCGGGAAGTTCCACGGCATCACCGCGAGCACCGGCCCGATCGGCTGCCAGCGCGTGTAGGCCTTCGACGCGTTCACCGAGGCCGGGTCGGCAGGCTGGTCGGCGAGGAACTCCTCGGCGTGCTCGGCGTAGAAACGAGCTGCCTTCGCGCACTTCAGCACCTCGGCCTTGGCCGCGACGAGGGTCTTGCCCATCTCGATGGTCATGATCCGCGCGATGTCGTCGGCTTCCTCGGTGAGGATGTCCGCGGCCTTGCGCATCCACCCGGCGCGCGTCGCGAAGTTGGTCTTGCGCAGCGCAAGGAAGCTCTGGTGCGCGCGTTCGAGGGCGTCGTCGATCCCGCGATCGTCGAGCGGCTCGAAGGTGCGCAGTGTTTCGCCGGTAGCCGGGTTCACCGTTGCGATGGCCATGACGTCCTTCCCGGGTAGCAGGTGGCTCGCGAGGGTCGTCGGCCCGCGCTCGCTCCGGGCCGGATACCCCGAGCCAAGCCAACTACTCCCGGCCCGCGATGGCCAGTCGAGTTCAGCGCTGACTCAGCGTCCGGTGCGCCCCTGCTCTGGCCTGGTTCCTCCGCGCGCTAGCACATTTCCCATCTCCCCGCCCGAAACCATCCACAGCCCCGCCGACGGTCGCGAGTTGTCCACAGCCGCACCGACCGAACTGGATTTTCCGTTTTGCGCCGATAGACTGGCCTCGGGGTCGCCCCCCTGGGAGCGGCGGGGGCTGTTGTGGGTGGGGAATAGTTTTCAGGTTTTGGTGGGTGGGCGGGCTATTCGGTGCGTTGGAGGACGATCAGGGAGCGGGCGGGGACGGTCAGGCGATCGTCGACGGTTTGGGCGCCGAGCAGCGGGTTGCTGCTCGATCGGCCGATGGCGAGGGTGTTCGGCTCGCCGGGGAAGACCTCGCCGGTGACGGTGTCCAGCACGACGGCCCATGCTTTGCCGTAGCCCTCGGGCAGGGTCACGTCGATGTCTTCGTGGTGCGCGTTGAAACACAGCAGGAACGAGTCGTCAACCACGGGTTCACCGCGCGGGTCGAGTTCGGAGATGCCGTTGCCGTTGAGGAACACCGTGATGCACCGGCCGAAGTCGGCTTCCCAGTCTTGCTCGGACATCTCCGCGCCGCTGGGTGTGAACCAGGCGATGTCACGCAGTTCGGCGCCTTTGCGGATCGGGCGGCCTGCGAAGAACCGGCGGCGGCGGAAGACCGGGTGGTTGTGCCGGAACGCGATAACCGCGCTGGCGAACCCGAACAGTTGCCGGTCCGCGTCGTCGGTGGTCCAGTCGACCCAGGTCAGCTCGTTGTCCTGGCAGTAGCCGTTGTTGTTGCCGCGTTGCGTGCGGCCGAGTTCGTCGCCGTGCAACACCATCGGCACGCCCTGCGCGAGCAGCATCGTGGCCAGCAGGTTGCGGGTTTGGCGTTCGCGCAGCGCGGTGATGTCCTTGTCGTCGGTCGGACCCTCCGTGCCGCAGTTCCACGACCGGTTGTCATCGGCGCCGTCGTTGTTGTTCTCGCCGTTGGCCTCGTTGTGCTTGTTGTTGTAGGAGACCAGGTCGGCGAGGGTGAACCCGTCGTGCGCGGTGATGAAGTTGATCGACGCGAACGGCCTGCGCCCGTCGGCCTGGTAGAGGTCGGACGAGCCGGTGATCCTGGACGCGAACTCGCCGAGCGTCGCCGGTTCGCCGCGCCAGAAGTCGCGCACGGTGTCCCGGAACTTCCCGTTCCACTCGGTCCACAGCGGCGGGAAGTTGCCGACCTGGTAACCGCCTGGCCCCACGTCCCATGGTTCGGCGATCAGCTTGACCTGGTTGATCACCGGGTCCTGCTGGACGATGTCGAAGAACGCCGACAACCGGTCGACGTCGTAGAACTCGCGGGCGAGGGTGGCGGCGAGGTCGAACCGGAAGCCGTCGACGTGCATCTCGGTGACCCAGTACCGCAACGAATCCATGATCAGCTGCAGCGTGTGCGGATCGCGGACGTTGAGCGAGTTTCCGGTGCCGGTGTAATCCAGGTAGTAACGCGGATCGTCGGCGACGAGCCGGTAGTAGGCGGCGTTGTCGATGCCGCGGAAGGACAGGGTGGGGCCGAACTGGTTGCCTTCGGCGGTGTGGTTGTAGACCACGTCGAGGATGACCTCGATGCCCGCGGCATGCAGTTCCCGCACCATCGCCTTGAATTCCTGCACCTGACTGCCCGCGACCGTTGAGACGGCGTAGTCGTCGTGCGGCGCGAAGTAGGCGATCGTGTTGTAACCCCAGTAGTTACGCAGGCCGCGCTCGATCAACTCGTGCTCGTGCAGGAACTGGTGCACCGGCAGCAGTTCGACGGCGGTGATGCCGAGCCGGGTCAGGTGGTCGACCATGACCGGGTGGCCGAGCGCGGCGTAGCGGCCGCGTAGTTCCGGCGGAATGTCCGGGTGAGTCTGGGTCAGGCCGCGTACGTGCGCCTCGTAGATCACGCTTTCGTGGTACGGGATGTTCGGCCGCCGGTCGTTCGCCCAGTCGAAGTACGGGTTGATCACCACGCCCCGGACGGTGTGCCCGGCCGAGTCGCTGTCCTCGCGGGCGCGCCGGTCGTCGAAGCGGTAGCCGAACACCGCCTGATCCCAGTCGAGCTTGCCGCTGACCGCCTTGGCATACGGGTCGAGCAGCAGCTTGTTGGGGTTGCAGCGAATGCCCTGGCCCGGCTCGTCCGGGCCGTACACCCGGTAGCCGTACTCCTGGCCCGCGACAACCCCAGGTAGATACCCGTGCCAGACGAACCCGTCGACCTCGGGCAGCGCCACCCGCGTCTCGACACCGTCGGCGTCGAACAGGCACAGCTCGACCTTGTCGGCGACCTGGGAGTACAGCGCGAAGTTGGTGCCGGTGCCGTCATAGCTGGCGCCGAGCGGATACGCGGTCCCTGGCCACGGCTGCACGTGCGCTCCCTTCACGTCAAACCCTCCCCATCGTTGCGCAGTGCCGAGGAAATCGCCGGACGTGTTTCGGCGCGCCATCACGGGTACCCGAAAAACAACAGGCAGATCGACGACATGGAGAGGATGGCCGACGATGACCACAGCGGACGCGACCGGTGGACTCCGCCCGACGTCGATCTGGACCGACCCGCACGGTAGCCGGATCGAGCGCAGCGGCGGAGTGCTGGTGGTGCGCCTGTCCGGCGATTTCGCGGAAGAAAGTGGCGCGAACATGGCGCAACTGGTCACGCAAGCGCTTGCGGACCGGCCGGCCGCGGTGGTTCTCGACCTGAGCAAGGTCAACTTCATCGGGTCGTCCGCGTTGTCTGTGCTGGTCGGCGCGCGACACCGGGCCGACGAGGCGAGGATCGCGATGAGCCTGGTCGCGACCAGGCGCGCGACCTTGTTGCCGCTGGAACTGACTGGCCTGACGCGATTGTTCCCGGTCTTCCCGGCTGTGCGCGACGCCGTCGCCGCGGTGCGGCGAACGAGCGCGGAAGCGCTGTCGGCGTGACGGGCTGTCGACGTGATGCGGCTGACGTGGGTGTGCGGGCAGGAGGACGGTGGGGGCCGGGGTCGAGGCTGGTTTCAGGTCAATCCGAACTCACTCGTTCGCGGACTTCTTGACTTCCTTGGCAATCCGCCGCCATGGTTGGCTCGGCGGGGCCGGGTGATCGTCGCGGCCGATCAGCGGATCGGTTTCGACGGTGGTGGGTTCGTCGTTGATGGGCACCTGGTCCGTGCGCTCCAGGTCCTCCAGTCGGTGCCGTCCGGACATGGGTTCGCCTCCTTGAAAGAACCGTCACGGCTAGGCGTACCCCGTGCCGGACCGGTTGATGCCTTGTCTCGGCTGACAGGACATCGGATGTATGTCTGTTATGCCCGTAAGCGGTCGAGGTGTCCCCGGCAACTCTTTGGCTGTTGCGCAACGGTGATGTTCACCACTGTTGCTGAGCACAACGAAGTACTTCATCCGACCTATCCTGAATCTGAGGTGTTAACCGACAGTCAACGGGCGGAGACGCCAACGGCAATGTGATCCCGCCGGCCAGGCGATGGGTGCGAGGGAGGCCTGCTATGACGGTCGCGTTCGTTTTGGCCGGTGGCGGCAGCCTGGCCGCCACCCACGTCGGAATGCTGCGTGCCCTGAGCGAGTCCGGCATCGAACCGGATCTGGTCGTCGGCACGTCCGCCGGTGCGATCAACGCCTTCCAGTACGCCGCCGACCCGACCGACAACGGGCTCACTCGGCTTTGTCAGCTGTGGCACGGATTGCGCCGCAAAGATGTCTTCCCGATCAACGCGCGTGACATCGTGGCCGGGCTGATCGGCAAACGCGACGGCTTCGTCTCGCCCGACCGGCTGCGCGCCTTCCTGCTCGACCAGGTCGGCGATGTCCGCCTGGAAGACGCCAAGATCCCGGTGCACATCGTGGCCACCGATCTCGCCGAAGGTGAACCGGTCGTGCTCTCCGCCGGACCGGCCATACCCGCGTTGCTGGCCAGTGCGGCCATGCCGGGTGTGTTCCCGCCGGTCGTGCTCGACGGTCGTTCGCTGATCGACGGCGCCGTCACCGCGGACACCCCGATCCGCCAGGCCGAATCCCTGGGCGCGACCGAGATCTACGTGCTGCCCACGGTCGGGCCGAAGACGCCCAGGCAACTGCCCAGGGGCGCGGTCGCCGTGATGATCAGGGCGATCGACCACATGTTCGGCCACGTGGTCTCGACCGATATCGCCTCCGCGCGCGCCAGTGTGACCGTGCTCCCGGCTCCGCCGACGACGGCGTTGAGCCCCTTCGACTTCCGCTCGACCGATCGCATGATCGACGAGTCGTACGCGATGAACCTCGCGGCGCTTGGCCATCCGGTCGAACCGGCGGACGAACCCGCCGCGTCGCACGGGTTGCGCCTGCCGCGGTTCGTCACCGACGCCGCGCTGCGCATTCGCAGGCCGGCCACTGTCGTGCCGGAACTCTCCTGACCCAAGCACTAACCGAGGGCCTGGTCGGTTGACGACCAGGCCCTCGGTGTCAACCGGAGGTTAACGGTTGGCGCGCCACTGGTAGGTGGCCCGCGCGCCCGGCGCGAGCGTGGCCACGAACGACTCGCTGCCGTCGACGATGTCGAAGGTGCGGGTCGTCGTGTCCGGGTTGTACGCGACCACGGTGGTGGTGTGGTCCGGGTTGAGGAAGGCAACAGCGGAGATCGGGTTGTCCGAGGTGTCCGCGACCGTGCCGCCGATGTGGACCGAGCCGTTCGGCACGAACTTCGAGAAGTGCTCGATGTCGCGGTACTGGTCGTTGTAGGTGACCGCCTCGGTCTGCGAGTTGATGGTGATCGTGCCGTTGCAGCTGCCGCAACCGCCGACGTGCGGACCGTTGTCCTGGTTCAGCGCGATGTTCCAGTCGATCGAGCTGGAGCCCCAGTTCTGCATCACGCCCAGGATCGTGGAGATGTCGCCGCCCTCGCACTCGTCCATGTAGATCGGCTTGTCCGGGAAGGACGCCTTGAGCGGGGTCTGCGCACTCGAGTCACCGGCGTAGCAGTGATACGCGGTCCCGTAGATCCACCGGTTCGCGTTCGATTCCAGCAGGTCGTACGGGTAGTTCAGTTCGGGGTCCTCGTTGGCCTGCTCGTGCGTCTTCACGTCACCGGGGTGCTCGGACCAGTTGTGGTCGTAGCCGAGGATCCTGGTGCTCAGCCCGGCCGCGCGGATCATCGGGCCGAGCGCGTCGATGACCTTGGCCTCCTGCTGCCAGTCCAGGTCGGTGCCGGGGTAGTTCTTGCGCTGCAACGCCTGCGGCTCGTTCTGCACGGTGAGGTAGTCGACCCGCACCCCGGCGGCTTGGTACGCCTGGAGGAACTTGACCAGGTATTCGGCGTAGGCGTGGTAGATGGCGGGGGAGTCGATCAGCTTGCCGTCGATCATCGAGTCGCTGGTCTTCATCCAGCCGGGCGGGCTCCACGGCGTCGCCACGATCTGCAGCGATGGGTTGAGCCGGCGGGCTTCCCGCAGCAGCGGCAGGATCTGCGGCTGGTCGTGCGCGATGGAGAAGTGGCTCAGCGAATAGTCCGTCTGGCCGGGTGGCACGTCGTCGAAGGAGTAGTCCTGGTCGGCGACGAAGTCGGAGGCGCCGATGGGCTGGCGCAGGAAGCTGATGCCCGCGCCGGTGCTCGGACTGAACAGGTTGCTCATCACCTGGGCGCGGGTCGAATCGTCGAGTCCGTACAGGACGTGCGCCGACGAGTCGGTGATGGCCGCGCCGAAGCCGGAAACGGCCTGGTACTTGATGTTCGGGTCGACCTCGACCAGCGTCGGACCGGGCGTGATGCCGTACTGCAACGGAAGTTGCGCGGTGGTCGCGGTGTCCGAACCCGGCGTGGTGAGCCATTCCGCGACCGAGGTCGACGGTGCCTGCTTCGGTGGGTCCTGCACGGCCAGGTGTGTTCCGCTGGTTGCCGCGGCGGCGCTGCCAACGGTCACGATCGCCGCGACGACACCGGTTGCTGCCCATAACGCACGGATACGCGAACGCTTCGACATTCAGGAATCCTCGATTCGGCTGCTGCGAACTCCGACAACCGGTGCGCGGACTGTGACCCCCAGTGAGTGCGCCGGCACGTCGACCAAAGCAAATTACGACCCTTAATGCAAGCCTTTGACAAAGACCCGCCGCCTCGTCAGCATGCGCGATGGTGATCATCGCTGTTCCACGTTGAACAACGATGATCACCATCGATCGCAGCCTCGGCCAGCGCGGCCGGTGGGATCGGGTAAAAAGGAACCATGATTTCCGGGCCGTCGTCCGCCGCGCGCCGGCCGTCGGCGGCCGGCGACGCCGACGCGGTCACCGACGCCGTGCTGACCGCGTCCCGGCTGCTCGTCGCGGTGTCGGCTCGCTCGATCGCCTCGGTTGACGAGTCGATCACCTTGGCCCAGTTTCGCCTGCTCGTGGTGCTCTCCACCCGCGGTGCCGTGAACCTGTCGATGCTGGCCGACCAACTCGGTGTCAACCCGTCGACCGCGACCAGGATGATCGACCGGCTGATCGCCTCCGGTCTGGTCAGCCGGGAGCCCAACCCGGCCTCTCGCCGCGAAGTCGTGGTCGCGCTGACCGAGGCTGGAGCGGCTGCCGTCCGGCAGGTGACCGCGCGACGACGCAAGGAGATCGCCCGGATCGTCAGCAGGATGCCGGTCAAGCACCGGCAGGGCCTGGTCGAAGCGCTGGAGGCGTTCAACGACGCGGGCGGCGAACCCCCGGTGTCCGCCCACGACGGCACAATCGAATGGATCTGACCGATCGACGTTGACCTGCCCCAGCCGTGGCCGACAACGGCGGACGAAGCCATCGCCATGCAGGATCGCCTGCGCGCCAAGGTGATCCTCGACGACGACGCCCCTGCCGAACTGCGCCTCGCCGCCGGGCTCGACGTCGCCTACGCGCCCGGCTCGGACCATGCCGCGGCCGCCGTCGTCGTGCTGGACGCGGAATCCGGCGAGATCGTCGATTCGTCGACCGCCTACACCCAAGTCGACTTCCCTTACGTGTCCGGCTTGTTCGCCTTTCGCGAGGTGCCGCCGCTGGTCGCCGCGTTGCGCGGGCTGACCACCGTCCCGGACCTGCTGGTCTGTGACGGATACGGCCTCGCCCACCCGCGCCGGTTCGGTCTGGCCTGCCACCTTGGCGTGCTGACCGGGCTGCCGAGTATCGGCGTGGGCAAGACCGCGTTCATCGGCGACTATCCGGAAGTCGGACCGGACCGGGGCGAATGGGGACCGCTGACCGATCGGGGCGAGGTCATCGGGCGGGTACTGCGCACCAGAACCGGCGTGAAACCGGTGTTCGTGTCGGTCGGGCACCGGATCAGCCTCGACCGCGCCAGCGCGCAGGTGTTGCGGCTGTGCCGGCAGTACCGGCTGCCCGAGACGGTGCGCGCCGCCGACCACCTGTGCCGTGACGTTCTGAAGACACGCATCGCCTCGGCGTGAACCGCACGTTTACATCGACGCGTCGATGCCGTGCCGCCGGTCACCCAGCACCCGCTCGCACACCTCCTGCTCCAACTCTTGTGCGAACGGATGCGCGGCGACCGCCCGCGCGGTGTCCTCGTCGATCAGGTCGAAGTTGATCTGCGCGCCGACCATGACCCCATCCGCGGCGGCGCCGATCACCTGGGCGCGGTGATCACCGGCATTGCCTGCCACCCACACACCGGGCACGTCGGTCGCGCCGGACGGTCCCGACTTGGGCAGCACGCTGCCGATCGGCTGCTTACCCATGCGCTGCTCGACCGTGCGCAGGCCGACCTTGGCCAGCAGTGCGTCGTCCGCGTGCGCGATCGGCAGCACCACGGCGAAATGCACCGCGACGTTGGTGCCGTCGGCGAGCGCGATCCCGGTGAGCGTGTCCTGTTCGACCACCAGTCGTTCGATTCTCCCGGCCACGACGGCGATTCCGCGCGCGGCCAGCTTGACGCGGTCCTCGTCGGTCAACTCGACGACATCGTTGCCGAACAACACGACCTCGTCGGTCCACTGCCGCCACAGCAGTGCCTGATGGACGGACGCCGGCCCCGCGCCGATGATGCCGATCGTCTGGCCGCGCGCTTCCCAGCCGTGACAGTACGGGCAGTGCAGCACGTCGCGGCCCCACCGGTCCGCGAGCCCGGGAACGGGCGGAAGATCGTCGACCAGTCCAGTCGCCAGCAACACGCGACGAGCGTCCACAGTGGATTCTCCAGTGTTGTCGAGGACGCTCACCTGGAAACGCCCGGAGGGGTCGGTGCGCTCGACGGAGGTCACCGTGCCCGCGCGGACCTCGCCACCGTATCCGGCGACTTCTTCGCGCCCGATGGCCAGCAACTCCAGCGGCGCAACGCCTTCCCGGCCGAGGTAGTTGTGCGCGTGTGCCGCTCGCGCGTTACGGGGATGGCCGGCGTCAACCACGAGTACACGTCTGCGGGCCCGGCTCAACGTCAGCGCCGCACTGAGACCGGCAGGCCCGCCGCCGATGATCACCACGTCGTACTTGTTGTCGCTCTGCGAAGTCATGCCGCGATGGTGCGACCCGATGATCCGGATTGGCCAATAAAGTTGCCGAACTGGCAAAAGGCTCAGCCCGGATGCTCGACGTGGTGATGGTGCACGATCGGTCCTTCGTTGAGCCACGACGTGGCCGCGCCGTAGATCAGCACCGCCGCCAGCGTCGCGGTCACCGCGATACCCATCAGCGTCACGACCCGCGCGACCGTGCCCGGCACCATTGCCCGGCCGGTGATCAGCCGGGTCGCGGGCACCAGCCTGCCGAGCGTGTGCAGGCCGGTCACCACCGCCCAGATCACGAAGCTCGCCTGGTGCAGGGTGAGCGCGCTGACCTGGTAACCGAGCACGCTCACGAACGGCTGCAGGCTCGCCTCCGGCCCCACCGCCAGCAGTGCCAGCCCGGACCCGAGTACCGCCAGCGTGCTCAGCACGACCAACGGACCCAGCACCCGCAACATCATCGGCGGCGGACCGGACTTCCGATAAGGAGCGGAACGCGTGTAATAGCGGACGATCCGCCAGCCCGTCGTGCCGGTCTTGAGCAGCGCGGGCGGCACCAGCAGCACGCCGACCACCACATGCCAGCTGAGCAGCCCGGTCACGTCCAGCAAGGTGGCCAGTTCGATCAGGAACAGCACCAGCAGCAACACGCCGGTCCATGCGGTCAGCCGGGCGTTGCCTGCCGGACCACCGCTGGTCGGCAGCACCGGGTCGTCCCGATGCGACCGGCCGATCGCTTCGGCGACGCTCGCCCTCGTCCACTCTCGTACGGTCACGGCCGGTCAGTCTGCTGATCGGAACTTGGCGGTTCCTGGGAAGGGAAACCGGTTTGACCGGGATGTTTGGCTGTTGTCGACCGGTTTACACCCCAGTGCGGAGGTAGCACGTGGCGAAGATGCACGCCGACGAGGCCGACGTCGATCCCGACCTGGTGCACCGGCTGCTCGCCGCGCAGTTTCCGCAGTGGTCCGGCCTGCCGATCACCCGCGTCGTGTCGGCTGGGACGGTCAACGCCATGTTCCGGCTCGGCGACGACCTGGCCGTGCGCCTGCCGCTGATCTCCAGCGGTGCCGCCGACATCGACAACGACCAGCGCTGGCTGCCGAAACTCGCCCCGCACCTGCCGGTCGCCATCCCGGAAGCCATCGCCATCGGCGAGCCCGCCGAGGGCTATCCCTGGCGCTGGTCGGTGAGCCGCTGGTTGACCGGCTGTAATCCTCAGGTTGACGCGCTCACCGAACCGGAAGACCTGGCCATCGATCTCGCCGAGTTCATCACGGCGCTGCGCGCCATCGACCCGGCCGGCGGCCCCGAACTGAGCCGCAGCGGTCCACTCGCCGATCGCGACGAAGCCACCCGCGCGGCGATCGACGCCTCCGACAACCTGATCGACACCGATGCGCTCCGCGCCATCTGGGCCGAGCTGGTGGCCGTGCCGGGCGAGGCACCGCGCGCCTGGGCACACGGCGATCTCTCACCGGGCAATGTGCTGATCGATCAGGGCCGGCTCCGTGCGGTGATCGATTTCGGCGCGTTCGGCGTCGGCGATCCGACCGTCGATCTGATCGTCGCCTGGAACCTGCTACCGGCTGCCGCCCGGCCGATCCTGCGCGCCGCTCTCGACGTCGACGACGCGACCTGGGCTCGAGGAAAAGGCTGGGCGCTGTCGATCTCGGTGATCCAACTGCCGTACTACCAGCACACGAATCCGGCGCTCGCCGCCAACTCCCGGCACGTTCTGGAGCAGCTCATCGCCGATCATCAGCGGGTTGGCCGAACCAATCCAGCCCGCTAGGTTGAAAACTGACCAATGGGTCGGAAACGACCGTCGAGGGGACCAGGACGTGACCACGCTGCACCAGGAAACAGCCACGCCCGCGTTGCGCAAGGTCGCGTTCGCGGGTGCCATCGGCACCACGATCGAGCTGTACGACTTCCTGATCTTCGGCACCGCATCGGCGATCGCGCTGAACAAGCTGTTCTTCCCGGCGGGCAACCCCACCGTCGGCACCCTGCTCGCGTTCGCCACCTTCGGCGCGGGCTTCCTGGTGCGTCCGCTCGGCGCGATCGTGATCGGCCACTTCGGTGACCGCATCGGCCGCAAACCCATGCTGGTGCTGACCCTGACCGTCACGGGAGCGTGCACGGCGCTGATCGGCGTGCTGCCCACGTTTGCCAGCGTCGGCGTGCTCGCCCCAACCCTGTTGGTCATCTTGCGGCTCTTGCAGGGCTTCTTCCTCGGCGGCGAGCAGAGCGGCGCTGCCGTGCTCGTCGTCGAATCCGCGCCGGCCAACCGCCGCACTTTCTACGGCGGCTGGACAACCATCGGTTCACCCGCGGGCATCGTGCTGGGCTCGCTCGCCTTCAGCCTCGCCACCGCGGTCTCCGGCACCGCGTTCCTGTCCTGGGGCTGGCGGCTGCCGTTCCTGTTCAGCGTCGTGCTGATCGCGGTCGGGCTCTACGCGCGGTTGAGCGTCGCGGAAAGCCCGGAATTCGAACCGTTGCGCAAGCAGCGCGAACGCGCCCGGCTGCCGATCGCCGAGGTGCTGCGCGGTTCCACTCCGACCGTCCTGCTCGGCGCGGGTGTGAACCTGGGGTTCAACGCGTTCGTCTTCATCATCGCCAACTTCTTCCTGAGCTACGGCACCGCGAACCTGCACCTGCCGCGGCAGGCACTGCTCAACATCAGCCTGATCGGCGGTGCCGCCCAGGTGATCGCCATCCCGCTGTTCACATTGCTGTGCGACCGGATCCGCCGGGAACCGGTCATGCTCGGTGGCGCGCTGTTCCTCGTGGTGTTCGCGTTTCCGTTGTTCTGGCTGCTGGAGACCAGGAACCTCGGCCTTGCCGGGCTCGCCATCGCGCTCGGCTATGCCGGTTCGGCCGCGATCTTCGGTCCGATGGCGGCCTACTACGCCGACCTGTTCGACACCCGGATTCGCTACAGCGGCGGGGCGCTGAGCTACCAGTTGGGGGCGGTGCTGGGTGGCGGGTTCTCGCCGTTGATCGCGACGGCGCTGCTCGGCGTCGATCACGGCCGGTCGTGGCCGATCTCGCTGTACCTGCTTGGCGCCGGTCTGGTCAGCACGATCTGCCTTTCGGTGTTGACCGTGATGCGTCGTCGCTACTCGCGTTCGTAGTCTTCGATGGTGATGTTGCCCGCGTGCGCGATCGAGACCAGCCGGAATCCGGTGGCGCGTAATGCTGATGGTTCGGTGCTGCCGTCGACGTCAACCACCCAGACCCGGTTGACGTTGATCGTGGGGTGGTCGAGGTCGGTGCCGCGCAGGGTGTCCGATGCGCTGGGCGCCGTGGCCACGGCGACGTCGATCAGGTCCGCAAACGCTTGCGGGTAGGCGAAAGCGAACTCGCGTGGCATGTCCTGGTAGTGGCAGGGCGGACAGTTGAACAGCACACCGTCGCCCGCCCGCGCCCGCTGACCGAGGATGCTCGCCGCGTCGCGGATATCGTCACCGTGCCCACCGACCTGCCGGATCGCGCTCTGCGTTGGCGTACCGAGCACGGTCAGCAACAGCAGGCCGATCACTCGCGGGCCGACGGTGATCGTGGCCAGCCCGGCGCCGATCAGCAACGCCAGCGCGGGTAGGCAGAAGGCCAGATAGCGCTGAACGTACACGGGTTTCAGCTCCGAGCCGAGGATCAGCACGATCGGTGGGAGCACCAGCCAGGGGATCGCCAAGCGGGTCAGTGCGTGGCCGGGTTTCCGGCCGAGGAACAGTCCGATCAGGACACTGGCGAGCACGACCGACAGGACGGACCCGGCCAGCCAGACCGCGAGGGCGCCGCCTGCGTTCAGATCGGGTTTGACGACCCAACTGAGTTGGTCCTGCTGGTTTACAGCAAGCGTGACGATGGGAACCGCAGGTATACAGGCGAGCCCGGCGGTGACCAACCAGACGCGGGCCTGGCGGCGGGCGAACCTGGCGTGGGCGAGCAGCAACAACAAGGCGAAGAGGTTCAACAGGCCGAGCAGGCTGACGGCGCACGCATAGGCGATCCAGTTGCGGCGGCGCGGGTTGGCCAGGGCGCGGAGCAGCAGGCAGGTCGCGAGCACGGCGACCGCGACCACCAGCGCGTACGACCGCATTTCTTGGCCGTAGCGGCTGACCTGGGGCAATGCCGCGAACACGAGACCGGCCGAGATGCCCGCGCGCCGCGAGTGGAGTTGGCTGCCGAGCTGGCCGGTGCCGTACGCGGCAGCGGCCATGGCCAGCCCGGACGGGAACCGGACCGCGAACTCGCCGCTGCCAAAAGCGTGCACGACCGGCCAGAGCAGCAGGTAGTACAGGCCGTGCACGGCGTCGACGTGGATCAGCATGCGCAGCAGACCGGAGATCGGGCGGGCTTCCGCGTCGAGGGTCGCGGCTTCGTCGCGCCACAACGACGCCGAGTCGATCCCGATGAGACAGACCGCGAGCGTGGCGGCGGGCGGGATCAGCAACAGCCACCGATCGCGTCGCGCACGGGCCACGGCCCGGGTCGGCGCGTCGATCAGCTGCGTCATGGTGGCCCTTCCGCGGCGGCCCGGTCGAGCCTGCTACCTACCCATTGCCGGGTTGGTGCGGAAGCGTCACGCGGGTCAGCCGAACACGGCGCGGAACGCGGCGAGGGTGGACTGCTCGCGGGTGCGGTCGTAAATGGCGAACACGACTCTGTCGAACGCCGAGCCGAACCGGCCTCCTGGGCCGAGGTGCGCGGCGAAGGCCTTGGCAACGTCGGCGGGTGCGTTGCCGAAGACGCCACAACCCCAAGCGCCGAGCACGAGTTCGTCTACATGCGACTGTTGTGCCGCCGCCAGCACCTGCCCGGCGCGGACGGTGAGCAACTCGGGGATCTCGGTGAGCAGTTCTGGAGCGCGGCGGGCGAGCTGACCGGTGTTGGGCGCGGCCGAGGTCAGGAAGGTGACCGGGTACGGCTTGGGCAGCAGCCGGAACTGGTCGTCGCGGAATACCGGCACGCCGGGCGAGCTGATCACGCGGTCGCTGTAGCGCAGGTCGGACGATGCCCGGTGCACGGCGTAGAACTCTGGCGCCCGGAGCAGGCAGGTGTACAGCGCCGAACAGCGACAGAGATCCTCCTCCTGGGCTTTGGCGCCGTTGAGGTAACCGCCGCCGGGATTGCGAGCCGAGGCGAAGTTCAGCACACCGACGATTCGGCTGTTGTCGGTGTGGCAACGCTCGGCCGCGCCCAGGGACGACTCCGGAGTTACTTCGAACCGGGTCGATCGATTGGTGACCGGGGAGGTTGCCGGGTCGATCTCGTGATGGATTCGGGTCGAGTCGGCGGCGGCGCGGACCGTGTCACCGAGCGGCACGCGGCCGGTCGTGGGGTGGTCGTAGTGGCCCTCGGCGATGAACAGCTCGTTGTCCTGGGCGATCGCCCGCAAGCTCGTTGACACCCTGGGATTGTCGCGGATCAGGCTGGGCGGAAGCGAACGAGATCCGCGGCGCTCTCGGTCGGCAGCGGGATCTCGGCTTGCTCGCGCTTGTCAAGGTGGCGCAGGATCAAACCCTCGCGCAACGCCCACGGACACACCTTGACCTTGTCGATGTCGAGCTTGGTCAGCACCGCGTCCGCCACGATCGCGCCGGCCAGGATGTGCTTGGCCCGCTTCTGCGAAACGCCGCGCAGTTGCGCGCGTTCGGAACTGCTGCGCCGGGCCAGTCGCGGGATCCAGGCCCGCAGGTCGGCGCGGGCCAGCGTGCGGCGGACGAACGGGCCTTCGCTGTCGGACGGGGCGCCGGTCAGCCGGGCGAGCTGGCTGAAGATCCGGGACGTCGCGATGACCGTATCGGCTTTTCCTTGGTCCGGCACAGTTTCCGCGGCCTCGGCGAGGATGTCGTCGACGTGCTCGCGCAAGGCACGCAGCTGGCCGGGCTTGGGCGGATCGGCGCGCAGGAACTCGCTGGTCAGCTGGCGGGCACCGAGTGGCATCGACACCACGAAATCGGGTTCGACCGTGTCGCCGACGGCGATTTCCATGGATCCGCCGCCGATGTCGAGCAGCAGCATGCGACCGGGGTCGCCCCGATGCCAGTGCCGCGCGGCCAGATAGCCGAGTCTGGCTTCGTCCTCGCCGGCCAGATAGGTGGGCCGTACGCCGGTTTCGCGCTCCAGCTTGCTGAGGATCTTTTCCCGGTTGGTCGCGTCCCGCACGGCGGCCGTGACCACGACGCACAACCTGCGCACGTCGTGT
Source organism: Pseudonocardiaceae bacterium (assembly GCA_035248365.1). Classification (GTDB taxonomy): domain Bacteria; phylum Actinomycetota; class Actinomycetes; order Mycobacteriales; family Pseudonocardiaceae; genus CAJCJE01. The sequence goes on along the minus strand of DATFHN010000029.1, from coordinate 50,483 downwards.
TCGCGAGCGGCGTTCACAGTCTCGGTGACCGCGGTCACGAGCCGGTCGACGCCTCTCGCGTCGATCGAGCCGTCACCGGTGAACGCGTCGCCGAGCAAGGTCTGCCGTTTTACGGTGTGCGTCGGCAACGGCGGCGTGTTGTGGTCCGTGTCGACCACCAACAACTGCGCCGCCGTCGATCCGATGTCCAGCACTCCCAACAGCATGGCTATTTTGTGTACCACCGCTGGAGAGCCGATATCCGCGATTTTCGGGGTTTTCCGACGGAAATCTCATGGAGTTGGGTGACTTTCGTCATGTTCAGTCACTCTTTGTCACGACCTGGCTGCGGTCGGTCTTTCGTTGGCATGATCGGATCGAGGCGGGATGATGTCGGCGTGACCAGCACGGACGGTCAACCGTTCCACTGGGAGGGACTGGCCATCGCGGAGCGGCTCAGCGCCGTGCGCCGCGCCATTCAGGACTGGGCCGAGCACGTCGGGCTGTCCGCCGACCTGATCCACGAACTGGCGCTGGCGGCCTACGAGGCCATGGCGAACGCGGCCGAGCACGCCTATGCCGGAGTCGAGCCGGGACTGCTGTCCGTGCTGGTCAGCGCGTCGCCGGGCTGGATCGACGTGCTGGTCGCGGACCAAGGGAAATGGCACCAGGCCGATGTGGGCGCCGGGTTCCGCGGACGCGGGTTGCTGCTGATCAACGGCCTCGCCGAGGACGTAACCGTGGCCGCGACCGAGTTCGGCACCACGGTCCGGATGCGCTGGCAAATGCGCTGATTCGCCCGAAAGTGTCCGTTTCATTTGGTGCGATTTGTGACAATGCTGGGCTCATGGTGATTCCGGTGCAGGTCAAGCCGCGCGGCGCACGATCGGGGCTGGCGAGGGACGTGCTGCGCGCCATGGCCGGAGTCGACCCGCCGATGTTCGCGGTGACCACCTCGGTCGACGGCGTGCGCGCGGGCTGCCTGGTCGGCTTCGTCACCCAGTGCGCGGTGCACCCGGTCCGCTACCTGGTCTGCCTGGCCAAGGCCAACCACACCACGCGGGTCGCGGCCGACGCCGACCTGCTCGTGATACACGCGCTCGGCCAGCAGCACCACGGGCTTGCCGCGCTGTTCGCGACCACGACCGGCGACTGCATCGACAAGTTCGCGCACTGCGGCTGGACCGCGGGTCCGGCCGGACTACCGATTCTCAGCGGGTGTCAACGCTGGGTTGTCGGCCGCATCGCGGATCGCCACGACCTGGGCGATCACATCGGGTTCGTACTCGACGTGATCGCGGCCGGTCCGGGTGACCCGAACGAGGAATCGTTGCGATACTCGGCCGTGCGCGAATTCATCCCCGGGCACGGCTGACCGGCATCCCGCCAGCGAGGGAGCCGGGCGCTACCTGGGCGGGAGGTTTCCGCGACGTCGCCGCGCCAGGCTGGGCCGGTGGTTGCGGAGCGGGGAACGTTGCGGCAATGGCCGAACTGGGCCGGATATGCGGCGAGCGGCTGGGCGGTGCTGTTCGGCGCCGTGGTGCTGGCCACGGGGCGCGGAGCGTTGTACGGCATCGGCTGGCTCGGTTGGGTCGGCGCGGCCGTGTTGGTGGCCGGGGCCGGGCTCGCGTTGGCCAGCGTCCGAGGTGGACGGTGGGTGCCGTCGCGGTTGGTCGCGGGCGGGCTGTGGGGTGTGGTGCTGGTCGCGCTGGCCGGTAGCGCGTTTGTGTTGCTCGATCTGATCAGCTGGGCGATGAACGGCGCGATGCTCGGCCGGGACGGCCGATCGGACTGGGGACCGTTCGCGGAGCGGCTCGGGTTCGTCGGCGTTGCTGTGTTGTTCTCGTTGACAGCGTTGGCGTGGCGGTATCGGACCGGACACAGTTGCCCGCGTTGCGGGCTCGACCATCCGGCCGACGCGGTGGTCGCGGTCGAGCGCCCGGTGGTGGCCGCGTCGGATCGGATGCGGTTGATCGCGCACCTGGGCAGCGTGGCGTTCGTCCCCTACTACGCGTGTCATGTGATGCGCTTCGCCGATCTGCCGCCGTTTCGCGGCACGCCGTTCGCCGATCCAGGGGACCTGTTCATCCCGACCTTCATCGTGTGCACCGCGTTGCCCGCCGACTTCTTGTTGCTGGGGCTGGTCCATTCCTGGGGAATGGTGTTTCCTCGGTGGACGGTGTGGCTGGCCGGGCGGCGGGTGCCGAGGTTCCTGCCGGTGGTGCCGGTCTGGCTGATCGCGCCGACCCTGGCCGGTTACGGCACCGGCATGTGGATCTTCCTGCTGGTCAGCGGCCCCAAGCCGGTCCCGGACTATCTGCTCAGCGCCGCCGCGGCAACCGCGTTCGCGGGCTATGGCTGGACGCTGGGCGCCGCGGCGATCTCCTACCAGCGACGGACCCGGCCGCGCTGTGTCCTCTAGACGAGGTCGGCGGCGCGCCGTTCCGGAATCAGCAGGACGGCGATCATGTCCACCAGGTAGATCACCGCGAGCGCGCCGATCGCGAACGGAAAACCATGCGCGGCCGCGATCAGTGCCACCGCGACCGGCGCGAATCCGCCCACCGCGCGGCCGAGGTTGAACAGCACGTTCTGCGCGGTCGCCCTGGCTTGCGTCGGATACAACTCGGCCATCAGCGCGCCGTACCCGCCGAGCATGCCGTTGGCGAACGCGCCCATGACGGCACCGCCGAGCAACAGCGCCAGCGACGTTGTCAACTGCGAGTACACAACGAGCGAGATCGCGGCTCCCGCCTGGAAGATCCAGAACGCGGGCCTGCGACCGATCCGGTCGGCGAGCTGGCCGAAGATCACGATGCCGATCGCCATGCCGACGACGGTGACAGCGGTCCAGATCGCGGATTTGGTCAGGCCATAACCGAACTGTTTGGCCAGGTAGGTCGGCAGCCAGGTCATGATGCCGTAGTACCCGAAGTTCTGCACCGAGGTCAGGATCAGCACGCCGATCCCGGCGCGGATTGTCCGGGCATCGGAGATCAACAGCTTCAGCGGGAATTCGCGACTCGGCGGACGTTCGGTGAAGTGGGGTGGTTCGGGTAGGCGAAGGCGGACGACGATCGCGACCAACGCCGGCAGCGCACCCAGCGCGAACAGACCGCGCCAGCCCCACGACGCGAGAACCGGCGCGGACAACAGGGCCGCGACCAGCACCCCGGCCTGCCAGCCCAGCCCGACCAGCGACGTGGCCCTGGCCCGTAACCGCGCGGGCCAGGTCTCCGCGGCCAAGGTCATGCCGATGCCGAACTCGCCGCCGATGCCGACACCGGCGAGGAACCGGAAGATCGCGATGCCGAGGTACCCCTGCGCGATCGCGGTGAGCCCGGTGAACACCGCGAAGAACACGATCGACCACGTCAGCACGCGCACGCGGCCGAAGTAGTCGCTGAGGATGCCGAAGACGATGCCACCGAGCACCGCGCCGATCAGCGTGATCGTCGCCAGTGAACCGGCCTGGGTGTTGTTCAGCGCCAGCGCGGAACTGATCGCGGACAGGGCGAAGGCCAGGATCTGCAGATCGAAGCCGTCCATGGCGTAGCCGAGCACCGATGCGACGATGGCCTTGCGGGCTTGTACGGTCGGCCGTTCGGTCATGGTTGATCAGCGTGCTTGATCGGGCGGAGTCGTGTCAAAGGCGGTGCCCACGCCGGTTCACTTGGCGTGGGCACGGCAACCTCAGGTTTACAGCGTTCCGGTCAGAGGGCGTTTCCGGCTGATGCGTACCAGCTTTGCGGCCCGCCGTTGTTCACCGGCTCGGCGTTGAAGTACTCCCAGCCGGCCACCCCGGCGAAGTCGGAGTACTCACCGGCCAAGGAGGACAACGTGTTCGCCAAGGTGCCCGGGTCGACGTAGCCGGAACAGTTCGACGGGTTGGTGACCGTCCCGGCGACGACCTGGCTGGCCGGGAAGCCGTTGTTGATCACCGCGTCATAGTCGGACGTGCTGGAGAGATCGCCCCAGCCGCAGTAGAACTGCGCGTTGTACCAGTTGATGTCGGAACCGACGTCGCTCTCCAGCTGCGAGTAGGAGAAGCCGCCGGAGAACGCCGAGCCGCCGCTGAGGTCGCTGGCCACCGGCGCCATCAGGATCTCGAAACCGGACCCGAAGTCCGAGCGCAGCTGGGTGATCAGGTGCTCGGTGTTCGCGAGCGAGAACGACTCCTCGATGTCCAGGTCGATCCCGTTGAAGTGGTAGGTGCTGAGGAAGTCCTTCAGGGTGCCGTAGTACTGGTCGAAGTTGTTGGCCAGGTTCGCGAACGAGTCACCGCCCGCGCCACCGAGCATCGCCTCGACCCGCACCCCGGAGTTCTGCAACGAGCCGAGATCCGACCACATCTGGTTGAAACTCGAGTCGGTCGGCGGGTTGTCGTTGATGTGCAGCGAGCCGTCGTCGTCGAGGTGGATGGCCGCCACCTCGACATCGGTCGCGATGCCTTGCAGGGGTAAGGGTGAAACGTAGTTCCCGTTGCTGTACTGCGTCTGGTAGTAGGCGACCACGTGCTGGTTGCCACTGACGTGCGGACTGGCGTTCGCCGTTGCGCCGAGCCCGGCGGTTGCCCCGACCGCGAGCATGCCGATCGTGGCCGCAGCCACCGCTCGCGACTTCAATCCCGACATGAACCAACCTCCAATGTGGACTAGTTCAGTGCTGATGGGTGTTGTCCGGCTGCCCGGGGTCACCGGGGTGTTCGAACCCGTCCGCCACCCGTACGGACCCCGCGCGTTGCCGGTCGAGCCAGCGCGCGAACGTCCGCAACGCCGTGCCGGTGCGGCGGACCGGAGGCGGTCCGGCTACCGGCAGGACGTCGCTCTTGTCGACGACGACCCGATGCCACGCTCCGCCCGATGCCACCGGCTCCGTCATCGCGTTGCGCACCGCATCGGCGATCGCCAGTGGCAGGTCGGCCAGGGTGCTCCACCCGATCGACACCGGGTTGGCCTCGACGGCAGCCGCTGGTGTCGGACCGGTGGCGACACGGACGAGCCATTGCCGCTCGGTGCGCGGCTGTGTCAACTCAGGGTTGTCGTCGACGATTGCGGTGTAAACCGCGCTTACCGCCGGGTGGGTGCGCCAGGCGGCCGCGGTGATCGAGCCGAGCTGGATCGCGGCCAGCGCATCCAGTTCGAGGGGCTTGCCGACCGGAAGGTCATGGTCGTGTGCCCACGATGCGGAGAGGTGCTCGGTGAACAGGACGTGCGCGGTCCAGCGGACCAGCTGCCGCCCCTCGCGGCTGTCCGGTGCGGGCAACGCCGCCGCACCTTTACCTGCGCGGAGCATGGCCAGCCGCTCGTCGAGCAACGTCCTCGGCAGCGGCTCGCCGTTCACCCAGCCGATGACGGTGGCTTCGCGTTGCGCGAGTGCCGCGTTCACGGGAGATGAACCCGAACCGGGATGGCCGGGCTGTACTGGACCCGTCCGAACCACATCAGCTTCACCATCGCCCACCAGGTACCCGGCTGGGCGTGCGCTGGCGCGGCGACCTCGAAGGAGATCTCGGTCGACGCGCCTGCCCGCACGTGGAAACCGTTGGTATACGGGCCGACCAGATGCCAGGTGCCCCAGGGGCTCACCACCATGGCCTCACCGTCGACGTCGTCGGCCGCGGTGCTGGTGGCGCGCACGGTGAGCACGGCCTTCTCGCCGCAGGTCACGTCGACCGACTCGGTGACAACCGACAGTTCAATGCCGAGCGGACGGGCGGTATCCGCGGTTGTCCCCTTGAGCTGGTCTCCGTGGTTGATCTCCGGCCCGGCAGGCGGGGGAATGATGTCGTCGGCCGCTCCGCCCTGCACCACCATGGTGATCACGTCCTCCAGCAGGTCCGCGCCCACTGCCAGCCGCACGCGGGCGAAGTACAGTCCGGGCTCGGCATCGGCGGGTGCGGTCACGGTCAACGGGAACCGGGTGTGTCCGCGCTCGGCCAGTCGCACCGGTCGAGTACCCGGCTCGGCCGTCCAGCCGGTTGGCACGAGTACGTCGACCGTTGACTCGACCGCGCGGTCGCGCAGATGGCTGGCCAGCACCACGGTTGCGGTGACGGTCTCGCCGGGCGCGATGCGGTGCACTGTCGGGTCGACCGCGACGCTGATCGGGAGAAACCCGGCCGGGGCTGGGCCTCTGTTGTGCAGCCAGTACCGGGTGTAGACGGGTTGGGCGATCTCGGCAGTCAGGCCGAGCGGTTCACGGCTCGGGTCGGCTGCCTCGGCGGGGGTCCCGACGATGGTCGCGATACGGGAACCGGTCAGCTCGATCGCGATGTCGTTGCCGTCGAAGGCGCTGTCGCGAATGCGTTGTTCCAGGAGGTCGGTCTCGTAGGCGTCGGTCCAGCCGAACGGGGTCGAGACCGTTGCCGTTGTGGCTTTGCCGGTTGTCTCTACCAGGCGGACTGTCAACTTTTGGTTGTCAGTGGGGGTGGTTCCTGTGGCATGCGGGTTGCCAGCGGCTTTGACGGTCTGAACCTGGACTTGTCGTGCGGGCTCGACGGTCAGCAGGGAATGGTGTGCGGGTAGCGGGCCGGGGTGTGGGTCGCAGACGGTCGGCAGGAGGGGCGTTGAGAACTCACTGCCGCGCGCGACCAGGTCGGCCGCGCGCCAATCGCCCGCGCTGGAGACCAAGGCGTAATCGAAATCGTGGGTCCAGTGCTCGAGCTGGAAGGCTGATCCGTCGGGGGTGCGGCGGGCCGGTGGGTCGAGCCAGACACCGGAGGGCCACCCAGTACAGGAGCGCATCAGCGAGATGTGCAGGGCGCCGGTCGGGTCGACGGCGAAACCGGGCAGGCCGTAGGTGAGCAACCCGACGGTGTGCTCGTCCAGGAGGGTCAGGGCGTCGGTGCTGGTGACCGTGGTTGTCGCGGAGGCGTTCGCTGTGAACTCCGCGGCCACAGCGGCGACCTCGGCCGTGAACCTCTCGTTGTCGGCACCGGCGATGATCAGGGTTGGGAGCGCGTCAGCGCCGCGTAGATCGGCATTGGCCACCCAGGCTTCTTCGACCGTCGTTTTCGCCGGGACGAGCACGCGGGCCGCGCCGTGTTCGGCGAGTTGCCGATCGAACTCGGCGCGACCGCCGTTGGCGAGGACGGCTTCGGCGACCGGGTTGAGGTCCGGACCACCGAGCACGATGCGGATGTCCGGGAGGTTCGAGTCGACGTGCAGCCAGCCGTAGCGGGCGCCGTGCGCGGTGGACGTGGTGGCGGTGACGCCGATCCGACCGAGTGCGACCACCAGATCGCGGGCGTGCTCGGCGGCGTTGCCGAGTTCGTTGACCACGACTTCGGCGACCGCGATGGCGGCCTTGCCGACGGGAGTGCCGGACGGGTCGGTGAGCCGGAGGTGGGCGGTGCTGCTCAGGGCGAAGAACGTGTTCGCTGGGTTGTCGAGCGTCCAGGGTGCGGTGGCGCTGTCGACATCGACGATGCCGAAGCCTCGCGCGATGACCGCGCCCGCGACTTCGGACACCGGACGGGCACCGGGGATGTCGGCGGCGAACTTGACGCGGAGCAGTCGGTCGGAGCCGGCGAAGTCGAGGACGCGGGTGTGGAAGTCGACTCGGTCCAGACCATGCCAGAGGGTGATGCGCTGTTCGTAGCGGAGTTCGCCGACCGTGCCGATGACGGTGATGCGGGCGCCTGCTGGGCTGTGCTCGAACTGGACTGATTCGGCGGCGGACGCAGCCGATGAGGTGACCGGGCCGGACGGGACCAGATGCCAGGGGCCTTCGCCGAATTCGGGGTGGGCCGGGTATTCGTCGTAGAGGCGCAGTTCATTGCCGAGTTGGCCGTCGCGGAGGAGTTCGCGGCCGCTGGCCAGCTCGCGGATGCTGGTCAGGGCGCCGCCGCGGGCGGGGTCCGTTGTGACGGCGAAGTGTTCGTTGGCGATGGTGGCGCCGTCGGCGGAGCGCCACTCGGGGGCGGGGCCGGGGAGGAGGCGGTATGTGCGCCAGCCGAGGGAAGGGATGTCGCGGGCGACGAAGGCCAGAGTGAGTTGGTTGGCGGCGCGGCTTTCGATGACGGCGGGAACTTCGGTGCCGTCGGGAGCTACGAGGCGGAAGCCGCCGTCGAGAGTGGGGCTTTCGGTGGGGCGGGTGGCTGGGACGCCGTGGTGGGCGGTGGGGATGTCGGCGTGGTGGGGGGTGTTGGCTGGGGCGCTGTTACCAAGGGTGGGGACTTCGGTGTGGTGGGAGCCGGTGGCGGGCGTGGGGATTTCGGTGTGGTGGGGATCGGTGGCGGGGACGCTGTTGCCAGGGGCGCTGTTGCCGGGGGCGCTGTTGCCGGGGGCGCTGTTGCCGGGGGCGGGGAGTTCAGCGTCCTGGGGGTTGGTGGTGGGGACATCGTCGGGGGTGGTGGCCAGGGTGATGTGGACCAGGTCGGTCCTCGGGAAGGCGAGTGTGTTCGTGATGGTTACAGCGACGCCTTCGCCGGTGGTGTCAACCTGGGCTACCAGGGCGGCGAGCGCGTTGGCGCGGACCTGGTCGGCCAGGTCGTGGGCTTCGCGCCAGCCGGTCAACAGGTCGATGTAGACCTGGTCGGACTCGGAACCGGTGATGGCGTCGTGGTGGGCGCCGTAGGCGAGTTGGCGCCAGACCTTGTCCATCGCCGTGTGCGGATATTGGCCCAGGCCGAGCAGGGACGCGAACGCGGCGAGTTTCTCGGCGTCCGTCGCCGCTGTTTCGGCTGCGCGCTGGGCTTGTTTGGTGTCGATGTAGGAGACGTCTTTGCCGGTGTAGATCGGGTTCATGTCGCGGGTCTGCGGGCTTGGCGCCACGCCGCGATCGTCGAGTTCGGCGCGGACGGAGGCGAAGAAGTCGCGGGGGTTGCCGCAGACGAACTTCGGCCAGACGTAGCGCGCGTTCCAGTCGCGGTGGATCTCGGTGACCCACTTGTTCGGCGGGGTGTAGTCGGTGCCTACCGGGAGCAGGGTGTTCTTGGTGGCGGCGGCCGGCTTGAGAGCCAGGAACAGGTTGTAGACGGCTTGTTCGGCATCGGCGAGGGTCGCCGAGGAGTCCATCCACCAGCCTGCCGAATAGTGGTTGGGCATGTAGTGCGTGAGCACACCGTTGCCTGACGGCGACAACCATTCGAACTCGGCGGGGAACTGCATGTTCCGCGCGTCGCCGCCTGCCTCGTTGAACTTGGACAGGATCGGGCCCCACTGGTGGAACGGGCCGCGCGCCCATGATGTGCTGGACAGTCCGGCGTCGGCGACCAGGCCGGGGAACTGCGGGTCGTGGCCGAACACGTCGAGTTGCCAGGCGGTGTGCGGGTCGGCGCCGAGCACGTCGCGCTGGTAGCCGACGCCGTAGACCAGGTTGCGGATGGTGGTTTCCGAGCCGGTCAGGTTGGTGTTGGGCTCGTTGTACGTACCGCCCATGATCTCGACGCGGCCTACGGCGACCAGGTTGGTGAGCACGTCGCGGTATTCGGGGTGCAGGTCCCAGAACGGCTTGAGGTAGTCGACCTCGGCCAGCACGAACGTGTAGTCCTCGTCGGCCATCGCCATCTCGATGTGCGCGCGGACGAGGTTGAAGCCGTTGTGTTCCCAGACCGGACGGGTGCTGCCGTCGTTGCCTTGCAGTTCCCAGGTCGCGGTGTAGCCGGCTTGGGTGTTCCACCAGACGGGGTCGTAGTGGAAGTGCGAGACGAGGTACATGGTCCAGCCGGGTTCGGCGATGACGATGGTTGCCTCGGTGACTGCTTCGCCTGCGGTTACTGAGATGGGGATGGAGGTGCCGGTGGGAGCCGTTGTGGTGATCGGGATTTCTAGTTGGATTGAGCCTGTTCCTGGGGGGACTTGGGCTGTGCCGGTTGTGTTGGGGCCGGTGATGGTGATGGGTTGCGGGTGGGTGGTTTCTCGGTCGAGGGTTACTCGGATGATTTGCCGTGGGTCGGTCTCGGGGCCGGTGAAGCATTCGGTGGATTCGACTGACTTGATGCTGATCATGGTCAACCCTTCACCGCGCCTTCACCGATGCCTCGGAAGAAGAAACGTTGCAATGCGAGGAAAAGCAGGAGGATCGGGACCAGCGCGATCATCGCGCCCGCGGCCAGTGTTCTTGGGTCTACCTGGAATTGGCCTTGCAGGTAGGCGAGGCCTACCGTGAGAGTCAGTTTGCTGGGGTCCTGCAGAACCAGCAACGGCCAGAGGAAATCGTCCCAGGCGCCGATGAAGGACAGGATCGCCACCACACTGAGCACACCTTTGACCGCGGGCAGACCGATGTAGCGCAGGCGTTGCCACACGTTGGCGCCGTCCAGGATCGCGGCGGCGTCGATCTCGCCGGGGATGGCCTGGAAGGCGTTGCGCATGAGCAGCACGTTGATGGCGCCGATCATGTTGGGCAGCGCGACGCCGAACAGGGTGTTGCCGAGGCCCAGGTTGGAGACGGTCTGGAACTGCGAGACGATGGTGACCTCGGCGGGCAGGACCAAAGTGGACAGAAAGACGCCGAGGACGAGCTTGCGGCCACGGAAGTTCAACCGGGCCAGGGCGAAACCGGCGATGGACGCGCCGAGCACGTTGCCGCCGACGTCCAGGATGGCGACGATGATCGAGTTGCCCGCGAACTTGAGCACCGGGATCAGCTGGGCGACTTTGCTGTAGTTGTAGAGGGTCGCGTGCTGCGGGACGAAGCTGGGGGTTGTGGTGTAGACGTCCTCGCTGACGCTCTTCAGGGAGGTGGACAGCTCCCAGAGCATCGGGCCGATGGTGATCACGAGGACGATCAGGAGCAGCACGTAACGCGCGGTCAGGCCCCATGTGGTTGGCTTGTTGAAGCTGCGCGAGCGGCGGTGTTTGGGCTTGTCGACGGCCGGAGTGGCGAGGACCTGGTCGGCGATGGTCGCGGTCATGCCTCGGCCCTCCGGTTCAGCCTGGACAGCACCAGCATCGGGATGACGGTGATCGCGAACAGGAACACGCTGAGCGTGGACGCGTAGCCAAGGCGCGCGTTGATGCCGGACGCGGCGTTCTGGATGAGCAGCACGATCGACGAATCGTTGCCGCCGATGCCGCCGGTGCGCCCGCCGAGGATGTAGAGCTCGGTGAAGATGCGCATGGCGGAGATCATCACCAGGATGGCGACCAGCATGGTGGTCGCGCGCACGCCGGGCAGGGTGACGGCGAAGAAGCGGCGGACCCCGCCCGCACCGTCGACAGCCGCGGCTTCGTGCAGTTCCTGGGGCACGTTGGCCAACGCGGACAAGTAGATGATCATGTAGTAGCCGAGGCCTTTCCACACGGTCAGCGAGATGGCGCTGAACAACAGCAGCCAGCGACCGGTGAGGAAGGGGACGGCCTGCTGGGTCAGGTGCAGGTCTTGCAGCAGGCCGTTGACCAGCCCGCGACTGTCCAGCAGCCACTGCCAGATCACCGCGACGACCACGGCCGACGCGACGACGGGGAAGTAGAAGACCGTGCGGAACAGGCCGATCAACGGGATGGTGCGCTGTACCAGGATGGCCAGCAGCAGCGGCAGGACGGTCAGCAGCGGAACGCAGATCACCACGTAGAGCAGGGTGTTGATGAGCGCGTTGAGCAGTTGCGGGTCCTGGAACATCGCGATGTAGTTGCTGAACCCGACGAAACGTCCGCCGGTGATCTGGCGGACGTTGGTGAAGGACAGCACGCCGGTGTTGATCGCGGGCCAGATGCTGAACAGCGTGACCAGGCCCAGCGCGGGAATCACCAGCAGCCAGGGGGAGTACCAACGGTGGTAGCGCATCGTAAGTCCTCGTCTCGCCGGACGCCCCTCCCCCCGATGAGAGGGGCGTCCGGCGGGGTCAGGTCAGTTGCTCAGCAACTGGTTGAGCTGGTTGACCAGGTCGTCGAGGGCCTGCTTGGACGACTTCTGCCCGCTGATCGCCAGCGAGATCTGCTGGTTGAAGTCGGTGTTCATCTGGTCGGTCCACACCGGCGGGGTGTAGTTGATCGCGTGCTGCATGTCCTGGTAGCCGATCACGGCCGAGTCGCCCGCGTTGGTGCCGTCGCTCTTGGCGTAGGCCGGGTCCTTGGCTGCTGCTGTTGTGCCGGGCAGGAAGCCGGGGGCGAGCTTGATGAACGCGACCTGGTTGTCGTTGTCGGTCACGAACTTGGCGAACGCCAGCGCCAGCGGGAGGTTCGCGCTCTTCGCGGACACCGAGATGCCCTGCACGTTGAGGTTGGCCGGGCCGAAGGACGGGGACGGGATGATGTTCGGCGCCAGGTCGGGGTTGGTCTGCGCGACCTTGGTGACCTCGTTGCCCTGACCGGTCGTCCAGGCCACTTCCTGCTTGAGGAACAGCGCGTTGTTGCCCTGGTAGGTGTTGGTCAGCACGTCGGGCGGCATCTCGCCGGCCTTGAACGCGGCGACGTACTGGTCGAGCAGGGCGGCGACCTTGTCGTTGTTGAAGATGAACTTGGTGTAGCCGGAGTTCATCAGCGGCCCGCCCGCCTGGACGATGTTGTTCAGGCCGGGGATCGTACTGATCAGGTAGTCCTTGCCCGCCGAGCCGTCGTGCATGGTCTTGGCTTGGGTGAACAGGTCGTCGAGGGTCTTGGGCACCGCGTTGGGGTTCAGGCCGTCCTTGGTGAACATGGCCTTGTTCCAGAAGTTCAGCTCGGCCCCGAGGTACCAGGGGAAGCCGTATTCGCCGGACACGCCGGGGTACCGGTACGAGTCAAGTCCACTTTGGACGTAGTCCTGGCTCAGCGTCGGCACGTTCTTGGTCAGGTCGAGCAGGTTGCCGGAGGTCACCAGCGGATAGGCGATGTTGGGCGGCAGGTTGATCACGTCCGGCAGCGTCTTGCTGGTGACCTGGCTGGCCACTTTCTGCTGGTAGCCGTCGCCCGGCTGGTCGATCCAGTTGATGGTGGTGCCCGGGTACTTCGCCTGGAACGCCTGGATGAGCGAGGTGAAGTAGGGGGTGAATGTCTGGTTCTTCAGAGACCAGGTCTGGAACGTGATCGAACCCTTGATCGGCGCGTTGGCCGCGACCGTCTGGCTGGTGTTCGCGCCGCTGTCACTGCCGCCGCCGACACCGCAGCCGGCCACGACGAGCAGGGCGCTCGCCGCGCACGCGGCCACCGCCAAATACCTGAGCCTGCCGTGCATCAACACTCTCCTGTCGAAACCGCGGGCTGTCGGCGTTGCGGGTGGCACGCCGCGTGCCCCGCTGTGCGACGAACGCCATACCCGGTCCGAATTAGCCGATGGTTGCTAAAGCGCTTTAGTCATGGAACTATGCGAAAAGCATACGGCGGTGTCAAGAGGAGGGACCTGCCCTTTCGGTACGTGTGCAGACGGCAGGAGGCGCAGGGGATGGCAAGACCGACGATCGGGGACATCGCGGCGCGGGCCGGCGTGTCCATCGGCGCGGTGTCCTTCGCGCTCAACGGCCGCGCCGGGGTCAGCGAGGCGACCCGCGCGCGCATCCTGCAGATCGCCGAGCAGATGGGCTGGCACCCGCACAGCGCGGCGCGGGCCCTGTCCGGCGCCAGGGCCGACATGATCGGGCTGGTGTCCGCACGGCCCGCGCGCACTCTCGGGGTCGAGCCGTTCTTCGCGCAGCTGGTCTCGGGTTTGCAGGCCGGACTCTCCGGCGAGGGCGTCGGGTTGCAGCTGCTGATCGTCGAGGACATCGAGGCCGAGGTCGAGACCTATCGCAAATGGCGCTCGGCCAACCACGTCGACGGCGTCGTCCTGTTCGACCTGCGCGCGGACGATCCGCGCATCGACGAGCTGCGACGATCCCAGTTGCCCGCGGTCGTGCTCGGCGGGGCGGGGCCGCTGGAATCGTTACCCAACGTGTGGGTCGACGACCGGGCGGCCATGCTGCGCATCGTCGAATACCTTGCCGCGCTTGGCCATCACCGCATCGCCCACGTCGCCGGGCTGCCCGAGTTCTGGCACACCCAGCGGCGCATCGAGGCGCTGCGCGACTCGGCCAGTGCGCTGGACCTGGTCGGCGCCACCTCGACCACCACGGACTTCTCCGACGAGCAGGGCGCCGAGGTCACCCGGCGGCTGCTCGCGCGACGACCGAAGCCGACCGCGATCGTCTACGACAGCGACGTGATGGCCGTCGCCGGGCTCGGCGTCGCCATCGAGATGGGCCTTTCGGTGCCGCAGGACCTGTCGATCGTGGCGTTCGACGACTCGGTGCTGGCCCGGATGATGCACCCGTCGCTGACCGCGCTCAGCCGAGACACCTTCGCGCTCGGCGAATTGGTCGCGGCGACGATGCTGCGCGCGGTGGACGGCGCGGCGCAGAGCGTGCAGGCGCCCATGCCGGAACTGGTGGTGCGGGAGAGCACCGGGTTGCCAAGAGATTTGCCTTCCTAGAGATTGACAGCTGACTCGTTCACTAAATCGGTTTAGTTCGGGAGGTAGTGGCCGGTGCGTACCCGACCGGAACGGAAATCGCCGCGCTTTGGTGCGAACTACGTGCCGTCGTCGGGCTGGTTCTACAGCTGGCTCGACTTCGACGCGGACGCCGTGCGCCGCGATTTCGCCGATCTCGCCGCACTCGGCCTCGATCACGTGCGGATCTTCCCGATCTGGCCGTGGATCCAGCCCAATCGTGGCCTGATCCGCGCTCGCGCGATCGACGACGTGCTGACGATGATCGACTGTGCCGCCGAGTTCGACCTTGACGTGTCGGTCGACCTGATCCAGGGTCACCTGTCGAGCTTCGACTTCCTGCCGTCGTGGGTGCTGACCTGGCATCAGGCCAGTGTGTTCACCGATTCGACCGTCCGATCCGGACTCAACGAGTACGTGCGGGTGCTGGCTGGTGCGGTGGCGTCGCGGGAGAACGTCTTCGCGATCACGTTGGGCAACGAGGTCAACAACCTGTGGCCGGCCAACCCGACCGATCTGGCCGACTCGCGGTCGTGGGCGATCGAGTTGCTGGGCGCGGCGCGGGCGGCCGCGCCTGGCCTGCTGCACGTGCACTCGCTCTACGATGACGCGTTCTACGCGCCCAAGCATCCCTTCGGCGCCGCCGACGCGGCCGAGTTGGGCGATCTCACCAGCGTGCACTCCTGGGTGTTCAACGGCGTGTCCGATGTGGATGGACCGCTCGGGCCGGCGACGCTGAGCCATGCCGACTATCTCGTCGAGCTGGCGCAGGCCGTCGCCACGACACCGGATCGGCCGGTGTGGTTGCAGGAGTTCGGCGCGCCGCGGCCGGACATCCCGGCCGACCTGGCCGGGCAGTTCACCACCGCGACCATCGAGCACATGTTGCACAACCCGGCCCTGTTCGGCGTCACCTGGTGGTGCTCGCACGACATCGATCGCGCACTCAAGGACTTCCCGGATCGCGAATACGATCTCGGCCTGTTCACCGTCGACCACCAGCGCAAACCGGCCGCGCAGGCGATCGCCGACCTGATCGCGGGCGGGCCGCGCGGGCAGACAACGCGGCCGGCGTTGGTCTGCCCGGTTGATCCGGCCGAGCCGACCACTCGCGACACCTTCGCGCCGGGCAGTCCGTTTCACCGGGCCTGGGTCGCGCGCCGGGTCGACGGGCCGATCGCGCTGGTGCCACCAGGAAAGGCTGACGACGCGGACTACTTGGCCGTGCGCGGGCTACGGTGCGGCGGGTAGGCCGGTCAGCACGCGCAGCGTGTTGACCAGGGCGCCGACCGGCAGTTTGGGCTGGATCGAGCGAAACACGCCGAGCCCGACGCCCAGGCTGAGCAGGGCGACGCCGATTTCCTCGGCGGGCATGGTCAACTGCGCGCCGTCGGTCTCGGCCAAGGTGCGCACGCCCGCGCCGATCAACTCGGTCAGGCCGGTGATCCGGGCGGCGAGGTCTTCGCGGAGGGCGTCGTCGGCGCTGGCCTGCACGCCGAACTCCAGTTCCAGCCTGGTCCAGCTCGGGTCGCCGATCACGTTCTCGGCCCAGGCCTCGAACCGTTCGATGCGTTCCTGGGGTGTCGTCGCCTGGAGGATCGCCACGATGTCGCCGGCACGCTCGGCCCGGATCTCGTCGAGCACGGCCATGCACAGCTCGTCCTTGTTGCGGAAGTTCGAATACACCGCGCCGCGCGTGTAACCGGCAGCGTCGGCGACCTTGTCCAGGGAGGTCGCGGCGTAGCCGTCGCGCAGGAACATCGGACGGGCGATCTCCAGTAGCCGCGCGCGGGTACGGGCCTGGCTCTCGGCGCGGGTCAGTCTTGGCACGTTGACAGCCTAACAAATCCTGCATACGCTCCGAATCCAGATACAGGTCGTATCTGAAATCGGGGAGGCGGGCTGGATGACTGACGCGTTGATCGTCGGCGCCGGGTTCGGCGGCATGGGCGCGGCGATCCAGCTCGACCGGCTCGGCATCCACGACTACCTGATCGTCGACCGCGAGGACGACCTCGGCGGAACCTGGCACGTCAACCGGTATCCGGGCCTGGCCGTGGACATCGCGTCGGTGACCTACTCGTACTCCTTCGAGCCCAACCCGAACTGGTCGCGGCTGTTCGCGCCGGGCGCGGAACTCAAGCGCTACGCCGAACACGTCGCCACCAAGTACGACCTGCGCCGCCGCATGCGGTTCGGCACCACCGTCACCGGCGCGACCTGGGACGAGGACGCGCAACGCTGGCGGGTCGGCATCGCGGGCGGTGAGCCGGTCTCGGCGCGGTTCCTGATCACCGCGACCGGCTTTCTCTCCCAGCCGAAAACCCCGGACATTCCCGGGATCGGCGAGTTCGCTGGCAAGATCATCCACAGTGCCGACTGGGACCACACCTACCCGCTGACCGGCAAACGAGCCGCCATCATCGGCACCGGCGCGACCGCGGTGCAGCTCATTCCGGAACTCGCCCGCGACGTCGCCGACCTGACCGTCTACCAGCGCACGCCGATCTGGGTGGTGCCCAAGATCGACGCGCGCATTCCGCGCCCGGTGCGCCGGTTGTTCGCGGCCGTCCCGGCCACGCAGCGGGCTGCCCGGCTGGTCAACTCGACCGCGCTGGAGGCCCTCTCGGTTGCCGGAGTACTGCACTACCGTCAGCTGCAACTGGCCAACCGGCTCGCCGAGCTGACCGCGCGGGCGCACCTGCGGGTGCAGGTCCGCGATGCGCGCACTCGCGCCCAGCTCACGCCGCGCTATTCGTTCGGCTGCAAGCGGCCGACGTTCTCCAACGCCTACTACCGGACGTTCAACAAACCCACCGTGCACCTGGAAACCGGCACGATCGACCACATCGAACCGGACGCGATCGTGACCGCCGACGGTCACCGCACCGAGATCGACCTGCTCGTGCTGGCCACCGGATTCGACGTGTGGGAGACCAACTTCCCGGCCATCGACATCATCGGCCGGGACGGTCGTGACCTGGGGAAGTGGTGGCGGGAGAGCCGGTTCCAGGCCTACGCGGGCCTGACCGTGCCGCACTTCCCGAACCTGATCAGCCTGAACAGCCCCTACGCGTACACCGGGCTGTCCTACTTCTGGACCGTCGAAGCGCAGATGGCGCACCTGGCCCGGTTGTTCGGCGAACTCGACCGTCGCAATGCGAGGGTCTTCGAAGTCACCCAGGAAGCCAACGACGATTTCCTGGCCAGGATGAGCCGCAAACTCGGCGATTCCGTGTTCTACCAGGGCAATTGCGCGGCCGCGCGCAGCTACTACTTCAACCCGCACGGCGAAGCCGCGCTGCTGCGGCCCACCCCGGTCGTCACCAGCAACCGCGAAGCCACCACCTTCCCGCTCACCGACTACGCGTTCACTGCCTGACGAACCCCTGAGCGGGACAGGCTCCCACCGAAATACGGTAGCGCGCCGCCCGGACCTGCTGGTATGCCCTTGACATGGGGAGATATCGCTGGGTGGCAGGGATCGCGGCCGGACTGGCCTTGACGGCATTACCGGCATCCGCGGCAACGTCCGCACCGGACGGACCGCGACTGACCGGGGCGCACGCGTGCGCCGATCAGCCCGACTTCACCTGCTCGACGCTGACCGTGCCGATCGACCACACCGGACACCGGGCCGGCACGCTGAACCTGCAGGTCGCGACCAGCAACAACGGGTCGGCCAGCAAGGGCGTGCTGCTGTTCCTGACCGGCGGTCCCGGCCAGCCGGGCGTGCCGTTCGCCGACCAGATGTCGGACAAGCGCATGCCCGAGCTGGCCAAGGACTACCGGATGGTGTTCATCGACGAGCGCGGCACCGGGCAGGGCGCGTTGAACTGCCCCGAGTTGCAGGCCCAGGTGGGCAGCTCGGACATCGCGGTACCCACGCCCGACGCGGTCACCCAGTGCGCGGACCTCCTCGGTGACACCGCGTCGCTCTACAGCACCGATCAGACCGTCGCCGATCTCGACGCGCTGCGGCAGGCCCTCGGCGTGAACAAGATGGTCGTTGACGGGGTCTCCTACGGCACCTTCGTCGCCGAGCGCTATGCGCTCGCGCATCCCACGCACGTCAACCGGCTCGTGCTCGATTCCGTTCTGCCGCACCAGGCCGAACCGGCCGACTCGCTCTACCTGGTCGGGTTGCGCGCCCAGGCCCGCGTCCTGCGCGCTGCCTGCGCGACCGCCCCGGCCTGCGGCTACGACCCCGCCGAGGACCTGGCCGCGCTCGTCCGGCAGGATTCGGCCGGGCAGGGCGTCTCGCTGTTCGACATGCTCGTCACCTACGAGTTTGTCGACCCGACCTACCGCGACCCGAACCCGGCCGATCTGCCGCCCGGCAGCGGGGACGTGATCGGCGCGATCCACGCCGCCCGCAATGGCGCCCCGGCCAAACTGAACGCGTTGTCGCAGATGCTCGCCTCCGGCGGCGACCCGGTCGACGAGTTCAGCTCCGGCCTGCACGCGGCCACCCTCTGCGCGGACATGCGCTTCCCCTGGGGCAGCGCGGCAACCGCGGCCAGCTTCCGCCCGGCCGCGCTCGCCCTGACCCAGCGGCTGCTGCCCACCTCGGCGGTCTGGCCGTACACGCAGGCGGTGGCGGTCGGCCAAGGGTTCGACCAGACCTGCGAACACTGGCCCGCCGAACGACCCAACTCCAACACCGCGGCGCGCCTGCCGAACGTGCCGGTGCTGATCGTCAACGGTGACCACGACCTGTCGACCCCGCTGGAATGGGCGCGCCAGGAAGCCGCCACCGGGCCGGACGTGAAGCTGGTCGTCGTGCCCGGCGCGTCCCACTCCATCCAGAACCGCGAACGCGGCCAGGTCGGGCGGGACGCCGTCATCGCCTTCCTGGAGGGTTAGCGAGCGCCATTGCCGATGCGCGCCGGGGTGGGTGTGCCGTGCACGCGTTGTGCGTGCGCGGCGAAGGCCTCAGTGGACAGGTCGCCGATGACCGCGCTCACCTCGGGCGGGAGCGCGGCGATGATGTCGCGGACGGTGTCCGGGTCGCCTTCGTAGGACATCAGGCCGAAGATCAGCGGCAGCTGCTCGGGCGGGACGTCGTCGGCGCCGTCGGCGATCATCGCGGCCCACTCGGCCGCGGTGATGTGCCGCTCGATCAACGGCAGCGCCCGTTCCTCTTCGACATCGAGGTGTTCGACGAGCCGCGCGAACAGTCGCGCCGTGGTGTCGGCGAGTGCTGCGCCCCGCGCCGAATCGGCGGTTTCGCGCCACTGCGCGAGTTCGGTCCTTACCTGGCCGAGGAGTTTGTCGATGCCCTGGTGCTGTTCCTCCATCACGCGCACGATCGGCTCGGCGTCCGCGCCGACGCGGTCGAGCAGCTTCGGCCAGATGTGCTTGTCCTCGGACTGGTGGTGATGGTCCAGCACTCGTGGTTGGATCAGTCGTAGCGCCCGTCGTTGCTGGAGTTGGTGTGCCGCTGTTGCCCGATGTACATCCGGCCAGCGCAGCTGCCGCCAAGAGCACCTCGAGCATTGCGCCGTGTGACGTCCGTGCCTTCATGCCTGCAAGCCGTTCGCCAGTTTGGACCACTGGTCAGCGGTCACGTGCTCGGTCTCCATGTATCGCGTTTGCGCGTCGGTCAACTTCGTCTGCCAATCGGTCAAATAAGCAATATCGGCACGAATTGCAGCCATTTCACCGGCCCGATCACGCACCCACCCCGCAGGCCGACGGAATTACGCGAAACATCTACGGGTCCGTCGCTGTCCCGGGTACCGTCGTCGCTGCGGTCAGTGGCGACGCGTATACGGGGAGATACAAGTGGGCGAGGACGACGGCAGACCAGCACAGCTACGTGACGCCCTCGCGGTCGGAGAATTCCGCGCCATCTGGCTGGCCGAGTTGCAGTCTGTCCTGGGCGACCAGTTGGCACGCGTATCGCTGGCGGTCCTCGTGTTCGACCGCACCAACTCAGCCGCGTGGCCTGCCCTGACGTACGCGTTGACCTTCCTTCCTGACCTCGTGAGCGGCCCTCTCCTGGGCGGATTGGCAGATCGCTTCCCGCGTCGCGCCGTCATGGTGACCTGCGACCTGCTCCGGTGCGCGCTCGTCGCGGTCATGGCAATCCCCGGCATCCCGCTATCGGCACTAGTCGCCGTGCTGGTCCTCGTCCAACTGGCGAACGCGCCGTTCAGCTCTGCCCAAGCCTCGGTGATGCCGACCGTGCTCACCGGTGATCGTTACGTTGCTGGGCAGTCGCTTTTGAAAACAACCAACCAAGTCGGCCAGCTCGTCGGCTTCGCCGCTGGCGGTGCGGTGATCGCGGCGTTCGGACCGAGTCGGGGACTGGCCATCGACGCGGCGACCTTCGCAATCTCAGCCATCGTGATCCGATTGGGAGTGCGGGCTCGCCCGTCGCCCAGCGCGGACGCCGCCGATGTGCCGATGTCGACGCTGCACCGATTGGCGGCCGGCGTCGGCACAATTTGGCGCGATTCGCGCTTGCGCTCGCTCGTTGGCGCGGCCTGGCTCGCAGGCTTCGTGATCGTTCCGGAAGGTCTCGCCGTGCCCTACGCCGCGCAGATCGGCGACGGCGCTACCGCAGCTGGTCTGCTACTGGCGGCCAATCCAGCTGGGATCGCGGTCGGCGCGATCGTGATCAGCCGCTTCGTCACCCCCGAGCTACGGGTACGCATCGTCGGCGTTCTGGCGGTGCTGGCGATCGTGCCGCTTCTCGGGTTCGTGTTCCGGCCACCGCTGGTGATCGCGATGACGCTGCTGTTCGTATCGGGTTTGTGTGCGGCGTATCAGGTGATCGCGAGTACGACGTTCATGCGTCTGGTGCCCGACGCCGAGCGTGGCCAGGCGTTCGGGCTCGCCGGCTCCGGCCTGATCGCCGTGCAGGGCGTCGGCCTGATTGTGGCGGGCGTGCTGGTCAGTGTCCTGCGGTCGCCCGCCCAGACGATCGTCGTGATCGCAGCTGCGGGAGTCGTGACGGCCGTCCCGGTCGCACTGGCATGGCGGCGCGCACGCCGAACCCATCCACTGTGACCGGGACGCGCACCATGGCCCCCACGTCCTCACCCAGGTCGTACGCAGCCCGCTCCCCGGCATCAAGATGCTGCTGATCTGGCGTCACCAGTTCTGACTCTTGCGCATCACGGACACCTCCCTCCACTCGCTCCCAATGCACGGTCGCGACTCAATGCCACACCATAGGCAGATCGTCACCCGAACGGTTGAGTGACAGTCAGTACCTAACCGGTTACGTTCCCGGAGTGGTAGGGGGTCCTGTCGACCACCATAGTAAGGGCCGTGCGACGCCATCCGGTAACGCACATGGCTCACAGTGGTTACTGTTCGCGATCAGCAGTTGGACGCTGTGGACCCTACCCAAACGCGGACTGATCGCCTACGTACTCGCCGTCGACCTCGCGGCAGCCGCAGGCGCGGCGTGGGCATTCACCCACATCCCGACCACCGGCACCAGTCTGTTCCCGACCATCGTGCTCTGCGCCTGCACCATCGCCTACACCGAACTGTCCCGCCCAATCGAGAAAATCCGCGAACGCTTCGCCGGCATTCCCCACATCGGCCTGGACACCGTGTGGATGTTTGCCGCCGTGCTGGTCATTCAGCCGGGCTTGGCCGCCCTCGTCATCACCGTGTCGTTCTTCTACCGATGGCTGCGCGTGCAACGTAACCCAGTGTTCCGCCGGACCTTCTCCACCGCAGCCACTGCCATCTCCGGCTACGCCGCCGTTGCCTTCCTCTGGCTGGCCGGACACGGCTCCTTCGCGACCATGCCCCGCAGCGTCCCTACCTTCGGCATGGTGACCGCAGCCGGATTGATCTACCTGCTGGTCAACACCGTGCTGATGACGATCGCGGTCTACTACGGAGCATCGCACAAGCGGATTCGTGATGCCCTGGGCAGCCGCTCCGACTACGCGTTGGAAGCGGCCACCATCGCTCTGGGCATACTGCTGGCCTGGGCCTTGGTCGACTGGCCCATCGCGCTGTTGCTGATCGTCGGCATCACCCTGGTGCTGCACCGGAACGTCCTGATCCGCCAGCTACGCGCCCAGGCCCGCACCGACCCGAAGACCGGACTGCTCAACATCACATCCTGGTCCGAAGCCGCAACGGCCGAACTCGACCGAGCCCACCGTGCCAGGGTCAACACCAGCCTGCTCATGCTGGACCTGGACCGGTTCAAACTCATCAACGACCAGTTCGGGCACCTCGCCGGCGACAAGTTCCTCCAGACTGTCGCCGACACGCTGCGAGGCGAGGTCCGTGCGAGCGATTTAGTCGGCCGCTTCGGCGGCGAGGAATTCGTCGTGCTCCTGCCGAGCACCGGTAGCGAGCACGCCCACGCGATCGCCGAACGTATCCGCAGCAGGATCGCTGACGCCGCAATACCTCTGGGTATCCATAGCCCTCAACATGTCGGCCAGGGCACGGTTTCGATCGGCATCGCCATCAGCCCCACCCACGGATATACGCTCGACGATCTACTGCACGCCGCTGACAGTGCTCTTTATCAAGCCAAAACCGCAGGCCGCAATCGGACCTACCTCAGTGCCGGGAAACCACCGCAGGGTGACGAACTCGGCGAGCCTACTGCTTCATAGATTTCACATAATTCGTTCACGTCGCACCCTGATTCCTCCCAGGCTCATGCCGCTCAACCGCCGCAACTCGACCAGACCACTCGACCAACAGACGAGCATGGAAGCCTCGATCGGTTAGCGTCGCCCGGAGCCCGCTGGTTGCAATGCGTGCGTTCCGCTGACACAGGGCGTCCGGGCGGCTACGGTGATAATCATGAGACGTGGCCGGGCGTGGGTCGCGCACCGAGATAGCGCGGGTTGACTCAAGCAGCTACAGAGACGCATTGCTCACAGGGGGATGGATGCCTGAATTGCGGGTGGACTTCCAAGCTCTAGCGAATCTGATTTCCGCCATCGAGAATGCCATCGACGCGATCGAAAGTAGCCTGAGCGAACAGGAAGCCCAAGTCCAATGGATAAGCCAGGTCTGGGAGGGCGCCGCCGCTTATGGTTTCCAACGAACAATCACTGCCTGGCGGAACGCCGCCACAGACCTGCGTCAACAGTTAACTTTCCTTCACGAGCTTGTCTCCAACGCAGCCAACAACCATGCGGACGCGGTAGCGACCAATACCCACATGTGGCGGGTGTGACGGATGCCACCCGCAGACCCGAAGGTCACCATTCCTGTCGTAGTGACGCCAGAAGATTTCCACGCTGTCGCTACCGAGATCAACAATGCAGTAACACAACTCTGCGACGTAGCAAAGAAACTCCATGCGTCAACCAACGCCGCAGCCGGAATAGGTGGGCAGTTTCAGGGAGAACGAAGCCCAGACAGCGACCGAGATTGAGAACACCAGAGGGATTGGGCTGACGCGAAATCCCAATGCTAAAGGGCCTGACTGGACTGGTTCCGACGGCAAGAGCTACGATGCCCTTGGTCCTCTACCCAGCCAGTTCTTCGACAGGCAATGGGCAAACTTGCAATACCGAATCACGCAGCACCTAGGAAAGGCGGATATGGTTCCAATTGACGTAAGTGGCTTGACGGAACAGCAGGCAAACACCGTCCGCCAGTACCTTACCGACAATGCCACAAGTTTCAATGGCCGCGTTTTCATAGTTGGTGATGAATAAAATGTCCGGTGCAATCTTCCTAGGTATCAATGAAGCCTGGATGGCCTCGAATTCTCCCTACCGTTGGTCAGTCGACTACTTGACTGAAAAAGTAACAAACCCGCATGCTAGGAGCACCCTACGGGAGATAGCGGAGCACGGGTTCGACACTATTGACCTGAACGACCCGGAGCAGTTTGATTCTGACGCAAGAAAAGAGATCCTGAGCCTTCTCAGTAAGAACCTCGTAGCCGATGCAGAAGATCGACTTCCTAGTGACCTGAACGGCAGGAAAGAGTACCTAGAGGTCCTAGGCGAGTTGGCCGAGCGAGCAGGGCGGGCGAGCGGACAAGGCGGAAGTTGACTTCGGCTCGGCGGGTTCGGGCTCGCCAGCTTGAGTTCCAGGCGGCAACCGGTGTCCCAGATCAGCCGGACCAGCGCGGTGTCCCGGCGCGAGATCAGGTCGCGACGCCGCAGTCGGCAAACGATCTTGCGGACGAGGTCCATCGGCACCATAGGAACCTGCTGTTCGGGGACGAACGGCGGCTCCATGGTCGCTATGGGATGCGCGTCGATCTCGCCTTCGATGAGCAGCCAGTTGAACCACTGCTGCACGGCGCGGTACCCGTTGTTCGCGGTCGCCGGTTTCCTGATCGACAGGAGGTGGCACGGTGTCGACCAGGCCCAGGTGGTCGGCGACGATCGTGGCGCGCTCGACGTCGCCCGCGCCGACACCGCGGATCAGTTCCGGGGCGAGGCCGATCTCGCGGCGGAACATGGTGTGCGCCAGGTACATGTCGCGCACGTCGGCCAGTGGTTCGTTGCTCATGATGCGCATTCCTAACAGGAAAGCGAACAACGGGCGCGAAATTGTCCAGTATACGAATTCGGTTATCCGCGAAGCGTCCGCAACGGCGTCTGGCCGAATTTCGCTTCGTGCGCGGCAGCGAATCGGCCCAGATGGCCAAAACCCCAGCGACGCGCGACCGCGCCGACGGAATCGGCGAACGGATCGGCGGCGCGGAGTTCTTCGTGCGCCCGGCGCAGCCGGACGTCGCGCACGTACTCCATCGGCGACATGCCAAGGTGCTGCTGGAAACCCTTTTGCAGCGTGCGCGGGCTGACCCCGCACCGCTGCGCCAGCAGCGACAGGGTCAGCGGCGCCTGCGGATCGGCCTCGATCACGTCGATGGCGGTGCGTACCGACGCGGGCCGCGCCGCGGCGACCGGACCGCCGAGCGCTTCCGGGTGCGAGTGGGTCGCGGCGAGCAGGAAACCGTTCACGATGCTCTCGGCCAGCGGCGCGGCGACCAGCGGCCGGGTGAGCAAACTGCCGGGGATGGCGAGCTGACGGTTGACCGAGAACAGCAGTTCCGCCCAGTTCCGGCCGAAGCCCTCCGCCGTGTTCATCACCGGGTCGAAGCTGACCCGGCTCGACGTGCGATCGCCGACCAGCCGGGCCAGCGCGGTTTCCACCGCGGGCAGGTCGATGCGCACGCACAGCGCCCGGTAACCGGCGGGCCAGCGGCCGAAGAAATCGCCGCCACCGGGGTGGTAGAGGGCCGAAGAGTGCCGGTTGACGATCATGTCGACGCCGCGATGCCGCGACTGGAACCGGCCGTTGATCGGCAGATGCACGTAGAACCCGGTGCCGACGTCATCGCATTGCAGCCGCAGCTCCTGCTGGAACGTGATCTCACCGATGTTGATGGGCCCGAGTTCGGCACAGCGATAGGTCGACACCGTCACTTCGTCCTGCGGGACCGAATCAATGGTCGACGTGCGAACATGCATCCGAATTCCTCCGGGCGCATTCTAGGAGTGGCAGCACGCCGTCCGCAGTGGACGCTTAGTGGTCCCGGCCTGGGTTCCGGCCGGTTTCCTGGCGGAAAACGCGATAGAACTGGGCGTAGCTGCCGAAACCGGCGGCGAGGGCCGCGGCCAGCGCGGTGGTGTGTTCGCCGTTGCCGTAGGCGAGGTGGAACCGGTGCAGCCGCTGCTGGTTGCGGTAGCGGTTGAGCGGGATGCCGGTCTGCGCCTTGAAGAGTCGGCTCAGGTGGCTGGGGCTCAGGCCGACGACGCGAGCCAGGTGCGGGAGGTCGCCCGCGTCCGGATCGGTCTGGAGCAGGCGCGCCGCCGCGCGGACGGCGGGATGCACGTCGGTTCCGGTGACGATGTCGTCGCTGTCCAGGAACGTCTGCCAGGCCAGCGCGAGCAGGTAGGCCAGCCCCGTGTTGGTAATCCTGGGGTTGTCGATGTCGGCGAGGTGTATCTCCTCGCACAACATCCGCAACCGGCGCGCCAGGCCGGCCGGTACCCGGCGGCAGAACTCGCCGGCCGGGTCGTCGGCCAGCAACGGGCCGGTCGCGATCCGGCTGACCAGTTCGGGCGCGAACACCGCCCACCACAGCTCGTGATCGGCGGACTGGTCGACCAGCACGTGATCCTGCGCCGGGAACAGCCAGGTCAGCGTGCCCGGACCGAGCCGGTAGCGGCGCTCGCCGAGCAGGTAGGTCGCGGTGCCCCTGATGACGAGGTTGACCTCCAGTTCGACGTGGCGATGGGCGCGCACCGGCATGCCCGCGACGTGGTGGCCCACCCACCCGTCGAGGCCCTGCGGCAGCGCCAGATCGTCCAGCATCGCAAAAAATGATAACTGCTCCGTGCGTGATGCGAAGACGACGAGACACGTCGAGGCCGATGCTGAATAGGCCATCAACGCCCATCGCGGAGGAGAAAATGATGCCCGTCACGTCATCACCGGTCACCGCCGAGCACATTCGCCAGTTCCAGCAGGACGGCTTCTTCATCCTGCCCGGCATCCTGTCACCGCATGATCTGCAAGCTCTGCGCGACGAATGCCAACGGGCGATCACCGAACGCGAAGCCGAGATGGACCGGCTCGGCGTGGACCGCCTCGACCTCGATCACCGTGGCCGGCGCTACTTCGTGCACGCCTACCAGCACAGCGAGATCGTGCGCCGGTTCCTGTTCTCCGACCTGATGACCGAGATCGCGCGGGCCACGCTCGGCGAGACCGTCTACCTGTTCAACGAGCAGTACGTGGTCAAGGCCGCTGAGCAGGGCATGACGTTCAGCTGGCACCAGGATTCCGGCTTCATCGGCTATCCGCACGCGCCATACCTCAGCTGCTGGATCACGCTGGACGACGTCACCGAAGCCAACGGCACCGTCTACCTGCTGCCGTTCTCCCAGGCGGGCACGCGCGACGTCGTCCCGCACGTGCGGGACGAACGCACCAACGACATGGTCGGCTACACCGGCGACGCGCGCGGCGAGCCGATCATCGCCCCGGCAGGCAGCATCGCCTGCTTCGCCAGCACGGTCCTGCATCGCAGTGGCGCCAACACCACCGACCGGATGCGCCGCGTCTACCTCGCCCAGTACTCGACCGAACCGATCTACCTCGCCGACAAGACCACCCTGCGCCACCTCGCCGAACCGGTGCCGACCGGTCACGGCAGATAGACCAGCTTGCCGAACTTTCCCGGACCGCCAAGCCGCTCGTAGGCAGCCGGGTACTCATCCAGCCGGTAGGTGGTGTCGACCGGGACGCGGAGCTGGCCCTCGCTCAGCAGCGGGACGACCGAATCGCGAATCGTCCTGGCCAGCACGGCTTTCTCGGCATGGCTGCGGCCACGGATCGTGGTGCCGATGATCGTGGCCCGGCGCAGCATCAACTCGAACATGGGCAGCGGCGCGGACTTCCCGCCCTGCACGCCGACGATCACGTACGTGCCACCGGTGCGCAGCATCGTGATCCGGTCCAGGCAGTCCGCGCCGCCGACCAGCTCGACGATGACGTCATACGGCCCGTGCTCGGATTCCTGTTGCGGGATAACGGTTTCCAGGATTTGCCCGGTCGACGCGAGCGAGCGAACGCGCTCATGTAGCTCGGGTCGTCGCACGCTGGCGACGACCCGAGCGCCGGAAACCAGCGCGACCTGCACCATCGCGGTGCCGACCCCGCCGGCCGCGCCGGTGATCAGCACCCGGTCGGCCGCGCGAAGATGGGCCTGGCTGACCAGCGCGTCCCACGCGGTGCTGAAGATCTCCGGAAACCCGCCCGCCTGCGCCCAGGAAACCGCATCGGGCACCGGCATGAGCAGATCGGCGGGCACCACCACCCGCTCCGCGTGACCACCACCGCCGATCAACGCCATGACGCGATCCCCGAGCGCGGTTTCCCGCACCCCGTCGCCGATCGCGATGACCTCCCCGGCGACCTCCAGCCCCGGCACCTCGGCAGGCCAACCCGGCGGGGCCGGGTAATCGCCGCGCGCCTGTTGCAGATCGGCCGCGTTCAGACCCGCCGCCCGCACCCGCACGACGGCTTCACCGCGCCCCGGCACGGGATCCGGCCGCTCCTCGATCGCGAAACTCCGGTCCGGCTTGATCACGACGCTACGCACAGCCGGAGTCTAGGAGTCGGGTCACCGCCTCGGTTGTGCGCTCGACGTCGCCGGTGGCCAGCAGATCGAGCAACGCCCCGCGCAGCACCGCCAGCTGCGACGTTGCCCGTGAACGGTCCGGGCCGAGCAAGGCCAGCCAGTCGTCGACCGTGGCTTGGGCGAAACCGGACCAGGGACCGTCCGGCGCGGTGAGCGAGCGGCTGTAGGCGTCGAGCCAGAGGGTGAGCAGCGACCGGTGCTCGGGCGCCGCCAGCCAGGACCAGAGCGCGCGTACCCGGGATGAGGCGCTGGCCAGGTCGGCCTCGGCGAGCAGGCGCAGCTCCTCGGCCCGGGCGCGGCCGAGCAACGCACGCAGCAGGCCGTCCTTGGAACCGAACAGGAACAGCAGCACGCGCGGGCTGGATCCGATGGCCGAGGCGAGGGCGCGCAGCGGCAGCTCGACCGTGCCGTGTTCGAGCGCGTACCGGTAGGCGAGGTCGAGCAGTTGCGTCTCGCGCGCGGAGGGCTCTCGCGTCGGGTCGGCCATGGCGCTAGTCTCGCACTGAAACGAGTGTTTCAGTGGAGGCGAGATGACTGTTCCGATCACGATCCGGCCACTGGGTCAACCGGGCGACCTCGGCTGGCTCGTGCTCGCGCACGGTGAGCAGTACGCGCGCGAGTTCGGCTGGAACACCGAGTTCGAGGCGCTGGTCGCCCGGATCGCCGCGGACTTCGCGG
Source organism: Pseudonocardiaceae bacterium (assembly GCA_035248365.1). Lineage (GTDB taxonomy): Bacteria > Actinomycetota > Actinomycetes > Mycobacteriales > Pseudonocardiaceae > CAJCJE01. The sequence goes on along the minus strand of DATFHN010000029.1, from coordinate 21,364 downwards.
ACAAACCCGATCCGGCCAGACAGGCAGGCTGGATCGCCGAAGGGCCGGACGGCCGGGTCGGGTGCGTGCTCTGCGTGCCCGACGACACCGATGTCGACGTGGCCAAACTGCGCGTGCTGCTGGTCGACCCGGCCGCGCGCGGCCACGGCCTCGGCGGCAGGCTCGTCGACGAATGCCTGGCCTTCGCCCGCGCGGCCGGCTATCGGCGCATGCGGTTGTGGACCAACGATGTGCTGGCCGCCGCGCGGCAGATTTATCTCGGGCGCGGCTTCGTGCTGGTCGGCGAGGCGCCGCACCACAGCTTCGGCGTGGACCTGGTCGGTCAGGTCTACGAGCGCGAGCTGTGAACCTCAGGCTGACGGATGAAGGTGCGCGTTCCACGCCGCCGCACCATCGGGATGGGCGTCGACACCCGCGAAGAACGCGTTGGCCAGCGGGTCATGGTCCGAGTCGTCGTCGAAACCGGCGACCGAGATGAACTTCGGCCGGAACACCGCGAAGTTCGACTGTGCGGTCTTCGGCACGTAGGGCACAGCGACCTTCATCGACCACGGCGTCAGGCCGTAGCGCACCGCTTCGACGATCACCGCGTCGCGCCGCCCGTCGTCGGTGCGCAGGTAACCGTCGGCCACCAGGACGGCGCGCGCCCAGCCCTCTTCGTTGTATTCCAACGCATCCTGGGCCGCTCGCGCGCCGTCCCCGATATCGTCGTGTGCGTAGCGGACCAGGCCGCGCTCGCCGTTCGCGTCCTCGTAGCCGACCAGCGGAATCAGCGTCTCGCCATCGGAGACGCTCCAGATGCCGTGCGCGGCGCAGAAGCCCGCCAGTTTCGCGGTTTCGATCATGACGGTCAGTGTCGCAGTCGGACGCTGCCCGCGTGGCCGGAACGGTGAAGTAGCTCAAAATCTTCGACTGACAACGAGATGCTTGCCGAGGCACAGTTTTCTTCCAGATGGGCCAGGGAACCGGTGCCCGGGATCGGCAGGATCACCGGGGATCGGTGCAGCAGCCAGGCCAGCGCGAGCTGGCTCCTGGTCACGCCGAGGCGCTGCGCCACCGCGCCGATCGGATCGCTCGCCGCCGGGATCGCCCTGGCGACCGGCAGCCACGGGATGAAGGCGATGCCGTTGCTTTCGCAGTAGTCGAGCACGTCGTCCGAGGCGCGATCGCTGATGCTGTAACGGTTTTGCACACTCGCGATCGGCGCGATGCGCCGGGCTTCGACGAGTTGATCGACGGTGACCTCGGACAGGCCGATGTCGCGGATCTTGCCCTCATCCCGCAGCCTGCGCAGCGCACCGACCTGGTCGGCGAGCGGCACGGTCGGGTCGACCCGGTGCAGTTGGTAGAGGTCGATGCGGTCCACCCGGAGCCTGCGCAGGCTCAGTTCTGCTTGCTGGCGCAGGTATTCCGGTCTGCCGAGCGGAATCCATTCCCGGCCGAGGTTGACGTGGCCGCCCTTGGTCGCGATCACCACCTCGTCCGGGTACGGGTGCAGCGCCTGCGCGAGCAACTCCTCGTTGGCGCCGAAGTCGTAGGAGTCGGCGGTGTCGAAAAATGTAACCCCGAGGTTCACAGCGCGGCGGGCGATGTCGATCGCGGTTGTCGTGTCCAGGTATTTGGGGGCTCCGGTCAGGCGCATCGCGCCAAACCCGATCCGATGCACAGGCAAGTTCACAGCTCTACTCTGCGAGCACGAACGCATAAGAACAAGTGAATGATTCTTATGCTGACTGTGTAGCATCACTACCGTGTTGAATCTGGAGCGATTGCAGGTGCTGCATGCGGTGGCGACCACCGGCTCGGTGACCAGCGCGGCGAACACCTTGCACGTCACCGGTTCGGCCGTCTCGCAGCAGCTCGCCCGCCTGGAGCGGGAAGTTGGGCAGCGGCTGGTCGAACGGGCCGGGCGCGGCATCCGGCTCACCGACGCGGGCCTGCTGCTCGCGCGGGACGCGGGCGAGCTGCTCGGCCAGGTCGAGCGGGTGGAGGCGGCGCTGGCCGAGCACCGGGGCGCGGTCGCCGGCACGCTGACCGTGGCCGCGTTCGCCACCGCGGCGCGCGGTCTGTTGCCCGGCGTGCTGGCCGAGCTGCGCTCGCGGTTCCCGCGACTGCGGGTGTCGCTGATCGAGCAGGAGCCGCACGACGCGATCCCGGCCTGCGGCCGCGGCCAGGTCGACGTGGCGATCGGCCAGGACTGGCCCGGCGACGAACTGGTCCTGCCGGACAATGTGACCCGGCAGGACCTGCTCGAAGACGTCTTCGACGTGGCGCTCCCGCACGACCATCCGCTGGCCGAGCGGGCCGGTCTCACCATGACCGACCTGCTCGAAGACGATTGGATCGGCTGGGCGTCCGGCCAGATCTGCCACGACTGGCTGCTGCGCACGCTGGCGCTCTACGGAGCCCAGGCGCGCATGAGGCACACCGCGTCCGAGCACGCGACGCAGCTCGCACTGGTCGCGGCCGGGCTCGGCATCGCGTTGATCCCCCGGCTCGGCCGGGAACCCGCCCCATCGGCAATTCGGTTCGTTCCGGTCACGCCCGCGCCGGTCCGCCGCGCGTTCGCGTTGTGGCGCACCAGCACCACCGCGCGTCCCGCGATCGGCGCGATGCTGACGGCATTGCGCGAACGGCCCGGCCTCAACACTCCTTGACCCAGCTGCACTCCAGCCGAGCCTTCGGATCAGTCAGAACAGGTGCGCGAACCGCCGGGAAGATTGGCACCGCGCAAAAGCCACGGCACCCCGGGGGTCTGGGGGTCGCCCCCCAGATAGACATAACGCCCAACCCAGCGAAGCGCGAAGCGCGAGCAAGGTTGGGCGTTGGGCGTGCCCCTGGCAGGATTCGAACCTGCGCTCCCGCCTCCGGAGGGCGGTGCTCTATCCCCTGAGCTACAGGGGCCCATTGGGCCCGATCAGCTGGGCGAAGAGTTTCACTCACCTGATCGAACAAGAGCTTAGCGTACTCCCGCCGCCGGTCCGAACCGCCTACGGTTGAGGGCATGAATACGGTACTGGCCAGTTCCGTCATGTCGGGTGACCTGCGGCTACATGTCACCGAGCAGGGGGATCCGGGTGCGCCGGTCGTGGTGCTGGTGCACGGGTACCCGGACAATTCGTCGATCTGGGATGGCGTCGCCGAGCGGCTGGCCTCGCGGTTCCGGGTGGTTCGGTACGACGTGCGCGGGTGCGGGGAGTCCGAGGCGCCCAAGGATCGGCGGGACTACGGGCTTGACCGGCTCGCGGCCGACCTTGCCGCTGTTGTGCGGGCGGTCAGTCCGGGGGTGCCGGTGCATCTGGTCGCGCATGACTGGGGGTCGATTCAGGCTTGGCATGCGGTCACGGATCCGGACCTGGCTGAGTTGTTCGCTTCGTACACGTCGATTTCCGGGCCGGACCTTGATCATGTCGCGCATTGGATGCGGGCCACTGTGCGGCGAGGGCGGGTTGGGGCGGCGGTGCGGCAGCTGCTGCATTCCTGGTACATCGGGTTCTTTCAGGTGCCGGTGATTCCGGAGCTGGCGATGCGCTTTCCGCTCGTCTTGCGGCGCCTGCGGGCCAAGGGGCGGGACGCGCGGAACGGGATTCAGCTTTACCGGGCCAACATGTTCAACCGGCTCAGTCAACGCACCGAGCGGCGTACGGCAGTGCCGGTGCAGCAGATTGTGCTGACCCGCGACGCGTACGTGACTCCGGCGCTGGTCGCGGCGGCCGAACCGTTCGTGGATCGGTTGTGGCGGCGCGAGCTTCCCTTCACGCACTGGGCACCTCGCGAGCATCCGGCGGCGATCTCGGAGTTCGTCGGCGACTTCGTCGCGCACATTGACGGGGCGCCGGCCACGCGGCGGTTGGCGGGGGCTCGGGTGGACCGACCGGGGCGGCCGTTTGCCGGGAAGTTGGTGTTGATCACGGGCGCTGGGAGCGGGATCGGGCGGGCTACCGCGCTGGCTTTCGCCGAGCAGGGGGCCGATGTGCTCGCCGTGGATATCGACGAGGGGTCGGCCAAGGCGACCGCTGCTACCGCGCGGCAGTACGTGGTGGACGCGGAGGCGTTGGTGGGAGACGTCGCCGATGCGGCGGGGATGCTTGCGCTGGCGCAGCGGGTGCGGGACGAGTTCGGGGTGCCGGACATCGTGATGGCCAATGCGGGGATCGGCATGGCGGGGCCCTTCCTGGACACCGACGAGGCCGACTGGCAGCGGATCATCAATGTGAACCTGCTCGGGGTCGTGCACACGCTCAAGGCGTTCGCGCCGTTGCTGGTCGAGCGGGATCAGGGTGGGCAGTTGGTGGTGACCGCTTCCGCTGCCGCGTTCTTGCCGTGGCCGTCGCTGGCCGCGTACTCGACCACCAAGGCCGCGGTGTTGTCGCTGGCGCAGAGCCTTCGTACTGAACTGGCGCCGCACGGGATCGGGGTGAGTGCGATCTGTCCGGGGATCGTGGCCACGAACATCACCAGTACGACTCGGTTTGTTGGACAGGACGCGGAGGCGGAGCGGGCCAGTCGGGAGCGGACCACCGCTCTCTATGCGAAGCGCCACTACGGGCCGGAGAAGGTCGCGACGGCTGTGGTGAAGGCGGTGCGGGAGAACATCGCGGTGTTGCCGGTCACGCCAGAGGCGCGGCTGGCCGCGGTGGGGTCGCGGTTGTCGCCGGGCGTGGTGCGCTGGCTGGGGCGGTGGGGGAAGCCACCGGAGTGAGACGCCTCAGGCAGTGGTTAGGGGAGGCTTAGTTAGGTACGATTAACCCTGGGCAATTGCATTCATGCGCATGTCGCTATATGTTGTCTCGGTCGCCGAAACCCGCAGCTGAGGAGGGTTGGGCATGGCGCACGACCACGGGCACAGCCACGGTGTGCCGGTCGATCCCGGTAGCGCGGGCGCGCGTCATCTCCGGCCCCTGGTCATCACCCTGGCCATGGGGTTGTTGTTCATGGGTGTTGAGTTGTCGGTTGGGGTGCTGACGTCGTCGCTCGCGTTGCTTTCTGACGCCGCGCATCTGCTTACCGATGTTGTTGGTACTGGGATGGCGCTGGCCGCGATCTTGTTGGCCAGGCGGGCAACGGCTTCGGCTCGGCACACGTTCGGCCTGTACCGGGGCGAGGTGCTCGCGGCGCTGGCCAATGCGGTGCTGTTGTTCGGGGTCGCGGGGTATGTGCTGGTGGAGGCAGTTGGGCGGATCGCGCATCCGGTGGGGGTTGCTGGGTTGCCGGTGCTGGTCACCGCTGCCTTCACGGTCGTGGGCAATCTTGTGTGCTTCTTGTTGTTGCGGCGGGGGGCTGGGGAGAGCCTCAATGTGCGTGGGGCTTATCTGGAGGTGCTTGCTGATCTTGTTGGGTCGGTGGGGGTGCTGGTCAGTGGTGCGGTGACGGTGTTGTTCGGGTGGCGGTATGCGGACCCGGTTATCGGGGTTGCGATTGGGTTGTGGGTGTTGCCGCGGACCTGGACGCTGGCTCGGCGGGCATTGCGGATCTTGTTCCAGCACGCGCCGGAGCGGATGGACGTCGGCTCGATGAACAGTGCGCTGGGCCAACTGCCGGGCGTCGCGGGCGTGCACGACCTGCACGTGTGGACGCTGACCTCGGGGATGGAGGTCGTTTCGGTGCACCTCGCCTGCCGGCCGGACGTCGTGCCGGGCTCGGTGCTCACCGCGGCGCAGTCCTTGCTTGCCGAGCGTTATCAGATCGAGCATGCGACATTGCAGGTGGAATCAGACAACACGGATTGTCATTGCAAGGAGATGACCTGGTGAGGGACGTTCACCGGCCAAACACCGCCAATTGGGCACTGTGTGTCACTTTCACGGATCAATGATCGTCGTGAACCCTGCGTCATTCACTCGTTTGGCGTACAGCAGACATGAGAAATGTGGCTTAGCGTTACGTCACCTTCCGACGAAGGGGTCGTGTCCTTCCTCACGGCATGGAGTCGATGAGGCGAACAGCGTCACCGGGTTCGCTTCGTACGCACGGGGCAGGCGCCGCGCCCGCTTTACCAGTCTGTCCCGTGCGGTCACTCCGCCGTTCCAGCAGGTGAGATGGCCCGAGTCCGGGTAAGGCCAGGTTGCCGGGTGCGGCATATCCCATGTCGGGATGCGACCGCGCCCTTCTAGACTTCTCGGGTGACTCCCGCCGTGCTCGCTGAATTGGTCCGCTCTGCCGCCCTGGACGTTCTCGCTGATCGAGGGCTTGACACGTCCGTGGTACCCGAGACGGTGACCGTGCAGCGCCCGCGTAATCCCGAGCATGGTGACTACGCGACGAACCTCGCCCTGCAGACCGCCAAGCGGCTGGACGTGCCCTCGCGCGACCTGGCCACCTGGCTGGCCGAGGCCCTGGTCGCGACCGACGCGATCGAGTCGGCCGACATCGCTGGCCCCGGCTTCGTCAACCTGAAGCTGGCCGCCGACGCCACCGGCGGCATCGTGCGCGAGGCGCTGCGGGCCGGCAAGGCCTGGGGTACCGGCGACGCCATGCGGGACCTGCGGGTCAACCTCGAGTTCGTCTCGGCCAACCCGACCGGCCCGATCCACATCGGCGGCACGCGCTGGGCGGCGGCCGGCGACGCGCTCGGACGCGTGTTCGCCGCGCAGGGCGCCGACGTGACCCGCGAGTACTACATCAACGACGCGGGCGTGCAGATCGACCGGTTCGCCGAGTCGCTGATCGCCGCGGCCAGGGGCGAGGCCCCGCCGGAGGACGGCTACCGCGGCGCGTACATCACCGATATCGCCGCCGACGTGCTGCGCCGCCAGCCGAACGCGCTGTCGCTGCCGGAGGACGAGCGGCACCAGGTGTTCCGCAATGTTGGTGTCGAGTTGATGCTGGATGAGATCAAGCGCAGCCTGCACGAGTTCGGCACCGATTTCGATGTGTTCTTCTCCGAGTTGAGCCTGCATCAGTCGGGGGCTGTTGAGTCGACCGTGGAACGGTTGAAGGACTCGGGGGCGCTCTACGAGAACGATGGGGCCTGGTGGCTTCGGTCGACGGAGTACGGGGACGACAAGGATCGGGTTGTCATCAAGGCTGATGGGAAGCCTGCCTACATCGCCGCCGACATCGCCTACTTCGCGGACAAGCGGGCTCGGGGTGCGCAGTTGTGCCTGTACTTGCTCGGCGCGGACCATCACGGGTACATCGGGCGGTTGAAGGCCGCGGCGGCCGCGCTCGGGGATGATCCGAACACGGTGGAAGTGTTGATCGGGCAGTTGGTGAACCTGATCTCCGATGGCAAGCCGGTGCGGATGAGCAAGCGGGCCGGGACCGTGCTGACCATGGAGGACCTGGTCGAGGCGGTCGGCGTCGACGCTGCCCGTTATGCCTTGACGCGATCTTCGACTGACTCCACTTTGGACATCGATCTGGATCTGTGGAGCAAGCGCAGCAACGACAATCCGGTCTACTACGTGCAGTACGCGCACGCGCGGCTGTCCTCGATCCTGCGCGGGGCCGGGGATCTTGGCATCGAGCTGAGTTCGCAGGATGCCGATTTCGCGCTGCTCACGCATGATCGTGAGGGCGATTTGATCCGTACCATTGGCGAGTTTCCCCGGGTGGTTCGGTCGGCGGCGGAATTGCGGGAGCCGCACCGGGTCGCGCACTACCTGGAGGGCCTGGCCAGTGCCTACCACAAGTTCTACGACGCCTGCCGGGTGCTGCCGATGGGCGACGAGGAGGTCACGCCGTTGAACGTGGCCAGGTTGCAACTGTGCGCGGCCAGCCGCCAGGTGCTGGCCAACGGCCTTGACCTGCTCGGCGTGAGCGCTCCGGAGCGGATGTAATGCGCGCGCATCCCGCAGGCCCGCTGCACGCGGACGTCCTGCCACCGTCGAACACCGCCAGTGCTCGTCCGTCCACTCCGGATCAACTGGACGTGCTCTACGAGCAGGTCTGGCCGCGTAACGCCAAGCGCGGGGACGATGGGGTGGTCCGGCTGGGTGGGGTTGATGTGCGGGACCTCGCCGCTGAGTTCGGGACGCCGTTGTTCGTGCTGGATGAGGACGACTTCCGCAATCGGTGCCGGGATCACGCTGAGGCGTTCGGGGACCCGGCGCTGGTCCACTATGCGTCCAAAGCCTTCCTGTCGGTGAAGATCGCCAGGTGGGTCGCTGAGGAGGGGCTCAGCCTGGATGTCTGCAGTGGCGGGGAGCTGGCCATCGCGCTTCGGGCTGGGTTTCCCGCTGAGCGGATCAACCTGCACGGGAACAACAAGTCCGGTGCTGAGCTGGCCGCGGCGGTGGAGGCCGGGGTTGGCGTCGTTGTCGTCGACTCCTTCTTCGAGATCGCGCGGCTGGACGCGCTGGCCACTGAGCGGGGCGTCGTTCAGCCGGTCATGGTGCGGGCGACCGTCGGGGTTGAAGCACATACTCATGAGTTCATCGCTACCGCGCACGAGGATCAGAAGTTCGGGTTCTCGATCGCGTCGGGGGATGCGCTGGAGGCGGTTCGCCGGGTTTTGAAGGCCGGTGGGCTGCGGCTGGTTGGCTTGCACAGTCATATCGGGTCGCAGATCTATGACACCAACGGGTTCGAGGTTGCCGCGCATCGGGTGGTCGGCTTGCTGGCTGCCATCCGGGATGAACACGGCGAGTCCGTTGTGGACGATATTCGGACCATTGATCTTGGTGGTGGGCTGGGGATCGCCTATACCGCTGACGACGATCCGATGCCGCCCAAGCTGCTCGCTGAGCAGTTGGGTGCGATTGTCGATCGGGAGTGTTCGGCCGCGGGGCTGGTGCGGCCGAAGATCGCGGTCGAGCCGGGGCGGGCCATTGTCGGGCCGGGGACGGTCACGCTGTACGAGGTCGGCACGCTCAAGGATGTCGAGCTGGGGCATGGGACCGGGCGGCGGTATGTGAGCGTCGACGGGGGGATGAGCGACAACGTGCGCACTGCCCTCTACGACGCGGTCTACGACTGCCGGTTGGTTTCGCGTGGGGCCGAGGACAACGTCGTGGCCACGCTGAGCCGGGTCGTCGGGAAGCACTGCGAGTCCGGTGATGTTGTGGTGCGGGATTGCTGGCTGCCGTCCGACATCGCGCCGGGGGACTTGCTGGCCGTTGCCGCTACCGGTGCGTATTGCTATGCGATGGCCAGTACCTACAACCGGTTGCCCCGGCCCGCGGTGGTTTCGGTCGCCGACGGGCAGGCGAAGTTGTTGCTGCGCAGGGAAACCGAAGCCGATCTGTTCCACCTGGAAGTCGACGAGGAGAACGGATGAAACCCGTTGATGGCTCGCCGGTCCGGGTCGCGCTGCTCGGCTGCGGCACGGTCGGTACCCAGGTCGTCCGGTTGCTCACCGAGCAGGCCGACGACCTGACCGCGCGCGTCGGCGCGCCGGTCGAGCTGGTGGGCATCGCGGTGCGCAGGCCGAACAAGCACCCGAACATTCCCGAGGAGCTGCTGACCACCGACGCGGCCGCCCTGGTCACGTCGGATGTCGATGTGGTCGTCGAGGTGATCGGCGGGATCGAACCCGCGAAGACGCTGCTGCTCGACGCGCTGGGCGCGGGTAAGTCGGTCGTGACGGCCAACAAGGCGCTGCTGGCCGAGCACGGGGCCGAGCTGTTCGCGGCGGCGGACGAGTCGGGGGCGGATCTTTACTTCGAGGCCGCCGTTGCCGGCGCGATCCCGTTGTTGCGGCCGTTGCGCGAGTCGCTGGTGGGCGACCGGATCACCCGGGTGACCGGGATCGTCAACGGGACCACGAACTACATCCTCTCGGCGATGGACGCGACCGGCGCTGGTTACCGGGAGACGCTGGACGAGGCTTCGCGGCTGGGGTATGCCGAAGCCGATCCGAGCGCCGATGTGGATGGGTTCGACGCCGCGTCGAAGGCGGCGATCCTCGCTTCGCTGGCTTTTCACAGCCGGGTAACCGCCGGGGATGTGTACCGCGAGGGGATCGCGGCGGTTTCGGCGGCCGACATCGCGGCCGCGAAACTGTTGGGGCGCACGGTGAAGCTGCTCGCCATCTGCGAGCGGGTGACCGAGGCGGACGGCTCCGAGTCGGTCGCGGTGCGGGTGCATCCGGCGATGATCCCGTTGGCGCATCCGCTGGCTTCGGTCGGCGACGCGTTCAACGCGGTGTTCGTCGAAGCCGATGCCGCTGGTCAGCTGATGTTCTATGGGCGGGGCGCCGGTGGGGCGCCGACCGCGAGCGCGGTGCTCGGTGACTTGGTCGCCGTCGCGCGGAACCGGGTGATCGGTGGGCGTGCGCCGCGCGAATCCGCGTATGCGGGGCTGGCGGTGCGGCCGATGGGGCAGACGCCGACCCGCTACCACATCAGCCTGGACGTCGCCGACCGCGCTGGCGTGCTGGCGCAGGTCGCGGCGGTTTTCGCCGAGCATGACGTGAGCATCGCGGCGGTGCGCCAGGAGGGTCGTTCGGTCGACGCCAGCCTGGTGATCGTCACGCATGCGGCCTCGGACGCGGCGCTGCGCTCGACGGTGGACAAGATCGCCGGACTGCCCGTGGTCCGGGAAGTGGTCAGCGTGATGAGGGTCGAAGGGGAAGCTCCATGACGGACGCGGTCGCTGTGATGAGGGCCGGTTGGCCTGGAGTGATCAGTGCCTATGCCGATCGGGTCAGGATTCCGGACGGGGCGAAGATCGTCACCTTGTTCGAGGGCGGCACGCCGCTGCTCCCGGCGCCCCGACTGTCCGAATTGACTGGTTGCTCGGTGTTGTTGAAGATCGAGGGCGCCAACCCGACCGGCTCGTTCAAGGACCGCGGCATGACCGTGGCCATGACGTACGCGCTGGCTGCCGGTTCGAAGGCGGTCATCTGCGCGTCGACGGGGAACACGTCGGCTTCGGCCGCCGCCTATGCGGCGCGGGCCGGGCTGACCTGTGCGGTGCTGGTGCCGCGCGGCAAGATCGCGCAGGGCAAACTCGCGCAGGCGGTCGCCTACGGCGCGCGGATCCTTGCCGTGGACGGCAATTTCGACGATTGCCTTGAGCTGGCCCGCAAGACCGCCGCGCAGTACCCGATCGAATTGGTCAACTCGGTCAATCTGGTCCGGTTGGAGGGGCAGAAGACCGCGGCCTTCGAGATCTGCGACGTGCTGGGCCGCGCGCCTGACGTGCACCTGATGCCAGTTGGCAACGCGGGCAACATCACCGCGTACTGGAAGGGCTATCGCGAGTACGCGGACGACGGTGTGATTGACAACACGCCGCGCCTGTTCGGGTTCCAGGCCGAAGGGGCCGCGCCGATCGTGCGCGGCGAGCCGGTGCTGGCGCCGGAGACGGTCGCGACCGCGATCCGGGTCGGCAATCCGGCCTCGTGGGCCGGCGCCGTGGCAGCGCGGGACGAGTCGAACGGCCTGATCGACCTGGTCACCGACGAGCAGATCCTGCACGCCTACCGGCTGCTGCCCAGCGCCGAAGGCGTTTTCGTCGAGCCGGGCTCGGCCGCCAGCGTGGCCGGGTTGCTCAAGGTCGCGGAGGACGGGCGGCTGCCGAAGGGGTCGCAGGTGGTCTGCACGGTGACCGGGCACGGCCTGAAGGACCCGGACACCGCGTTGACCAACGCGATCGAGGTCGAGTCGCTGCCGGTCGACCCGGACGCGGTCGCCTCGGCGCTGGATCTGTCATGAATGAGGCGCGGGCCGTCGAGGTGGTCGTGCCCGCCTCCAGTGCCAACCTCGGTTCCGGGTTCGACGCGCTCGGCCTGGCCATCGCGCACTACGACGTGGTCACGGTCCGGTTGACCGAGAGCGGCCTGGTGCTGCGGGTGGACGGCGAGGGCGCGGGTTCGGTGCCGTGTGACGAGTCCCACCTCGTGTTGCGCGCGCTGCGCGCCACGTGCGATGCGATCGGGTTCCCGTTGGCCGGGCTGGAGATCGACTGCAGCAACGTGATCCCGCACGGCCGGGGGCTCGGTTCCTCCGCGGCCGCCGTCGTCGCGGGGGTGGCGGCCGGCTATGCGTTGGCGCAGCGGGAGATCGACGACCAGGCGTTGCAATTGGCGGCCGGTTTCGAGGGACACGCGGACAACGCGGCCGCGAGTCTCTACGGAGGCTTGGTGATCGCGTGGCACGAGCCGGAGGGGTATCGCGCGGTGCGGGTCGAGCCGCATCGTGATCTCGCGCCGGTGTTGTTCGTGCCGGACAACGAATCCGCGACCGCGACCACCCGGGGACTGTTGCCCGAGCAGGTGCCGCACGCGGATGCCGCGTTCGCGGCCGGACGGGCCGCGCTGGCCGTGCACGCGTTGACCATCGACCCGGGCGAACTGCTCGCGGCCACCGAGGATCGGTTGCACCAGCGTTATCGCGAGTCGGCTTGGCCACAGACGTACAAGCTGGTAGAGGAGCTGCGCGCGGCGGGCGTGCCCGCCGCGGTGTCCGGCGCTGGTCCGTCCGTGCTCGCCTTCCAGCCGGTCGGGGGATTGCCAGCCGATCTCGCGCACAGCGGCTTCACCCGCTTCGACCTCGGCATCGACCTGTACGGCGCGCGTTCCCGCGTAGTGGAATAAACCAGCCGGTCGGGGCCGTTGCACGGATCGGTGCGTGACGAGTCGGTCACCGAGGTCGCGGAAACGTGGCGAATCGACGCCACACCGGACCCAGTTGTTGCACGCACAGTCGGGGCCGTCTACCCTGACGGCAGATCAGTCACCGGGCGCACGGACGCCGGTGCAATTCCTGGGTGGATTTCTCAGGATGCATCTCCCGCTCTTGGCGGCCTTGTCCTAGGTCGAGGTTGGCGCTGGCGGGTACCCGACAGCTGTGGTGACCGACCAGTCCTTTACCGGCGGGCCCTCGTCGTTTCTACCGATCAGGTAATCGTCGAGGTTCTCCCGGCATGGGGCGAACATGCCGTTCCGCGTTCCGTCGGACGGCAGCCCGCTGGTCCGCGTATGGAGGCGCGCGACCGGTTAGGAAGGACATGTGTGACTAACACTGATTTGCTGAGCAGCGAAGCGGCAGAAGCCGCGTCTCCCATCGCGTCGTCCGGTTCGGATGCCACCTCGACCAACGGGTCGAACGGCACGGCTCGCCGCAAAGCCGCGGGCCTGTCCGGCATGGTGCTCCCTGAGCTGCGGGAACTGGCCGGTCAGCTTGGCATCACCGGCATCACCGGCATGCGCAAGGGCGATCTGATCGCGGCCATCAAGGAGCGTCAGGGGGCGTCTTCCGGCCGGTCCAACGGCCGTGCCGCGTCGCGTGGTGACCAGACCGAACTGCCGGTTTCCGCCGCGCCCGCCGAGGCGAAGCCGGAGACCAACGGCCGGGCGCAGTCCGCGAGCCAGGAGGCCGAGGAGGGTTCCGCCGCGCCTGCACGCACCCGTCGCAGGCGCAGCGCGTCTCGTCCCGCGGGTAGCCCCGAGGGCGGGAACACCCAGCCTGAGCAGGCCACCAACGGTGCCGCCAGCAACAACGGCGCACCGCAGGCGCAGGCTGAGCGCCGGGAGCGGAGCCAGGGCGAGCAGCGCCAGGGCAACCGCGAGCGGCAGGAGCGGACCGCTGGGGAGCGCCCGCAGGGCGACCGTCCGCAAGGGGACCGGCCGCAGGGCGACCGGCCGCAGAACAATCGCCAGGACAACCGCCAGCGCGACAACCGCGATAACCGCGACAACAGCGCCTCGGACGATGACGACGAGCGCGGCGGTCGCCGCGGTCGCCGCTTCCGCGACCGTCGCAGGCGGGGTGGCCAGGGCGAAGGCGGTGGCGGCGGTGGCCGCGAGCGCGGTTCGGCCAGCCCGGACACCGAGATCCGCGAGGACGACGTGCTGTTGTCCGTCGGCGGCATCCTGGACGTGCTGGAGAACTACGCGTTCGTGCGTACCTCCGGCTACCTGTCCGGCCCGAGCGACGTCTACGTCTCGTTGTCGCTGGTCCGCAAGTACGGCCTGCGTCGCGGTGACGCGATCACCGGTGCCGTGCGCCAGCCGCGCGACGGCGAGCAGCAGCGGCAGAAGTTCAACCCGCTGGTGCGGGTGGACTCCATCAACGGGATGGACCCGGAGGCAGCGCGCAACCGCCCCGAGTTCACCAAGCTGACGCCGCTGTACCCGAACGAGCGACTGCGCCTGGAGACCGAGCCGCACGTGCTCACCACCCGGGTGATCGACCTGGTGATGCCGATCGGCAAGGGCCAGCGCGCGCTGGTCGTCTCGCCGCCGAAGGCCGGTAAGACGATGGTGCTGCAGTCCATCGCCAACGCGATCACCACGAACAACCCGGAATGCCACCTGATGGTCGTGCTCGTCGACGAGCGGCCGGAAGAGGTCACCGACATGCAGCGGTCGGTGAAGGGTGAGGTGATCGCCTCGACGTTCGACCGGCCGGCCGACGACCACACCACGGTCGCGGAACTGTCCATCGAGCGGGCCAAGCGGCTGGTCGAGATGGGCCACGACGTGGTCGTGCTGCTCGACTCGATCACTCGTCTGGGCCGGGCCTACAACCTGGCCGCGCCGGCTTCGGGCCGCATCCTCTCCGGTGGTGTCGACTCGACCGCGCTCTACCCGCCGAAGCGTTTCCTCGGCGCCGCGCGCAACATCGAGAACGGCGGCTCGCTGACCATCTTCGCCACCGCGCTGGTGGAGACCGGGTCCACCATGGACACGGTCATCTTCGAGGAGTTCAAGGGCACCGGCAACGCCGAGCTCAAGCTGGACCGCAAGATCGCCGACAAGCGGGTCTTCCCGGCCGTCGACGTCGACCAGTCCAGCACCCGTAAGGAGGAGCTGCTGCTCTCTCCGGACGAGCTGGCGGTCACGCACAAGCTGCGCAGGGTGCTGCACGCCCTGGACACCCAGCAGGCCATCGACCTGCTGCTCCAGCAGCTGCGCAAGACCAGGACCAACATCGAGTTCCTGATGCAGGTCGCGAAGACTACGCCGGGCGGCAACGGCAACGACGACTGACCTTCTCCAACTGGCCGGCCGCCAACTGGCCGGCCGCCAACTGGCTGGGCGTTACAACGGCTGGGCCTTGGCTCCGGGTATCCGGGGTCAAGGCCCGGTTTGTTTTCTTCCGAGTTTTCTTTTTCAGTTTTTCAGTTCATTGATATGAATTGAGATGAATTCACGTCGACGATCCGGTGATATCCGGGCCGCCGATCATGCCCGAGATCGTGCCCGTGCTGGCATGTGTGGGGGCGCCCGCGGCGAGCTGGTCGTCGTCGAGCTTGATGCCCGGCCGCCAGCCGGCGACCAGCAGCGCGGTCGAGGGCACGGTGCAGGCCAGGATGACGATGCTGGGCAGGGCGAGGCCGCTGATCACGATGCCGAACACCAGGAACAGGGCCGGGTAGCCCCAGCGCAGCGCCCGGCGCTGGCGCTCGGTGTGCCAGCGGACCAGTTCGCCCGCGCCGAACCCGACCGCGGCGGAGGCCCCGCACAGCGCGCTCGGCGCGGTGACCTGCCAGGTGAACTCGCCGATCATCGCGTCGACGCACAGGCTCAGGGCCAGCACCATGAGCACGAACACGAACGGCACCAGCAGCCAGGCGCCGAGGGTGAGTCGGCCGTCGGTGTCGTCGGTGCGGGCCATGCCGGAAATTCTGCCGAACCGATCGGTCACGCTGCGTCGCGGTGCGCCGAGTTGCGTGATTGCTGCGACAAACAGCTCGCCGGTGAATAGTCGGGGACTACTGGCCGGTAGCCGATCACGGCCCGACCTGCGGATTCGTCGCCCGAACACCCCGGGAACAACCGCAGTGGCCACCGCGTTGCAGCAGGTGTCAGACGATCTGGCAAACTGGTAGGTCGAGTCCGGCTCCGGTTCACCCCGCACAACATCATGGGGACCCGGCGGCCAACTTTTCGGAAGGGCGAGACATTGAAGACTGGCATCCACCCCGAGTACGTGGCGACCACGGTGACCTGCACCTGTGGCAACACGTTCACCACGCACAGCACGAAGGCGAATGGCGACATCCACGTCGACATCTGCTCCAACTGCCACCCGTTCTACACCGGCAAGCAGAAGATTCTGGACACCGGTGGCCGGGTCGCGCGCTTCGAACAGCGCTACGGCAAGCGCAAGAAGTGAACCACTGACTGTGCGTAACTAGTTCTTCCGACGCCCGCCCTGAGCGCAGCAGCGCTCGGGCGGGCGTTGTCATGACTTGAGAAGCACCGAGGAGGTTGCCGTGGGCGAGTCGGGAGACGTGCTTGCGACGCTGTTGGCCGAGCACGCGGACCTGGAGCGTCAGCTGGCCGACCCGGCCGTGCACGCCGACCAGCCGCTCGCGCGCAAGCTGTCCCGCCGCTACGCGGAACTGGGGCCGGTGGCCAAGGCCATCCGCGAGCTGGAGGCGACCAAGGACGACCTGGCGGCCGCCCGCGAGCTGGCCGACGAGGACCCGACGTTCGCGGCGGAGGCCGCCGAACTGGAGGAGCGGCTGCCCAGGCTCAACGACCGGTTGACCGAGCTGCTGCTGCCGCGCGACCCGCACGACGCCTCCGACGTGATCCTGGAGATCAAGTCCGGTGAGGGCGGCGAGGAGTCCGCGCTGTTCGCGGGCGACCTGTTGCAGATGTACCTGCGCTACGCCGAACGCAGGCGCTGGAAGACCGAGATCCTCGGCGGTACCGAGTCCGATCTGGGCGGCTACAAGGACGTCACGGTCGCGGTGAAGAGTCGCGGCGGCGATGCGCTGGACGGGGTCTGGGCGCGGCTGAAGTTCGAGGGCGGCGTGCACCGCGTGCAGCGGGTGCCGGTCACCGAGTCGCAGGGCCGCATCCACACCTCGGCCGCGGGCGTGCTGGTCTACCCGGAGCCCGAGGACGTCGAGGTCGAGATCGACGACAAGGACCTGCGGGTCGACGTGTTCCGGTCCTCCGGCCACGGCGGGCAGAGCGTGAACACCACCGACTCGGCCGTGCGCATCACGCACCTGCCGACCGGCATCGTGGTGTCCTGCCAGAACGAGCGCAGCCAGCTGCAGAACAAGGCGCGCGCCATGCAGGTGTTGCGGGCGCGGCTGCTCGCGCTGGCCGAGGAGAACGCGGCGGCGGCCGCGTCCGCCGCGCGACGCAGCCAGGTCCGCACCGTCGACCGCTCGGAGCGGGTGCGCACCTACAACTTCGCCGAGAACCGGATCGCCGATCACCGGGTGAACTACAAGGCCTACAACCTCGATCAGGTGTTGGCCGGTGACCTCGACGGGGTGCTCGACGCGCTCAGTGAGGCCGATCGGGCCGAACGGCTCGCCGCGAGTGCGGGACCTGCTGCCAAGTAACCACGCCGGGTGAGAGAGTAGGCCGGTGACCAGACAGCCGTTGCGGCTCGCGATCCTGGAGGCCGAGCGCATCCTGAGCGCGGCCGGTGTCGGCAGCCCCCGGGTGGACGCGGAACTGATCGCCGCGCACGTGCTCGGGGTCGAGCGCTCCCGGTTGCCGATGGTGCCGCTGGTCGACCCGCCGGTGGTGGACGCGATCGGACAGCTGGTCGCGCAGCGCGCCAAGCGAGTGCCGTTGCAGCACCTGACCGGCTGGGCCGCGATGGGTCGGATCAGCGTCGGGGTCGGCCCCGGGGTTTTCGTGCCCCGGCCGGAGACCGAGCTGCTGCTCGCCTGGGGACTGCGGGTGATCGCCGACCTGCGCGAGCCGGTCGTCGTCGACCTGTGCACCGGTACCGGCGTGCTCGCGCTGGCCCTGGCCAACGAGCGGCCGGACGCGACGGTGCACGCGGTCGAGCTCGATCCGGTCGCGCTCGCCTGGGCGCGGCAGAACGCGGAACTGGCCGCGCAGGACGGCGACACCCCGATCAAGCTCTACGCAGGCGACGTCACCGACCCGCAGATTCTGTCCGATGTGGACGGCACCGTGGATCTGGTGCTGTGCAACCCGCCCTACGTTCCGGACGGGACCGAGGTGCCGCCGGAGGTCGCCGAGCACGACCCGAAGATGGCGGTGTTCGGCGGGACCGACGGCCTCGACGTGATCCGGCCGGTGGTCGCGGCGGCCGCGCGGCTGCTCAAGCCGGGCGGCGGGGTCGCCATCGAGCACGACGACACGCACCGCTACTCGGTCACCGAACTGCTGGCCGCCCGCCGGGTGCTCACCGACGTGCAGGACCACGAGGATCTGGCCGGCCGGCCCCGGTTCAGCACCGCGCGGCGCGGCGCCTGAGCGGAACGGGGCGACAGCCGGGCCTGATTGATGTACATTATGTACATGAGTCTGGAGATGTCGCTCTCCGAGGTGCGAGCGCAACTGCCGGATGTCACCAATCGCGCCGAATACGTCGGCGAGACGGTGTACATCACGAAGCACGGCCGGCGTACCTCGGCCGTTGTGTCGGCGGCCGCGGCCGAGCTCCTCGAAGACCTGGAGGATCTGGTCGATATCACGGCCGTGCAGGAGGCTCTGGCCGATCTCGACGCAGGTCGTGGCCAGCCCCGACCGTTCGACCGTCGTACGCGGCGCACCGGAAGTGTCGACTGACCGTTGAACGCCGATCGCCGCTACAACGTCAGTCTTCTCCGGCCTGCCGAGCGATTCCTCGATCGTCTTGAACGTTCCCAGCCAGCCGATCTGGCGAGGATCGAAGATGCCATCGAGGATCTGGCGGAAGACCCCCGTCCCAACGGATGCAAACCGCTCACCGGCTATCGAAACGTGTGGCGGCACCGGGTGGGCAACTATCGGATCTGCTATCGGATCGACGACGGTGAACTCGTGGTGCTGGTGATCACCATCAGCACTCGCGACGACGTCTATGAATTGCTCCGCCGCCGTCTCGGGCGGTAGCACCGCGGCACCCCGCGTCGTCCGTGACTCGCACGCAGTGCCAGGATTGCAGCGTGAGCACGGTTTACGACTGTAGTCGGCAGGACGATCGCACGGCCGGCCTGGCCGCGGCGGCCGGTGAGATCCGGTCCGCGCGGCTGGTCGTCTTCCCGACCGACACCGTGTACGGCATCGGCTGCGACGCGTTCAACCCGACCGCGGTCAACGCGCTGTTCGACGCCAAGGGACGCGGCCGCAACATGCCACTGTCCGTCCTGGTCGGTTCGTGGACCGGCGTTGACGGGCTGGTGCTGTCGGTACCGGGCCGGGCCCGCGACCTGATCGAGGCGTTCTGGCCGGGCGGGTTGTCCATCGTGCTGCCGCACGCGCCGTCGCTGGCCTGGGACCTCGGCGACACCCGGGGCACCGTGATGATCCGGATGCCGCTGCACCCGGTCATCCTGGAACTGCTGCAGGAGACCGGCCCGATCGCCCAGTCCAGCGCGAACGCCACCGGCAAGCGGCCGGCGACCACCGTGCAGGAGGCGCGCGAGCAGCTCGGCGAGACCGCGGCCGTCTACCTCGACGGCGGGCCGGCCGGCGAGGCGGTCGCCTCGACCATCGTCGACCTGACCAGTGACACCCCTCGGATGCTGCGCGAGGGCGCGGTCACTCGGGCAGAGGTGTCCGAAGTTCTGGGCGTGGCGGTGCAGTGATGCCGGCAGATCACCGCCTTCGTACCCGCGTGGGGCTAGCCTGACATCGTGGGTCCTCTCCTCGACGCCACTCCGGACGGTCTCCCGCTGCGCGAGTACCTGCTGGTCTGCCTGATCTCCGCGGCCATCACCTACCTGCTGACCGCGCTGGTTCGCCGTACCGCCTATGGCATCGGCGCCGTTGCCGTGCCCCGCGTTCGCGACGTGCACTCGGTGATCACGCCGAGGATGGGCGGCGTGGCCATGTACTTCGGCGTGGTCGGCGGCATGCTGCTGGCCCACCAGCTGCCGGTGCTGCGCCGCGCGCTGATCTACTCGCTGGACCCCTGGGCCGTGCTGATCGGCGGCGGCGTGATCGTGCTGGTCGGCGTGCTCGACGACCGGTTCGAACTGGACTCGTGGACCAAGCTGGCCGGCCAGACCACGGCCGCCGGCATCCTCGCGCTGCTCGGCCTGCAGTTCCTGGACCTCTGGGTGCCGTGGGGCGGGGATGGCAACATCGTCGGCTCGCAGGTGATCCTGGATCAGAACAGTGGGGGAATTCTTTCTGTACTGCTGGTGGTCGGCATGGCCAACGCGATGAACTTCGTGGACGGGCTGGACGGCCTGGCCGCCGGCATCGGGCTGATCACCTCGGCCGCCATCTGCGCGTACTCGCTGGTTCTGTTGCAGGGCACCGGCGGCAGTGTGCAGAGCTATCCGCCCGCGCTGATCGCCGCCTGCCTGGCCGGCGCGTGCCTCGGCTTCCTGCCGCACAACTTCCAGCCGGCACGGATCTTCATGGGCGACTCGGGTTCCATGCTGATCGGGTTGATGCTGGCCGCGGCCAGCATTTCCGCGTCGGGCAAGGTCAACCTCAACCAGACCGGGCCGCGCAGTGAACTCGCCGTGCTCTCCCCGTTGCTGGTCGTGGTGGCCGTCCTGTTCGTACCGATGCTGGACATGCTGATGGCGATCGTGCGCAGGACTCGGCGCGGCGTCAACGTGTTCTCGGCGGACAAGATGCACCTGCACCACCGGATGCTGGAGATCGGTCACTCGACGCGGCGTGCGGTGCTGTTGATCTACTTGTGGGCCGCGGTCATCGCCTTCGGCGCGGTCGCCCTCACCGTGTTCAACGGGTTCGTGGTGAGCCTGGGCATCGTCGTCGGCCTCGTGCTGGCGCTGCTGGTGTCGACCATCCCGTGGCTGCGCGACGTGCGCAGGACCAACACCGAGGCCTGATCACACACTCTTCGCCCAGCTCACCATCGCTGAATCGATTACTGGATCGAGATGAGCAGCGACTTGTCCGGCTTGCCCGACCGAGCAGTACGGGCGTCTCACTAGGGCTGATAAGGTTTCCGTGAGTCGGCGAACTACGACGCCGGCCACGAGTTCGAAAACGGCAGCAGGACAACCGTCCGGTAGCCTGCGGTCACGTTTTCCACGCTTGCCTGTCGACGAAGTGAGGTGAGGGCGATGCTGGCACACTCGATCATGGGCCACCGCGCCCTCGGGTCGACGGTGTTGGGAAATGTCGACGTCGGCCCACCCCGGTTGGCCCCCGCATCGACGGCTGAGCCCCTGTGCTACGGTCTGCGCGAGCCCCTTCCAACGGGGCCCCGCTTCACCGTGCCAGCATTTGGGCGCCAGCCCAACTCCTACGCGCACATGACCACGAGGAGTTGCCGTTGACCGATGACCGTGTGCAGCTATCTGGGCCGGGGAAACGTCTTCCGCGGTTCGCGGTCGCCCTGTGAGTCAGGGCGCGCCTAGCGGGTCGACTTATCTCGGGCTCGGTACCGTCATAGCCCTGATCATTCTGATTTGCATGGGCTTGGGCTGGTTCCTGGACAGTCGTACACACACTGCACCGATCTTCGTACTCGTCGGTATTGGTGTCGGCGTCGCACTCGCCGCGGTCTACTCCTATTTCGTGCTCCGAAAGTTTCTGAAGGATTGAGATAAGGACGCT
>DATFHN010000028.1:0-90407 GCA_035248365.1 Pseudonocardiaceae bacterium | reverse complement strand
GGCCTGCTCGGGCTCCAACTCGTTGACGAACACCTCGGGCTGACGAGCCACGGGCACCACCTCCACCCGGCAGCCTGCCAGGCGGGATCATCGGGTCGGGCCAAGGGCTATTATCTCGTCAACCTTCTGCGTCACGGCACTAGGTTCGAGCCGGTGTCTCATTGAGGGACGGAACAACGCCGGTTCCTCGCGTACTCCTCTCCATTCCGCTTGCCGGGCCCGCACCATCTAGCGGTACTGACACCTCCCGGCGTTGTCAGGGCTGCTCCCACCTTCCCCGGCGTCACCCGGATCAGGCTGCCCTCAGCTCCCCCGTTCTGCTGCGACAGGACGGCGGTGAAGGTCTCTCACCTCCACCCGAATCGCAGCGTTTCATGGCGCAAACGCAATCAGCGACAGGACCATTTTCACAGAGCGCCATCACCTGTGGACCGAGCTGGCCTCGCCCAGCACACGGAGTCGGCAGCGCGTTAGATTTCCGTTGACTGCCCGGGCTCGAGAACGACAGTGGTGACGCGAGTGGCCGCAGCCACCGCCTCGGCGAACGCGATCGGATCCGCGGCGATCGTCGGGAAAGTGTTGTAGTGACCGGGAATCACGATCTTCGGCCGCAGCTTCACCACAGCCTTCACCGCATCCGCCACGTCCATCGTGTACTGACCTCCGATCGGCAAGATCGCCACGTCAAGACCCTCCTCACCGATCAGCTCCATGTCCTGGAACAGCGCGGTGTCACCAGCAACATAGATAGTCCGACCACCCAGCCGAACCACGAATCCCGAAGGCACACTTGCCGCAACGAACGCGCCGTTGTCGTCAACGGTGGAACTGTGCACAGCCGACACGAACTTCACCGTCGCGGACCCGGCAGCCACCGTGCCGCCGATGTTTCCAGGTATCACCCTCGCACCCTTCGCCTCCAGGTACAGCCCCAGCTCATACGCCGCGACGATCGGAGCATCGGTACGCTGGCTGATCTGGAACGCGTCGCCCAGGTGGTCACTGTGCCCGTGTGTAACGAGGATCGCCGTTGGATTGAG
The DNA here is from genome assembly GCA_035248365.1 of Pseudonocardiaceae bacterium. Lineage (GTDB taxonomy): Bacteria > Actinomycetota > Actinomycetes > Mycobacteriales > Pseudonocardiaceae > CAJCJE01. The sequence continues at coordinate 89,367 of DATFHN010000028.1, read as the reverse complement.
ATCGTCTGCCGCGACAGCCGCCATTGGATTTCCGGTGAGGAACGGGTCGACCAGCAACACCGTGTTCTCGTGTGAGATCGCGAAAACCGCGTGACCATACCAAGTTACGGTCGTCATGCTGATGCGCTTCCTTCTCAGTAGTTACAGCGGCGAACAAGCCTGAGAGTGCGGGACACGTAAGACGTCAGGGCGCACCCTTGGGTCGATTGCCCGGTCGAGGTCCCACGGCGATAGTGGGTACGGTGGCTACCGCTTCGCATCAGTGCGCTCCCTAGGAAGCTCCCCAGTGGGTCAGCTTGCCGACGTTCCCCCGTTCACTGCAGTTTCGGCGGGCGCCACGGCGACCAGAGCATCGGCTGTCGCTAGCCGGCAGTGAGCCCTATGCGATGCGCTAGACATCAGGGGATGCCCCTTCCCGCACCGGGATCTAGTCTTGCTACGAGCACGCGTCCTGATACTAGGATCCATTTCTCGCAAAGGGCGGCGAAACTGAACCGGGAGGATAACGTAGCCGGCAGGTTCCGGCGCTGGTCGTGTATCGCAACGCCTGCAAGCCGCTTTTCGCGTGTGCAGTGTCAGCCCTCGGTGACACGATTCTGATCACAGCTCGAAAGGCCCTGTCATGACCACCCGTCCATTCCGATTCGGCGTGTCCCTGCTCAGCGTCGGCTCACGCGAGTCCTGGCGCGCTCGCGCCCGAGAAGTTCAAGATCGCGGATATGATGTGCTCCAGGTTCCCGACCACCTGGGCATGGTCTCGCCCTTCACTTCTTTGGTCGCTGCGGCCGAGGTCACCACCATCAAGCTGGGCGCCTTTGTGATCAATTCTGGCGTCGTTGCTCCGGCGTATCTCGCTCGTGATGTCGCCGACGTGCAGCGTCTTACCGAGGGACGCCTCGAGTTCGGCTTGGGCGCCGGATACGTACCCGAAGAGTTCGAAGCCGCCGGGGTGGAAATGGGCACCGGCGGCGGGCGGCTGCGCCAGGTCGAAAAGACGCTCGCCGCGACGCGTGAGTTGCTCGACGTTGAACCCGACGTGCAGATGCCGCCGGTCGTGCTAGCCGGCGCGGGCGAACGCATGATCCAGCTGGGCGGTCGAGAAGCCGACATCTTCAGCTTCTCGATCTTTGCCGGTCTCACCCCGGGTCTCGACCCTGAAGAAGCATTCCGTCGCCGCGTCCAGGTGCTACGGGAAGCCGCCCGCGACCGGTTCCCTGACATCGAACTGAACCTCTACGTCGCAGCAGTCGGTGACGCAGCGGGCAGCGCGGACCTTTCGCTCATCCGCCAGGCCAGTGGCCTCGCCGAACAGGAGATGCTTCGTCTGCCTGGCGTCCTGATCGGCTCTCCGAGCGAGATCGCCGAACGGCTCGAACGCTACCGTGAAACCTTCGGCACCAACTACATCAGCGTGCTCGAGCCTCATATGGCCGCGTTCGCCGAGGTCATCAAGCACTTGCGCTGACGTCGACGGCGCCCGGGACAGCCGAGTTCCTGGGGCTCTGCGCCGTCGCGACTGCCCGCACCGAACAGGTACGGCTGGTCTAGCTGGTCACCACCCACCTGTAATCGAAGCACGCAGGCGGTTAACTCGGCTGGGTCGTCCGGGTAAGCCGAAGCAGGTCGCGGAATCGCTGTGAGACCGTCGCAACCTGCCACCGATCTGCCCGCCATGTGCGGCGGCGTTCTGGGCACGGCGTCATCCGAAACGGACTGGAGTTCCTGTTTTGTGGCCTCTTCGGTCAACAGGATCCTTCGCCGTCCTCTGCGGGGGTGAGCTCGTGGCCGGCATCCCCGGTGCGCAGCAGCTGAAGCTCGACCGAAGCGGCCACTTCGGACACATCGAATCGCATTGCGATGAGTTCTACCGGTCGGTGGGGCGCTTTGTGGCGTCTGCGAGCGGGCGGGCTGCGCGGTGACTTGCTCCCGATTGAGCTTCCGCCGACGCTGAGGGGCGGAGCCCTATTGACTACCGATGTCCGCTTCTGCCTACCGATCCGGTGAGATGAAGCGGCGGATACCATTTTCGGGGCGGCCGATCGCAGCTGGGACATGGCCTCCCCTCGCGGGGATGAGGCCGGGTTCAGGCCACCGCGCTAGCTGAGAAGCCAGCGCGCGGTCGACTCATTCCGTGCTGAGCACCGCGGGAATATTGACCTGAAAGTGAATGAAATCGTACATGCTGTAGCTGCTGTACTCCTTCATCGCCAGCGCCTCCTGGATCTGGCTGGCCGACATCCCTTGGTTGTGGGCGTCCTGGGCCAGACCGTTCAGCTCCTCGATGTAGCCGATGGAGTACAGGATGTCGGAGCGTCGCATGGTCCGCCCGTGACCCGGAACGATGACCGTGTGGTTGTCGAGGGAGTCGTGCAGGCGCCGGTAGGTCGCGAGCGCCTCGTCGGCTCGTCCTTCCAGGAGCCACGGGAACGCCGGCGGCGGAGCCTGCAGCATGTTCCCGACGAACACGATGTTGTCCTCGCGCACGCGGATGACCAGGTCGCCATCGGTTTGGGCGAAGCCCATGTGCTCGATGTCCACGTGCTTGCCGCCCAGGTCGAGAGACGCCGATTCGGACACCGTCAGGTCGGCCGAGCGTGCCACTGTCTCCTCGATGCCCGAGTTCGCGCCGAGCAGCCCAATCATGAAGGCGCGATCCTGCTCGAAGCGCTCGTCGATGATTCGCTTGGTCTCCCGGTGGTGAATGATCACCGTGTCCAACGGGAAAGCGAAGTTGCCGAAGCAGTGGTCGCCGTGGAAGCTGGTGTTGACGAGGAATCGAATGGGAAGCGAGGTCACTGTGCGTACCTCGCTGATCAGTTGAGTCGCCAGGCGGGCGTTGGCGAGTGATTCGACTACCAGCACGCTTTTGTCACCGACGATGAAGCCGGCGTTCGTCGCCGTGTGGTCGGTGTCGTCGACGTCGGTAGCCATGACCGCGTAGACGCCGTCGGCTAGCTTTCGCTTCCGCATCTGGACTTCGGCCAGTTCGAACGGCCGGTTTTTCTGCTGCATGTCATTTCCTTCGGGGGGTTCGTTGTGAGTCATTGGTTTCTCGGACCTTCGAGAGCGGGACGCTGCCCGTGGTCGGCTGGGACCTGGACGCGACGATGGGTGCGCGTTGCTGCGGTGACCGCGGCGGCCGCTCCTGCCGTCAGCATCGAGGCGAAGCCGATCATGGACTGGTTCAGTGCCGTGTGCTGGACGACGAGGCTGAAGATGATCGAGGGCAATCCCATACCAAGGTAGGCGATGGCGAAGAACGAAGCTAGCACGCTCGCGCGCGAGGCTGGCTGAGCCAAACGCAACGTCTCGGTCACGGCGCCTTTGAAGAGCAGGCCCGCTCCGCCTCCGGCCACGCCGGCGGCGATCAGGAGGAGCCCAAGGTTCGGTCGGTAGAGCGAGACCGTGATGAGGGCCAAACCCATCGGAAAGAGCATCGAACCAGCCATGAGCAATCGAATGTGCGCGAGCCGGCGAAGCGCGATTTGTGCGGCGGCCGACGCGCCGAATGCGGTGAAGGGCACCATACCGACCAGGAGGACAGAGGTGGCCTGGAATTCGGCGCGGACGATGACGCTGCTGAGTGACGAGAAGAGTCCCAGCAGCGCGAGTGCGAAGAACCCGACCGCAGCCGCTGCCGTGAAGGCGGAACGAACACCCGGCGGCGGTGCGATTCGCCGGGGCGTCCTGCCTGTGCGCGTCGCCAAGTCCACCGTCTCCGGCGCGAACGCCACGACCGTCGTCAGCGCGATCATCAAGCTGGCAAGGACTATGAACGAGGTGTGGAGTGGCAGAGGTGCCCATGTCGCCAGAACAGTTCCCGTGATCGGTCCGAGGGCGAGGCCTCCCAGGTTCGCCGTAGTTGCCACGAGGCCGGGGAAGGCGGAGCCAGCCGTGGCGTTGTCGCCGCGCAGGTGCAATTCACCGAGGTAAGTGGTTGCGGTGGAGGCCACGATGCCCACCGCGATTCCGGTTAGCACCCGTCCTACGAGCAGAGCCGGGAGATCGGAGGAGGCAGCCATGATCACGGCGCCGGCCGCCCCGACCAGCAGCCCGGACATCATGCCAGCCCGTCGTCCAAAGCGGTCGGAAAGTTGGCCGAGCAGGGTGAACCCGATCGCCGTACCGAAGACCATGGCTGCGAAAGCCACAGTCACGGTGATCGCGCCGAAGTGGTCACGCTGCTGATAGAGCGACCAAAGCGGGGCAGTCACCGTGGCGAAGGCCATGAGCGTGGCGAAGCTGGCGGTCACTGCCCAGAAGCCGGTGGTGTACGACACACTGGGCCGCACCAGGACGACCGCTACTTGTCCAGCGCGGCCGGCGGTTGGGGCGATGACCTGCATTGTGCTTCCTCCGTTCGAGAGCGCTTGGATGCGCCTTCCCGATAACACGCCGCCCAGTCGAAAGCATGTCAGCAGCTGTGCGACTGGTTTAGATTCCTTCCATCTCCGCTGGAGATAGTCGCGCGACGGTGGGAGGCTGGAGCCATGGAACTGCGTCACTTGCGGCACTTCATCGCCTTGGCCGAGGAGGGCACGTTCACGGCTGCAGCGGCCCGCGAGCTGATCGTCCAATCGGGGCTGTCCACTTCGGTCCGGGTCCTGGAGAAGGACGTGGGTGCCCCGTTGTTCATTCGCGGGACCCATCCGATCCGGTTGACGGCCGAGGGCGAGGCTTTTCTGCCGGCTGCCCGACGCGCTCTTGACGCCGTGGACGCCGCTCAGCAGGCCGTGCAGGACGTGCGCGGGGTTCTTTCCGGGCGGCTGCGTATCGGGGTGATCGAAACCAGCGGTCACACATTGCCGTTCGGCACGTGGCTCGCGCAGTTCTCCCGGGAGCACCCAGCGATCTCGATCACCGTCCGCCAGCTGCCCGCTGTCCGAGCGCTGGAGCTGGTGGGGAGGGCGAGCTCGACTGCGCGCTCGTGTCGGCCGTTCCGGATCTCACCAGAGGCCTCCGCGTTGTAGAGCTGCTTTCCGAACCGATGGTGCTGGCGTGCTCGTCAGATCACCGCTTCTCCGGCGCGGCCTCGGTGGGTCTTGAGGATCTGGAGGGCGAGCGCTTCGTGGACATGGACCCTGGCTGGGCGGTACGGGTGCTGGTCGACAACGCGTTCAACGCAGCGGGACTGACTCGGCATATCGTCTACGAGGTCAACGAGTGGGCGATCGCGTTGGGACTCATCGCTGCGGGGATGGGAATCGCTCTCGTCCCGTCGGGGCTCGATTTTGGTCTTCATCCACGCATCGCAGGCTCAGTTCGTCTTGTCTCGTTGGCCGGCCCGCGTCTGACTCGCCGCCTGGACCTCGTACTTCCGAAGGGTCAGGCAGCGGCTCCCGCTGCCATCCGCTTCGCTGAGTCCGTTGAGGCCACCAAGAGTCACAAACCCACTGGATAGTGGTATGAAATACTTTCTTGAAGAATCCCGTTCTCATGGTCACTGGGAACTGGATCTGTCCGCCGCACGGATCAGAACCCGCGGAACACACCGTCTTCGTCCGCGGCGTCCACGAACTCTTCCCACTCCATGTTGCCCAAGGCGAGGTTGCCGAGCTCCGACGACTCACGCGACGCGCATCTTCACGTACGACGGAGGAGCACCGCGCACAGTCAGGCGCGATCGTGGCTGAGTCGCTGGTCAAACGGTGACGTCGGCCGCTGGATCCGGTACCGCCATGGCCCAGACCGACATGGCTTCCAGCACGTCGCGTAGCCCCATGCCGAGCGATGTCAGCTCGTACTCGACGCGCGGCGGAATCTGCGCATAGCTTGTGCGGGTCACAATGCCGTATCGCTCGAACTGGCGCAGCCGGCTGGTCAGTGTGTGCGCGCTGATACCGGGCAGTGCCTCCCGCAGCTCGGTGAACCGGAGCGGGCCGCGCAGTAGCTCGCGCACAATCAGGGTGGCCCACGGCCCGTTGAGCAGCGTGAGAAACCGGGCGACACCGCACTCAGGGAGATAAGCACCACTCATATTTTTGAGCTTACCCCATTAGTGCAGTTGATATAACTGGTGTTGCGTGTGCACTAATGGTTGCATGACCTATGTGATTCACGGCGCCACCGGCGCCCAAGGTACCCCTGTCGTTGCCGCCCTTACCTCTGCGGGAAAGCCTGTGACCGCGGTGGCCCGTGACGCGAGCACGGTTGTCGATGGCGCGCGCGTTGTGTCCGCCTCTTACTCCTCCGTGGCCGACCTGGCCGACGTCTACCGCGGGGCCGCAGGGGTCTTCGTCCATCTGCCGGTGGGTGCCGAGGAAGATCGCCAGGCTTTCGCGACCAACATCCTCAGCGCGATCCGTCAGGCCCGGCCGGACCGTGTCGTGTTCTCCTCCAGCGGCTTCCCGCTCGACCCTGCCGTCGGTGGTGCCGTCGCGACTTTCGCCGCCAGCTTGGCCGAGACCGACGTGTCCTACGCGGTGATCGCGCCCGAACTGTACTTGGAGAACCTGCTCTGGCCCTTCATTCTCGAACCGGTCCGCGAGCGTGGTGTCCTGTCCTACCCGATCCGGGCGGACTTTCCCATTTCCTGGACGTCTCACCTGGACGTCGCCGACGTTGCTGCCGCTCTGCTCGACCGCCCGGACGTCACTGGCGTGGTCTCCGTTGGGCAGTATCCGGCGATCACGGGTCCGGACCTGGCCGAGGCGTTCGGCGTCCGACTCGGACGGGATGTCGTCTTCGAGTCGATCACTCCTGAGGAGATGGGTGCAGCGATCGCGCCCAAGTTCGGAGAGGCCGCAGCCGCCGGTGTCGTACGGAACTACCGGGCGATGAGCACCATGGCAGGCCGGGTGATCAACCCGGAGGCCTCCGCCCAGAAGGTGCTCGGCATCACCCCCCGCACCACCGGCCAATGGCTGGCGGACATCGGCCTGTGACCGTAACGCTATTGGCTCCCGGCCGATTGGGCGGGGCAGGAAACGCCGCGCCGAATAGAGACGCTGGCCTCCTCTCACGTACTGGCGACTGCGTCATGAGGTTGCAGCCCGCCATGTGGGGTGGTGACGATTTCCGAGACTACGATCCGCGACACGGGGCGGTTCTGGCCGCCACATGGACCAGGTGCACTGGCAACCTTGCCTTCTCGGACAATCACGTTCTTGAACGCCGTGTGCTGTATGGAAACCGGTAAGCATCGATCACCGGAGCGATGGTTCAAGGCCTCGTAAGATGGAACTTCAAGTTTGGAGACGGTTGTGGAAGAACTGACGCGACGGGATGAGCCGGGTGCGGCGGAGGCCGTCGCGGTTACCTCCTCGGATAGTTCGGCGGCGCCTGTCGGGCCTCCGGCATCCGACGCGATCGAGTCTGGGCACGCGACGCCGCAGGTCGTCGACCTGGTCACGCGGATGTTCGCGGACAAGACGAGCCGGTCGGTCGACCGCACCATGACGCACTTCGCGCCGGAGGCGGTGTACGCCGACGCGACTGTGGGCTGGTACTTGCCGTCGGCCGATGCGGTGCGGGCGATGTTCGCACAGTACATGCCGACCTGGCCCGCTTCCGCGCGAAGCTACGTGACCCGGATCATCGGCGACGAGAGCGGCGCGATCGTGGAGTTCACCGACACGCCCGAACTATTCGGGCGCGAGACCCGTGCCCTCGCGATCATCGACTTCCGCGACGGCAAGGTGATCCGGCAGGTCGATTACTGGGATGGCCGCCACTTCGGCCTCGAAGCGTTCGCCGAGGTGCGCGTGCCGTCCATGGAGTTCCCGCAAACTTTCGGCGAGGATATGGTCGCGTCACAGTGTTCTCCGGTGCTGGGAGAAGTAGCGGCTCGACTTAACGCGGGCCTCGGCAAGGGTGACGTCGCCGGACTGTTCGCCGAGGATGCCGTCCTCGAGGATTTGGCTCTGCGCACCAGGATCGTCGGCCGGCAGGCGATCGAGGCCTACGTCGGGCGCGCATCGGCCGCCCTGCCTTATGGCAGCGGTGCGGCGGTTCTGCACATCGTCGGCAGCGAGCACGGCGGCGGCTACGAATGGCGCAACGACGGCGTGCTCGCCGACCACGGCATCGTTGCCCTGGAACTCGACAGCAGCCACAAGATCAGCCGCTTCACCGCTACCTGGGACGGGGCACAACTCGACGACCACGCGATCGCCGGACTTCTGGCGGATACCATCGAGCGCTAGTTCGCCCGCATCTCCACCGCCGGTGCCTGGCCCCTCGCAGCGGTGAGTCGCACGGCCTGGGTGTACTGCTCGCGGACGTTGGTTGTTGGTGTGGAGCTGTCTGACGGCACCCACACCAACCCACCGGAGGTCTTCGTGACCCACGCTGACCCAGCCCTGACCCCACGCGCCGCCTACGCCTGGCCCAACTCATCGTCAATCACGACTCGTCCGTCGCCCGCGCGGCCGAACGTTTCCAGGTCTTCTGGCCCACCGCGAAACGCTCGGCCACCCGCTACGCCCAGACCGTCATACGCGCATGGCCGTGATGCGTGATCGGTCCAGCCGCCCGCACCACTCACCACAACGGCCGCCAGCACTGCTGGTACGCAAGATCGTGCACCAACGCTGGCGACCTCGTCCCGATCCCGATCGCTGCCGCCTGGACTGCCCGCCGTCCACGGTCTATGCCGTCGTGCGTCGCTGCGGCCTGCGCCGACTCCGGGCGTGGTGCAGGAACCGCCGGGTAGAACGGCGAACCACCGCCGCTGTCCTGGAACATGCCCTCACCCAGCGAGCTGTCGTGCTGCGACGCGAACACGACGATGCCGTCGGGGTCAGGCGCGTTGGACGCGACGGACTTCTTCATGGCGTCTCCCTGGTCGGCCGACACGATCGGCGAACCGTCCGGGTTGGCCTCCGCAGGCTCGTCGAACGTGGTGCCCACGACGATGAAGCGCTCGTCCGGCGACAGCACGACCATTGTGGACACCCGTCGGAGCTTCCGCGGTGTGTTCACCGTGTAACCCTCGGGGCGCGCGGTCAGCTTGCCCTCGGGATCCACCGTCATCAGCCGCAGGTGGTCGGGACCAAGGGAGTGCCGTACGTACAGCGTGTTGGTGGCAGGCGAGAACGCCAGCGACTTTGCGGTGCCACTGCGCCCGTCGACCATGTTGCCCGTGCGCTTCACGTCGACCAGCGTCAGCTTCCCGTTGCCGCGTACGGAGAAGCTGGACGCGGAGTTGTCGCCGCCATTGGTGGCGAAGAGGAACTGCTTGTCCGCCGTGAGGATCACGCTGCCAGCCGCTTCGAAGGCGTTCGGCGCGCTCTCCTGGCCGCTGATCGGCTTCTACACCCCGGACCCGCCACCTCCATCGTTAGTCTGCAGATAGAGGTGGCCAGCGGCCTGTATAGCCGGCTCCATCAGTGATCTCTCCGTTTCACGGTGCAAAGACCGAGCCGCTCTATAGACAGTTCGGGGCTTGTGGAGTGGTCGATCAGGCGTCACTGCGCACGACAGCCGAGATGACGTCGTTGAACGCCTCCGTCGACGACGGGTGCGTGTAGATCGCTTCCCCGAGTTGCTTGGCCTTGATGCCGTGCCGCATCGCCTGGGTCACGACGTTGATCAATTCTTGTGCGTCGACACTGAGCAAGGCCGCACCGAGGATTTCGTCGGTGTCCAGGTCGATCACGAACTTCATCACGCCTCGCGTCTCGTCGACCACGTACGCGCGGGGCATCGCGATGATCTCGGCGACAGGCTGGCTCGAAACCTTGACCCGGTGGCCAGCCTTGCGTGCTTCGCGCTCGGTGAGCCCGACCATGGCCAGCGGCGGGGTCATGAACAGGGTCCGCGGCACAGCCACTCGGTCGGTCGTAGCTCGCTTGCCCTCGCCATGGAGCTGGTCGAGCACAATCCGGCTGTCGTCGAGCGAAACGTAGGTGAACTGCGGGCCGCCGTTCACGTCACCGAGGGCGAAGATGTGCGGCTGGCTCGTGCGCAGGTACTCGTCGACTTGCACCGCGCCGCGGTCAGTCACGCGCACACCGGCCGCGGCAAGACCGAGACCCTCGGTAGCCGGGCGGCGCCCCGCCGCGGCGAGCACGGCGTCGACGATGATCGTGCGCTCCCGTCCGTCGTGCATGAACCGCACCTCCGCCTCGCCGTCGAGGTCCTTGACCATCGTGAAGTTCGCACCCGTCACGATCTCGATCCCCTCGTCGACAAGGATCTTCTCGGCCACTGCCTGCACGTCGTCGTCGAGGTGATCGAGGATGCGCGAGGTGGACTCAAACAGCGTGACCTCGGAGCCGAACTGTCGATAGATGGCCGCGAACTCGATGCCCAGGTAGCCACCGCCGACAATGGCCAGACGCTTCGGTAGCTGGGTACGGTGGATGAGATCCGTACTCGTGACCAGGTGCGCGCTGTCACGCAAACCCGGAATATCCGGGATGACAGGCTTGGAACCCGTATTGATCAGGATGCGTTCGGCCTCGACAGCCACAGGTCCTTCGGCAGTGCTCACGCTCACAGTACGCGGCCCGGTGAACACTGTGTGTCCGGTCAGCACGGTGGCGGTTTCGAGGTCATTCAACCCGTCGAAATTGCCCTTGTTGAACAGCGACGTGATCGCGTGCACCTCACTGACCGCGCGCTCGTACCATTCCTGCGGATCGTCGGTTGGCCGGCGCTTGCGCGATCGGTGGACCAGCGCCTTGGTGGGTACACACCCGACGTTGGGGCAGGTGCCGCCGTACATCTCCGGCGACTGCTCGGTGACAACCACTCGCTTCCCGAGCCGGGCCATGGTTCCGGCGGTCACCTTTCCGCCCTTACCGAAGCCAATGACCAGGAGATCTGCCTGGATCAAGTTTCTAACAGTGTCCATGTTTGGCCTTCTGCGCGCGAATTCGGATGGCACGGTCCAGAGTGACGATCCCAGACCTTGAGGTCTGCCGCATCCGGGAACCCACCAGCGGCACCCCAGGGAACGCCCGCCGCTCGGGCAGTGCGAGCGGGACATCAAGATACTGTCGGCGCCACCCGATCAAGCGGAGATGTACGTAGGTTGCGGTCAGTCCGCAGTCGCGCGCGCGGCCTCTTCGATCACGTCTGCCACGACATCCGGTTGGGAGACCGTGACGGCGTGGGAGGAGTCAACCTCTGTGACGTGGGCGCCGGCACGCTCAGCCTCGAACCGCTGTTCGGCCAGAGGAATGGCGTGATCCTGCAGCGTACTGACCTGCCAGCTTGGCTTGCTCGTCCAGGCCGCGGTGGTCAGCTTCTCTGTCAGCGCAGCCGAGCTCATCGCGCGCTGCGTGGCCAACATCAGTGCGGCCTCGCCCTCAGGCACGTCAGCGGCAACTTCACTGTGGAACTTGTCGGCTTGATATAGGAGGTACGTGTCGGTGGTTCCGTCGGGCAGGGTATAGGTGACCAGCTCAGTCGATGTCGGAAATGAACTACCGGGGAACCGGTCGATCAGCTGCTCTGCGGCTTCGCCCGCTGCGGGCATCACTGCGGCCGCATAGACGAGACCCTTGACCTTCGGATCCTCACCGGCCTCGGTGATCACTGCCCCGCCATAGGAGTGCGCGGCCAGGATCACGGGGCCCGCGATCCTGTTCAGCATGCTGCGTAAGTAGGCCGCGTCGATCGACACGCCTCGCAATGGATTGGCGGGGGCGATGACCGGGTAGCCGGCGTGCTGCAGCCGCCGGATCACTCCGTTCCAGATCGACGCGTCTTCGAAGGCTCCGTGCAGCAGCACTATCGTGGGCCTAGGTGTTGCCAGAGTCATTGTGTTTCCTTCTCAGGATGACGAGGCGGAGGCCTATCCGCCGACGTAGGTTGCCTCAATGGATGCTCGCGATCGACTCGCGAAAATGTTCTTTCGGTGCCGGGCATCGGATCACAAGTGTGACGAACACTGAGCCGGCAGCTGTTGCCATTGATGGGCTTTATGCACCCTGTCACATGCTTGCCGTTATCGCAAGAGTGAAGGGCCATCTCTGGGCTTCGGTAGAAATCGCGTCAGTTTCTGGCGCTCGTAAGGGTTCTGCTCGCCCGCCGTCACGGCGAACGGCAGATGGTGGCCAGCTCACGGGAGGGGGCAGGTCGCGAAATCAGTGAACCCCCAGGGCAAGTTGATGGCTCGGTTGAAGTCCAAGACCACCTTTCCGTCCGCATCTGGTTCGGCCACAAGCAAGCCTCGAACGGCCGACTAGGTGGTGACTCCGCTGGTCTGGTCGGAGAACAGGATCTCCAGGCCGGACTTCCTACCGGTGCCAGGCGCGAGGTGGACTGGCCCAGTCTCTCCACTGCGGCGCCGACCTGTATCGGTTTCGCTTGACCCGCTGAGCCGACACGGCCACGGCGACGCGCGACCAATGGCGACCTGTGGGAAGAACAATCGCTCCCTGGTTGGCGAGACCGACGAACGCCAGGGTGTTCACCGACGCGAAGTCGGGTCCTCGCCGGCCATCCTGGTCACTCGATCGGACGGTCGGCCGGGTTCCTTGAAGGGATTCAACGTCACGGCGCCGATACCGAGCTCAGCCGGCCGTCGAGGAAATCAAGCCAGAATTTGCCGCTCACCTCGTTCAGCGCTGCGGCCACCCTTGCAAGGGAAGGAGAAACCGTGAGCAGGTGGGCGAACCGCCGCGTAGTCTTGGCTGAAGAGCCAGCAGGCCACGTCACGCCCGACCACTTCACCATAGATTCTGGCACTGTCCCGTCCCCCTCGGCCGGTGAGGTACTCGTGCGTGTGGTCTACGCACAGGTGGCGCCCGCAGCCCGGGCCGTCATGACAACCACCACCTCATTCCCTCGCGCCCGTCCCGGGGACGGGATCTTCACCGCTGTCGTCGGTGAAGTGGTCGAGTGCCCCGGTTCTGAATTGCCGCTCGGAACGATCGTCACAGGGTATGGCCTCTGGGAGGAATACCTTCTCGCTCCGGTTTCCGCAGTGCGACCGGTTACACCTCGCAAACACATGTACGAGCACCTGGGTTTGCTCGGAATGAACGGTCTGAGCGCGTACTTCGGCGTCACCGCCCTCAGTCAGATCGCTCCCGGATCGACCTTCGTGGTGTCGGCCGCGGCGGGAGGGGTCGGGCACATCGCCGGCCAGATCGTGAAGGTTCTCGGCGCCCGTGTGGTCGGTATAACCGGCTCGACCGTCAAGAACAAGACTCTCGTCGACGACCTCGGATTCACGGCGGCCGTCAACCGCAGAGCCACGAGCTTGGCAGACCAACTGATCGAAGCATGCCCCGAGGGCATCGACATCTACTTCGACAACGCCGGCGGGCCACTGCTGGAGACGCTCCTCCCGCTGATGAATCGAAAGGGTCGGATCGTGTGCTGTGGGCAGACGGCCGTGTACGACTCTGCCGAGGACGCTATCTCGGCACCCGGGCCACGCGGGATTCCACAGATTATGATCAACAAATCGCTGCGCCTGGAGGGGTTCATGACTGCGGACTTCGCCTCCGAGTGGCCTTTGGCGCTCGATCAGCTGGCCATGTGGGCTGATGAAGGAAAGGTCATCCCGCTCACTGACATCCGAAACGGACTCGACTCGGCGCCGCAGGCTCTGGTCGACCTCCTCGATGGGAAGAACCTTGGACAGATGGTCGTGCGGATCGCTCCCGAACAGCCCTCTCTGACCGCAGCGTAGGAGCCCATCTGTTATGGACGTCTCCCTGCCGGCGGGATCGGTGAACCGTCAGAGTCCTCAGGCAGTGCCATCTCCAGTTGGCTACGCGACTTGATCCCCAGCTTCAAGAACACCTTGCCCAAGTGGTACTGGACAGTGTGTGAGCTGATGAACAGACGAGCGGCGATCTCAGAATTCGAAAGCCCGACTCTTGCCATCCGCGCGATGTTCGCCTCCTGCGCGGTGAGTTCGTCGTGTCTGCTCGCCTGGGCACGCCGACGCACGCCACCGCCGCCAGCTGCCTTCAACTCGCGGCCAGCGCGTTCCGCAAAGGCCATGACACCCATCGTTTCGAACATCGTGTACGCGGTGTTCAACGATTCGCGAGCTTCGTTCAACCTGCGCTGCCGGCGGAGCCACTCCCCATACAGGAGGTACGCACGGGCGTGGTCGACTCGGAGGTTCGTGCGGCCGAAATGAGAGATCGAATCCTGGTAGAGCTCCTCTGCCTCGCAGTCGGCAGCCAACAGGGCTGCCGAACGGAATTGAGCTCCCAACGCCCAGTCCGAACCCGCTACTGCGGTTGTGCCGGACAGCCGGTCGAGTACCTTCTCGGCCAACCCGATGTCGCCAGTGCGCACGGCAGCTTCGATGAGCTCCACATGCGGCCACAGCAGACTGATCGGGCCCGCGTCGAATTCCGTCGCGCGACGAGCCGCCGCGAGCGCGTCGGCATAGCGGCCCGAACCGTTGTAAAGCACTGCCCTCGCCCAATCGGCGACCGTCGACGCCCTGTCTTCGTATTCACGCATGCCAGACGACACCGTCTCACATAGAGATCGTTCTGCAGACGTGTCACCCCGAAACGCCGCGAGTGCCAAAGAGCCGTATGGCGTCAGGGTGGTTCCGGTCGCATCTTCGATCGTCCGCGCCTCGTGTGTGAGTCGGTTCGCCTCGGTCAGGTTACCGAAAAATAGGCACAGCAAACTGCGGACATCGAGAGCTCGGGGAAGCTCGCTGAGCGAGCCCAGGTCACGCGCGAGCTGCACGTGCCGCGTGGACAGGGCATCCCAGCCTTCGTCGTCCCAAATACGCATGGCGGTAGTGCACGCAAACCACAGCCAATGCAGCTGCCGCTCGGCGGTCATCCCGTCGCCGTAGGTCCTCACGCCTTCTCGAAGCAGCGGCAGTCCGGCCGCGTACCCGTCGTTCAGTACAGCCACAGTTCCGTCCAAGAGGAGATCGTGCGCACGGGCGTCGACAGTGGGCGGCGCCATCGCAGCCGCACTAGCGATCGTCCACAGATGGGCCACAGGACGAGCGTCGCGGTTGTCGGCATCGCTATCCCCGGCGTTGAAATACGTCGCGGCAGCTACGGCGTCCAGGAAAGTCGCACGGGACAACTCGGGGTCAACCCGCGCCAAACGGCTGGCGGCCTTCATCAGCAAGGTCGGACTGTCGCTGCCTCTCTTGGTGAGAAACCCGAGCCGGGCACGAATGAGGTCGGCCTGCGCGCTCTGGAACTCATTGAGCGGGCCGGCTTCTGCCATGGCCAGCAGGTCGAGCACCGGATCGAGCGTCCCCGCCTGGATGTGGATCTCAGCAGCGACGAGCGCCCTGGTCACTCGTGCAGCCGGGTCTAGCGTCAAGCTCGCCGCTCGCCGCAGGAACGCCGCCGCCGCGGCGAAGCCACCCCGTGAGCGTGCCCTCTCTGATGAATGCTCAAGCGCCGCAGCCACATCTTCATCGGGGCCGACCGCGGCCTGCGCGCGATGCCAAGCTCGGCGATCGGGATCCAAGTCGGGATCGGTGGCGTCAGCAAGCGCAGAATGCGCTTGCCGACGTTCTTCCTCCGACGCCGATCGGTAGACAGCAGAGCGAGCGAGTGGGTGGCTGAACCTCACACGGATACCCAGCTCGACCAGGTCTTGCTCGACTGCTGGGGTGATGGCGTCCGCCCGGATGTCCAGCATCGCCGCGGCGCGCCACAACAGGGCAGGATCGCCGGACGGCTCACTCGCAGCGATCAGCAGCAGCTCTCTGGCCTTCCGTGGCAGGGCCTTCGCCCTTCGCCCGAAGCTTTCTTCGATGCTGTGCGACAACGGCGTCGCGCCGGGGAGCCCGAACCCGCCAGCCAGTTCGGTGGGAGTGAGTCCGCGGGGCAACTCGATCAACGCCAGAGGGTTACCACCCGTTTCGGCCACGATCTGGTGCCTGATCCGCGCATCCACCGGCCCGTTCAAGGCCCTGTCCAACAGCGCTTCCGCAGCATCAGTTGGCAGTCCGCGGACTTCGAGACCAGGCAGACCGCTGAGACCCGCCCAAATGTCACGCGTCGCGATGACCAATCCAAGAGATTCGGAGCCAAGGCGTCTGGCGACGAACGCGAGCGCCAGGGCCGAGGCCGTGTCCAGCCATTGGTGATCGTCGACCACGCAGATCAGCGGCTGTTCCTCGGCCACGCTCGAGAGCAGGCTCAGCACGGCCAAGCCGACCTGAAATCCGTTCGGAGTGGGTCCGTCACTGATGCCGAACACGGTCCGCAATGCCTCGCGCTGAGGCCGTGGCACCCGATCGAGCCGGTTGAGCAGCGGCGCGCACAGCTGGTGGAGTCCCGCGAAAGGCAGGTCCATCTCCGACTGGACACCGCCACTGCGCGCAATACGACAACCCAACGCCTGAACTGCTACGTACTCGAGCAACGCGGTCTTTCCCACACCCGGGTCGCCGTGTACGACCAACGCCCGGCTCTCGCCGGCATGAACCGCTCTGATCAGCTCGTTGAGCGCGGAACACTCGGCACGACGGCCGATCAGCTCGGGCATACGCCGCCACCGGGGCGGGGCTTGGGGCAGTTGCACACTCCTACGATAAACGCTGGTCAGCCGACTCTGAACAACCTGATGGGCGTGTAAGAAGCCGGCAACCTCACCGTTCGGGCACATCGTGACCTCGAGGTCGTGACGATCCGCCCACCGTGAGCATACTTTTCGTGGCGACATAGCTCGCCCGCTGAAAGGTGAAGACTCTTCGGTATCGCTGCCGCACGACATCTGCACGAACCTGGCGAGAACGTGCGCTCCCGACCCGGGGGCCCAGTTGAGCTCTCGCGCCAGAGTGGTCCGCCCGCTCCCAGCCGAAGGGCCGTTCGCCGGTCCGCCCGTTGTCGGCGATCGACGATACTCGCCACTCCCTGGATTGCTTGAGCAAGCTCAGGATATTCGTACCTCAGTGGTGGACCACGCCGTCTACGAGGAAGTCGTAGTGTGCCCACACCACAGCGATGTCGTCGTTCACGCGTACGAGCGGTTCGTGGAACCGCTCGTCGAGCTCCGGCGGGATCAGGAGACTCGGCAAACGGCACCAACCGAACCTCGTGGTCGCGCGATCGGATGGCGACCCCGCCTGGCCGCAGCAGGAGTCGCATGGCCTGCTTATCCCGCCGACCGGCCGTGTCGAGCAGGCGTGCGACGACATCGAGCACCCGCCCGCTCGTCGCGTTCGACCTCGGGTTCGAAGCCCGCGTCGGTACTCATTCTGCCTGCTCGTGAAGTTCACCCGTTGGTGGGAACCAATAGTTCGAAGGACCGAGAACGATCGTCGATGTCGAACACCGGAGTCATGAACATCGTTTCATCCGCGTCGACCGCGTTCTGCAACTCACCCAGTCGACTCAGCGCATGATCGTGGTCGCCGATGGCCTGAGTGGCCGTCAACATGTCCGCGACTGCCTGTTCCGCTTCAGCCAAGCCTCGGGCCGTCATCTCGGCAACACTGGAGAACGGCACGATGTCGCCGCCTCCGGCAACTGGCTTGGCGAAGTAGCGATAAGCACGTCGTGCCAGGAACTGGGCGCGATCGTCGTCTTCGGCGCAGATGGTGAGCACGGACACCATCACGTGCGGGCGCTCAGTCCATCGCGACGGGCGGAAACTCCGCCGGTACTCGCCGACGGATTCCACTGTCCGATCAGGCCGAACGTGATCAAAATAGCTGCTCGGCTCGCGACGCCCAGGCACGCCATCTCCCGCCTTGTCGTCGGTCACCATGACTCCGTCATGCCTCCCTCCTTCGCCTTGGATCTCACGCACCTGGACGCCGCTCCCTGCTCGAGCGCCATTCTGTTAGGAGCTCTAAGAGCGCGGCGAGCCTCGCGCCTTCGCCTGACCACGAAAGCAACCAAGTTCCCGCCGCGTCTTCCGTTGCGCTGGATCGCACGAACTCCAGCAAGTCCATTACAGACCGGGCGTACTCACCGGGCGACGCAGGGGGCACACCCCGCCGAAGGGCTGGCTGCTGACGCGTGGTGTTCGGCCACCCAGAAGCGCCGGCACTCAAGCGTATCGACGCGACGGGCGAGTTCGACCGTCGCGCGAAGCGCTTCGGCATTGGACCGCTCTCGTTCGATCGTTGCAATGTCCAGCACTGACAACGGCACCGAGTGCACGAAAACGACTGTAGCAGAGGATGTGCACCACTATTGCCGACCGCTTTCGCTGTCCTGAGAGCGACGCTATTCAACGGCATCGGAAAGGGGCGCCTTCCGTTGCCGACACCCCGAGGCCGCAACCGGCTAGGCTCTGCTGGGGAATCCACTGAGGCGGCGGCAGCGGTCGGTGTGGTTACCTGGCACTCACCGTGGCCAGTTAACCCAGGGGAGATGCTCCATGACCGTGACACAGATCGTCCGCATTCGTCCGCAAGCGGGTAAGTACGGTGAGGTCGAGCTCTACTTGCGTCGACTCGTCGAAGGTGCGAGCACCGAAGAAGGCACCCTCATCTACCTGATGAACAAGAAAGATGGCGAGTTCGTCATGTACGAAATGTACAAGGACGAGGCTGCCATGAACCGTCACAACGAGAACGAAGCACTCCACGAGTTGGGATCGCGCGCTGGCGAACTTCTGACCGAGCCGCCCGTGGTCGAGAGGATCTCTTACCTCATCGGTACCGGCCACGCGAGCTGAGTCTCACAGCGGTCCTCGTCCCGCCGTCGAAGGGATCTCTCGACGTTGGTAACGACCCGGCGGGAGGACCCTCGCCAGTCAGCGACTCAGCGGATCGCGACCACCCGAACCTGCTCACAAGTGCCAGAAATTTCGGGCGATCCTCAGGCGGTCAGAGGTGGACGAGACCATCGAAGACATCAATCGATGACCCATTCACGTATGCCTCCGCCGGGTTTCATCGACACAGCCCGCGTGCCGGGCGGGAGCGTGGCGAAAGTGCCATCCAGGTTGTCACGCTGGACCAGCGCAATCGCCTATATCGACCTCTATGTCAACCTTGCGGGCGTTTCGGTTGCCCACAGGTCATCGTGCGCGCCGAAGTCTTGAGTCTGTACCGAGTGTCAGTCAGGAAAAGCATCGAACAGCCTCGATTGACGCACCGTCGGAGCCGATCGCGCCGCTGTGGGTCAGCAGGTCGGTTGCCTCCGTCGCGGCCAGTGCCAGCGCGGGACTGCTCTGGTGGTCGTCATGCCATCGAAAGCTCGCCGGCGCATCGGGACCCCAGCCATCCATGCGCTTGCTCAAGGGTGCGGAAGTTGCGGTTGCGTTGAGGTTCTCGACTGCGACCGGGTCGGGCGTCTCACGCCGGACGTGCGCATCGAACAAGAAGCGCACGATTGCGCGGAGTCGACGCACAGCGGCCGAAGCCGGCAACGGTCCGGCCGGCAGCCTCGATTTCTCGAGCTCCCACCATCGCCGGTACTGACCGGAGTTCGCGATCAGGTCGATGGGCGGATCATTCACCACGCCAAGCGTGTCGACCAGGTCCAGTACCACCAGCGGCTCACCGTCCACCGGACACCCCCCGCCTGCAGCTCAACCTGTTTCGGCCGGGAGTCCATGTCCACATCCTTCCTCCGCGTGGCTGCCTTGGGGCCGAGCTCGAGGATAGCAGCCCGCGCAAGCGATTGCTAATGTCTCTATGCGCTAGATAACATTAGCTATCTAGTCGACTACTGCCGTCGCTACCACTTGACCAGATATGCCTAATGCTTATAGTGTCAATCCAAGGGTTACGTCAGTCAACCAAGGAGCAATCGATGTCCGCCATCCGTCATCGCACCGTCGAAGTCGCCGACCTGCACGTGTTCGTCCGGGAAGCCGGCGATCCGGACAAGCCCACCCTTGTACTGCTGCCTGGGTATCCATCCAGCACCCGCGCTTTCATCCGCCTCATGGACCGGCTGGCTGATGACTGGCACACGGTCGCCATCGACTATCCCGGCTTTGGCCAGTCCGACCCTCTTCCTGGCGAGCCGACGTTCGACCAGCTTGCCGATATCACTGGTAAGACGATCGATGCGCTCGGCATCGGCGACTACGGCCTCTACATGTTCGACATCGGTGCGCCGGTAGGGTTCCGTATTGCGCTGGAACATGACCAGCGAGTCCGTGCGGTCATCACCCAGAACGGCAACATCTATACCGAGGGCTTTGGCCCCGGCTCCGCACCTCTGATCGAGTGGTGGGAGAACAAGGAAGCCGGCCAAGCCACCGTTGACGGGCTCGTGAGCCTGGCCGGCACGCAGATGCAGTGGCAGCTCGGTGCCCGCAACCCACAGAACGTCGACCCCGAGCACGCCCTGGCCGACCAGTTGGTGCTCGACCTTCCGGGCCGAGCGGACTACATGAAAGCCCTCTTGTGGGACTACCAGAACAACCCGGCGCGCTTCCCCGATTTCCAGGCCTGGCTGCGGGCCCGGCAGCCACGAGTTCTGGCGATCTGGGGTAAGCACGACCCGATGTTCATCCCCGCCGGCGCGGAGGCCTTTCAACGGGACGTGCCTTCGGCTGAGGTCGTGTTGCTCGACACCGGCCACTTCGCGATCGAAGAAGAGGCCGACGAGATCGCCAGCCGTGTGGGCGATGTCATGAGCAAAGCGTTCGCATGAAACTGATGGCTCGTGCTGTCGACACAGAGCGTCGACGACCGGCATTCATCAACGGGATGCTCTACAAGGGCAAACGTCGCCGGGCGCGACCTGTCCGAGGCGGCAACGCTTCGACCACTGTCTACAACCGATTCTGGCGCTGGGCCGGCAAAGGCCCCCTCACCATTCTGGTTGGCCCCGTGCGGCGAGTACAGCGATGATCGATCCTGCGGCGGACCCGCCACCAAGATTGACCTCAGCTGCGATCGCCTCGGCCGACACCACGCTCGTTGGTGCTGACCGACGGCGACGTCAACGACTCGCCCTGCTCGTTCCGCTCCTGACCGAGATCCGAACGCCCTGCCCTCTAGCGGTTGCTGGTAAGGCATCGGGATGAGCGACTGTCCGATGAACGTGACTTCGGGCATGGACGGCGCATACAGGCCGCTACCTGTAGGGGTAATGCTGAGAATGATCGCCCGTTTCCCATGCTGCTCGCAGCGCCGGGTCGGTTGGATCCCAGTCAGGGCGGATCTCACGCGTGACCTCCCGCAGGTCGCAGCGTAGATCTTCGATCGAGGGGCGACCCCAGTACCAGTAGCCGTTGTAGATGCTGTGGATCACCAGGCCCGGCTTGAGCACCAGCGTGTGCGGGACCATCGGGTTGTGCGTGGGATCGGTGTACTCCTGGATCTCCAGGTCCTTCTGCACTTTGCGGCCGACGTCGGACAGGAAGGTCCACTGCGCGCCCACTGCCGCGCGGAACTCGTTGAGCTCGAACTGGTTGTCCGTAGCGATCGTGACCACCTGGGTATAGGCAACGTTGATCTCAGCGTAGTGCTCGGCGATCCGGAGATGCTGCTGATGGTCTTTGGGGCAGAAGTGGCCACGCGAGAGGATCAGCACCAGGGGGTTGTCACCCTGCAGGTCGCTGAGTTTGCGGCGGGCGCGGTTGTGGTCGGTCA
Source organism: Pseudonocardiaceae bacterium (assembly GCA_035248365.1). GTDB lineage: Bacteria > Actinomycetota > Actinomycetes > Mycobacteriales > Pseudonocardiaceae > CAJCJE01. The sequence continues at coordinate 67,952 of DATFHN010000028.1, read as the reverse complement.
ATTCGTAGTCCGGAAACACTCCACCTGGCACGATGTCTGCACGCATTGTCGGTCCTCACATCGATGACGATTTCGGTCTTGGCCGCGCCGAACGCTCGACAAGGGTTGTCGGTCAGGAAAGGGTCCCAGTCTCATTCGGAGGTCGACGTCAGCACGAGGTGAAGCTCGTTGCGTGACCTGACACGAAGTTTCGCGAACACCTTGTGCAGGTGGTATTCGACTGTCCTCGGGCTGATGAACAGCATGCTCGCGATCTTTGGGTTGCTCCGACCATCCCGAGCGAGCACCGCGATGCGAAGCTCCTGCGGGGTGAGTTCAGCTTTGGTGTCTTCGGCTCGTTCGGGGGCTCGTTCACCTGCTGCGAGCAGCTCACGGGCGGCTCGGCTGGCGAAGGCGTCGGCACCCATGGCGGCGAAGCGCTCGCGCGCGGCATGCAATTGCGCCCTCGAGTCCAGCCGCCGCCCCTGCCTGCGCAGCCACTCCCCGTACAACAACTGGGTACGGGCGAGATCAGTGGTGATCCGTGATCGGCTGAGGTGTTCGATGGCCTCGCGGTAGCCCTCCTCAGCCTGCTCGTTCACTGTCAGCAGTGCGCGAGACCGAGCCGCGACGCCCAGCGCCCAGTCAGTTCCGCTCAGCGTGGCCTGCTCGGTGAGCCGGCTGAGTGCGATCGTGGCGGTGACCAGGTCGCCGGATCGCGCCGATGCCTCGATGAGCTCAACCAGCGACCAGCCACCGATATCCAGACCGTCGTGTTCGATCACTTCACGGGTTGCGTCGACAGCGTCGTCGTAGGCTCCCTGAGAGTTGGCCAACACCGCGCGCGCGTAACGGGCCATGGTCCCGGCTACCCCGGAGCTCGCTCGTTCGTTCCGGGGCGCAGCCATGTCCGGGTGCTCCAGACCGCGCCAGGCCGCCAACACCACAGCGCCCTCGGACAACGGCGGAGTTCCGATGACCTCACCCACTGCTCGGGCCTCCGCGACGAGCGCGCCGGCAGCCGCGAAGCGTCCGGACAACACCTCGACCAGCGCCCTGTGGGTCAGCACATACGGCAACACCGCGCGTCCACCGATCTCTCTGGTACGCACGAGCTCGGCTCCGGTCAGGGCATCCCAACTCTCCTCGTCCCACATGTTGGCGGCAATCAAATAGGCGAGCAGCCGCGATCGGGTGTCATCCGCGTGGTCACAGTCGAGCGCCTTCAGAGCCAGCTTGAGAGGCTCGATCGCCGAGGCGTATCCGCCAACCGCCCATTGGATTACGCTTTCGAGCAGCCGGTCGGTCCGCCCGCGTTCATCGTGGGCCAACCGCGCCAACGTCGAGTCGACGACGTCGAGCTGACCGGTGAAGATCGCCGCCCCTATGGCTTCCAGCCGCGTCTGTCTGGCCAGGCTCGGTTCGTTTTCGTCCAGACTCTGGGCGCTGTGGAGCAGGTCCAAGATGGCGGACCGGTCGCGGGCGGTGTCGAAAGCCAGCCGCGCCCTGATGCGCTCAACCCGGGCACGCAGGCGCGAGTCGGGCGTACCGAGTTCAGCCGCTTCGAGGACTCGGGTGGCGGAACCCAGGTCACCCGCCTGGTGGTGTAGATCTGCGGCCTGTATTGCCCGTTCGACGCGGGTCGTCGAGTTCGCTGTGAGCAAAAACGCCTGTTCCTGGAACGCGGCAGCAGCCGCCAGTCCGCCGCGATCGCACGCCGCGGGAACACAACGAGTGAGCTCGCCGCCCACAACCTCATCTGGCCCGACCACGGATTGCGCCAGATGCCAGACATACCGGTCGGGTTCGGCGTCCTGATCGGTCGCCTCGGCCAGCGCGTGGTGCACGCGACGACGCTCGTTGGGGGAGGCCAGTCCATAGATGACCGATCTGAGCCGGGGATCATGGAACCTGACGCGAAGGCCGAACGACAGGAAGCCCGCAGATTCAAGCGGCTCGGCGGCGGCCAGGGGCAGTTCCAAGTGGTCGGCTGCTCGCCACAGACGAACCGGATCGCCCAGCGGCTCGGCAGCAGCGGCGATCAGCAGCAGTCTGCTCTCGACGGGAAGTCGACTCACCGCCTCCTCTGCCACGGCGTTGCGGCTGGTCGACGGGATCACGGTGTACCCGCCTGCCTGCCACATCGTCCGCGCGCAGTCGATAATTGCCCGGGGGTTACCGGCTGACTCGTCGAGGATCCGGCCCACGACGGCCTCGTCGATCGGCGCAGCGCGGGTCGAGTTGAACAGGGTGCGAGCATCAGCCGGTTTCAGGCCGCTGAGCACGAGTTCCGGCAGTTCGGGGAAGCTGGCCCCGGCGCAGGCGATCACCAGGAGCACAGGTACGCGGCTCAGCCGACGGCCGACGGCCGACAGCACGCGCTGAGAGGCAGGGTCCAGCCAGTGCGCGTCGTCCGCGACGCACACGATCGGCCCGGTGCGGCTCGCCCTGGTCAACAGCGCCACCAGCGCGACCCCAACCGAAAAGGTTTCCGGCGCGGGTCCTGGCTGTAGCCCGAGTGCCGTGTCGAGCACGGCGCGATGGTAGGGCTCCAACTGTTCTTGTTCAGCGGCCAACGCCATGAACAGAAACTGGATCGACGAGAATGGTGTCTCGGCTTCGTCCGCCACTCCGCGCACCGACAGCACTCGGTGATCCACGGCCTTGGTACGGAGATAGTCGAGCAAGGCAGTCTTGCCGGTGCCTTCGTCCCCCCGCACTACGAGGACGGCACCGCGGCCGGCCGTCGCCACCGACAGCAACCGGCTCAACCGGGCAGTTTCAAGCTCACGGCCGACCAGGTACAGCGATTCGCTCGCCTGCTCACTCTGACCACATGGCAGACGGCTGCCCGGCATCGGATCGACGCATACGCGGATATCGGTCATGAAGTCCTCCGATGGACGCGATGGCGAAGCCTGCGTGGAACCGATCACCGCTGGCGTTCAGTCTCCGCGGCCACTGCTGTCCGGTTGGCGCAGTTCAGGGGTCGTTTCAGATGGTGCCTGTGGCCGGTAGGTAGTTGCATCCCACACCCGCTAGCCGTCGACTAGCGCGGTCGCTAGTTACGGCGGGGCCAAGGCCGAGGCCAGAGCCGGGCGGGCCGGGGTGCTGAGGGCAAATCCTTCATCGGACTGGACCAGCTGCCAGAACCGCGGCTTTAGGCACTGCGCATCGCCTTCGGGATCAAGTGGCAGGGGCGCGTGCCCGCTGCCGGGTGTGATCGACGACGCGCAGTGGCTCGATCCGGCTTCCAGGTGATCGGGGCGGCGTCGGCCGACACTCCGATGCACGCCGTCCTGGAACGACTCGGCGAAACATCGTCATTGCGCGCCAGCCTGACCGGACTATCGCCGCCGAAACGCGCCGGCGACTATCCGCGGTGGCTGCCCCCGTCAGCAGGTTCTCCTTCGGCGCCATCTGACGGTCTACCGACCGATCCAGAGTGCGAGTCAGAGTCAGTCGCCTTCGGCTGGGATGAGCGAAGGCGCGGCACCATAGCAACACCCGGCCACTATCGGTAGCGCAGTTCAACCACAAAATTCCGAATTTGCTCACGAGCACTTGACGAAATCGCGTCGAACTCGATTTTCTAGCACATTTGAATATGTCCCTGCCGCAATGGGAGTCGTACCGTGGTCGCGCGGTATTCGTTTGACGGAAAGGGAAATCAGATGTTCGATCTGACGTTCGACGTCGACGATCTCGCTTTGGACGAGGTCACCGTGAGCACCATGCGTGATTCGGTCGCACTGCCCGAATCCGGTGCGTCCCAGGTGGGCTCGTCCTGCTCCTGCGGTAGCTCATCTTGCTGCTGTTGCACGACGCAGCCGGTCCAGCCGGGCCTGTGAGAAACCGCTTCAGAAGAAAGGGACACATCATGTTGGAACTGAAGTTCGACGTCGAGGACCTTGCCATCGACGAGGTCACGGTGAGCACCATGCGCGACGCGATCGTGCTGCCGAGGGCCGATGGGCCCATCGACTCGTCCTGCTCCTGCGTGAGCTGTTCGGGCTGCTGCTGCCAGCCCAACGTCCGGTAACCACGGACGAACACTACTGGTGGACAACGGTTTCGGCGGCGTTGCCGAGGACGCGACGCCGCCGGAATCCCCATGATGAGGATGCGTGTGATGAGCGTGGAAACCGCGCGGTACGGGCTGGTGCGTACAACGTCGATCGGTCTCGCCGCACCCTCACCGGCCGCGGTCAGCTTAGCCCGAATGCTGGCACTGCTGGTGCGCCAGCAGCTGACCACGACGACAATCGGCGCGGAACTGGTCGATGTTCTGCACGACAGTTCGGCTTGGCATTCCACCGAATTCCATCAACAGATCGTGTTGCCTTTGCGACGCGATGTGCACAACAATCGAATGCCACGACCGGCTCTGCGCGAAGCGGCCGCGTCCCTCATCGACGATATTCCATTGCTGGCAAAATGGCTTTGCGCCCGCGAGGAACTGGACAATCGGATCGCCGATGTGCAGTCCGCCTGGCCCGCCGCACTGGCCGAGGAACGGGCCGCGCTGGCCGCATTGTGCACAGCTGAGGAGTTCCGCAAGGCCTGCGTGCTGACCAGCCGCGACCTGCTGCACGGCATCGACCGGACCGCGCAGGCGGCGGGCGCGCCAGACAAGCGGGCCCGCAAGGTCGAGCCGACCGTGCTGCGTTACGCGTTGCGCGCGGCCACCAAGACCAGCCCTTTGTCCTGGTTCACCCAGGTCGGCTGGGGTGTATGGGCCGATACCGATGCCGACGGCGGCATTCCGGTGTCCCGGACCCGGGTCAGCCAGCCGCTGGTGGCACGGCTGACCCACGCACTGGTGCGCGACCCGGCGCGCCGCTTCGCTCACCCCCACCGGCTCGCGCCCGCGCTGCGGATCGACGGGTCCACCGTGCGTTTCCAACGGGACGTGCCGGCGCTGGGCGCGCTGCGGGCCTTCGTCACCGACGCCGAGGAGGTCGAGCTGCCGGTCAAGGGGCCGTTGAGCTTTGTGCTGGACGCGGTCGGCGACGCCACCCGAACCCCGGCCGACCTGGCCAAGCTGCTCGCGGCTCGACTGCCCCGCGAGCGAGCGGACGAGGCGGCGCGAACCTACCTGGCCGGGTTGCTGGACCTGGGAGTGCTGGTTCCGGTGGCGCCGGTTGATCCGCAGCACCCGGATCCAGTGGCCGCGCTGTCGGCGTGGCTGGGCGAGTCGGAGCTGGCCCGGCGGTTGGACACGCTGCGCGCGCGAACCGAGCAGTTCGCAACGGTGCCGGCCTCGGCGCGGCCTGCCGAGCTGGCCGAATTGAGGGCCGAGTGGCAGGTGGTGGGCGAGTCGATCTGCGCCGGGCTGGGCGATCTGGCGCCGCTGGCCGAGGACGTGGTGCTGGACGCGCCAGCACGGCTGGGCCCCGGACACGGCCGGGCCGCCCTGGATCAGCTGGCCGAGCTGACGCCGTTGTTCATGCTGTTCGACCATCAGCTCGCCGTGCGGCGCGTCGTGCGCAACGAGTTCGTCCGCAGGTTCGGAGTCGGCGGAGAGGCCGAACCGACTGTGTACGCCGAGCTGCTGGATGACGCGTGGGGCCCGGCCATGACCGGCACCGACCTGCCGGAGCTGTGGGCCGCGCGCCAGCGGGTTCGCGCCCTGGTCGCGGAGACCGGCGCGGTGGATCGGGTGATCCCAGCCGAGGCCCTCGCGCTGGCCGCCGAGGTCCTGCCGGACTGGCTACGCGGACGGCCCGCGTCGTACTCGGTGTTTGGCCAGCCCTACCGGTCCGGGCTGGTGGTGAACCACCTCTATACCGGGTTCGGCCGGTTCACCAGCCGGTTCCTGGACCGGTTCGGCCCAGAAGCACGAGACCTTGTTGCCGCACAACAGAACCGGATTTTTGGCGGAGAAGGCTTCGCGCAGTTGCGGCGGGTGGCCGGGTTCGGAGCCAACCTGCATCCGCTGCTCGGCGATCGCGATGTCGACGACATCACCGGCCTGGTGTTGCGGCACGATCCGGTCGGCGACGAGGTGCGGGTGTGCGATCGGCGGACCGGGCAGGCGCTGAACATCCTGTACCTGGGCTTTCTGCTGCCCTCGATCCTGCCCGAGCGAATGGCCGGTCTGTATTCCGACCTCGCCTGCGGCTGGGCCGACCTCGACCCGCTGCGCGGCGGGACGGAATTCTGCCGGGGACGGTTGTCCTATCGCGACGTCGTTCTGGCCCGGGCCAGTTGGGACATCGACCCGCGGGCCGAGATCGACGGCGAGGACGCGGCGGTTGCCATCGCGGCGGCGCGGTTGCGGGCGAAGTACCGGTTGCCTGCTCAGGTCTTCGTGGGCACCGGCGGATCGATTTCGTCGCGGGCCGATTTCGAGGGTCGGGTCGGCGGGCCCAAACCGCAGTATGTGGACCTGGACAACGCGCTGCACCTGCGCTGCCTGCGTCGCACCCTGGCCCGCTATCCGGGCGAGATCACGCTGACCGAGGCGTTGCCGGTGCCGCGTGGGCCGGTGGTGGAAGTGGTGGCCGAAACGTATTGGAGTGCCCGGTGATCGACGTCGTCTGCTACTACTACGACCCCGTCAAGGTCCCACTGCTGCGCGATGGCCTGTTGCCGGCCCTGGACGAGATCCGGGGCGACGTCCGGGTGCATGTCGAGCGGCACTGGTTGCACGGCCCGCACCTGCGGATCCGGCTCGAGGAGGACGCGGCTGCGCGAGCGATAGTTCAGCGGCTGCGCGCGTACCTGCGCCGACATCCGTCCACTGCGGACATTTCACCGGACGCGCTGCTGGCGCAGGCGACGGAGGCCGGACTGGCCGAACTGATCAAGCCACCGTACGAGCCGATCCATCCGGACAACACCGTCGCACTGGAACCGAGCAACCCCGGCAGGATACGGGAACTGCTGGGTTCGGACGCGCTGGTCGAACTGCGCGCGGAAGGGCTGCGGCTCGGTTTGCCCGCGGTGCGGGCATCGCTGGTCGAGGGCAGCAACGAACGGATCCGGCTGGCCACGACGGCGCTGGCCGTGCACGCCAGCCGCTACCCGCCCGGCCTCGGGCACGGCTATCACTCCTACGTCTCGCATCTGGAGGACTTCCTGCTGCACAGCGACGCGGACGGAAAAGTGCGGGCGCGGCTGGACGCGTTGTGGCAGCGCAATGCCGACGCGGCAACCGAACTGGTCGAGCGGGTGGCGCACGGGCATCCGACCGATCGGGTGGAGGCCGCGTGGCAGGCGTGGACGATCAGCAACCGGCTCAACCTGGAGGACGCCTACGACCGGGGCGAGCTGACCGCCGAGCCCAACCCGCGCTATGGCGAACGCGCCTACGAACTCGGTGACCGGCCGACCATCCAGCGCTACAACTTCGCCGAACGGACGAAGTTCAGCGACTACCACACCAAGCTGTCGCAGGTGGATCTGGACGATCCGCTGATCAAACGACCGCTCGCGGTCTACCGGTTCGGCACCAACGTGCTCTACCAACTGCTGGCCGTCTGCGACGTGACGCCGATGGAACGCTATCTCGCGGCCCGGTTCGTGGTGGGCGCAACCGAGCGAACCACTGGCCTGACCTGGGCCGACCGGCTCAGCGCGATGGCGAGGGCGACGGCATGACCGGGACACTGCTGCGGCTGCGTCCGATCGTGCACGCGACCCCTACCGACAACGGCCTGCACGTGCGCGGCTGGTCGGCCAGCTTCACCCTGGACGGCGGCACCGGGTTGTGGACGCTGTGGGAGGCGATCGCGCCGAAGCTGGCCGAGGGTATGCCGGTCGAGGAGTTCGCGGTGCCGCCGGGGGCGCCGCCCTCCGTGGCGAAGGCGCTGCGGATGATCATCGAGCAGCTGCGGGCGCACGACTTCGTAGTGGAGGTGCCTGCCGAGTGGGGCGCGGACGCGCCGCCGGAGGACGTGTGCGCCTGGTTGGAGTCTGTGGCGGCCGATCCGCTCGACGCGTGGCGGCGGTTGCGGGCGGCCCGGATCGAGATCAGCGGCGACGGGGTGGTCGCGGCGGCGGCGCGGCGGGCATTGGCCGGCGTCGGGCTGACCGTCGATGCGCCGAGCTACGGGACTGGGCTGACGCTGACCGGCGGCGAGCACTCGGTGCGGGCCAGCGCGGGCGCCGAGGTCGGTTACGTGCTGCCGGTCGACGGATCGGAGGAGTTGACCGCGACCGGGACGGCGCCGGAAGTGCTGGCCACGCTGGTGGGATGCGCCGCCGCACACCGGTTGGTGTGCGCGATCGGCGGCCTTCCCGATCCGGCCACCGAGTTCGTCGAGCTGAGCGACGCGGACCGGTCTGCTCCCGAAGGGCTGTTCGTGCTGGTCGCGCGGTTGGACCCGCTGCGCGCCGACTACCACCCCTGGCTGCCTGCGCACCGGCCGCTCGACCCGCCGACCGAGCCCGCCCAGATTGTCAAGCTGCTGGTCGACTCGGAACTGGGCCCGGTGCCGACCCCGGATTTCGGGGACCTGCCGCAGTTGCCCGCCAATGTCGCGATCAGCGGCGACGCACTCGGCGTCGGTGCCGCGGCCGAGGACGCGCGGCTGGACGCGGCCCGGCTGGCCGTGCAGGCCGCGGTGGGCGAAGGCGTGATCGTGGGCATCGGCGCCGCGCACGCCCTCGGCCTGGCCTTGCGACATGCTGCGCGAGAGTTGCCCGGCCTGCCGGTCGGACCGGATGCCTGGGCCGACGATCCGACCGCGCGGCGCTGGTGGAAAGCCCTGACGCTGCGGTTCGCCCTGCCCGCGATCTGCGAGGTCAACACGCTGGCTGACGGCGTGTACCGAGCCGAGATCCGCACCGAGGCCGGTCCGCTGAGCTGGGCAGTCGAGGCGCGAGCGGCGGACGCGGTGAGCTTCGCGGCGCTGGCCGCCGTCGGCCATGCGCAGGTCGGCCGGTCCGGCCCGGCGCCGTTGCTATGCGGCGCGGCGCCGGTGAGCAGCCGCAGGGGTGAGCCCCCGGCGGGCTGGTTGAACCGGGACTGGCACTGGCCACTGGAGGTGTCCGAGGCCGAGCCAGGGTTCCAGGACCTGCTGTTGTCCATTGTGGATAAACCGGAGCCGGTATCGCTCGGTGCGGTGTTCGATTCGGCCGGGGTGGTCGGTTTCCGTGGCTGAGGTTTCGGTGCGCTGTGACGGGGCGCTGACGCTGGTCATGCCGGGCTCGATGTGTGTGCGGTGTGCCGAGCAGGCGCGGCTGGCCGTGCTGGGCGGGAAGGTGCCCAGGGACAATCCGAACCTGAGTCTGGGCGGTCTGGTCCCACCGACGTTCCGGCCGCTGGTCGACGCACTGGCCGAGCAGGTGCGCGCCGATCCGGACGGTTACCGGGACACGGTGCTGGCCGTGCGCACGGATCTGGGCGCGGTGACCACCCATTCGGTCCGGGTGACCTGCGGCGAGCTGCCTGCCGACGACGCGCACGGGGCGCGAATCGACGCGCGGACCGAGGCGGTACGACCCGGTTCGTTGCGCCGCGACAACCCGCTGACCGACGGCGACCGATTGCCCAACGCTCTGGTCGATCTGCGGTACGGGCCGGTGGTGGGTGTGTTCCGCACCGGCGACCTGCCGCTGGCCGTGGCCAGCGCCGAACTCGTCGGTGATCATCTGCCGCTGATGGCCGGCTACGGCCGGACAGCCACGTTCGCCGACGCCGAGCGAGTCGCCTTGTACGAGGCGGTTGAGCGCCGCAACGGCATGCGACCGATCCGTCGCCACACCACCATGGTCGCGTCGTTCGCGGAGCTGGGACCGGATCGAGCGCTCGATCCGGTGCGGCTGGGCCGCTACGAGCCGGAGTACGAACGCCATCCCGATTTCGGCCTGGTGCCCTACTCCCCCGAGGTGCGCACCACCTGGGTGCACGGCTGGTCCTACACCAACGCCAAGCCGATCGCGGTACCCGAACAGGTCGCATACTGGGCGGTGGGCGGAGCGCGGTTCGTCGACGAGACGTCCAACGGGTGCGGGCTGGGCAACAGCCTGACCGAGGCTGTGCTGCACGGACTGTTCGAGGTCGCCGAGCGGGACGCGTTCCTGATGGCCTGGTACACAAAGACTCCGTTGCGCCGCCTGGCCGTGCCGGCCGACGATCCGGTGCTGCCCCATCTGGTCGACCGACTCGAATCGCTGGGCTACGAGTTGCTGTTCTTCGATGCCACCAACGACATCGGCATCCCCTCGGTCATCAGCCTGGCCCGCTATCACGGCACCGACGAGCGCACCCCGGCCGCGTTCTTCGCGGCCGGGGCCCATCCGGATCCACGTCAGGCCATGGTCTCGGCCGCGGCCGAGGTCGCGGTGGATGTCGAGGCGGCAGCGTTCGAACCGGCCGCGTTCGAGGAAGACCGGCTGCGCCGGATGTTGGCCGAGCCGACGCTGGTCAAGACGATGAAGGACCACACCGCGGTGAACAGCCTGCCCGAAGCCGCGTCCCGCTACGCGTTCCTGCTCGATGACGCCCAGCCCGTCGACCAACCGGCCGACGACCATCCACTGTATACGGACTTGCGCGCGATGCTGGACGACTGGGTGCAACGGTTGGCCGAACTGGATCTGGAGGTGATCGCGGTCGACCAGACCGATCCGGTGGTCGCCGAGCGGCTGGGGCTGTACTCGGCCAAGGTGATCGTGCCGGGGACGCTGCCGATGACCTTCGGCGAGCTGCGCAGGCGCACCCTCGGCCTGTCGCGCCTGCTCGACGTGCCCTACCGGCTCGGTCGCGTGCTCGCGCCACTGAGCTACGAATCCCTGGCCCGGCAACCTCATCCGTTCCCGTGACGAACCCGGCGCTGGCCGCCGCCTACGCCCACGGCCCGGCCAAGGTCTTCCCCGGCGAACCGCTCCGGCCCGCGTCCCAGGCAACCGGCAGACGCAGTCCGCTACGCGCGCTGGCCGCGCAGAGCCCGTTCGCCGCCGACCTCGCGCGGCTGCTTCTCGACGTGGTGACGCCGGCCCGGTGGGAGCCGTGGAACCAGTACAACGACCATCGCGGCTACCCCTCGCCGCGCTCGGTGTTCCCGGTGGACGTAGCGATCGCCCAGGCCGACGAGGAGTGGCCGGTCGATCCGGTGCGCCGGGAGACGATCGGGCCGCCGGTCGCGGAGTTGCGGCCGCCGGTGCGGCTGGGGTTGCGCCGCAGGCCGGAGCGGATGCGCCCGTACTACGGCGAGTTCGCCGACGCCCTGGTCGAACTGGAAACCGGCCACCTGATCGCCGCACTGACGGCCAGGGCCGGCGAACTCGGCCTGCACGCGTCGGCCGACGACCACGGAATCACCCTCCGTCCGGTGCAGCGACCGGCCATGATCGCGCCGATGCCGATGCGAAGCTCGGGTTTCGGTCCGCGCGGTTTCGCCGCCGATCCCCGGCCGCTGCCGGTCGACCCGGTGTCGGACATCGCGGCCGCGCTGCCGCCGGGTCGGTTGCGCTACCGGCTGGCCGTGCACAACGTGACCGGACTGGCCGACGGCTGGTACGACGAAGAGTTGGTGCTGGTCCGGAAGTGCGCAGCCATGGCGCAGGTGCGGGACTGTTCCGGGAATCCGGAGTCGATCATCGCGGTATCCGGGTTCAACCTCGCCCTGGTGATCACCGCCGACGTGGCCGGCGCGGTCGCCGAGGAGGGGCCAGGCGGGTATGCGGCGCTGTTGCGCGCGGCCGGCGGCGCGGCCCAGTCGGCCGGTGCGGTCGCGGCCCGAGCCGGGATGTTCAGCAGGCCGGTGCGCAGCGTCAACGACGTGCGGCTGGAGGCCGAGGCCGGGGCACCGGCCGGGCACAGCCTGCTGTACGTCGTCTTGGCCGGCCGCTGCCGAGTTCGTTGCTTCCCCTACGACCTGAGCCCGTTGGAGGAACCGTGCTGATCCAGCCACGCGCCTGGACCGGCCTGTACTGCCGGCTGTCCTGGGCGGTCGAGCACATCGACGCGTTCATCGCCGACACACTCGCGCCACTGCTGCAACAGTACGTCGAGGCGGGCCGGGTCACCGACTGGTACTACCTGCGCTACTGGGAGACCGGTCCGCACCTGCGGATCCGGCTCAGTGGCGCGAGCCCTGACACCGTTGCCGAATTGGCGGCGCGGCTGCGCGAACTGGTCGCGAACGCGGAGTTTCCCGTGCTGGAGTTGGATCCAAGCGCCTACTACGCCGGGATCGGCGCACCCGAGGACACGGTCTGGCGGGCGCACGGTGAGGTGTGGCAGGCGTCGTACGAGCCGGAGACCGAGCGCTACGGCGGACCGGCCGCGCTGCCCGTCGCCGAGCAGGTGTTCTGCCGCAGCACCGAGGTCGCGGTGGCGGTGTTGCGGGCGGGCCGTTCGGCCGGCACGAAGCTGACCGCGGCGATCGAGCTGGCCATGATCACCGCGCGGGCGCTGGACCTCGATCGCGCGGGCGCCGCGTCCTGGTTGCGGTCCATGGGCGCGAGCTGGCGTCGCGTGCGCGAGCCGGCGCCCGCCCCGGGCATCGAGTCGCACCTGGCCGCCGAGCACCTGCTGGCCACACGCGGGCCGATGATCGCGCAACGCTGGGCCCGGGAGCCGACCGGAGCGAGCGCCTACTGGCTGGAGCAGGTCCGGGTCGCGCACGGCAAACTCGATGCCGAACCGGCCGGGCGGTGGCTCGGCGTGTGGGCCTCCCAGCTGCACATGCTGTTCAATCGGCTCGGCATCACCCCGGCCGACGAACGGATGATCTGCTGGCTGGTCGCCTCGGCCGTACTGTCGCCCGCCGGCGCGCCGGCCATGCACGAGGGCGACACCGACCAGCGTTACCTCGAGGCCAGCAAGTTCCGGCCCGGCCGCGCCGACCAGTACCCCCGCAAGCACGAGCCGAGACAGACCGAGCCGTTGTGGTGGTCAGAGCCGATCGCGCTACCCGACCCGGTCGAGCCGAGCGCGACGCTGGCGCAGGCGCTGGCCGCGCGGCAAACCAGCCGCGGCGCGGACCTGACCGGGCCGCTCACCTCGGCCCAACTGGCCAGTCTGTTGTGGACGGCGTTCGGCGGGCAGACCCGGCACCGGCCGTTTCCGAGTGCCGGCGCCAGCTACCTGAGCCGACTACGGCTGATCGCGACGCGGGTCGACGGGCTCGCCCCCGGCACCTACCAGGTCGACGAGGCGCAGCGGACGTTGCGGCTGCTCGGCCCCGCGCCGTCCATCGCCGACCTGGAGAGCACGTCGATGTGGTTCGGCACGGCAGGCGGGACCGAACTGGCCGACGTACCGGTCGTGCTGGCGTTGTCGGTGCGGCTGGCCGACCTGCGCGAGACCTACGGGGCCCGGGCCCTGCGCTTCGCGTTCGCCGAAGCGGGCCACGTCGCCCAGAACCTCGAACTGGTCGCGGCGGCGATGTCGCTGCCGATGGGCATCATCGGTGGTTTCTACGACGACGTCGCGCACGACGTGTTCGGTCTGGACGGCGTCAGCGAGGTGCTGGTCTACCTGCTGCCGGTGGGCGGTTCGCATTGAGTCGCTCGGCCAGGTCGTCGTCGACGGTCCTGGGCGTGCAGGACAGCCAGCCGCCGACCGCGGCGACGGCGAGCGCGACCCACAGCACGAGCAGCGAGGCGGTCCAGCCGCCGGTGGCGCCGTGCAGGACACCGAACAACAGCGGTCCGCAGGCGGCGATGAGGTAGCCGACGCCCTGGGCGAACGCGGACAGCGACGCGGTTGTGGCCGGTGTGGCCGAGCGGTAGCCGATGAGCACCAGCGAGAAGGGGAACATGCCGCTGCCGATCCCGGCCAGCACCATCCACAGCCAGGCGCCGCCCGGCGCGAAGCTCAGCCCGGCATAGGCGGCCGCGTAGGACGCGGTGAGCGCGAGCATGACCAGCCGGTGATAGCGGGTCGGCACGCTGGGGACGATCATCGACACCGGGATCGACATCGCGGTGAGCAGGGCGACCATCAGCCCGGCCGTGGTGTCACCGGTGCCGTGCGCGGTCAGGAACCTCTCGAACCAGCCGAAGGCGATGTAGGCCTGCACGGACTGGAACGCGAAGAACATCGTCACCCGCCACACCGTCGGGCTGCGTATGAGCAAGCGGGGTGAGAGCAGTCGGGGGCCGGTTCCTCGGGCGGCGTCGTGGCGCACCGTGGGCATCCAGGCCAGCAGTGCGATGGCGCTCAGGATTGCCCACGAGCCGATGCCGACCCGCCACGAGTCGGGGCCGCCGGCCAGCGTGCCGATCGGGACAGTCACGCCGGCGCCCGCGGTGGTACCGACGGCGAGGGCGGTGGTGTAGACCGCGGTCATCCGTCCGATGCGGTCCGGGAAGTGCGACTTGACCAGGGACGGCAGCACCACGTTCGCGACCGCGCCGCCGGCCAGGCCGAGCACGCTGAGCACCAGGAACAGCCAGGCCTGGCCGGCAAACGCCCTGGCGACCAAGCCGACGGTCATGGCGCCGAGCGCGATCACCAGGAGCCGGTGCTGACCGGTGCGAGCGGCCAGGCTGGGGCTGAGCGCGCCGAGCACGGCGAAGCAGATCGCGGGCAGGGTGGTGAGCAAACCGGCCACGACGCTGTTGCTGTGCAGTCCGGTCTCGATGTCGCCGAGCACCGCGCCGACGCTGGTGACCGCGGTACGCATGGACAGGCCGGCCAGCAGCAGCGCGCCGACCAGCAGCCCTTGGTCGCGGGCCGGCCGGTCACCGCGGGTCGACGTCACGTTCGGTACCTCCCGGGGCTCCATCGGAGCCGACGGTAGGTTCCGAGCCTGCCATCAGGCAAACGGGGCTGCTCCCTGGAGCCAGACCGCGGCGGCGATCAACATCGCTTCGATCGCTCGTGTCAGGGTGGGCCCGAGGCCGGTGGGCACGAACTGCGGTGAGTGGTTGATCGGCGCCGTGCCCGAGGCGAGCGCGACGTGCGTCCGAGTCGGTCCTTCTGGGTAGAGCGCCGGGTCGAAGCCGCCGAAGTTCCAGAACACCGACGGCACCACGGCGGCCTGGCCGAAGCAGCCGAAGTCCTCGCTGCCCGCCCGCGGACCGGTCTCGTGCACGAACTCCGCGCCGAAGGCGTCGGTGAACGCCGCCATGATTCGGTTGGTCGCCTCGGCATCGTTGACACACAACGGGAAATCGTTGATCGGGGCGATCTCCGGCTCGCGTGGCGCTCCGGCCGCCGCAGCCTCGTGTTTCACGATCCGGGCGATGGCCTCCAGGACGTGGGCGCATGGTGGACGTCAGCTTTTGAAAAACCCACTGGCCTTGCCATATGACGACGAACGTCAAATCATATGATGTGACGTTCAAAAAAAATCCGATCAACGTCGGATATCAGTAGATATCCGATGTCCGTCGGTCTCTGAACGCGCGAACACCGGCCGTGCTGGTCGACGAGCGCGGCTGCGTGTTCAGTTGACTCCGCATGGGGTTGTCGTGGTGCCGTCTCGCCCCGGCCCGTGGACGCTCGGGTGTTCCATACGATCGCGGGACGGTGACTGCGCCGGATGGATGGGCCAATGAACACCAGCGTGACCGGATACGCCGGCCTGGCACCATCGCCGATGTCGCTTCTGCCGCGAGCTACTCGGACGTGTTTCTCGGTCGCGGTTACCGTCCAGACAGCTCAGCAACGACCGGCGCGAGAGCACCGGCGACGTCAGCGCCGAACACGAAGTAGGAGAAACCGATCTCCTCGCGTCGCCGTTGGATCTCCTCGGCAGCGGCAGAGGGATCACTGGGCAGGAACGCCAGCGAATCCGCCGCTCGGACGGCGGTGGGGTCGAGATCGGGTCCGGCCATGAATGCGGCGACCGAGTCGCCGACCACAGGTACGTGCAACGCCAGTTCCGCACCGCGCGGGTTGTCGAAGCGTTGTACGCGTTGCATCGTCGCGGCCCGCGTCTCGATCTGTGGCATCACGAAGGTCACCGTGTCGGCGAGTTCAGCGGCGAGCGCTTGCGCCTTCGGGCCGCCCGCGACCATGACCACCGGGGTATGCAGGTCCCGACCGTCGAGGTCGCGCAGGGCCGCGACGACGTCACGCACTTGGCTCGACCGTTGGCTCATCGGAGTGACCGGCAGACCCAGCTCACGGAGTTGGTCGGCGATCCCGGGCCGGCCGGTGCCGATGCCCATCTCGAAACGACCGTCGGTGAGCACGGACAGCGAGTGCGCCTCCCACGCGGTGATCCACGCAGGTCGAACCGGAGATGCGTACACCCATGTGCCCACTCGCAGGTCGGTGATCGTTGCCGCGACGGCGAGCGCCGGACCCGGTGCCGGCTGCCACTGCGGCACGTCGGGCATCAAGATCGTCGAGTAACCGCTGTCTGCCAGACCACGTAGCTGATCACGCCACGTCGGCAGGTCAGTGGTGATCGGCGCAACGACTCCGAACCGCAAGGGCCTGATCTCGCGTGTCGGGTTACCCGTCATGATGAAGCCCTTCCCCTGTGACCCGGCCTGGTGCCGAGCTTCATATCTTCCACGAACGAGCCTCAGTACATTCGACACAACACGACGTGCAACCTGGCGCGACGTCCATCCAAAGGGCGAGTCCGCGGCGTCGGCGACGCTCCGGCGGGCCTGCGTGTGGCGACCGTTTCGACCAGGGACTGGGGTGGGCGAACGCCGCAGCCGACGAGATCGGGCCAGATCAGCAGGGCGCACCAGCGGCGCCCGCAGTCGAGGGTCGCAATCGGACAGTCGGCGATCACGTGTTCGACACTGGCGAGGTGGCTTGTGTCAAGATCGATAACTGCCAAGTTCTTGACGCACGGCAACCGACCTGCCAGACCGGGCAGCCGTTGGACCGCCTGGCGCTGCAAAGTCACGGACAAGATCTCCAAGCCCGCCTGGTTCGTGAGCGAAACCTGCAGGAGGCGCCCTGGAGCACGTAGTCGCGCGCTCCATCCGTGAGTCAGACGGTGAGGACGAGCTTGCCCTGGAGGTGGCCGCTCTCGAGCACTCGGTGCGCATCGACGACGCGCTCGAAGGGAAAAGTCTCCTGCACGTGGACCCGAAGCTTCCCCTGTCCGACCAGCTCGACCAGACCGCGCAAGCCGATCGGATCGGGATCGACCACGATGCCGCTGAAGCGCATACCCGCTGCCTCGTAGCGGGCGGCGAGCTCCACATCGTCATCGGCTGCTGCTGTCAGCAGATGACCGCCTGGACGGAGCACCTGGAGCGACCGCTCGACGGTGCGACCACCGATTGTGTCGAGCACGACGTCAATGTCGCGGGCCGCCTTGGTGAAATCGACGGCCGTGTAGTCGATCACCTCGTCGGCGCCGAACCCCTCGACGAACTCCCGCTTGCTCCCGCTGGCGGTCGCGATCACGTGCGCGCCGAGCGCCTTCGCGATCTGGATCGCGACATGGCCGACCCCGCCACCACCGCCGTGGACCAGAACGCGGTCGCCCGCCGTCACGCCGGCAAGGTCGACGAGGCCCTGCCACGCCGTCAGCCCTACAGACGGCAACGCCGCGGCCTCGACATGCGAGAGCGCCGCCGGCTTGTGTGCCAGGTGCAACGCGGGCGCCGCCACGAGCTCGGCGTACCCGTTCGCCATCCGCGGGAACAGCGGCATCCCGAACACCTCGTCGCCGGGCTTGAGTCGCCACGTGTGGGGCGCCTTCTCGACCACGCCGCTGATGTCCCAGCCGAGGGTGAATGGCGGCTGCACGGGGAACTCGCCGGCGCGTAGGCGCGTGTCCAACGGGTTCAGGCCGATCGCCTTGACGCGGACGAGGACCTCTGTCGGGATTGGCTGAGGCTCGGGCGCGTCCACAATGGTGAGCACCTCGGGACCGCCGAACTCGTGCTGAGTGATGGCTCGCATGACTCTCCTGGTATGGGGAGAAGGAGTTGTCAGCCTATGTTCGCGACAGGAACCAGTAGGTACCTTGGCGCCATGAGCGGTTTTGATCGCGGCGACAGCTTCCTCGCCGACTGCCCGGCGCGTCTGACGGTGGAACTGCTCGGCGACAAGTGGACCGCGGTCGTGCTCTCCGGCCTCAGCGAGGGCTCGGTGCGTCATGGCGAACTGGTCGACCTGATCGGCGGCATTTCGCGCAAGGTGCTCACCCAGACGCTCCGTCGGCTGGAGGCGCACGGACTCATCCGCCGCCACGCTTACGCGGAGGTGCCGCCGCGCGTGGAATACGAGCTCACTCCGCTCGGGGCAACGCTGATCGAGCCGATCCACGTGCTGACCGAGTGGGCCAGGGCGAACGGCGACGCAGTGCTCGATGCGCTCGACGCGGATTCCGAGCCTGCGGCGTTCCAAAAAGTAGGCCACAGGTACTGACCAGCAGGTTTACGCGGCTTGTCCGTACTCGCCGTTCAGGCCTCCCTGCGCGGCATGCCCACGCACATTCCGCTTGCACTCAGCAGCTCTGAATGGCTCCGCGTCAACGCATGACGCCGTCCTTGGTTCACACCTATGGGCTCTTCCAAGTGTGCTCAACGGACCTCAACGGCATCAAACCGCAGGTCAACGGCCGTGAACGGCGCGGCTGAGTCCGGTTATTCGGGGGGTGTGCGGTCGGCGGTCTGAGGGGGTAGTAGGCCGGTGGCGAGGGTGTCGACCAGTGACGCTGCGAAGCGTCGGTCAGAGTCCTCGTCGTCGTGCCGGTCGGCGAAGTGGCCCAGGAAGGCGTGTTGGAGGCAGGCGCCGAGCAGGAGCGCGGCTGCGGCTTGCGGGTCGGTGCCGGGTTGGACGCGGCCAAGGTCCTGCTCCGCTGCGAGGTATCCGGCCACGGCGTCGCTCACGCGCGCGGGCCCGGCGCCGCGCTCGCGCAGCGCCTGGCGGTGCGCGGCCAGCAGGCGCGGCTCGGCGAACAGCGACGCGGCCATGGGGAAGTTGTGGCGGTAGAACGTGATCGCCGCTCGCGCGATGTCCTCCAGGGTCGCTCGCACCGTCGCTTGCCCCACGCGTTGGCCCAGTTGAGCGAGCAGGGTGGCGAGGGTGTTGGGCGTGCGCTCGCTCAGCACGGCCAGGAACAGGTCGGTCTTGTCTCGGAAGTGCTTGTACAGGGCGGCTTCGGAGTAGCCGGCCTCCTTTGCGATCTGTTTGGTGGTCGCGCGGGCGAGCCCGTGAGTGCGCATCACGTACGCGGCCGCGTCGAGCATCCGGTCGCGAGTGCTCATCGTCGCCTCCCGGTTGACAAGTAAGTGGGTGCTCACTAACTATAGTGGTTAGTGAGCACTCACCAACTGGAGGTGTCATGAAGATCGCCCTGCTCGGTGCCACCGGCCGCACGGGCCGGCAGTTTCTGGCGCAGGCCGGCGCGGCCGGACACGACGTCACCGCCGTCGTCCGCGACCCGGCGGCCCTGACCGGCCGCCCGCACCTGTCGGTGATCGCTGCGGACGTCATGGACCCGGACGCGATCGGCCCGCTCCTCGCCGACCACGACGCCGTGGTCACGACCATCGGCCCACGCCAGACACGCATACCCAGCACCGTGCAGACCGAGAGCACGGCCAGCATCCTCAGCGCGATGCGGCACCACGGCACGCGACGGCTGATTGTGGTCAGCAACAGCGGCATGGTCACCACCGGCGACGGCCCGGTGAGCCGGATCGTCGCCAAACCGATCCTGCGCAGGCTGCTCCGGCACACCTGGGCCGACATGCGGCGCATGGAAGACGTCGTGCGCGCCAGCGACCTCGACTGGACGATCCTGCGCCCGCCGATGCTGACCGACGGCAAGCGGACTGGCGCCTACCGAACCGCCCTCGACCGCAACGTCCGCGGCGGTATCCGGGTGTCCCGCGCCGACGTGGCGGACGCCATCCTGCGCTGCCTGGCCGATCCGGCGCTCGTCCACGCCACCGTCTCGATCGCGAACTGACGTGAAGGAGCAGCAGAACATGAGCGACTCAGCGCGACCCCTGCGCGTCGTGTGCGTCGGCGACAGCATTACCCGCGGCCAAGTCAGCGTGGATTACGTCGACCTATTGCGGAAACGCCGGCACACCATGCCCACCGAGTTCGTCAACGCCGGCGTGAACTACGACCTCGCGTACTCGATCCGCACCCGGCTCGACCGTGTCACGGCCCACCAGCCCGACATCGTCTGCGTGCTCGTGGGCACCAACGACGCCAACGCCACGCTCGGCGCCAGCAACCGCCGGCTGGTCACCCTGCTCAAACGACCACCGAGCCGCCCGACCGCACCGCGGTTTGCCGACGACCTCACCGCCATCGCGCGGGATCTCAGCGAACAGACCAACGCCCGGGTCGGCCTGCTCTCACTGCCCGTCATCGGCGAGGACCTCGATTCCGCGCCGCTGCGCCGCGCAACCGAGTACAGCGCCATCGTCCGCGAGGTCGCCGCCGCCACCAACGCCGATTACCTGCCCCTGCACGAGCGCCAACTCGAGTACCTGCGCGCCCAGCCCAACCAGCCCCGCACCCACTACCGCCCAGGCCTTGGACTGTCTACACGGGCATCGATCCAGCACTTCCTGCTACGACGCACGCTCGACGACATCTCCGCCCGCCGCGGCCTGAGCCTCACCACCGACACCATCCACCAGAACAGCCACGGCGCCACCTTGATCGCCGACGTCATCACCGAGTTCCTGACCCGAGTCGCAACCAGCACCCGGCGCCACCGTGAATCAGCGCAACCCGTCGAATAGACGCACGCTCATGCCGCGTAGCGGGCGTCCGCAACACATTCGAGGAACTGCTGGCGCTGTTGAGCGCCAGCTCGGGGCAGACCATTCGCAACTCGCCTGCCGACGCGGGTGTCGCGGCGGCGGCTCGTGAAGCGATCGCCGCTGCCGATCCCGCTGCCGTTGGCCTGATACCGCTGGCCCGGCGGTTGGGGGTCTCGCTCAGCCGCTACCGCAACAGGGTCCGAGTCGGCCGCGTCATGGATCGGCTGGAGCAGGGCGAGAGCCACCTGGCGGATTTGGCATCTGAGCTGGGCTTCGCCGACCACGCCCACCTCAGCCGCACGGTCCGGCAGCACCTTGGTGAAACCCCGACCGCGCTACGAAGGCTGCTGAGGGCGCACTGACGCGCCGACGCGCTGGTCGATGAACGCGGTGACAGCCTGCCGTACTGGTCGGAGTGGGTGAACCGGAACATGTGGCCGGTGCGCGGGAGCACGATCACGGTGACGTCGGGATGCCGGCGAGCATTGTGATCACCCGGTGGGATCGGCTTCGATCTGGTCCAGGGCTACCGGTTGGCCGCAGTCACGGCAGATCGTCTGCTGGCGAACCTCGCCGCCGCAGTCGGCGTGCCTCAGGGTCACCGGGGGAGCGCCAGGCGCTGCCCAGCGATCTCCCCAGTGTGTCAGGGCGATGATCACCGGCTGTAGTTCCCGGCCCTTCTCGGTCAGAATGTATTCCTGGTACGCCGAGCCTGACGCATCGGGTCGCCGATCCATCAGGCCGTCCTCGACGAAGTGGTCGAGGCGCGCGGCCAGGATGTTTCGAGCGATTCCCAGGCTGCGCTGGAAGTCGCCGAAACGGGTGACGCCCCGGAACAGGGCGTGCCGGATGATCATCAGGCTCCATCGCTCGCCGACGATCTCGAGCGCCCGGGCTGCCGAACAGTCCTGTGTTGCATAGGTGCGGCCGAGCATGGTCGCAGGATACCGCAAAGTGGTTGCATCACGAGACTGCCGACTGTTAGGTTCGTCCGGTTGCATCATGAAACTGGTTGGCCGGACCATCTTGAGGAGTTGGCAGTGTTACTTGAGAACAAGAACGCGGTCATCTATGGGGCGAGTGGATACATCGGTGCCGAAATCGCCCAGGCCTTCGCGGCGGAGGGAGCGCGGGTATTTCTCGCCGGTCGCAACCGCGCAGCGCTCGACATCGTCGCTGGGAAGGTCGAGGCAGCGGGCGGCGAGGCCGAGGTCGCAACCGTCGACGTGCTGGACGAGGACGCCGTGGAAACGCATGCCGATGGTGTGGTCGGTAACGCTGGATCCCTTGATATCTCCTTCAACGCCGTCAGCCTGCCCCAGACCGGCATTCAGGGCACCCTGGTCGTCGACCTGCCGCTGGCCAACTTCGAGTCGCCGATGGCCACCTACCCCAAAGCCAATTTCCTGACCACGCGAGCCGCTGGTAGACGTATGGCCAGGCAGGGATCGGGAGTGATCCTCACGATCACCGCGAGTCCCTCCCGCACGGCGACCCCTCGCATGGGCGGCATGGCCCCGGCCTGGGCGGCGATCGAATCCCTGTCGCGGGGCCTTGCGGCCGAACTCGGACCGCACGGCGTCCGCGTCGTCTGCCTGAACGCGGCGGGAATGCCGGAGACTCCGCAGCTCACCGAGGTGTATGGGCTGCACGCCGGTGCCTACGGCATCACTCGCGAGGAATTCAAGACCCGCATGGAGGGCCTCACCGTGCGTAAAAAGCTGCCTACGGTGGCCGAGATCGCCAACGTGGCTGCCTTCGTCGCTTCGGACCGCGCCAGTGCGATGACCGGTGCGATCGCCAATCTCACCGGCGGACTGGTCGTCGACTGAGACGCTGTCCTGACGACGAGGAGGAGCAATGACGATGGACAGACCCGTTCAGTCCGGTGCCGTGGCAGCTGCCACCGTTGGAGACGCGCCAGCGACCTTTGATGATGTGCTGGTCGAACTCGCCGGGCGCCGAACCGAATTCCGGGCACAGCGCTACGTTTCCAAGGACTTCGTCGCCCGGCTCAAGCAAGTCGGTCTGTACCGCGCCGCCACACCCATGAAGTTCGGCGGCGAGCCTCTCCCGCCGGCCGAATTCCTTGACCGGATCGAACGCATCTCAGTGGTCGACGGCTCTACCGGGTGGGTGGCGAGTTTCGCCTGTGGGCCGGTATATCTTGCGGCGCTGCCGCTGGAAACCCAGGCTGAAATCTACGCCGAGAGCCCGGACGTGAGCTTCGCGGGCGGATTTTTCCCTATTCAACCAGCAGTTGCCACCGAGGGCGGCTTCGTCGTCAGTGGACGCTGGAAGTTCGCCAGTGGCTGCATGGGCGCCGACATCCTCGGCGTCGGCTTACCTGGTGACGAATCCACCACTGGCGCACCGCGAATCGCCTTGCTGCGTCCGGAACAGGTCGAGATCGTCCAGGACTGGGATGTCGTGGGCATGCGCGGCACCGGCTCGTTCGACCTCGTGGTCCGCGATGTTGCCGTGCCCGCGGCCTGGACCTTCGTCCGGGGCGGCGCACCGACCGTCGACGAGCCGTTGTACCGATATCCGACTCTCGGCTACGCCGCGCAGGTACTCGCCGTGGTCGGCGCGGGGGTCGCCCGGGCGGCGCTGGACTATGCCGAGGACATCGGCGCCGGGCACGCCGGCATCACCGGCGCGCCGAAGCTGGCGGACCGCCCGTACTACCGCAGCGCGGTCGCCTCCGCCGAGGCGGCGCTCCGCTCGGCCCGCGCCTGGTTCTACGAACTCAGCCACCAGGTCTGGGACACCGTCCTGGCCGGTGACGCCGCGAGCGACAAAGACGTCGCCCACCTGCGGCTCGCGTCGGCCCACCTGGCCAAGACCGCGTCCGATGTGGTCGGCAGCCTCGTTGAGGTATCGGGAACCGCGCCGATCAACACCGATCATCCATTGCAACGTCTGCTTGGCGATGCCCTTGTCCCCAAACAGCACGCCTTCCTGGGGCCGGCAATCTACGACGCCGCAGGCGCGGTCCTCATGGGGTAGACGCCGATTCCTTTTCGGGGTGGCCGTGGTCTACCTGATGGGAGGCGCCTGCGCGATGCGCCGGTCTCCCTCAGGTAGACCGAGAACGAAAGGCCGATCGCCATGAACCTTCCCGCGACCATGCGCGCACTGCAGCAGACTTCCCTTGATGGCCCGCAGGACATGCGCCTGATCGCCGACGCGCCGGTGCCGACCCCTCGCCAGGGCGAGGTCCTGATCCGGGTCGCTGCCGCCGGGATCAACTTTGCCGACATCTCGAAGGCCCGCGGTACGTTCCTGGACGGCCCGCGACCACCGTATCTGGCGGGTTTCGAAGCCGCGGGCGAGGTTGTCGCGGTGGGTGAGGCGGTGGCTCGCGTGCGACCGGGGGACCGCGTCGTCGGTGTCGGAACCGGGGCTTTCGCCGAGTACATGCTGTTGCCGGCGGCTGCGGCGGTGCCGGTGCCTGCGGGTTGGACCGAGGAACAAGCGCTGGGGCTGGTCGTGAACTGGCCCACCGCGCTGGCCGCGCTCAAGCCGCTGGGCGGCGTCACCGCTGGTCAGACGGTGCTGGTCCACGCGGCGGCGGGAGGGACGGGCCAGGCCGCGGTGCGGATCGCCAAGCACTGTGGCGCGACGGTGATCGCCACCGCCTCGCCGGGTAAGCACGAGACTGTGCTCGCGCTGGGCGCTGACCATGTCCTGGACTCTCTCGGCGGCGACCTCGCCGGTGAGGTGCTGGGGTTGACCAGTGGTCGCGGGGTCGATGTGGTTCTGGAGTCGGCGGGCGGCGCGACCTTCGCGGCCAGCTTGGCCGCGGCGAAGCGGGTTACCGGCCGGGTCATCGTTTATGGCGTGGCGGGCGGGGAGAGTTCGATCACCAACTGGGAGCTGGTGTACAAGCACCAGGTCCACGTCATCGGCCTCAATATCGGTGTGCTCGTCCAGACCGCGCCGCAGATGTTCGGCGAGGTCATGGGTGAGCTGTCGGCGCTGATCGCGGCCGGCGTGCTCGTCCCGAGTGTGACCACCGTGTACGAACTGGCCGACGGTCCGAAAGCGCTGGCGGAACTGGAGGCCAGAGCCACCGTCGGCAAGCTGGCTCTGTTGCCTTGAGAACCTGGTGAAGCCAAACCGGACGTGTTGCGGCACTAGGCTCGCGACGTGACATCGCATCTCCGGGCGGAACCGAATCAAGACCGGTTCACGGCCGAAACCGAACGGTTCCGCCGGGAGTTGCTGGCGCACTGCTACCGCATGGTCGGGTCGGCGCACGACGCCGAGGACCTGGTGCAGGAGACGTATCTGCGGGCGTGGCGCTCCTACGCAGGATTCCACGGTCAGGCGTCGATTCGGTCCTGGCTCTACAAGATCGCGACCAACGTCTGCCTGACGGCGTTGAAGCCGCGCGCGATCCGGGTGCTGCCCTCGGGTCTCGCCGGCCCGTGCAACGAACCCGATCGTCCGCCGAGTCTCGCGGCGCCGGGCGAGGTCTCGTGGCTGGAACCCGTGCCGGACGCATGGATCGCCCCGCCGTCTGATGATCCGGCGGCCGTGGTGATCAAACGGGAGTCGCTGCGGCTGGCGCTCATCGCCAGCCTGCAGCATCTACCGGCCCGCCAACGGGCGATCCTCATCCTGCGTGAGGTGCTGTCGTTCTCCGCGACCGAGACCGCCGAGATCCTCGACACCACCACGGCGGCGGTCAAAAGCGGTCTGCAGCGCGCTCGCGCCCGGCTGGACGAACTGGAGCCGGAACCCGCGGAACTGCTCGAACCGGCCGACGAACGGGCACGCGCGCTGCTCGACGGCTACATCGCGGCCTTCGAGCGTTCCGACGCCACCCTGCTCGAACAGGTGCTGCGCGCGGACGCCACGCTGGAGGCGACGCCATTCCGCGACTGGCAGGCGGGCCGGGCAATGTGCATCCACGTGCTCGACACGTACGTGCTGGGCACACCGGGCGACTGGCGAATGATCGCCACTGTCGCCAACGGCCAATCCGCGGCGGTCGTGTACCGCCGGGACACGGATGGCGTGCTCCGCGCGGACGGCGTCGTGGTGCTGGCCGCCACCGCGACTGGCGTCACTCGCGTGATCAAGTTCCACGATCCAGCGCTGGTCGCGACCTTCGGTTTTCCGGACGTACTTGCGCGGTGACCGGCCCGGACGCCCTTCGCCGGTCTGCACCGGCTGCTCCAGCCTGTTTCAGGAGCCGAGCGCGACGGTGACGGTGACCCGGCCCTGTTCGTCGCGGTGGGCCACGGCGTGGCCGGTGCGGTCGGTGCCGTCGAGGTTCAGGGTGATCGGGCCGCCCTCGCCGAGGAAGTTGCGCCACCACGTCTTGCCGTCCGGCCCGCGCACGCCGATCACGACCTGATCGGCACCGGTGCGGCGGTACATGACCGGGGTGCTGATCGTCCGGCCGGTGCGGCGACCGGTGTAGGTGATCGTCGTCAGCGGGGTGCTCATCACGGCCTCCACGTGGGATTTCCCTTGCGGGGCAAGGTAACACGCGGCTGGCGCCGGATGCGCCGCGTCTTGACGAAGTACGGCGCCGAGTTGAGTTGATCAGTCCGCCGACTTGGCGGCGGCGATCAGCTGGGCCCAGTCGGCGATCTTGACCCGCTTCCGGCCGCCTGCCGCGCCCAGCGCCATCTCGGCGGCCTCGATGGCGACCCAGCCCGCCCAGGTGACCACCGCGACGTTGCGGGAACTCAACAGCCCCAGGATGGCGTCCGGGTCGCGGTGCTCCGCCCGAGGCAGCTGGTCGCGGTCGGCGAGCAGGGTGGCCACGGTCTCGCGGGCGTCGTGCTTGTTGGTGCCGATCACGCCGGTCGGGCCGCGCTTGATCCAGCCGACCGCGTACTCGCCGATCGAGGGCAGGCCGTCCCGCAGGATCCGGCCCTGCTCGTTCGGGATCACCCCGGTCGCTTCGTCGAACGGCACCCCGGGAAGCCCGGTGCCGAGGTAGCCGACCGCGCGCAGCAGCAGCTCGGCGGGCACGATTTCGAGGTCGGCCGGGTCCGCGCCGGGCTCGTTGCGCCGCAGCGCGACCCCGGCCAGCCGGTCTTCGCCGAGTAAGGCGGTCGGCACGCGACGGAAGTGGAAGTGCACCCGGCGCGGTTTGCCGCTCAGCGGCCGGTCGATCCAGCTGCGCAGCACCTCGACGTTGCGCCGGACGACCTTGTCCTCGGCCAGCACGGCCTCGTCGGCCTCGGTGAGCTGGAGCTGTTGCTCGTCGACGATGACGTCGGCGTTGGCCAGCTCGCCGAACTCGCGCAGCTCCTTGGTGGTGAACTTGGCCTGGGCCGGGCCGCGCCGGGCGATGAGGTGGATGTCGGTGATGCTGCTGGCGGCCAGCGCGTCCAGCACGTCGTCGGACATGTCGGTGACCGCGCGCAGCTCGTCGCTGGTCTTGGCCAGGATCCGTGCCACGTCCAGGGCGACGTTGCCGGCGCCGATCACCACCGCGTTGGTGGCGCTGAGCAGGAATTCGGGCATCCGGTCGGGGTGCCCGCAGTACCAGGACACGAAGTCCTTGGCGCCGAAGCTGCCGGGCAGTTCCTCGCCGGGGATGCCGAGCCTGCGGTCGGAACCGGAGCCGAACGCGTAGACGACCGCGTCGTAGTAGCCGAGCAGCTCGGCAGGCTCGATGTCCACGCCGACCTGCACGCCGCCGAAGAACCGCACCTCGGGCTGGTCGAGGATGCGGCGCAGGGCGGTTTCCAGCGTTTTCATCTTCAGGTGGTCAGGTGCCACACCGTAGCGGAGCAGGCCGTACGGGGCGGGCAGCCGGTCGAACACGTCGACCGCGACATCGCCCTGCTCGACCAGTTCCTCCGCGGTGTAGAGCCCGGCTGGACCGGATCCGACGACCGCGACGCGGATGGGTTCGGACACCCTGCACCTGCCTTCCGCCGGTTGCCGTGCCCGGCCCTGTAGATCAGCCTAGCTCTACGGGGTTGGGAATCCGCTGGATGTGGTCACCGTGGTCACCGTGGTCACGGGGGGTGGGGTGGTGCCGGGCGGGGTGTGCTGCGGGCTGAGGAGCGGCGCCTGCGGTTTCGGGCCGGTGTGGGTGACCGGTATCGGAGTCGGCGTACCCGGTCCGGCCGGGCTGACCTGCGGGCGGGCCAGCGTCGCGGCGAGCACGACGGCCGCCGCGATCACGGCGACGGTGCCGCAGGCCGCGGCCAGCTGGCGGCGCCTGCGGTGCACCCGCCTGCCGCGCGTGGCGATCTCCTCGGCGGTGATGCCGAGTCGCGGGCCGGAGTCCGGGTTGGCGTTCGCGAACAGGTCGCGCACGTCGTTGTCCTCGGTGGGCATCAGTTCACCGCCTCCTGGTTGGGCAGCGAGATGTGCTGGCGCACGGTGGCCAGGCCGCGCGCGGCCTGGCTCTTGACCGTTCCGGTCGAGCAGCCGAGCGCGGCGGCCGTCTCCTCCACCGACAGGTCGTGCCAGTAGCGCAGCACCAGCACGGCGCGCTGTTTCGGAGGCACTCCGGCCAGGGCCTGGGCGACCGCGAGCCGTCCGGCGACGTCCTCGGCGGGTTGCCCGGTGTCGGGCAGGTCGTCGGTGAGGTGTTCGCGGCGCCGCCACAGCCGCCGGTTCTCGGCGAGGAAGGTGCGCACCACGATCTGGCGCGCGTAGCCGTCGAGCTTGTCGTGCTGGTCCAGCTTGGGCCAGGCCAGGTAGAGCTTGGTCAGCGCGACCTGGGTGATGTCCTCGGCCCGGTGCCAGTCGCCGCAGAGCAGGTAGGCGGTGCCGCGCAGGGCGTGCGCGTGCTCGGCGAAGAACTCGCTGAACTCGCTGTCCCAGGGTGACCGCACGGAAAATTCCTTCGAGATACGTGCAACCCGCTGCGTGACTCGCGGCATGTGTACCTCTGCAGCGGGCGCCGAGGTGGCGTTCGCCCAGAGTACCTGGCGAGGGCGACGAGATGAGTACAGCACCGGTCACCGAGATCGATCCCGGGCCGGACTGGTTCGAACCGGAGTCGGCACCGCCCCGGCCGCGCTGGTGGGGGCCGGGCGCGGTGTTCGTCGCGGTCCGGCTGGCCGGGGTGCTGATTCTCGCCGGGATCGGTGCGGCGAACGGGAAGTCGTTGATCCCGACGCTGCATGCCTGGGACGGCAACTGGTATCTGCGCATCGCGGCAACGGGTTATTCCGCGCTCAGCGTGGGGCTCGACGCGCACGGCAACGCCGCGGTGGACACCACGATGGCGTTCTTCCCCGGCTATCCGGTGGCGATCAGCCTGCTCGGCGCGCTCACCCACCTGCCACCGATCGCGGCGGGACTGCTGATCAGCGCGGTTGCCGGCATCACGGCCGCGTATGGGATCTCGCGGCTGTGCCATTTACTCAACTATCCACAGTGGACCGGAATGATCGGTGTCGCGTTGTTCGCGGCGACGCCGATGTCGGTGACACTGTCCATGGTGTACACCGAGGCGCTGTTCACCGCGCTGGCGATCTGGGCGCTGGTCGGCATCGTCCGGCAGAACTGGCTGGCGGCCGCGATCTGTTGCGGTTTCGCCGGACTGGTGCGACCGAGCGCGGCCGTGCTGGTCGCGGTATTGGGCGTGGCGCTGGTGGTTTCGGTGGCGCGCGGACGCAGTCATCCGGCCGCGTTGCTTTACCTCGTGGCCGGCGCGAGCGGGCTGGCCGGGTACTACGCGTTTGTTGTAAACCGAACCGACAATCTGGCCGGCTGGTTCGTGTTGCAGAAGGCGGGCTGGGGCACCGCGTTCGACTTCGGCAAGGACAGCGCGACCTTCGCGTGGACGGTGCTCACCTCGGACGCGCCGCTGATGGAAACCTTGAACGTGGTCAGCATGCTGGGCGCGGTCGCGCTGGCGGTGATCGCGGTGCGCGAACGGCTGCCCTGGCCGCTGGCCGCGCACGGGATCGGCATCGTGGTGATGACGATCGGCTCCAGCGGCGTCACCTACTCCAAGATGCGGCTGCTGGTGCCCGCGGCCACGCTGCTGATCCCGGTCGCGGCCGGGCTGGCGCGCCGCAGGCCGGGCACGATCATCGCGGTACTGGCCGCTGTCGCGGTGTTGGGCGGCTGGATCGGCGCGTATGCGCTGACCGACTGGCGCTACGCGATCTGATCCCGCAGGTCCAGCCAGGCGACCTGCTCGGGCGTGAGTTCCACGTCCAGCGCCACCAGCGAGGAACGCGTCTCGTCGAGCGTGCGCGGTCCGATCAGCGGGAAGGTCGGGAACGGCTGTTGCAGCACGTAGGCGAGGGCGATCGCGGTGGGCGGCACGCCGAACCCGGTGGCCAGCTCGCGAACCCGGCGCAGCCGCTCGAAGTTCGCGTCGCTGTAGAAGCACCGCACCAGCTCGGCATCCGATCGGTCGGCCGGATCGGCGCGGCCGGCGAAGAACCCGCGTGCCTGGCTCGACCAGGGGAACAACGCGACCTGCCGGTCGGTCAGCCATTCGCGCGAACCGGGATCGCTGACGTGCTGGCAGTTCGCCCACGGCAGGTCGTACGCCTCGGCCAGCGAGAACTGGTCGCTCAGCGCGGCGAACGGCTGCCGCCCGGCGCGCTCCGCGTAGGCATTGGCTTCGGCGAAGCGGGCCGGGGTCCAGTTCGAGCCGCCGTACACGCCGATCAGCCCGGCCCGGCGCAACTCGTCCAGCGCGTCGACGAACTCGCCGACCGGGATGCCGGGGTTGTCGCGATGCAGGAAGTAGATGTCCACGTGATCGGTTCGCAGCCGGTCCAGGCTCTCGGTCAGTTGCCTGCCAATGGATTCCGGGTTGTTGTGCGGGGTGTGCGCGCCCTTGCCGATCACCACGACCTCGTCACGCACGCCGCGATCGGTCAGCCACTGGCCGAGCAACGCCTCCAGCCGGCCCGCACCGTACATGTACGCGGTGTCGAACGTGTTCCCGCCGCGTTCGGCGAAGTCGTCGAACATCACCGAGGCGTGCACCAGGTTCGGCTGGTTGTCCACGCCCATGACCAGCCGCGAGATCGGCTTGTCGATGCCGTGCACCTTGCCGTAGCGCATGGTTTCGGTGTGTCGCGCCGGCCCGAAACCAGTGTGCACGTTCGTTTTCCGCTCGTGCGGGTAGACCAGGCCGAGTTCGGTGCGCCAGCGATCCAGTGCGGCCATGTTGCCGAGCGTGTCGGCCCAGCTCATCTCCGGCGCCTGCCGCTCGGCGAGGTGCGCGGCGACAGCGTCCGCCTCGGCCGCGTACAAACCCTGCGCGGGGACCTCGATCCGGGCGAGGTCGGCGCCAACCCGGTGCAGTTCGATCGTGGTCGGTTCGGTCGCGCTGGGCAGCCACGGTTCCGCGACCACCAGGTACCCGTCGGAACCCAGTACCCGCAGCGTGTTCTCCCGGGCCAGCCGGATCCCGCAGCTGACCGACGCGGTGATCCCGTTGGCGAAACCGAGGGACGCCGTGGCCCACTCGTCCACTCCGGTGTCACCGATCCGCCCCGACGTCAACAGCGACACCGGATCGGCGAACGCCGCACCGCTCGCCGCACCGGCGATCAACCGCGCCATCGACACCGGGTAACCGCCGACGTCGAGAATGCCGCCCCCGCCGAGTTCCGGGTCGTACAACCGGCCCTCGGAGCGGAACTTCGAGTGGAAGGAGAACGACGCTTCGACATGCCGCACCGCGCCGATCGCGCCATCGCGGACCAGTTCGGCGATCCACTTGGTCTGCGGGTGGCAGCGGTACATGTACGCCTCCATCAGGAAGACGTCGGCCCGCCGCGCCGCCTCCACCAGCGCCATCGACCAGGCCTGGTTGAGGGTCAGCGGCTTCTCGCACAGCACGTGCTTGCCTGCCTGGATCGCGCGCAGCGACCATTCGAAATGCCACGGGTGCAAGGTCGACACGTAGACCGCGTCGATCTCGTCGTCGGCCAGCAGCGCGGCATAGTCGCCATAGGAACGCTGCGCGCCGAACTCGGCGGCGAAACTCGCCGCCCGGGCCTGATCGCGGCTGGCCACCGCGACCAGCCGCCCGGTTTCGGATTGTGGAAGTTGACCGGCGAACGCACGGGCGATACCACCCGGTCCGAGAATTCCCCAGGCGATCGTGCGGTCAGCCACGAACAACTCCTCTCGGCGATGGTCAAGCCTCCTGCCTATCTCAGCAGATGTCGCGCCGCGGATCGAGTTGTCCCAGATCACAAGCCTTAGTCTGTGGGCATGGAGTACACCGCGATCGTGTTCGACCTGGACGGCACCGTGGCCGACACGCCCGACCTGATCACCGGCATCATGGCCGGGATCCTGGCCGAAATGGACGTGTCCGCTGACCAGGCCGCGATCCGCGCCACCATCGGCACCCCGCTGGTCGACAGCTTCGCCAAGCTCATGGGCGCGGACGATCCCCGGGTCGGCGAGGCGGCCGCGATCTACCGGGGCCGGTTCGATCTCGGCGCCGAGGCGCGCGGCACCGAACTGCTGTTCCCCGGGGTGGTCGACGGCCTGGCCAAGTTGCGGGCGGCCGGGGTGCGGTTGTCGATCGGCACGTCCAAGTCGCTGGCCGCGGCAACGCATGTGCTGGACGTGTGCGGGATTTCGGATCAGTTCGAGACCGTGGTCGGCTTCGACAACGTCGAGCACGGCAAACCGGCGCCGGACACCGCGTTGCTCGCCGCGCAACGGCTCGGGGTCACGGCATCGGACTGTGTCGTGGTCGGTGACGCCATCGGCGACATGCGGATGGGCGTCGCCGCCGGCATGCACACGCTCGGCGTTTCCTTTGGCGTCGGCTCCGCGCCCGACCTCTACGCGGCCGGCGCGGAAAGCGTGGTCGACAGCTTCGCGGACGTCGTGTCGTACGTGCTAGGGCAGTAACACGCAGTCGCCGCACACCGCGTTGCGGTCGGGCGACGCGGCGGCCAGGTAGATCAGGCAGCAACTGCGGCGCTGGAACCGTCCGTCGGCGCGGCGGCTGCTGGCGCCGCGCAGCAACGGTGTGTCGAGCAGTTCACCGGCCAGCGCGGTGGCGCGGTCGCCGGCAAGCATGGTGGCGGCGCCGTTGATCGCGGAAGCGACGTTGCCCCACAACACCTTTTCCGACACGTCGAACGCCTCGGTCAACGTCCGCAGTGGACCGTCGACCAGTGCCTCCGCGCTGCCGCCCGGCGCATAGTGCGCGGAGAGCGGGAAGGTGCCGCCGAGTTCCGGTTGCCACCAGACCTCGCCCAGATCGAGCGCGGGAAAGCCGCCCGTGCGCACGGCGACGCCGAGCGTGGGGGAGACCAGCCGCGCGACCAGACCGAGGTGCGTCACCGACGCGGCGACGCGCCACGCGGGCCGACCGCCGCCGCGCGCCAGATACGCCTGGATCGCGGCGATCCGCTCGGCGAGGACCCCGGGTTGGTCGACCAGTTCGCGCAACGGCCGCCAGGGCGCGACCGGAGCCGCGCCCTGCTGGTGTTCGTGGACCGCGAAGAACGGACCCCAGTCGTGCATCCCCCGATTGTGCCCGTGGTATGTCATGGGCCATGCCGCACGCGTCGAGCACGGATGGAACCCGCATCGCCTACCAGGTGCAGGGCAGCGGGCCAGCCCTGGTGCTGCTGTCCGGCCAGGCCAACAACCATCACTGGTGGGACGGGGTCCGGGAGGACTTCGACGACGAGCACACCACGATCAGCCTGGACTACCGGGGCACTGGCGAGAGCGACAAGCCCGACGAGCCGTACAGCACCCGCGGCTTCGCCGCTGACGTGCTCGCCGTGCTCGACGACCTCGGCATCGACCGGGCCGCCGTGTATGGGACGTCGATGGGCGGCCGGGTCGCGCAGTGGCTGGCCGCCGACCATCCGGACCGGGTGCACGCGCTGATCCTCGGCTGCACCTCGCCGGGCGGTCCGCATTCGATCGAACGGGACAACGCCGTGCGCGTCGCGCTGGCCAAACCCGGCACCCGCGAGGCGCGGCAGGCCCTGATCGACCTGATGTTCACGCCAGCGTTCTCAGCGGCGCACACCGGCCGCTACACGGTGCTCGGCGACCCGCGCATGCCGCCCTACGCGCGCAAGGCGCACCTGCTGGCCAGCCACGGCCACAACGCCTGGGACGTACTGCCCACCATCACCGCGCCGACGCTGGTGCTGCACGGCACCGACGACCGGCTCAACCCGACCGCGAACGCGAAATTGCTGGCTGACCGGATGCCGGACGCGACGGTGCGGCTGATCGAGGGCGCGCGGCACGCCTACTTCGTCGAGTTTCGCGAGGTCGCCGGGCCCGCGGTGGTCGCCTTCTTGAATGAAATAGGGCCTGCGCGAAGTGGGCTGAACGGGTAAGCATGGGGCATGGCAGCCACTCCGGATTCCCGCACCATCGCGACCCTGCTCGCGGCAGGCCGACTCGCCATCGGCGTTGCCGCGTCGGCGTTTCCCGAACTCGGCGCCCGGTCGTGGGTCGGTGAGCACGGGCGCGGACCGGCCGGGAAGGTGCTCGGGCGGGCGCTCGGCGCGCGGGATCTCGCGCTGGCCATCGGCGCGCTGACCTCGCTGGAAGAGGACGCGCAGTTCTGGCGCTGGATCCGGATGGGCGCGTTCGCGGACGCCGCCGACGCGCTCGCCACCGTGCTGAACTGGCGTTCGCTGCCGAAGACGAGCCGGATCGGCGTGCTCGGCGTCGCCGCTGGCGCGGCGGCGCTCGGGGCGGTCCTGGGGCAGGGTCAGGCGGTGCGGTAGCGCGGGTTGGTGATGTGCCATTCGGCACCGCCGCCCATCCACGCCTTCGTGCCGCGCAGGAACCGTTGCAGCTGCGGCGATGGCACCGCGGCCAGCGTGCGCGCGGACTCCTCGAAGTCGCGCACCAGGTTGTTGTGCAGCTCGACCACGACCGCGGTGGCGTCGGCGATCGAGCAGTTCCGGTCGGCCGCGACCTGCAACACCATGTTGCACACCGGGTTCTCGTCGGCCGCGTCCTTGGCCACCGACACCAGGTCGTTGAGCATCACCGAAGCGGTCCCGGCCTGGGTGAGCGCCTGGCGCACCTTCGGCTGGTAGTACATGCCCGCGTCGAGTTCGTAGCCGCCGATCGCGTCGATCAGCGTCATCGATGTGTAGAAGCTGTCGTGCTGGCGGGTGGCCAGGTACTGCCAGGCCGGCGGGTAGGCGTTGGTGTAGCGCCAGGCCGCGTAGGCGTTCCAGCTGACGAACATGGCGAACGTCGAGTAGCAGACCCGCTGCACCTGCGCCGGTGACGCGTGCCGGGTCAGGTGCTCGATGCCCGACCCGAGCCCGAGCAGCACCGGATCGGAGCGCAGCGCCTCGTCCAGCGGCACCGAGAACTCGCCGGCCGGGGCGACCGGGTCCATCGCGGCCATCACCATCGCCAGCCGGGGCGGGAGCTCGGTCGGGATGGCGCCTTGCGAGGTGTCGTCGGCGTAGAGGTCGTCGGCGGCCCACCAGGCGGCGTTGAGCTGGGCGCCGATCAGCAGCCGGTCCGGGTCTTCGGTGTCGACGTGGGTGAGCATGACGAGCTTGCCGAACCCGGCCTTGCCCATCAGCTCGACCTGTTCCTCGGTGAACCCGCAATCGGCCGCCCACACCAGCAGCCTGCGGTTGACCTCCTCGGCCAGCGCCTCGTCCTGGCGCTCCAGGACCGGGACGTAGAGCTTCGGGTGCGAACCGTCGCCCCATTCGCGCTCCACATAACCGGGTTCGGCCGGGGCGAACAGCTCAGCGACGCGCGCGGCCGACGTGCCGAGCCCGGACGGGAAGGCCCAGCCGGTGTTGGCCAGCGCCGCCTCGACGCTCGGCGGGGCCGGGCAGTCGCGGGTGGTGGGGACTTCGCTGGGAGCACTGGGCCGCCCAGCAGCCGGTTCAGCAGCCGGTTCGGCAGTCGGCTCGGTTGCGGGGACCGTCTCGGTCATCGCGTCTGCCCCTCGTGTCGACGGCGGTGCCCACCGAGCCTGTCAGTCCGGCGCGGTCGAGGGCATCCGCCATCGTGGGGACGGCCGGGCACGAATGGGTGACACTCGGCTGCCTCACGGTGTGTTCGCGGCCAGGAACTCCTCCCAGCTGCGCTTGCCGGTCGCGTGATCCGGCGCGACGTTGCCGCCCGCGCGGAACGCCTTCGCCGCACGGCCCGGCAGCCGGATCGGCAGCAGCGGCCGCTTGGTGCCGGTCGCGGCCAGGTAGCCGCGGATCAGGTCGGCCATGCGGTAGACCGTCGGCCCGGCGATGTCGTCGACCAGCCCGGCCGGTTCGCCCAGCGCCAGTTCGGTCAGGCGCTGCGCGACGTCGTCCGCGTCCACCGGCTGCACGACGAACCCGGTCGGCACCGGCACCACCGGCAGTTTGGCCATGGCCCGCGCGACGGTCAGCACGAGCGTGTGGAACTGGGTGGCCCGCAACGTCGTCCACGGCACGCCCGAATCGGCGATGACCTGCTCGGTGGCCAGCTTCATCGCGAAGTAGCCGAACATCGCCTTGTCCATGGCGCCGTTGACCGGGATCCGCTCCGCGCCGACCACCGAGATGTTCACGATGTGCCGGACGTCGGCCGCGCTGGCCGCCTTCACCAGGACGCGGGCCTTGTCCTCGTCGCCGCTCTGCGCGCCGGCACAGTGCACCACGGTGTGCACGCCGTCCAGCGCCGCCTCGATGCCATCACCGGTGGTCAGGTCGCCGGTCACGTACTCGACGCCGTCAGCGGCCGGGTGCTCGCCGCGGCTGAGCACGCGCACGGGAACGCCCGCGGCACGCAGCAGTGGCAGGGTGCGGCTGCCCAGGGTGCCGGTGCCGCCGGTGAGCAGGGTCAGGTCGGTCATGTTGGCTCCTTCGCTCGGTCGTCATGGGTAGGACACCGGGCGAGGAGAAAACGTGACAGGCCGCCGTCAGTCGACGCGAATCAGCAGCTCGGCGGGGCCGTGCATGAGGGTGCTGTCGCGCCAGCGGAGTTCCTCCGGGTTGCTGACCAGGCGCAGGTTCGGGAACCGGCCGAGCAGGCCGCCGATCGCCAGCCGCGCCTCCAGCCGGGCCAGCGGCGCGCCCGGGCAGTAGTGGATGCCGTGGCCGAAGGCCAGCTGCCTGCCGGGTTTGCGGGTGATGTCGAAGGTGTCCGGGTCGGGGAACTCGGTGTCGTCCCGATTCGCCGAGGCGACCGAGAGCAGCACGGTGTCGCCGGCCGGGATGGTCACACCGTCCACTGTGATCGGTTCGGCGGCCAGGCGCGGCGGCAGGATGTTCACCGGGCTCTCGTAGCGCAGCACTTCCTCGATCGCGTTGGGCACCAGCTCGTGATCGAGGTTGAGCAGGGTCAGCTGGTCGGGCGCGGTCAGCAGGGACAGGGTGGTGTTGGCGATCAGGTTGACCGTGGTGTCGTGCCCGGCCATCAGCAACAGCAGCGCGGTGGCCACGAGTTCGTCGGCGCTGAGCCGTTCATCGTCCTGTTCGGACACCGCGATCAGTTCGGAGAGCAGGTCGTCGCCGGGTCTTGCCCGCTTGCGGGTGAGCAGTTCGGCCAGGTAGGCAGACGTGCCCTCCAGCGCCCGGTAGTACTCGTCGGCCAGTTCGCCGCCGTTGAGGTGCTGCGACCACGCCCAGAACCGCTCGCGTTCCTCGCCTTCGGGAATGCCGAGCAGTTCGCAGATCGCGAAGACGGTCAGCGGCACGCCGAACTGGGTGACCACGTCGATCGGCTGGCTCGGGTCGAACTCGTCCAGGATGTCCTCGATCCGCGCCACCAGCAACGGCCGCAACCGCGCGACGCTGGGCACGGTGAACGTGCGGTTGGTCAGGCGGCGCAGCCTGGTGTGATCGGGCGGGTCGCGGTAGAGCATGCTGCTGTAGACGAACCGGTGGATCAACGCCTGCCGATCGGTGAGGTCCGCGCCCTTGGCGGTCAGGTCGTGCCGCATCCGGTCGTCGGTCAGCAACGCGCGCACCTCCGAGTACCGCGTGACCAGCCAGGCGTGCGGCCGACGCGGCGCGGTGACCGGGCAGACCGGGCGCTGTCCGCGCATCCCGGCCATGAACGAGTGCAGGTGCTGGAGCGCGGCGTCGTCGACCGCGATCGTGTCCCGTTGCTCGTCCATAGTGGTCAGCCTACTTTCCGCAACTACTGGTCACGCGTAGTACTGAGCAAATGCTTAGACACCTCCGGTATGGTGATGAGCATGGTCGTAGAGGACGACGTCTCCGGGTGAGAGCCGACGCACGCTGAGGTCCCCGCGTGCCTTCTTTTCGCTCTGTCTCCGACCTCTCTCACGAATGTGAGCCGCACTGTGTCAAAAACCCCTGTCGTGTGTTCCAACCTGTCCTTTTCCTGGCCGGACGACACTCCGGTGTTCGCCGACCTGAGCTGCACCGTCGGCACCGGTCGCATCGGGCTGGTCGCGCCCAACGGCGCGGGCAAATCCACGCTGCTCAAACTGATCGCGGGCGAATACCAGCCGCTGAGCGGTTCGGTGACCGTGGACGGAGTGCTCGGCTACCTGCCGCAGACCCTCCCGCTGACCGGTGAACCGACCGTGGCGCAAGTGCTGGAGATCGCGCCGATCGTGGCCGCGATCGCCGCGATCGAGTCCGGCGACACCGACGAGCGGCATTTCACCGTGGTCGGATCGGACTGGGACATCGAGGAACGCGCCCGCGCCGAACTCGACCGGCTCGGCCTCGGCGATGTCGCGCTGGATCGCAGGCTCGGCACGCTCTCCGGTGGCCAGATCGTCTCGCTCGGCCTGGCCGCGCAACTGCTCAAGCAGCCCGACGTGCTGCTGCTCGACGAGCCGACCAACAACCTCGACCGCACCGCGCGGGACAAGCTGGTGGCCGTGCTCGACGACTGGAAGGGCACGCTGCTGCTGGTCAGCCACGACCGCGAACTGCTCGACCGGATGGACCGCATCGCCGAACTCGACCGAGGCGACATCAACCTCTACGGCGGCAACTTCACCGACTACGAGACCGCGAAGCAAGCCGAACGCGAGGTGGCCGAGAAGAACATCCGCGCGGCCGAACAGCAAGTCAAGCAAGAGAAACGCGAGCTGCAACAGGCCCGCGAACGCGCGGCGCGGCGAGCCAGCGCGGGCGCCCGCAACAACGCCGACATCCCGCACATCGTGCAGGGCATGTTGAAACGCCGCGCGCAGGAATCCGCGGGCCGGGCCAACGACATGCACGCGCAGCGCCTGGAATCGGCCAAGGCGCGGCTGGACGAGGCCGGTCGCGCGCTGCGCGAGGACAAGGTGATGGCACTGTCCCTTCCGGACACCACAGTCCCGGCCGGCCGCACCGTCTGCCATGCCGAACACCTGCGCGTGCGGCTCGGCGAACGCCAGGTGCTCGAGGACGTCGACCTGGACATTCGCGGACCGGAACGGATCGCGTTGACCGGCGCGAACGGCGCGGGCAAGTCGACCCTGCTCCGGCTGCTCGGCGGCCTGGCCGAACCGGACAGCGGCACGATCACCCGCGCCCATGGCCGCGTCGCGTATCTCTCGCAGCGGCTCGACCTGCTCGACCTGGACACGTCGACGCTGGCCAACCTGCGCGCCTTCGCGCCGGAACTGGCCGAAGGGGACGCGCTGAACCTGTTGGCCCGCTTCCTGTTCCGCGGCCAGCGCGTGCACCTGCCCGTCGGCGTGCTCTCCGGTGGGGAGCGGCTGCGCGCCACCCTCGCCTGCGTGCTGCTCGCCGAACCCGCGCCGCGGTTGCTGCTGCTCGACGAGCCGACCAACAACCTGGACCTGGCCAGCGTCGAGCAGTTGACCGGCGCGCTCAACGCCTACCAGGGCGCGTTCGTGGTGGTCAGCCACGATCAGCGGTTCCTCGCCGAGATCGGCGTGACTCGCTGGCTGATGCTGGCGAGCGGGCGGCTGACCCCGGATCAACCGATCGGTTGATCCCGGTTCTGGCTTAGCGGTCGATGTGGCGGAGGGGGCCTGACTGCGAATCTTGGTGCATCGGACGACAACGGATCGTCCGGCGAATCCCCGAAAGGGAACACCGAGATGATGACCACGCAGAACAGCTCCTCCGCCGCCCTCGACGCCACCCACGGCAGCAAGTTCAGCCGGGTCAAGGGCCTGGTCGGCACCTACCTGGGCGTCAGCGCCGCCACCATCGTCGCCGTCGTCCTGCTCCGCGACAACACCGCGATGGTCAACGCCGCGGTGTGGATCCGCTCCACCATCGTGCTGGCCAGCGCCCTGCTGACCCTCTCGTTCGTGATCCGCGCGGCCCGCGGCTCGCGCCGGGCGTTCCTGCGGCTGCGGATCGTCTCCGCGGTCATGGTGCTCGCCATCGCCACCATCATCGCGCTGCCCGGCACCTTCCCGGCCTGGCTCAAGATCGAACAGGGCGTCTGCGGCCTGATCCTGCTCGGTGTCGTCGCCCTGGTGAACGGCAAGGCGTTGCGCTCGGCCTTCGCCGCCAAGTGACACTAGATTGTGGAGATGAGCGAGCCCATGCCGCGCACCTGGCTGGTCGACGAGGGCAACGAGCGCTGGATCAGGGTCGGCAACGTCGTCCCGTACGGCCTGCTCGTCGTCCTCGCCGGCTTCACCGCGGTGGTGAAGCGCTCGGCGCCCGGATCGCTGCTGATCGACCTGGCGCTGTGCGTGCTGGTCGCGGCCTGGATCTTCGCGATGTTCACCCTGCGCCCCGGGTGGCGCGATCGGACCGGGTTGATGGCCGTGTTCATCGGCGGGCTCATCGTGCTCACCATGGTGCTGGTCATCCGGGATCCGTGGTTCGGGTTCTTCACCCCGGTCGGCTACTTCTTCTCCTTCCGCAACCTGCCGTGGCCGTGGCTGCTGTTCGGAGTCGCGGGATCGGCGATCACCGCGGGCACCGCGCAGGCCTCCGGCATCGACCTGACCACCGCGTTCGGGGTGCTCACCTACCTCGCGGTGCTCTGCGTCAACCTGGTGCCGATGTGCGGGCTGGCCTGGCTCGCGTGGCGCGGGGCGCGGCGCAACGACGAACGGAACCAGACCTTGAACGCGTTGAGCGAGGCCAACCAGAAGCTGACCGCGTCGCTCGCCGAGAACGCGGCCCTGCACCAGCAACTGCTCGACCAGGCGCGCGAAGCGGGCATCCTCGACGAGCGCCAGCGGATGGCCCGCGAGATCCATGACACCCTGGCCCAGGGCCTGACCGGCATCATCACCCAACTGCAAGCCGCCGAACACGCCGGCGCCGACCCGGACACGTGGCAGCGGCACATCACCGCGGCGACCGGCCTGGCCCGGGAGAGCCTGACCGAGGCGCGCCGTTCCGTGCACGCGCTGCGCCCGGAACCGTTGCGCACCGCCCGATTGAGCGAGGCCCTGACCGACGTGGCCAGCCGCTGGTCGGCGTTGAACGGCATCAGCGCGCAGGTCACCACCACCGGCACGGTGCTGCCGCTCTCGCCGGAAGCGGAGGTCGCGTTGCTGCGCACCGCGCAGGAAGCCCTGGCCAACGTGGCCAAACACGCGCGGGCCAGCCGGGTCGGCGTCACACTGTCCTATTTGGAACACGAGGTCGCGCTGGACGTGCGCGACGACGGCCAGGGT
Source organism: Pseudonocardiaceae bacterium (assembly GCA_035248365.1). Lineage (GTDB taxonomy): Bacteria > Actinomycetota > Actinomycetes > Mycobacteriales > Pseudonocardiaceae > CAJCJE01. The sequence continues at coordinate 26,848 of DATFHN010000028.1, read as the reverse complement.
TTCGACCCGGCGGCCGGCAAACCCGTTGTGGAGGACGAGACACGCATGAGTGGGGGATTCGGGTTGGTCGCGATGCGGCAGCGGATCGAGGGCTTGCGCGGCACGTTGCAGGTGGAGTCCGAACCCGGGCTCGGCACCGCGATCTCGGCCTGCGTCCCGGTGGGAGCGAGCGCATGATCACTCTGTTGATCGTCGACGACCACCCGATCGTCCGCGACGGCCTGAGCGGCATGTTCGCCTCCGATCCCGGTTTCGAAGTCCTCGGCGAAGCGAGCGACGGCGCCGAAGCGGTCCGGCTCGCGCAAACGCTCAAGCCGGACGTGATCCTGATGGACCTGCGCATGACCGGCATGGACGGCCTGGCCGCGATCAAGGAACTGGCCAAACTGCGGCTGCCGGCCAAGGTGCTGGTGCTGACCACCTACGACACCGACAACTACGTGCTGCCCGCGATCGAGGCAGGCGCCACCGGCTACCTGCTCAAGGACGCCCCGCGCGCCGAACTGCTCCGCGCCGTCCAAGCCGCGGCCGCAGGCCAGTCCGTGCTCTCGCCCTCGGTCGCCACCCGCCTGGTCACCCGGGTGCGCACGCCCGGGGAAGATCCGCTGAGCCAGCGCGAACTCGAAGTCCTCGAACTCGTCGCGGCCGGAACCACCAACCGCGAAGCCGCCCGCAAGCTGTTCATCAGCGAGGCCACGGTCAAAACCCACTTGCTCAACATCTACACGAAGCTCGGCGTGAGCGACCGCGCCGCGGCCGTCGCCGAAGCCTTCAACCGAGGCCTGCTCACCCCGAACCGGCCGAAGTAACTCGCCGGTTCGACCGTGATCGTTGACGTCCCTGGCTCGGTGGCCCAGTAACATTTCACCGGCCGCCAGGTCGCACTGCACGCCGTGCGTGACGTGCGCCAAGGGGAGATATCCTTGTCTGTCGACGGCGGAAATCCGGTGACCATCGACGATTACGCGCCAAGCCGCAACGCCTCCGGCGTGGTCTGGACCAGCCAGGTCCCGGCCGCAGGCCAGCACACGGTGACCATCACCGCGCCGCAGAAAGACGCTGAGCAGCGGCAACAACATCGCCGTCGATCGCGCCGACATCAGCTGACCGGCAGGCCCGCCTCAGTGCCGAATCAGCGCTGCGGCGGGCTTTGCCGCTCCGGCAACCGTTTTGGCCATAATGGACGGAGGATGCGCTGTTTTCGGCAGCCGGATGGGCTGGCAGCATGTGGTAGTAGTTGAAGACCGCAGCGCGCCGACCGGAGGAGAATCCGCCGTGGTACTGGAGATCACCCTGATCGACGTCATTCCCGGTCAGGAGGAGGCGTTCGCCAGTGCCTACCGGCAGGCGCACCGTCTGCTCACCGCGTCGGAGGGCTGCCTCGGCGCGCGGATGACCAGGGGAGTGGAGACGCCCAGCCGGTTCGTCGGCATCGTGAAGTGGGAGTCGGTCGACGACCATCTGACCAATTTCCGGCAAACCGAGCGTTACGAGCAATACCGGGACCTGCTCGCTCGCTACCTTGCCGCGCCGCCCGTGGTCGAACACTTCACCGACCTTGGTGTTCGCACGTTCTGAATAGCGTATTGTCGAGGGTCCGGCCGAAAACAGCGGCGACGCTTCGGGGGTGCCACAGTTGACCGAATCGGCACGTTCCGCGAATGCGATCAGCGGTGAGATATCCGGCCAGGCGGTGCAGGCCGGGATCATCAACGGCGATATCCATTTCCACCAGCACGCCGCCGGCCTCGGCCACGTCATTCCCCGTCAGCTCCCGCCGCCACCGGCCAATTTCGCCAACCGCAGCCGCGAACTGTCCACATTGGAGGACAGTGTCGCCGACGGCGCGCTGAGCGTGATATTGCTGAAAGGCCCTGGTGGCGTCGGTAAAACGGCGCTGGCGCTGCATTGGCTCGGGCGCAGCGCCGAACGGTTCCCGGACGGTCAATTGTATGCCGACCTGACAATGTCCAACGGCGAACCGGTGTTGGTCGATGACGTTCTCGGCCAGTTTCTCCGCGCGCTCGGCCTCGCTCCGCAACGCGTGCCGACCGGCCTCGCCGAACGCGCCGCGCTCTATCGCTCAGTCACCGCAAGGACCCGGCTCGCTCTGCTTCTCGACAACGCGATCTCGGCCGCGCAGGTCCGAGTGCTGCTGCCCGCGTCGACCGGCGCGGTGGTGGTGACCAGCAGATACGCGCTGCCCGGGCTGCTCGCCGCCGGTGCGATCAGCCTCGCCGTCGACCCGCTCGACGACAACGCCGCGCTCGACCTGCTCGGCGGCAGCATCGGCCCGGCGCGGGTGGACGAGGAGCCCGCGCCCGCCCGTCAACTGGTCGATCTGTGCGCAGGCTTGCCGCTCGCACTGTGCATCGCTGGAGCCCGAGTGGCGTTGCGGCCCCGAAGACCGCTGGCCCGGCTGGTGGCCGAACTCGTCGACGAACATCGCCGCCTCGACGCGCTCTCGGTCTTCGACGACCTGTCTGTGCGCGGCACGTTCGACCTCGCCTACGCCGATCTGACCCCCGAACAGCAACAGGTCTACCGCGCCATGGGCGCTCACCCCGGCCAGTTGTTCGATGCCGGCGTGATCGCCGCGGCCACCGGCGCCCCCGCCGAGCGCGTGATCGAAGAATTGGTCGACGCCAGCCTGGTCGAAGAACTAGCCGACGGCCGCTACCGCCTGCACGACCTGGTCCGAGTACACGCCCGCGACCAGTCCGGCCAACACGAACGCGCCGCCATGGTGCACCGGATGATCCGCTGGTACCTCGACGCGACCCGCGCCGCTGCCGCGGTCATCATGCCTGCTCGCCCCGCCCTGGACTTCGAATTAGCCGAAAACACCTTCCCTGACATGTCCTCGGCGTTGACCTGGCTCGAAGACAACCGCCCCACTCTCATCGAGGCGATCCGGGCCGCAGTGGACGCGCACCTGTTCCGTGAGGCCTATCTGCTGGCCGACGCGATGCAGCCGTTGTTCATCGTGCACCGCCACGATCGTGATGTGGTCGTCGTCGGTGAGCTGGTGCTGCCCGCGATCGAATCGCTCGGCGAGGCGGCCGGCTACGCCGAGATGCGCAAACGCGTCGCCCGCGCCTACGCCGTCCTCGGCGACCAGCCGCGCTCCCTCGCCCTCGCCACCGACATGCTCGCCGCTGCCCGCACCGAACACGATCGCCGCGCCGAGGCCAGTGCCCTGCGCAGTCTGGCGTTGCTGCACGCCCGATTCGGCGAGCGAGCCGAAGCCGTCGCCGAACACGAGGCGGCAGTGGAGATCCTGCGCGAACTCGGCCAGGACCGGGCGCGGGCGCTGTCCCTGATCGACCTCGGCCTGACCCTTCTGGAACTCGGCCGTCCCTTCCAAGCCGCCGACCGGCTGACCGAGGCGCGACACGCGTTCAGCAGGCTCACCGCCACCGACGAGTTCAACGAGGCCCGCGCCGACGCGGCGCTGGGCGCGGCCCTCGCGGGCACCGGCTCGGTCTTCGAAGCGCGCGCACTGCTCGCCGACGCGCTGCGCAGGTTCATGGCGCAGCAGGCCGACCACGAAACCGCGCGCACCCACCGCTGGATCGCCGACCTGGCCCGCTACACCGGCGACCCCACAACCGCCGACCGCCACACCGCAGCCGCCGCCGACCTCGACCGCCCCGGCCGCGCCTGACCACCCCACTCCGCCCGATCACCGGGCCCCGCTGGCCGCGCCGCCCGATCACCGCAGCCCGCTGGCAACGCCGCCAGTTCATCCCGCTGGCGGCGCCGCACGATCACCGCAGCCCGCCGGCACCGCCGCCAGTTCACCCAGCGCCGCGCCGCCCGATCACCCGACCCCACTGGCCGCGTCGCCCGATCACCGCAGCCCGCAGGCAACGCCGCCAGTTCACCCCGCTGGCGGCGCCGCGCGATCACCGCAGCCCGCTGGCAACGCCGCCAGTTCACCCAGCGCCGCGCCGCCCGATCACCTGACCCCGCTGGCCCATCACGCAATTTTCGTCGCCCTCGGCAGCCCGTGCCGCCCACGCAATGCGGCCAGCATCGCCGAGGACAGCGGCCGCGCCCGCTCCGGCCGCGCCCCGATGAACCACCCAGCGGTCAACACCGCCTGCCGCGCCGCGTCGACCGCGTCGCCCGACTCGACATAGTGGTGCACGAACGACCCCAGCAACGTGTCGCCCGCCCCGTACTGGCACCGCACCCCGCGCGGCGTGCTCGCAGGCACCCGCCAAATCCCGCCATCAACGCCAACCACGGCCCCCTCCGCTCCGCACCCGACCAACACCACCGCAGTGCCGAACCCCCGCCACAACGCCCGGACCCAGTCCTCCGCCGAACCCGGCAACCCCTCGTGCGAGCAGGCCAGCACCTGCGCGTCGGCCATCCACTCCCGGTTGTGCGCACTCTCGACGCCGCTCACCACATGCAGATCCGTCGCGAACGGCACGCCCCGCCCGACCGCGACCGGAATCAGCGACCGGGTGAACTCGATATTGGTCAACACCGCGAAATCGACACCCTCCGGAAACCGCTCCGCCGGATACCGCAACCGAGGAGTGGCCCGCAGATCACTCACCCCCGCCCGATTCCCGCCTTCGTCATAGAGCAACACCGCCCTCGGTTGCGTCGCACATCGCAACGTCCCCGGCCCGTAAAGCCCATGGGCCCGCAACGCCGCAACGGCCAACGCCCCCAACGGATCGCGCCCCACGTAAGTAGCGAACGCGACCTCGTCACCCAGTCCCTGCAAGGTCCGCGCCACCAACCACCCGGTCCCACCCGGTGCGACCGTCACCCCGCCGTTGTCCACCGCGCTGGGCACGAACGGCACCGGGAACCGTGGCACTTGCCGCGACACGCAGATGGTCACGGCGCCCGCGACCGCGATCCGGCTCATGATGTCCTCCCGCGCACCAGCACGCACGCCGCAACGCAACCCGGATAACGGCGCAACAACTCCTCGGCCAGCCGCATCGCGGCATCGGCGGTGTCCGCGTCCGCGACGATGACGTCCGCGCTGTGCAACCAGTTCTTCGGCGACTCCTCGGTCGCCACCACGAAATCAGCCATGACTCACCGGCTCGACAACAGGCGCGGCGGCCGGTTCGGCCAAGTCCATCAGCCGATACATGTTCGCCCGCAACCGCCGATGCGACTCCCCAGGACACGACGTCAACCGATCCCGCACCGCCTCGGCCAACCCCTCTGGCGGCAGCGGCTGCTGATCGATCGGCACGCCCGGCCGCCATCGTGGTGCGTGCGCACGCAAGTACTCCTGCGCCGAACCCGGAGTCGGCACGGCGCCCGTATCGACATAGCGAACCGGCCGGCCGATCGCCGCCGCATACGTCGACACCGAACCCTGATCCCCGATGACGTGATCGGCGGCGATCAGCGCGCCCCGCCAGTCCTGCGTCGGCTCGACCAACATCAACCCAGCCGCGCACGCCCGCGCCAGCCACGCCCGCAACTGCCGGCCGCCGTGTGCCCAGATCGCCGGATGCAGCAACGCCGCCACCCGGTACCGATCGCGATCAAGCGAGTGCGGCAGGTCGGCCACGATGTCCGGGAAGCGACCGAACAACCCGCCCGATCCCCAGGTTGTAGTCGCGACAACAAACTCCTGATCCGGTTTGATGCCGAGCGCGGCACGGTACGCGTCGCGGCGAGGCAGGCTCGCGCACAACCGGTCGTAACACGGATCCCCGGCCACAACGGCAACCGGCAACGCAGGCGGGCACTGCGCGGCAAGCAGATCCAGTTGCGCCCGGTGCGACAACACGATCGACGCGGGCAACACCCGCCCCTCCGCGATGAGTTCGGTCCGATCCAAGCCATAGACGGGCCCCAACGCCGAAGGCGCACGTTTGCCATAGCCGGCCCCGTGCGGCAACACCAGCACCGGCGCGTGCAACCGCGCGATGCTGCTGCACGACGCGGCCAGCGCCAGGTCGAACCGCTCGCGCGTGGCCTGTTGCCACGGGATGACCGCCGCGCCGATCCGGCGCAGAAAGAGCGGTACGTCCGCGTCGAAAACCTCTGGGGCGGCGGTAAAGACGACCTGAATTCGCGGGTCGGATTCGATCAGATCAACAATGTCGAGCAGGCGGTGACCGGCGACAATGGTGTGCACCGCGACCAGCACCGTACGTGTGGTGCTGCGGGTCAGCCATTGCCGCGCGTCGATGCCGACCGGCAACCGTGCCCAGTTCCCTTCGTCCATCTCGGGTTCCCTCTTCTTCCTGCGTCGGGAAATATCGACCGGGCGAGAATGACGGGCACCAGGGGTCATTTCTGTCCCTATTGCGGGGTCGTGGTACTGACATCGCAGGTCAATGCCGGGGTTTCGGCGTTGGTCCGTGCCGGGCGCGAGCTGAATCGAGCTGACCTGTCAGAGCTATCTCAATCTCATGTCAATGCGCGTTCCGGCCACACGAAAGGACTACTGAATGCAACAGCTTGGTCTCATTGTGCTAGGTGACACATGACAACCCGAATAGTCGCGCGAAACTGGCCGTTGGTCCTGGAGTCCGGCGAGGGGCGGCGCTGGTGTCGATCAGCGTTTTCACCGTATTGGGCCGCGTGGCGTATTCCGCCGGCGGCGAATTGCGCGTGGATTGGGGACCGAAGATCCAGGCGCTCGCCGGCGCACTGCTGATTCAGGTCGGACGTCCGATATCTCGGACTCAGCTCGCGGAATGGGTCTGGCGCGACGACGAAAAGCTGCCGGTCAACCTGCCGAGCACCATGCACACCTACGCGAACCGGCTGCGCACCTACCTCGGCCACGCGGACGGCGTCACCAAGCTGTCGACCAAGGGCGGTGCGTTTCGCATCGACGCCGACCCGGACCTCGTCGACTACCACCGCTTCCGCGCGATCGCCGAGCAGGCGCGCGCCGCGTTGAGCCATGGCGACCCGAAACTGGCGTTGGCAAAGGCGGCCGAGGCGATCGGACTGTGGCGAAACGAAGAACCGCTGTTCGGGTTGACCTCGACCAAGGTCGAGAACTGGCGTCGCAGGGTGATCACCGACGAATACGTGCCAGCACAAGACACGTTGCTGCAAGCATTGCTGAGCCTCGGCGATTTCCAGCAGGCCCAACTCCGGCTCAACGAGCTGCAACGCGATCACCCCGACCAGCCCGCGTTCATGAAACGGCGAATCCAGACCTTGCACGGCCTCGGCCGCGTAGAAGAAGCAACGACCTACCTTTTCACCCAATACAAGGCATTGCGCGCCCGGGGCGAAGACATCGCCGCCGCCGAACTCCAGCAACTCCACCAGCACGCCATCGACCGCCCCGCGATCACCGTTTCGGGCACGCCCAAACCACCGCCGCCCCGCCGCCTGCATCACCGCCTCCCGCCCGACGTGCCCACCTTCGTCGGCCGCGACGTCTACCTGGCCAAACTCGACGGCTTCGCGCGCACCAGGGAAGGTGTTCGCCGCCCCTGCCTGATCGTGCTCGACGGTCAGGGCGGCGTCGGCAAAACCACGCTCGCCCTGCACTGGGCCCATCGCCTCGGCGGCAGCGAATCGATCTTCTACTACGACCTGCAGGGCATCGGCGCCGGACCCCGCCACGAAGCCGACGAGGTCGTCGACGAACTCCTGGCCGCGCTCGACTATCCCGTCGAGCGACTGATCACCTCCGCTCAGCGCCGGCGAAAACTCGGCGACCTGCTCGCCGAGCGCCCGCTGGTGGTCGTCCTGGACAATGTCCAGCGCAGCGAGCACGTCCGCGGCCTGCTCCCGCTGCTCGCCGACTGCACCGTCCTGCTGATCAGCCGCCAGCGGCTGACCCGCCTGCGCACCCAGCACCACGCCATCCCGCTGCTGATCAGCCCGCTCGACACCCACCAGGGCGCCAATCTGCTCACCCGCCTGATCGGCCGCCGCGCCACCGACACCCCGCACGCCGTGACCACGCTCGCGCAGCTCAGCGGAGGCCTGCCGATCGCGCTGAAACTGATCGCGCACCACGTCGAAAAGCATCCGCACGTCCCACTCGCCGAGATCATCGACGACCTGCACGACAAGGCCACCTTTCTCGGCATCGGCGACGACGGCGACGCCCCGGCCACGAGCCTCCGCGCCACCTTCGCGATGTCCTACGAAGCGCTCTCCCCAACCGAACAAGACCTCTTCGCCACCCTCGCCCTCCACCCCGGCCGCGACATCAGCCTCGCCGCCGCGGCCGCCATGGCCGGTCAACCCATCAGTACCGTCCGCAAAGGACTTGACGCGCTGATCGGCGCCCACATGATCGAGCCGGGCAGCAGCGTCCGCCGCTACCAAATGCACGACCTGCACCGCACGTTCGGTCAGGAACGCGCCGGCGATCGGTCCACGGAGGACAACGATCGCAGAATGCTGCGGTTGCTGAGCTGGTGTCTGCACAGCAGCTTCGGTGCCAGCCGCACCATGTTCCCGAACCGGGTATTGCCCGGCTTGCTTCCTCTCGAACCCGGCGTCGTACCCGAGAACTTCGCGACCGAACGACACGCCAACGCCTGGCTGGTCGCCGAGCGCGACAACCTGCTCGACATCATCGCCTGGTCGCGAACCCGTCATCCGTCCTATGCGGACCGTCTGCCGTCCGGCCTGTATCGGACGCTCCGCCAGTACGGTCACTACGCCGAGGCCCGCGACGCGTTCCAGATCGCGATCGACGCGGCCCACATGCTCGGCGACCTCAATCTCGAAGGCGGTTCCCGACACAGTCTGGGCCAGCTCCTGCTCGCCATGAACGAACCAGCGTTGGCAGCACTGGAGTTTCACCGTGCGGCAGGCCTTGCCGCGCTCGACGGTAGCGACGTGGGCATCGCGGTGTCTACGTACAGCCTGGCCGGAATCGCTGTCGGGGCGGGCAGGTTCGCCGAGGGGATTCAGTTGTACGAGCAGGCGCTTGATCGGGCGAAATCCACGAATCTGGTCGAGCCGCAGGCAGCGATCTTGATGATGCTCGGGCAGGCGTATCGCGAACAGGGATCGCGGGTAAAAGCGTTTCCCTATTTTCAGCAGGCGTGCTGGCTCGCCGGGTCGCTACACGATTCCCACCTGCTCATCAGAACGTTGCTACCGCTCGCCGAGGTTTTCGCGGAACAAGGAGATCGCGAGGCCGCCGATGTACATGCTCGCCGCGCCCTTGATTTGGTCGTTGCCACCCACGATCTCGAAGAAGCACCCGGGACTTTTCTCGCGTTGGCCCGAATCAACGCGGTTCCGGACCGGTTCCCGGACGCCGTGCGGTACGCGCGACAAGCAGTCAGGTTTGCCCGGCAGCGCCGATACGTCGAGGTGGAAGCCCTGGCGCTGGACGTCCTCGCCACCGGACTCGCCGCGCTCGGGCATCCCGAAGGAGCCAGGGAAGGCTGGGAGCATGCCCGGGAGATATTCGTTGACCGGGGTAAACGCGATCGAGCCGCGCTGATTTCCGCCAAGCTCGAGAAATTGCCGGATTCGCCACCGAGAATACCGACCGCCCGTACGGTTTCCGCTGACAACGTTGCCATGAACGGCCGCTCGGTAATTGAAGATTGAGTGGACGTCCTAGCTGGACAGAATGGCCGGGAATCGGCCGTGGCTACGAGACCTGCCGGGACTCTTGAAGCCGCGTCTCGCTTCGGCTAGCCTCCATGATCACGCAGCCCGAAGGTGCGGCTGCATCACTCTGTTCAGCGAGGATGGCGAAATGCCTAGTAGCACTCCCGCATGGCTGCGAGCTGTGCGCGTCTGGTTAGGACGAGTGCGTGTGTTCCTATCGGGTGGTGGTCTGTCGACCCACACCACTTTGGCAGTCGCTGCCGCGGTCCCGGTGGCCATCATGATCTGGGACCCTCTGTCGAGAGTTGGGTGAAGTTCACCTGATCGAGCTATCAACATGTGCGGGATCGGCCGGTGCGGGTCGCCTCAGGCAGGGCGGCTCGCACCGGGATAATTGATTCGGGCTATTTCGATCCGTGGGGAGAATGATCCGGCAGGCCGACCCGGGGGTGTTGACGTGGGTTGCTTGCCTGAGGCGGGTTTTCTTGGGATGACACAGAAGACAGAGAGTGAATTTGGCTTCGTCTGCCGCTTCCTCTGCCGCTGAACGGATGCGGCGGCTCGTGCTCGTGCGAGTATGGCCCCGATAGCACGACGGGTCGGATGACTTGTCGGCGGCTCCGGTCGCGCGGGGCTGGGGCGGCTCGCTTATTGTCGTCCGACGGGCGCCATTGGCACGGATGGGGCGAGGATCTGCGAGTGAGCACGGTCGGCGACTACTACGCGATGCTTGGCCTGGATGCCAGTGCCACGCGCGCGCAGATCAAGTCTGCTTATCGGGCCAGGGCGCGGCGCATCCACCCGGACATGGGCGGGTCGGCTACCGAGTTCCTGGCGCTCAACGAGGCCTATCAGGCGCTGGTGGATCCGGTTCGGCGCGCGGCTTATGACCGGTCGCTGCGGTGGTCGACGCCGATGCCGACGCATCGGGCCGGGTTCTGGTCGACGGCGCCGGTGCGGCGCAGGACCGGGCGAACCGGGCGGTTGCGGGATTTCGGCGAGGACAAGAACTATCGTCCGGCCCGGCTCGATCTGGATCCGGCGACCTTGCCGTGGTGGGAGCAGGGCGGCGGCCGGGTGCGGCTGGTGCCGAGGTCCGGGCCGACGCGCGATCAGGTGCTCGCGGTGCTCGGCGCCTGGTGTGCGCTGTTGTTGCTGACCGCGTTGCTGCCGGTCGACTCGGTGCCGGTGTTGGTCGTGCTGTGGACGCTGGTCGCGGCGGGCGCGGTGGTGATCGCGGGGCTCGCCAGGCAGTACCTGCTCGCGCGACGGGCCGAGCGCGCTTTTCTGCTGGAGACCGGCGGGCGGGTCGAGTTCGGCAAGCCGGGGGCGGAGGCGGATCAGCTGGCCGAGCGGCTGACTGCGCGGGCGATCGGCGACTACCTGCTGCGGCTGCCCGGTACGCGGGTCTTTCACGGGCTGACCCGGCCCGGTTCGGTCTTCGCCGACGTGGATCATGCCGTGCTGCGCGGGCGCAGGCTGGTGCTGGTGGAGTCGAAGCTGTGGTTGCCTGGCCACTATGAGGCCGACGATGACGGCACGGTCTGGCGTAACGGGCATTTGTTCCATGGTGGGGGAGCTTCTCTTCCCGAGAGCGTTGTCGCTTATCGGGAGCTGCTGCCCGAGGTCGACGTGCGCGGGGTGCTGGTCGTGCATCCGAGCCGGGCGGGGCTGTTGAGCACCGATGTCGAGGATGACGTGGTGATTCCGCCGCTGACGGCGGAGGGGTTCGTGCGCACGATCGGCGCGTGGCTGGCCGAGGAACCGGCGATGCTGGACCGGGAGACGTTCCGGATCGTGCTCGGGCGACTGGCCGCGACCGAGCGCTGACACTGTCCGTAGCTCGTTCGAGTGTGGCGGTGACCGCTTCGTCTACGGTGCGTTGTCGATCTTTCCTCGACTTCGTGAATTGTTGTTGACAATCCCCGGACAACGGTACGAAGCGGGCGAAACGGTCTGGGTTGCGCTTGGGTTTGACACAATCCTTCGGTACGGTCGCCGCGTTCGCCGCACAGCGTGGTGCGGCCATCCCAGCCTTCACGGCTTTGCGGACGAAACGCCCAGGCGCCCCAGCGCGATGAATCATGCGTCGGCGGAATTTCGGCGGGTTCGCTCAGTGCGGATCCGGCCAGAACGGCGACGACACGAGGAGCTCACTGCATGACCGTGGTCTTGACCAGGCCCGACGATGTCCAACTGAACACCGAAAGACTGCCGCCTATGGCCGATCTGCAACAGCCGGGTGGTCGCCGGCTCGGCCTTGCCGTACTGGAAATCGTGGTCGGCATCGCGTTCGCCTTCACGTTCAGCCTTGCGCTGCAATGGTTGATCGGCCGCCTGCACGTCGTGCGGCCGAGCTACGAGCCGAACGCCGCGCTGTCGATCGTGGTGTCGGTGCTGGTCGTCGTCGCGCTGGCCATGGTCGTTCGCGCTACGGTGCGCGGGCGCTGGCCGGTCGCCTTCACCGTGGTCGGGCATGTCGTGCTGGCCGCGCTGCCGACGGCAACGTTGTCATTCATGTTGCTGGGCACGGGGCTCTACCTCGGTGGCATCTCCTCGGACAACCAGTTCCGGACCGAGTACCTGACACGGTTCGCTTCCTCGGCGCACCTGGCCGACTTCACCTATCGCGGCGTCGCGCCGTTCTATCCGGCGGCGTGGTTCTGGCTCGGCGGCCGGTTCGCCGCGCTCACCGGGCAACCGGCGTGGGCCATTCTCAAACCTTGGGCGATCGGCACGCTGGCGGTGGTGTCGGTGGTGGTGTTCGCCCTCTGGGCGCTGGTGGTGCGCCGCGGCGTTGCCATGTTGCTGTCGCTGGTGACCGTGGCGATCTGCTTCGTCGACGGTGCGACGGAGCCGTATTCGTGGGTGATCATCGCCACGATTCCGCCGATCGCGGTGCTGGCCTGGCGGATGTTGCGCGACCTGGCAACGTTGTCGCGGCCGCGCGGCTGGGGTGTCGTGACGACCATCGGCATTGCCCTTGGCGTGTATGGGATCTGCTACACGCTCTATCTCGCGTACTTCGCGCTGCTGCTCGTCGTGTTGTCGGTCGCGGCCGTTGTCGCAGGTCGGCGGGCGGATTCGCCGCCTGCGATCGGAGTGGTGCTGGGGCGGCTGGGGTTGCGTGCGCTGGTGGTGACCGGCATCGCGGTGCTGATCATGTTGCTGGTCTGGTTGCCCTACCTGAGCGCGGTTCTCGCCGGGCAGAGCGGGCCGAACGCGGCAGCGCACTTCCTGCCTGCCAACAGCGCGACGGTGCCGACGCCGATGCTGAGCGTGTCGGTGCTCGGCGCGGTGTGCCTGGCCGGCACGGCGTGGATCGTGTTGCGGGCGCGGCGCAATCCGATCGCGCAGGCGCTCGGCGCGGTGGTCGCCGTGGGCTACCTCTGGTTTTTCCTTTCGATGCTGGCCATCGCGCTGCACACCACGCTGCTCGCGTTCCGGCTGCTGCCCATGTTCGACCTGACGCTGAGCTGTGCTGGTCTGTTCGGCGGGCTCGACCTGTTCGTTTGGCTGCGGCGCAACCACTTGGCGCGCCGAGGTTTCGAACTGCGTTCGCTGGGCGCGATTTCGGCCTTCCTGGTGTTGCTGTTTCTGGTGCAGAGCGCATCGTGGGTCAGCGAACCGGATCAGCACGCGTTCACCGACTACTACCCGACCGGAACCAACGCCATGGGCGAGTCCGATCGGAGCAACCCGGACTACTGGATCCCGCGACTCAACGCGGCGATCGCGCAGATGACCGGCAGGCCGCCGCAGGATCTGGTGCTGCTGACCAACCAGCAGGTTCTCTCGATCACCTCGCCGTACTGGCGGTTCCAGGCGCTGACCAAGCACTATGCCGACCCACTGGGCGAGTTCGACGCGCGCAACGCGGAGATCGAGCGGTGGGCGAAGGCCTCCGGCCCGAGTCAGCTTCTGTCCGAATTGGACGGTAGTCGGTTCGGATCACCGTCGGTGTTCGTCTTCGACGCGACGCAGGCGGGCTGGAACATCACGTTGAACAAGGACGTCTTCCCGCAGGACCCGAACGTGCAGGCGTTCACTGTAACGTTTCCGCCGTCGCTGTTCGCGACGCCCGCCTTCAGCGTCCGCTCGGTTGGCCCGTTCGTCGTCGTTACGCGAAACAGCAACGCGTAGAAAATTCCCTGTCAACTGTTGACCAAAAATGGGCCGACAGGTCTAAACCACATTACCGGATGAGTAGCTACTCTTTGTAAACCTATTTTACTCCGCTACTACCGTCGACAGGCGGTCGTCATGATGAACTTCGACGATGCGGCTGGCGGCCGGGTTCGAGCCGTCGTGCAGTACCGAAGACGGTTGCTCTTGGAAGCGCTTGCCCAATGGATGGTGGCCACCCCTGGCTATGCGGTGGTCGGCGTCACCGACAAACTCGCTGACCTGGCGCGACTGTGCGAACGATGTCAGCCGGACGTGGTCGTCCTCGAACTCGAATCGGCCGGTCCGGAACTGAGCGCGCTGCTCGGCCGGGTGCGCGCGGCCGCGGACGGCAAGCGCCAGTTGGTGATCGGTCTGCACGAGAACGGCGATCCGGCCGCGCTCGCGCGCCGCTTCGACGGCCAGGTGCACCGGATGGTCAGTGTCGGTGCGGGTTTGAGCACGTTACGCACCGCGTTGCGGGACATGGTCGCCGGGAAGGCGCCTGCCGGCTCGGCCGGACTCACCGGGCGGGAACACGAAGTGCTGGTGTTGGTGTGCGCCGGTTGTTCCGCGGTGCAGATCGGCAACGCGCTCGGCATCAGCGTGCACACCGTGGTGAACCACAAACGCAGGATCTTTGCGAAGTTGGGCGTGCAGAGCCGTGCTCAGGCGATGGCCGAGGTGACCCGGCTCGGTTTGGTGGATCGAGACAGCATGCGTTCCGCGTGGCTGCTCGCGGTGCGCACGCCGCAGGGCAGGCCGGTGACGCTCACCAAACGGGAGCGCGACATCTTGGCCTCGATCGCTTGCGGCGACACGGTTCGGCAGACCGCGCAAAGCCTGGGCATCGCCATCAAGACGGTGCAGAGCGAACAACGCCAGCTGTTCTCCCGCCTCGGCGCGACCAACCGCGCGGAGGCGCTGATCCTGGCCAGCGGGCTCGGTCTGGTCGCGGATGTGCCTGCCGCGCGAACGGAATCGGATCCGCCTAAGGGCTTCGTGTCGGCCTAGGGGATTCGCGTCATACTCTTGGTCCGATCTTCACTCTAACTTAGCGTGCATGCCCGATCGCGCAGAACAACTACCGCAGCAACACGGTATCTCTCGACGGACCATGTTGCGCACGTCCGCATTCGCCACCGCGCTGGCCACCTTGGATCTGGTTGGCAAGGCGGCATTCTTACCCGCCAGACCCGCGGTCGCGGCGACGGCGTCCTTACCCGACATCCAGTTCGACATCGGCAACTTCATCTCCGGCCCGCAGACCATCGACGGCATCGTGGTGCAGTTGCCACCGGTGAACACGACCTTCCTCACCGCGCGGCTGAGCCGAACGCCGACCAGGCAGGATCAGGCGTCGTTCGCGAACTCCCTTGCCGCGCTGGAACAGAACTACCCGTTCGCCGCAGGCGGCGTGATGACCTTTGTGGCGTACGGGATTCCCTACTTCAACCGGCTGCCGGGCGGCCTCGGCGGCTCGCTGGTCTCCGGCCGCATGCCCCGGCTTGCCAAGAACACCAACCGGTTCGTGCTCGAAGAAGCGGTGCCGAGCCCGACCGACGTCTCACCGAACAATCCGGGGATCACCAAGAAGACGTTCAACGTGCCGGTGGCCATCGAGAACAACGATGTGCTGCTGACGATTCGGGGCGACGACTCGAGTTTCGTCGCCGACGTGGTGTCCTGGTTCGGCGGTTCCAACAGCCTCTCCGGCCGGTTCGTTCCGTCGCCGGTGCCAGGATTGCTGCGATTCACCAGTAGTAGAGCCATGTTTGTGCAGATGGGTCTGCCGAGGTTCGTGGCAGGCGACAACAACCTGCCGTTCGAGCCGTTCATCCACCCGAAGTCGCCGATGTGGATGGGCTTCGCCGACCAGCAGACGCACGGCAGTGGGCCCGCCGCGATCACCACGTTCGCCGGGAACTCCTCCGCGCACCTGACCACCGCCCGGGCGGGCGACTACTTCGACAATGGTTCGATTCAGCATCTCGCGCACGACATCCTGGACATGAACCAGTTCTTCGACCTGGATGCCAACGACAATCCCGGCAGCGACGGCACGTTCCTCGAACGCGTGCAGTACATGTTCCGGGCCGATCCACCGCCGTCGATGGGCAACAGCGACCAGTTCACCAACGGTGGTGGCCCATCGTTCCTGGAGAACACGTTCCAGGGCACCAACGACGCGAGTCGCAGCGCGCAGGGCATCGGCACACTGCCGGATCCGACGACCGGCCAGCCGCAACACCGGATGGGTCACCTCTCCACGTTGCAACGGTCCTCGCGCGCGGGGGACGGTACGCCGATCCACCTTCGCATGGACGGACCCGGCTTCGACGACATGGACGTGCCGGACGGTAGCTGCCAGCCGAAGTTGCAGTTCACGATCTTCGTGCCCAGCGCGGATTTCTTCACCACGATGCGGGCGAATCAAGCCTCGCAGGATCTGGCCCAGCAGTTCAACGTCGACCAGTCCGACAATGGTCTCGAACGATTCATCACCGCGACCAGGCGGCAGAACTTCCTTGTCCCGCCTCGGCGGCATCGCGCGTTTCCGTTGGTCGAACTGACGTAGTACCGATCGCAGATCTCGCCTCGTGCTGCCGCTAGCGCGGATCGGCACGAGGCGAGTCGCGTCGGACGGTGCGCGGGCCGAGCACGTCCGCGCCCAGCGCGTGCACCCGGCCACGTAGCTCCCGGTCCGCGGTCACCACCGCGCACGGCCGGTCCGCGCCCTCGGTGCGCACCAGATCGACCATGGTGTCATCGCCTGACCCGGACGCCGCGACCACTCGCACGGTCGGCGACCCGGTCACGTTCTTGACTCGGCCCTCCACCACGAGCACCACCTCCAGCGGTGGCGGCTGCGCCCAGTCGGCAAGGCCCTGTTCGGACAGTGGCGCAATGGCGTCGCGGAGGCGTTCGGTCGCGCCCGCGCGGTCCCGCCACCAGCCATCCGGCACCGAACCGACCACATTGGCGGCGTCCACGATCAACAGCGGCCGTTTCGGCTCGCCCAGCTCGGTCATCCCGGGCAATGTATACGAAAGGGCGGCATTGGGTACCGAAGTGTCGACAGAACGAGCCATTCGAGGGAATCAGGTGGTGGCATGGCAGTGACCGGGGAGTCGACGGCTGGTCCGAACGCGGAACTGACCCCGCACGCGCGTTCCTTCCTGCGCAGAATGACCGCGGCCACCGGCGGCGGCATGTTCATCGACGGGTTCGTCTTCGCCACCTTCGCCGCCGCGCTCGCCGGCCGCGCGCACGACGCGTTGCAGGTCAGCACCATCTGGGAGCAGCTGATCTCGGCGTCGGTGCTGATCGGCACGTTCTTCGGCGGGCTGTTCCTGGGTTACGTCACCGACAGGATCGGGCGGCGGCCGATGTTCACCATCGACCTCTCGGTCTTCCTCGCCTGCGCGGTGCTGCTGTTCTTCGTGCAGTCCGCCTGGCAGATCTTCGCGCTCGGCCTGGTGATGGGGCTCGCGGTCGGCGCCGACTACTCGATCGGCTCCCCGCTGCTCGGGGAGTTCGCCCAGGCCAAGACCCGGGGCAACTTCCTCGGCCTGCTGGAGATCGCCTGGAACGTCGGCTACGTGGTCGCGTACCTGATCGGTTACCTGATCAACACCTACGAGCCCGGCGCATGGCGGTTCATCCTGGTCGCCAGCGCGGTGCCCGCGATCATCTGCCTGATCATGCGGCACGGCCTGCCCGAGTCGCCGCGCTGGCTGATCGCCAAGGGCAGGCGGGATGAAGCCGAGCAGATCATGCGCAACAGCATGGACACCGCCGATCTCGGCGAGCTGCTCGACGAGGAGCGCATCGAGACCCGCTGGGGCCTGCTGTTCTCCAAGGAGTACCTGCGCAGGACGATCTTCGCCTGCACGTTCTGGAGCGCGATCGTGATGCCCTACTTCGCGCTCACGTTCTTCCAGCCGGACATCCTGCGCCAGATCGGACTGGGCAGTTCTTCGCTGCTCGGCGCGTTGCTCGGCACGATCATCGCGCTGGTCGGCGCCACCATCGGCTGGTTCCTGGTGGACCGGGTCGGCCGCCGCAAGATCCTCATCCCGCCGATGTTCGTGTGTGGCGCGTTCCTGTTGATCGCGTCCCTGTACGCGCACCTGCCGGTGGTCCTCGGCGCGATCGCGTTCTTCGGCTACCTGTTCTCCTACGGGATCATGTCAATCCTGCCCGGGATCTACCCGGAGGAGGTCTTCCCGAGTTCGGTGCGCGCCTCCGGCGTCGGCGTGTCCACCGCGGCCAGCCGCGCGGCCGCCGCGTTCGGCACGTTCCTGCTGCCGATCATCCAGACCGCGCTCGGCACCGCCTGGGTGCTGATCATCATGGGCATCGTGTCGCTGATCGGCGGCGTCACGTCGTACTTCTGGGCGCCGGAGACCAACGGCAAACCGCTCACCGCGACCTCGCAGCGGACCGACCCGCACACCTACCGCCGCCGACCGTCCACAGTGGCCGTGTGACGGCGGTAGGCGCGCGTGGCGCTCAGCGGCCCATGACTCCCGGGAGAACGGCCGTGTGCTCGATCTGGACCGCCTGCAGCGCGTTCGGGTTCAGGCCGAGCAGGCGCAGGATGGTCGGGGCGATCTGGGTGGTTTCGACCGGTTGACGCACGACCGAGCCGTGGCCGCACGCGTCGGCCGAGGTCACCACCAGCGGCACGTTGCGGTCCTGCTGGCCTGCGCCACCGTGCTCGGCGATCTTGCCCTGCCCGCCGGTGTACACGACGCCGTACCGCACGACGCCCCACAGGTCCGGCACGCGCGAGTCACCCGGCGCAACGTGGAAGTACTTGGCGGCCTCGGCACCCGCGTACAGGGTTTGCAGACCGGACGCGGTGAACGGCTTGGGCTTGCCGTCGATGCCGTTGCCGGTGCCGTTCTGGGCCAGCAGGTAGCTCTTGGCGAAGCTCGTCGCCGCCGGTGAGCGGTCGTTGAGCCACATCATCATCGCGTCGTCGTCGGTCGCCTGGGCGACCAGCGGGCCCGCGCCAGGGTGGGCCGCGTCCCACGCCGCGTTCAGGCCGTCGATCAGCTTGCCGTCGTCGATCCTGGTCAGCGCGGCGGGCTTGGTCGGCGACTGGCCGTGCTTGGCCGACAGGATGATCTGGGTGTTGCCGTCCAGGTGGGCCTTGCGCAGTTCGCTGACGAACGAGGTCAGCTGGGTGTTGATGTAGTCGAGCGAGCCGGACAGCAGCGGGCCGGGCGTGACGCCGTCGGCCAGGTAGCCGCCGGTCTGGCCGTCCGAGGTGGGCAGCTTCTCGGCGGTGGACACCGTCTGGAAGTTCATGCCGAAGATCGCCGGGGTGCCGACCTTGTGCGTGCGGCTGTGGTCGTAGCCGTCGATCTCGTTCAGCACCGCCCGCACCTTGTACGAGTCGTACTGGCGGGTGTAGGCGTTGTCGGTGGTCCAGTCGCTACCGGACGGCCCGCCGGGCACCGAGCTGTTGATCTCCGGGGAGAACATGTCGGTCACGCCGGGGCCGGACGGGCCGTTGAGGATCTGGTACGCCGGGTGCTTGTCCGACCACGCCGTGCGCAGGCCTGCCTTGCCCGCGACGTTGAAGATGGTGTTCACCTTCACATAGGAGTTCGGGTAGACCGGCTTGCAGGTCTTCGGGTCGACCGGCAGCTTGGCCGGGTTGATCAGCGAGGTCGGGTTGCCGGTCATGTTCAGGATGCCGTTGGGCAGACCGGACAGGCCCTGGCCCGCGTCGATCGAGTCCTTGTTCAGGTCGAGGTCTTCGGTGAAGTCGATCTCGACGCCCGGCTTGGCGCTCGCGCAGTTCGTGGTGCCGGCAGGCAGCAGCGCGTGGTTGTAGGTGTCGTCGTAGTAGACCCCGGTGACGCCGGGGTCACCGCCGGTCACCTGACCGACCATGCCGGGGAAGGAGTCGGACGGGATCGGCGTGCTGGCGTTCGGGTACTCGACGCCGCCACCGACCAGGCCGGCCATCGTCGAGTTCGGGTGTTCGTGCACATACCAGGCGAGATCCTGCTGGTGCAGGCCGTCGACGGAGAGCAGCAGCACGTGCTGGATCCCGGTTGGACGGTGGCCGTTGCCGGCCGGTGCGTCCGCCGCGGCAGATGCGGGGATGGCGGCCGCCGCAAGGGCTGCCACGCCGATCGTGACAGCCCTTGCGCGCCAATGATTCTTACTGGACACCGGTCCTCCAGGTCTGGGTCGTGCCATTCGCTGAAGTACTCCTACATTTTGTAGGTGAACAGCGATGGGCCGGCACATGGCGCCCAGCTGACGAGTCCCGTTGCGATCCTCGGACCAACCCTCCTCTCTGTGCTCAGAAGCTGTCAGAACCGTGGCGTCGTGAACGTGGCCGAGATCGTCACACCGGCGGCGTTCGTCTTCAGGTGCACCGGATTGCCCGTGCGCAGCAACCGGCCGCAGCCCAGGTTCGTGAACGAACCGGACAGCCGCTGCGCGAGGAAGGTGAACAGGTTGTTGCCCGCTGCCGGGTCCGGCGAGGGAGCCTTGCTGGTCAGCGCCTTGTCCAGCTGGATGCGCTTGATGCCGATGGTGAGCATGTCGCGGCAGTACTGGCTCGGTGACTGACCGGCGGTGCCAACCGGAGGCTGGTCGACGCCGACCCGGTAAAGATTGGTCTTCGCTGTGCTGGCGTGGCCGTTGATCTCGGTCATCGGGTCGTTGGTCGGCACCAGCGCGGCGGGCGCGGGCTGGCGCGCGGCGGCCATCAGCTCGTTCAGGGCGAGCGAGGAGACGTTGCTGCCCGGGTTGGTCAGGTCCGGCGCGGTGAAGGGCTGGCAGCCGAGGGCCGGGTCCACGAAGCCGTCCAGCAGCAGGTTGTCGCTGCCGTTGACCAGCACCTGGGCGTTGGCCAGCTGCTTGGCGTTGGCGGTGGTGTTCTGCGCGGTGCGACCGTTGGGCAACACCAGGTAGCTGGTGGTGACGTTGTCGCTCTGGTCCTGGTCGATCAGGGCGAAATCACGCGTGGTCATGCACGGCATACCGTCCTTGGCGGTGCCGAGCTGTGGAATGGTCAGTTTGCCCTGCGAAATCGCGTTGTTCGCGGCGGTGAAAAACGCGGGTCCGTTGCAATAGGCGACCTGGGTGAACAGCGATCCGTGGTAGCCGTTCACGCATTGTGCGGCGCCGGATCCACGCAACGTGAGCTCCGCGCCGTTGAACCCGAACCACAATCCGACGATCGCGCCGTTCGGCAGTTTCGGCACGACCGGTGCGCTACCGGGCCTGCTGCCCCGGTCCAGGATCAGCGGCCGGTACACCGACACCGCGCCGGTGGCCGGGTCGATGATGGTGGCTTCGACGAAGGCGGACTGCGCGGCATTGGCTTCGTGGCACTGGCCTGCTCGGTCCTGGGTCGCGCTGAGTTGGTAAGGGGTGGCGAGTCCGGTCGCGGACAGTGGATTCGCGGGCACGGTGAGCGTGCAGTTCGGGTTCGGAGCGGCGTCGGCAGCCGCCGATCCGGCCCCGTGGGCGTTGCGCAGGGTGAACAGGGCGGCCACCAGCGCGACGATTGCCAGCGGTAGTCCGATCGCGACGATGAGCTTTCCCTTGTTGCGGCGTCGCTGATCGGTGACCCGGTGGAAATCGGATATGTCTCGCAGCGTCATAATCAACATTTCTGTGCTGATGAATAATGGCGAAGAGCCAAAATTCGATCATTACCGAACCGTTGCACCGAACGGGCGCGACGGTAAGGCATATGGACTATTTCCATCTGATCTCGATTAGATCACGGGTCGGAAACCTAGCACAGTGACCGAGGCTCGGTAACCCCCGGCGCATGCCGCACGCTGTGCCACGAAAAGTGCCACGAAAATAGGAGTTCGATCGTGTCGATCCGGCCTGACATAGTTCGACGCGCAGGTAAGGGCTGGTCAACGCGTCCGGAACAGAAGGACCCCGGCCCGGTTACCGAAGGAGTCAGCATGCGTTTCCTGATGATGCACCGAATCGACGAGAGCCTGCCCGAGGCGTGGAACCCCAGCCCGGAGTTCGTCGAGAAGATGGGGGCGTTCATCCAGGACGCGATCGACAAGGGCATCCTGATCACCGCCGAGGGCGTGCACCGCTCCGAGACGGGCGCGATGGTGCGCAAGACGCGCGGCGGCCAGATCACCTCGACCGACGGCCCGTTCACCGAGGCCAAGGAGGTCATCGGCGGGTTCGGCCTGATCAACGCCAAGGACCGGGCGGACGCGGTGGCCTTCGCGCAGCGCTACGCCGACCTGTTTCCGGAGGTTTCGGTCGAAGTTCGCCAGGTGGTCGAGTACGACGAGATCCCGGCCTGATGATCGCCGTCACCGGTCCGTTCGGCTGCAGGACGGACCGGTGCGGCCCTAAACTGTTTCAGTATGCGAACCTACGATCGCGAGGCGTTCGCGCTGGCCTACGTCAGCTCGCTGAGCAAGGTCGTGCCGGGCATGGACGGCGAGCGTGAGGGATACGCACCGGCCCTGGTCGCGCATCGGGAGGCACTGGCCGAGGGCCTGCAACGGCTGTTCGGCGTCGATCTCAACGAACTGTCCGGACCTGCCGCGCCGCTGTTGGTCCTGTTTCGCCGCACCGCCCTGTCCTATCTGACCATCACCAGCCCCGGCGACGGGTTCCTGGAAGCCAGCCTGCTGCTGGAGCAACTGGCCGAGTTCGGCGTAGCCGGTGAGGTCGTCGGCGATCTGGAACGCATCCAGTCGATCAACGGCGACGCCCGCGCCCTGCACGTGAGCGTGCTGGCCACGCTGCTCGGCGCGATCCTCGGCAAGGACGCCGACCGCCTGGTCACCGACGACGACCTGCGCGCCATCGGCGTCGACCCGACGCCACCGGACCCCAACGACTACGGATTCTGATATTTCGGTTGCGCCATTGGATACGGTGTAACCACTCGATAGGTCGCGCTCCCCATAAGTAAGCCGCAGAACGGGAGCTTCGCCCGCCACGCGCGGGGCGACGGAGGGGCGGCAGCGCTTTCGCCTACCCTCCGGAGGATTCGACCGTCATGAAAACGGGTCTTGGCCTGCCGATCACCAACATTCCCTCGTTGCTGGACTGGGCTCGTCGCGCCGACGACGGACCGTTCAGCACGCTCGGGTTGCTCGATCGGCTGGTGTACGACAACCCCGAACCGCTGGTCGCGCTGGCCGCGATCGCCGGCGCGACCGAACGCATTCGCGTGCAGACCGAGGTACTGCTCGCTCCACTGCGCGAACCGGTGCTGCTGGCCAAGCAGGCCGCGACCCTGCACCGGATCTCCGGCGGCCGGTTCACCCTCGGGCTCGGCGTCGGCGGCCGGGAGGACGACTTCGAGGCCGTCGGCCTCGACCTCAGCCGGCGCGGCCTGCTGCTCGACGCGCAGCTGCCGGTGTTCCGGCAGATCTGGTCCGGCGAGGATCCGGTCGGCCCGTCCGGCGCGCCGGAGGTGCTGTTCGGCGGGTTCCGGCCGCCCGCGTTGCGGCGCATCGCCCACTGGGGCGACGGGTTCCTGTGCGCGGCCGCGCCGAGCTGGGCCGGGTCGCTTTTCCGTACCGTCGAGCAGTTCTGGGCCGACGCGGGACGCGCCGGGCGGCCGAGGATGGTCGGGCAGGTCAATGTCGCGCTGGGGCCGGACGAGGTCGTGGACGACGGGTTCCGGACGCTGCGCGCCTACTACGGCTTCAACGACCAGGTCGACGCGGTCATCGCGCACACCCTCACCAAGCCGGCCCAGATCCGCGACGCGATCGGCGCGTTCGGCGATCTCGGCGTGGACGAGGTGATGTTGTACTGCTGGGCCGATGATCCCGATCAGGTCGACCGGCTGGCTGAACTGGTCGGCTGAACAACGACGGCGGGCCGCGCCGGACGGCACGGCCCCGCCGGGTCGAAAAACCGTGCTACCTCAGGGCTTTCACCAGATCCGGGACGAACACCGACAGGTCGTCGATGGTGCCCCAGCCGGAAACCACGTCGTAGCCGGGCGCCGCGGTGAAACCGGGCACGCTGCTCACGACCGGGTTGAGCTGATTGGTGCCGCTGACCACGTCGAGCAGACCGTCCTTGGCACCGGCCGGGCCGATCTTGCCGTAGAGAGCCTTGTCGACGTTGCCGAGATTGCGGCCGTGGTTGGCCTGCACCGCGAGCGCGAGCGCGCCTGCGAACAGCGGGGTCGCCTCGGAGGTGCCGTCCGTGCCGTGCATGGAGATGTCCGGGTAGGACCGCATCGCGCTACCGGTGATCTGCTTGACGTTGTTCTGCCACGACGGGCGGGCGTAGACCTGCGACATGGCCGCGCCGGAGGAGCTGTTCTCGGCGACCGTGGCGTTCACGTTCCAGATCGTGTCCGGGTTCTGGACGCGCTGCGCCGGCGAGGTCGGCGGGAACTTGCGGTGTACCTCACCGGCGAACGCGGTGCCACCGACCGCCGTCACGTACGGCGAACTGGCCGGCCAGGCGGCGACGCGGAACGGGAAGAAGCCCGATGCGTCCGCGGTCCAGCTGGTCGGGCCGTTGTCGCCGGAGCAGGCGAGCAGCGTGATGCCCGCCGCGCTGGCCCGCTTGAGCGTCGGGTCGAGCAGCTTGGTCATCGACTGCGGCGACGGGAAGGTGTTCTCGGTCGCGTAGAAGGACATCGACACGATGCTGGCGAGCTTGTGCACCCGCAGGTAGTCGATGGCGGTCATCATTTCCGGCAGGCCGGTCATGCCCTCGGTCTCGTCGACCGGGGTGGCCGCGATGACGATGTTCGCGCCGGGCGCCAGTTCGTGCACGGACTCCACGTCCAGGTCGGTTTCACCGGCCCAGCTCAGGCAGTCGTTGTACGTGGTCGGGTTGCTCTTCAGCGAGTCGCAGCTCGGCACCGCGCCTGCCGGCTGCAACTGCGACACCGCCGCGGGCGGGAGACCCTCGTCGGTGTCGAAGGTGTTCATGACCTGGCCGATGTTCGGGTCACCGAAGGAGTCGAGCACGGCGACGGTGACCCCGGCGCCGGTGATGCCCGCGTTCCACTCGGTCGGCGCGCCGTACGCGTTCGCCCTCGGGAACAGTGTGGCGGCCTGAGCCATCGACGCGTTGGCATGCCCCTGCACCGCGCCCTCGGCGGCCAGCACCTGCTCCATGGCCTTGGCCCGGCCCTGGGCGGTGGCTTGCGCCCCCACCTGCTGCGCGGCAGCGGAGAAGTGGTGTCGCGCAGGCGCCTTTGCCGTGCTGGTGCCCGCGACGGCAGGCACCGCCAGCGCGCCGAGCGCGACGACGGCAGCCGATAACCCGGCCACCACGGTACGTCTGGTCCCCATCATTGCGTCTCTCCCCAATGAAACTCGTCGGTGGTCCATTACGGACTCGTCCGGCAGACCATCACGGCACCTGGTCGCGGTCAAGCTACGAAGGTCGGGAGTATTCCGGCTTCAAGAATTCAAGAATTGCCGGACCTGGTGCCAGAAACTCGAATTCGGGACTACTCTCGTGCTGTTCCGCGATGGGGAGTCGCGAAGAAAGTGGGTTGTCTGGTGGGTATTCGCGCTGGTGCGGGCGTGGTCGCCTCGATGGGAACGGCTGTTCTGCTCGCGGTAGCCGGCTTGGCCGGACCGGCAGCGGGCTCGGCCAATGGTGGTGCGGTGATCATCGTGTTGAAGAATCAGCATGACACCGGCCAGTTCGCGGCGTTGAACGCGAGCCGCGAAGGCGTCGTGCACGCCGATCAGAACGGCGTACTGGCCGCGGTGCGCGCGCAGGGCGGCACGAACGTGCGGCAGCTGGTCAGCGTGAACGCGATCGCGGCCAACCTCTCGCCGGGCGCGGTCGCCGCGTTACGCGCGAACCCCGCCGTCGCCGAGATCCAGCCGGACGAGGGGGTGTCGATCCTCGGCGTGCCGCAGGCGGCGGCCGGGGCCAAGGCGATCAGCCCGAAGATCTGCCCGGCCGATCCGGCAAAGCCCCTGCTGGAGCCGGAAGCGCTTACCGTCACCCACACCGACCAGGCCTGGGCCACGGCCACCGGAAAGGGCGTGACCGTCGCCATCGACGGCATGAACGACCTGGCCGGCAACCCGAACCTGATCCGCCCGGACGGTTCGCACGTCGTGGTCGGTTCGCCGACCCCCAACGCGGACAACGGCAACGACGAAAGCTTCGGCGACGCGTCGGTCGTCGCCGCGCAGGGCGTTGTCACCTACGACTATTCGAGGGAACTGCCCTTCTCGGGCCTGCCTGCCGGTTGCACCTTCCGGATCAAGGGCCTTGCGCCGGACGCCTCGCTGGTCGACGCCAACGGTTCCGACTTTGCCAGCTCGCACACGGAACTGGAGTCGCAACTGATCGCCGGGATCGACAACGCGGTGGTGAACCTGCACGCGAACGTGTTGTCCCAGTCCTTCGGCTTCGACCAGCCGGGCGGGGTGAACCTGTTCTACGCGGCCGACGACGCCGCGGTGAAAGCGGGCGTGACCGTGGCCGCGTCCTCCGGTGACAGTGGCTCGTCCGGCACGGTGATCCTGCCGGCCAGCGACCCCAACGTGATCGCGGTCGGCGCGACCGACACGCTGCGGCTGCGCGCCCAGGCCGACGGTTACGCCGACTGGGTCAGCAACAATATGGCCGCGCTCTCCTCGGGTGGCCCTGCCGCCAACGACAAGGTGGTCGACCTGGTCGCGCCGGGCGATTCCAGCGCGGTGTCGTGCAACCCGGCCACGGCCAAGGACAGCGGCTGCCCGGACAACACGCTGACCGAGACATTCCGAGGCACCAGCATGTCCGCGCCGATCGTGGCCGGTGCGGCGGCCGACGTGATCCAGGCCTACGCGGACGCGCACGGCGGCGCGAAGCCCAGCCCCGCACTGGTCAAGCAGATTCTCACCGGCACCGCGACCGACCTCGGCGCGCCGTCCGACCAGCAGGGCGCCGGCCTGCTGAACACCGAGGCCGCGGTGCGGGCGGCCACCGGCTCGGCCGGGCTGATCCCCTCACCGTCCCAAGTGGACATAACCGGGAACGGTGGATCGAGCAAGACCACGAACGTGAGCCTGTACAACGCGAGCGGCACGCCGACGACCGTGACCGGACGGTTCCGCGAACTGAGCGCGCCGAGCCAGATCGGGCCGACGGTGACCGAGAACATCACCGCGCCGGCACCGGG
>DATFHN010000027.1:0-11370 GCA_035248365.1 Pseudonocardiaceae bacterium | reverse complement strand
CAGTGGTTCCGCAGCTACGGCAACGAACTCTGGGAGTTCGACGACGAGGGCCTGATGCGCCGGCGCGAGGCCAGCATCAACGACGTGCCGATCACCGAAGCGGACCGGCGCATCTTCGGCCCGCGCCCGGAATCCGAGCGCGGCAACCAGAACCCGGTGTTCTGAAGCGCTCAAGAGTTGACCGTTCACAACCGACCGCGACAAGATCGACACATGAGGGTGGCATTCGGCGCCGATGACGACAACGAGTGCGTCCGTGCCGTCGTCGAGCACCTGCGCGGCGTTGCCGAAGTGGAGACCTGCACCGAGCAGCCCTGGCACGAGTTCGCCCGCGAGGTCGGCCGGCGCGTCGCCGACGGCGACGTCGACTTCGGCGTCGTCATGTGCTGGACCGGCACCGGCGTGTCGATCGCCGCGAACAAGGTGCCCGGGGTGCGGGCCGCACTGGCCTGGGAACCCTGGATAGCCGAGCACGCGCGCCGCTGGAACGACGCGAACGTGCTGGCCATGAGCCTCAAACGCCTCGCCCCCGGCGTCGCCGTCGACTGCGTCAAGGCGTTCCTGTCGGTTACGGCTGAGGATCCGGACGAGACAGCGAATATCGACGCGATCCGGCGCCTTTGACGAGTGGGGTCTGACCGGCGGCGCATCGCCAACCAGACCCCATCCCCCGAACTCAGTTCCGACAGGAGCGCCGACGCGAGCAGCACCACACGTTGAACAGGATGATCAGTATCTGCCCGCTCAGTCCGATCTTGGCAGCCAGTTCAGCGGTCCCGGTGACGACCACCAGAACCAGGATCGCGATACGCAACGTCAGCGACCAGGACTGCAGGATGCGCCCGACGAGGTCGTACCAGGACGTGAGAGTGCGGCGATGCCGCCCGTTTGTGGGGAAAGTCCAAGTCCATGCGTGCCGGTTCAGTGATGTCAGGACCAGCCGACCGAACGCCAACCCACCATTGGGTGGCCTTCTCTCGACCTCTGGAATATTCTGCCGGTGAACCCTTACCATCATGGTTCCTAACTCCAAGTGGTTGAAACGGATGTATCGCGGCGCGGCTCCCCGGTAGCCCAGGCAAAGGCCGGGGAGTTCGTCAATCCGCCTGCTGAAGATGTCGCAGGCAGGTTTTGCCCAGCCGCATCGCGCCTTCATCATGCCGAACCTTTCGCATTACGCGCTGTCCTCATCCGGCCCTGCGACGACCGGTGGATATCTGACGCCGAGCGGCCAACGGTGATCAGCGGCACCGAACAGCGACGCACAATCTGCGAATATTCACGAACATCCAGCTCGTTGATCTCATCCGTCCGCATGAACGCCTCTCGCGGCAACGAAACCATTCTCACCTGTCAGTAGTGGTCAGCGGAGTCCACTGGGCCAGATGAATGATCACTCGGCGGTAAAATCACTAGATCAGGCATTACGGCTTCGTCTGCGAGGACCAACAGCCAGTGGTACATAAAGCGCTCGATCCGACCTTTTCGGGTGACAAACGTTGCCTTTGGAATATTCTCGAACAGAATTATTCTCGTCTGTCGAGACCAAGGGGAGGACAGGAGTGCATCACCGCGAACTACGTCCACAGACCGAGATATCGACGTGGCGACGCGCGAGCGCCTGCAATCCGAGCGGAAACTGCGTGGAGATCAACCGGTCGGGGCCGGATCGTGTCGCCGTGCGCGATTCCAAGCAACCAGCGATCCGTCCGCTCAGGTTCACCATCAAAACCTGGGCGGCGTTCCTGACGTATGTCGCCTGACAGTTCACTGGCGGAATTTCCCACTGCGCAACCGCGCTATCGCACGTGCACTATCATTGAAGCGCAGGCACACTGGACCGACAGGCAGGTAGCAGGGTTGACGAAGTCTTCCGAGGGCAGCCGTCAACGTCTGGGCCGCGAGCTGCGCTATGCCCGTAAGGCTGCCGGGCGGACGCAGTCCGAGGCCGCTGCTGTGCTCCGTTGCGGGCAGGGAAAGGTTGCCAAGATCGAAGGCACGCTGGTCAACATCGGCGAGCGAGACCTCGATGAGCTGATGTACTACTATAAGTTGCCGGAACTGAAGAAGGCTGAACTTCGGGAGCTGCACCGGATTTCCACGGTTCCGCGCGCGGTGCCCGGCTACCCGGGTCGTTCCGAGGCGTTCGTCAAGCTCGTCTCTGCCGAGACCGACGCCTCAGAGATTCTCGGCTGGCACAGCGAACGAGTGCCAGGGCCGCTCCAACACGTCCGGTATATGCTCAAACAGTTTGAACTCGACCAAACGGCGAAGCGTGAATCTGTGCGGACGGCCCTAGCCGCGCGTAGGTCGCGCCTCAACATCTTCAACGTCGACCGGCCACCGCATTATCGGGTCGTGCTCAGCGAGTCCGCCCTGTATCGGCTGCCAGGTGGCTGGACACCAAAACTCGAACTCGATCAGATCGGCACCCTCCGTTCGCTGTTGAAGATGTACCGAGGGTTTGAACTCAGGATCCTGCCATTTGCCGCGAACCTCGCCTACGCAGACCCGGACTTCACCCTGCTCCGTTTTGCCCGAGGGACGTCCGCAGCTGTAGATCACGAGGATTTCGTCTATCTCGAACATATCGGCGGGGCGCAGATCGTCAAAGACATCAGCAAGTTCATCGAATACTGGGATGTCCTGGTCAAGGCATCCTTGAGCCGCGAAGAATCCCTTGCTTGGCTCAACCAGCGTTTCGACCACCTCGTCAGCCCGGAGGTGTCAGCCAAATGGAATCTGCTCTAAGATCAACAACCCGTGCGCGGTCAAGCAGAAGGCGGCTAAAGTGACCGATCCAGTATCTGACGCGATTCCTCAACCCAAGGTCGATCTCGACCTCCCCAACGTCGCTCGGATCTACGACTACCTGCTCGGCGGGGAGGTCAACTGGATCGCCGACCGCCTGTTTGGCGACCGAGTAGCCAAACAGATGCCGCTCATCAGGCAGATGGCGCTAGCGAACCGCCAATTCCTGAACCGTGTCGTTGCCTATTTGGCTCGTACCGGCGTCCGGCAATTCCTGGACATCGGCTCGGGGATTCCCAGCGCGGGGAATACCCACGAAGTCGCCGATCAGATCAGCACGGACACGCACGTCGTCTACGTGGACAACGAGGCAGTCGCAGTCGCACATGGCGAGGAGTTGCTGGACGCGGTCGGAGATCCGGGTCGACACGCGGTTGTCGATGCGGATCTCCGCAATCCCGACGACCTGTGGGCCAAAGCAATGGCGACCGGTGTCCTCGACCCGGACCAGCCGATCGCCCTGCTGATGATCTCGGTTCTGCATCTTGCGCAACCCGGTCTGGATGGGCAGGACGTGAGTTATCGGTCCGTCGCCCGGTATCGCGAACTCCTGCCAGTCGGTTCCTACCTGGCGATCTCACACGGCACGACTGACGGCGCACCACCACACATCGCACGCGAAGTGAAGCAGGTGGTCGATTCGTTCGAGCATGCCAGCAACGGCCAGATCATCCTGCGTTCACGTCGCGAGATCGAACTCTTTATGGGCGATTTCGCGATGGTCGATCCCGGAATGGTTTGGACTCCTCAATGGCGCCCTACGGAGCAGACCGAATGCCTGCGCCAGGCAATCGCATTCAACGATCCGAGCGAATCGATCGTGTGGGCGGGCGTTGGCGTGAAACGTTGATTCCGCTCGGCAGGCAGGAGATCGCCGCCGCGACGGTCGCCACTGTGTAGCCGAGCAGTTGCAGGTAGGCGAAGACGAACGGCACCGTGTCGGTGGGCGTGGTGAGGTGATCGGTTGCCATGTTGTCGAACGCGCCGTAGATGAAGGCCGCGGACAGCAACGCGCTCAGCATGGCGATGTGCCTGCCGGGCACGAACAAGGTGAGCAGGCCCAGGATCAGGAACATCACTGGTCCGGGACCGTCCCAGTGCAGGCCTTCCGGCGCGGCGTCGGAGATCCCGGCCAGGAACATGCCGCCGACCGCGATCAGCGTGATGGTCCGGCGCGGGTTTTCCCGGCTGTACGGCGCGGGTTGGCGAGCGGCGCCGCGACGGCCCACGATGATGGCGACGACGCCCGCGATCACCGACAACGCGAGGCCCGCGTACAGCACGCCCATGCCGATGGTGAGTTCGAGGTTGCCCATGGCGAGGTTGCGGCTGGTGTCGCCGCCGGCGAGGCCACCGATGGCGATGAACGCGGACAACAGGATCGCGCTGGCCGGTGACCAGGGTGATCGACGATCGAGCAGGACGATGGCCGCCGCACCGGCCACATAGACGATGCCGGGCGGGAAACCGCCGAAGAGCTGCGGCGCGGCCTGCCACTGGATCAGCAGGCCCACCACTCCAATGAGCTGGCCCGCGACGGTCAAGACGGTTGCTTTGTTCATGAACGCAGCGTGTCCGAGCGGTCGCTGTCGCATCATCCGCACCAAGCGGACAGTTCGGTCTACGCCTGCGCGCGTAGCCCGAGGGCGGGCCACGCCTGTCGACGTAGCCCGCCCCGCGCTCAGTCGGCCAGCACCATGACCGGGTCCGGACCGTAGAGCGGGCGGACGCGGCGGCCGGGGGTGAACTCCTCGGCGAGGCCGCTGGCCAGGTCGGCGTGCAGTTCGGTGCCGTCGGTGAGCAGCGAGGTCACCCTGGTCACCGGGCCGCGGAAGCTGACCCGGACGACCGTTGCCGGACCGGCGTCGTCCAGGCCGAGGTGCACGGTTTCCGGCCGCACCAGCGCGGTCACCGAACCCGATACCGGACCGCCCTCGGTCGCGACGACCGGCAGCACGCCGCCGAGCAGCTCGACCTTGTCTTCGCGCAGTTCGCCCGGAATGCGGTTCATCGAGCCGACGAAGGCCGCGACGAACGGGGTTGCCGGGCGGGTGTAGATCTCGGCGGGGGTCGCGCACTGTTCGAGCTTGCCCGCGTTGAGCACGGCGACGCGGTCGGAGATCGACAGCGCCTCCTCCTGGTCGTGGGTGACGAACAGCGTGGTGATGCCGAGCCGGGTTTGCAGGCCGCGGATCTCCTCGCGCAGCTGCACCCGCACGACGGCGTCCAAAGCGGACAGTGGCTCGTCGAGAAGCAGCACCTTGGGCTGCACCGCCAACGCGCGGGCGAGTGCGACGCGCTGCTGCTGGCCGCCGGACATCTCGTGCGGGAACTTGGCCGCGTGTTCGGTCAGGCCGGTCAGTTCGAGCAGTTCACCGGCCTTGGCCCGGCGCGACCGGGCGCCGAGGCCGCGCAGGCGCAGGCCGAACGCGACGTTGTCCAGGGCCGAGAGGTTGGGGAACAGGCTGTAGGACTGGAACACCATGCCCATGTCGCGCTTGTGTGCGGGCACGGCGGCGATGTCCTTGTCGTCAACGAACACCTGGCCCTCGTCGGCCGCCTGCAACCCGGCGACGATGCGCAGCGCGGTCGTCTTGCCGCACCCGGACGGACCGAGCAGGCTGATCAGCTCCCCCTTTTCGGCTTCCAGGTCGAGCCCGTCCAGCGCGAGCACGCCGCCGAACGAGCGGCGCAACCCGCGCAATCTGATCGAGGCTGTCATGCCGACCTCCGAGCACCGCGCTGCGCGAACAGCGACATCACCATCAACAGAATCCAGGACACGAGCAGGATCAACATCGACGCGGCCATCGCCACTTCCGGGTCCTGCTGCCCGGCTTGCACGGTCCACACCGGGAACGTGTTCATCAGCAACAGGTTGGCGATGGTGAACTCACCGAGCACCATGGCGGCGGCCAGGATCGCCGAGCCGAGGATCGCGGTGCGCAGGTTGGGCACCACGACCCGCCAGAGAACGGTGAACCAGTTGGCGCCGAGGTTGCGGGCCGCTTCGACCAGCGTGGCCAGCGGGATCGCGGACATGCCCGCGTCCAGCGTGCGGAAGGTGAACGGCAGCGCCAGCACCACGTATTCCAGCGCGAGTACGACCGGCGTTCCGGTGATCCACTGTGGACCGTTGCGGAACGCGACCAGCACGCCGTTGGCCAGCACGACGGCCGGGATGACCATGGGCAGCACGCAGATGCTTTCCAGCACCCGGCGCAGTTTCGGCAGCCGCAGGTGCACCCAGGCCATGGTGGGCACCATGAGCAGCAGGGTGAGCACGACCGTGCCGCCGGCCAGTTCCAGCGAGGTGATCAGGTTCGACGTGAAGCCGTCCTGGCTGACCAGGTTCGCCCAGGTGGCCGTGGTGTGTGTGCCGTTGCGGCCGCGCAGGCTGAACTCGATCGACGCTGCTATTGGCAGCAGGAAGAAGATCGCGGCCAGCAGCAGCGTGATCCAGCGCGCGATCGGGTGGCGGGCGGTCATCGCATCCACCTCGCGGCCTTGCGCTGGGTGAGGGTGTAGCCGACCATCGCGATCGCCACGATGACGATCATGCCGAAGCCCAGCGCGTTGCCCAGGTTCTCCTGACCGGCCGCGACGTTGCCGGACATCACGTTGCCGATCTCGATCGGCACCAGCGGGATGACGCCGTTGGTGAGCGCCTGGGCGGTCGCGTAGGAGGCGAACGCGTTGGCGAACAACAACATCAGCGCGCCGAGCACCGGCGGGGCGAGCAGCGGACCGCCGACGTAGCGCCAGTACTGCCAGCGGCTGGCGCCCAGGTTGCGCGCGGCCTCGACCCACTGCGGGCGCAGGCCCTCGATGGCCGGGAAGATCACCAGCACCATCAGCGGGATCTGGAAGTACAGGTACACCAGGATGATGCCGCCGACGCCGAACAGGAACGAGTTGCTCACGCTCACGCCGAGCCCGGTCAGCCACTTGGTGATCAGGCCCTGGCCGCCGAGGGTGGCGATGAACGCGAAGGCCAGCGGCACGCCGCCGAAGTAGGCGAACACCCCCGAGGCGGTCGACACGGCCTGGCGGAGGAACCCGGTCGCCGGCGAACCGGACACCGCGAAGGCGATGGCCAGGCCGAGCGCGCCGCCGAGGATCGCGGTGGCCGCCGAGATCAGGATGCTCTCGCCGAACGCGCCGAGGTAGGGATGGCTCAGCGCGGCGGTGATGTTGCTGAAGGTGGGATGGCCGTTGTCGTCGGTGAACGCGCCGACCACCACCGCGATGGTCGGCGCGCCGAGGAAGATCAGCAGATAGGCCGCGAACGGCAGCAGCCCGAGGATGTCCAGGCTGCGAGTCCTCTTGACGGCGACGGTGGTGGGCGCGGGAGCCGCGTCCACCACCACCCCGAATGCGGGTTGCGTCATCGAGGTCAGCCGACCGAACTCGCCCAGTTGCCCGCGATGGTCTTGGTCGCCGTGTCCAGCTGCTGCTGGGTCGGGAACTTGGCGGTCCCGTTCACCTGCGGCAGCGCGGAGAGCGCCTTCTGATCCACCGTGCCCGCCGACTGCATGGCGGCCAGTTCGACCGGGCGCGCGGCGCCCTGCAGGAACAGGTTCTGGCCCTCGGCGGAGTAGAGGAACTCCTCCCAGAGGCGGGCCGCAGCCGGGTGCGGCGCGGACGCGCTGATGGCCTGGTTGTAGTAGTTGGCGTAGAGGCCGTCACTGGGCACGACGACCTTCCAGTTCACCTTGCCCGCCAACGTTTGCGCGGCGGAAACCTGGAGGTAGTCCCAGTCGATGGTGATCGGGGTCTGGCCCGACTGGATGGTCGCCTGGGTGGCGCCGACCGGGATGAAGTTGCCGTTCTGCTTGAGCTGCGCGAAGTAGTCGATGCCGGGCTGGATGTTGTCGAAGTTGCCGCCCTTGGCCAGCGCGGCCGCGAACACTCCGGCGAACGCGGCGCCCGCCTTGGTCGGGTCACCGTTGAGGGCGATCTCGCCCTTGTAGGCCGGGTTGGTCAGGTCGGCGAAGGACTTGGGCGCGACGTGCACGCGGTTGGCGTCGTAGCCGATGGAGATGTACCCGCCGTAGTCGTTGTACCAGTCGCCGTTGGCGGCCTTCTGGTTGTCCGGGATGTCGTTCCAGGTCGCGACCTTGTATGGCGCGAGCAGTCCGCTCGATGCCGCCGAGAGCGCGAAGGAGGAACCGAGGTCCAGCACGTCCGGGGCGCGGGTCTGACCCTTGAGCTGCTTG
The DNA here is from genome assembly GCA_035248365.1 of Pseudonocardiaceae bacterium. Classification (GTDB taxonomy): domain Bacteria; phylum Actinomycetota; class Actinomycetes; order Mycobacteriales; family Pseudonocardiaceae; genus CAJCJE01. Next base: position 3,340 of record DATFHN010000027.1, on the reverse strand, counting down.
ACCGCGTTGATCTCGTCCTGGGAGCTGCCGTCCGGGTTGGCATCGTTGATCTTGATGCCGTACTTCTTGGTGAAGGTGTCCATCAGCGCGCCGTAGTTGGCCCACGTACGCGGCAGCGTGATGACGTTGAGTGTGCCTTCGGCCTTGGCAGCCTTGACCAACGCGTCCATCCCGCCAGCAGCTTGCGCACTGGTCGCGTTGGCCGCGGGCGAGGAGGAATCGCCCTGCGCTGAACCACCACAACCGGCGACCCCGATCGCCAGTGCGGCCACCGCAGCCGCGATCCCGAGCAGCCGTCCGTTCTTCACGAGAGTGTCCTCATCTGTAACAGGAATTGCGAACGAGTGGACACTCTCGGGTCCAGTTGTCATCTTGGCCAGGCAAGGTTGAACATGGCTGTACATGTTGGCTAACAGCCGGGTGTGCGAACAGTTACCTGACTAAGGTTTGACCTCGTGGACACCGAACGAAACCAACCGGCTACCTCGCTGTATCAGAAGCTCGCCGGGGATCTGAAGAAAGCGATCGCCGACGGAGTGTACGGCGATGGTGCCCGGTTGCCTTCGGAGAGTGATCTTGCCCGCGAGTACGGGGTGTCCAGGGGCACGGTGCGGCAGGCGTTCGCGGCGCTGCGCGCCGAAGGCGTGATCGCGTCCCGGCGGGGGGCGCGGCGGGTTGTCCTCGGTGGACGGAAAATCCAGAACTTCGGCGACCTGGTGAGCTTTTCCCGTTGGGCGCGCTCACTCGGGGAAACGCCATCGGGCCGGATGGTCAGCCTGGCCCGGCGGCCGGCCAGCCAGGAGGAGTGCGACCGGCTCAACCTGGAGGACGGCGCGCAGATCTACTACCTGGAGCGGGTGCGGTTACTCTCCGGCCGCCCGGTGATGATCGAACGCTCGGCTTTCCCGGACCGGGTCGGCGCGCTCGTCGCGGGCATGGAGAACGAGGTGCCCTCGATCACCGACCGGCTGGAGGAACTCGGCGTGATCTTCGCCGACGCCGAGCACATCATCGACGCGGTCCCGGCCTCCACAGCGGACGCGCGGCTGCTCGGCGTGAGCCCGCGCGTCCCGCTGCTGCGCGAGCGACGGCACACCACGGACCCGGCCGGGGTCCCGGTGGAATGGTCGGAAGATCGCTACCTGGGCGATGCGGTCGCGTTCACCGTGCACAACTCGCTCGCCGCGAACAGCCTGGCCCGGACCGCCAACCGGCGCAGGTGACAGCGGTTTTCAACGGGTGTAGAATTCTGGTCATGGTCGCACCGCGCTCCGTGGCCCGGTTCAACCGGCGGGTCACCAACCGAGTTTTCGGCAAGCTGGCACCCTTCGCGCCCGGCTTCGGCATGATCGTGCACAAAGGCCGCAAGTCGGGCCGCACGTTCCGCACGCCGGTCAACATCTTCCGGGCCGAGAACGGCTACGTCGTCGCGCTCACCTACGGCTCGCAGTCGGACTGGGTGCGCAACGTCGTCGCGGCGGGCGGCTGCGACGCGATCATGCGCGGCCAGACCGTGCACCTGACCGAGCCCGAACTCGTGCGCGATCCGCGCCGCCGCCGCGTGCCCGCCTTCACCCGGCCGATCCTCGGCGCGGTCGGCGTCGACGAGTTCCTTCTGCTGCACGCGGTGAATTCGGAAAAATTCCAATAGGCGGACTGCGCCATTCGAAGGAATATGTGTCAACCGTCAAAGTTGTCGCCTTGTCTGAATACGACAGGAAATGACGCTTTACCTTGACACCATTGCGTTTGCGGGATTTTCTGCTAAGGCCTGACACGTGACAACGTTGTCAGTGTTGTCAGCCCTGCCCGTAACAGACGCGAGGGAAACCACGAATGGCCTCCTTACCGCTCAGATCCTTACGCATCATCGCGGCGGCCGGCGCCGTGGTCGCCGCGATGCTCCCGGCGACCGGTTCCGCCGCCCCCGCCGCGACCCCTGTCAGCGACCCGGCCTCGGTCGTCAACCCGTTCATCGGCACCTCCAACACCGCGGACGACTTCCCCGGCGCGGACGCGCCGTTCGGCATGGTCCAGTGGAGCCCGGACACGCCGAGCCGCCCGGACGGCGGCGGGTACGAGTACAACGACTCCTCCATCACCGGCTTCAGCCTCACCCACCTCTCCGGCCCCGGCTGTGGCGCCGACGGTGACGTGCCGATCCTGCCCACCACCGGCGGCATCAACACCGGCGCGACCGATGGCTTCTCGCACGGCAACGAGTCGGCCAACGCGGGCTACTACGCGGTGACCACCAGCAACGGCATCAAGACCGAGCTGACCGCGACCGAGCGCTCCGGCATGGCCCGCTTCACCTTCCCGTCCACCAGCCAGGCCAACCTGATCTTCAAGCTCAACGGCAGCCAGAACGGCGACTCGGCCACCAGCTGGAACGTCGTCAGCAACACCGAGGTCTCCGGCTCGGTGACCTCCGGCAACTTCTGCGGTGCGGGCAACAGCTACACGATGTACTTCGACGTCACCTTCGACCAGCCCTTCGCCACCAACGGCACCGCGGCGGCGCAGGCCGGCCCGGCCCCGCGCAACGAAACCACCGTGCACGGCCAGACCGCGCACGCGCAGCTGACCCCGAAGGCCGCGGCGGCCGGCCCGAACAGCGGGTACGTCACCTTCAACACCACCGCCAACCCGGTGGTGCAGGCCAAGGTCGGCGTGTCCTACGTTTCGGTCGCCAACGCGGTGGCCAACCGCACCACCGAGAACCCGAACTGGAACTTCAGCGCCACCCAGACGGCCACCCACAACGCGTGGAACGCCATGCTGGGCCGCATCCAGGTCGCCGGTGGCACCTCGGCGCAGCAGCAGATCTTCTACACCGCGCTCTACCACTCGCTGCTGCACCCGAACGTCTTCTCCGACACCAATGGCCAGTACATGGGATTCGACAACAAGGTGCACAGCGTCGATTCCGGCCATTCCGCGCTGTACGCGAATTTCTCCGGCTGGGACATTTACCGGAGCCAGGCACAATTGACCGCGCTGGTCGCGCCAAGTGTCGCGGGCGATATCGCGCAATCGATGATCGACGATTACGCGCAGAGCGGAATGCTGCCGAAATGGGCGCAGAACAATGGTGAGTCGTATGTGATGGTCGGCGACCCGGCCGACGAGATCATCGCCGACTACTACGCCTTCGGCGCGCACAACTTCAGCACCTCGACCGCCCTATCCGACATGGTCAAGGAGGCCGTGGCCACCACGAACATCCGGCCCGGCCTGAACTACCTGAACAGCCCGGGATACCTGGCCAGCGACGGCACCTACCAGTGCTGCAACTTCTACGGCCCGGTGTCCACGCAGCTGGAGTACGACAGCGCCG
>DATFHN010000026.1:0-146956 GCA_035248365.1 Pseudonocardiaceae bacterium | reverse complement strand
GGCCCGGCGCCCGGCCGAAGCCGCCGCCGGCCAATGGCTCGACCGGCTGGAAGTCACCGACGTCGCCGCCAAACGCCCCGGCGACGTCTCCGGCGGCCAAGGCCAACGCGTCGCCGTGGCCCGCGCCCTGGTCACCGGGCCCAAGGTCGTCTTCGCCGACGAACCCACCGGCGCCCTGGACTCACTGAACGGGGAACGCGTGATGGGCCTGCTGGTCTCGGCCGCCAAGGACACCGGCGCCGCGGTCGTGCTGGTCACCCACGAAGCCCGCGTCGCCGCCTACTCCGACCGCGAAGTCGTGGTGCGGGACGGCAAGACCCGGGAAATGGAGCTGACCCGGTGACGGCGATGGTGTCGACGCCCCACGCGGGCGTCGAGCGGGCCGGCTGGCCGCATGATTTCGCGCTGGGGATCCGGCTGGCAGTCGGAGGCGGCCGGACCTCCTGGATGCGCGTGATCCTCGGCACGATCGGCATCGGGCTCGCCGTGACGGTGCTACTGCTGGCCGCCTCGTTCGGCAACATCATGGGCGACCGCAACGCGCGCATCAACGCGAGCCTGGCCAACACCACGCCGATCAGCGGCGTCAGCCCGACCCAGACCGTCACCGACGGCATGATGTTCCAGGGCAACAGCATCCAGGGCACGTTCCTGCGCGCGACCGGCGCGAACTCGCCGATCCCACCCGGCCTGAGCAGCCTGCCCGGGCCGAACGAGATGGTGGTCTCGCCCGCGCTGGCCAACCTGCTCAGCTCGGACGCGGGCGCGAACCTGCGACCCCGGTTCCCGGAGAAGATCGTCGGCACCATCGGACAGTCCGGTTTGGACGGACCGGCCGACCTGATGTTCTACGCGGGCACCGGCCCGCTGCCCAGCGGCGCCGACGGGACCACCATCCAGAACGTCTACTCGTTCGGGGTGCCCGCCGGGGAGCGGTTCAACGACCCGACCCTGCTGCTCGTCGGGGTGCTTGGCGGGGTCGCGCTGCTGGTGCCGATCCTGATCTTCGTGTCGGTGAGCAGCCGCATCGCGGGCGCCCAACGGGATCGGCGCCTCGCCGCGCTGCGCCTGGTCGGCGCGGGCAACTGGCAGGTGCGGCGGATCGCCGCGGCCGAATCGCTGGTCAGCGCGGGCGCCGGGCTCGTGCTGGGCACGCTGGCCTTCCTCGGCCTGCGCCAACTGGCGCCCCAGGTCGATCTGGTCGGCTGGAGCACCTACACCAGCGATGTGGTGCCCTCGCCGCTGCTGGCCGTGCTGATCGTGCTGCTGATCCCGGTCTTGGCCGTCGGCACCGTGCTGTTCACCATGCGCCGCATCACCATCGAGCCGCTGGGCGTGGTGCGGGACGGCAAACCGGTTCGGCGGCGACTGTGGTGGCGGCTTGCCCTGATCGTCGCGGGCGTCGGGCTGTTGCTGGTGGCGAAGTCGCTCGGCGATGTGACGTCCACGGTGACGATCGTGGTGATCGCGACCGGCGGTTCGGCGATGCTGATCGGCGTGCCCGCCATCCTGCCCTGGCTGCTGGAGCGGATCATCGGCCGGATGCGCGGCGGCGCGCCGTCCTGGCAGCTGGCCATCCGCCGGTTGCAATTGGACAGTGGCACGCCTGCCCGGGTGGTCAGCGGGGTCGCGGTCGTGCTCACCGGCGCGATCGCGTTGCAGCTCATGCTGCTCGCGTCGAGCAACCAGTACAGCACGTCGAGTTCGGGGCTGGCCAACGACGGCTGGCTGACCGTCTACACGACACCGGGCGCCTTCGACGCGGCCGCCGCCGACCTCAGGAAACTGCCGGTGGCCAAAGAGGTCGAACCCATGCGGTCGGTCACCGCGATGGCCGCTGGCTCGGACCGGCAGAGTGAGTACTCGATCAGCATCGCCTCGTGCGCGACCATCATGCGCGACTTCCACGCCACGAGCTGCGTGGACGGCGAAGGGTTCCTGCCGAGCACGCCGGGCGATACGCACGTGCCCAAACCGGGTGACACCTGGAACCTGGTCGGCGCGCACGACTACGGCAGCCAGCCGAAGACCATCAGCACCTACCAGGTGCCTGCCAATCTGACGCCGCTGGCCGTACCGCTGGTCCGGGAGTTCGGTCCGGTCGTCGCCGACGGTGTGCTCCTCACGCCGGGCGCCGCCGCCAAGATCATCCTGCCCGCCGACCAGCTGTCCCAGGTGTTCGTGCGGACCGATCCGACGCTGGCCGATGCCAGCGACCAGGTCGCCAACAGTGTCGGCAACCTGACCTGGCAGGCCTACGTCGGCCTGAGCGGCAGCGACCTGGTCACCGCCGACGAGAAGACGTTCCTGACCGTCCGCGGCCTGCTGCTGGCCGGATCGCTGTTCACGTTGGTGCTGGCCGGTGTCAGCATGCTGGTGCTGGCCCTGGAGCACGTCCGGGAACGCCGCCGCCCGCTGGCCATGCTCGCCGCGGCGGGCGTGCCGAGGGGGGTGCTGTCCCGGTCGTTGTTCTGGCAGACCGCGGTTCCGGTGGTGATCGCCGTCGCGGTCGCGATCGGTACCGGCATCGGGCTGGCCGCGCTGATCATCCGGATGACCCGCCTGCCGCTGCTGGTCGACTGGACCACCATCGGCGTCTTCGCGGCGGCCGCGTTCGCGCTGGTGTTCCTGGTGACCGCGGCGACCATGCCCGCGCTGCGCAACACGATGCGCCCTTCCTCGGTGCGCACGGAATAGGGGCAGACGCCGCGCCGGGTTCTTACCCGGCGCGGCGTCGCACAGCGATCACTGAGCGCTCGGTCCGGTCGCTGGATCGCGGGGGCGATTTTCCGCTGCTCCGTGGTGTACTTCCTCTCGCTTGTGCAAGAGATCTTTTCCGTGAGAGGGGACTGTGTCGTGATTTCACTGCGCCGCGCCGCGCTGGCCGGCGTGTTGCTGGCCGGCGGTGCCGCCCTGGTGGCTCCGGGGGTCGCGAACGCGACGCCGAGCCGGGGCGTGACCGGGACGATCCTGAGCCAGACCACTGTGGACGGCAAGGACTACATCCTGCGCCGGATCACCATCGATCCCGGCGGCAGCACCGGCTGGCATTACCACGACGGCACGCTCTACGCCGTGGTCGAGCAGGGCACGCTGACCCACGACGAGTCGAACTGCCAGGTCGACGGCAGCTACGGGGCAGGCAGCTTCTTCATCGAGCCCAGCGGATCCGGCCACGTGCACATCGGCCGCAACCTGGGCAGCACGCCGGTGATCCTGGAGGTGCTCTACGTCGATCCGGCGGGCAGCCCGCTGTCCGAGGACGCGCCGAACCCGGGTTGTTCGTTCCAATAAGGACAGTTGTCGAGCGGCCCGCGGTGACTGCCGCGGGCCGCAGGCGTCTCATTCGGCGGGAACGTAGACCGGTGGGGCGTAGGTCTTGCTCGGGTGCAGCCGGACGATCAGCCGCTCGGCGCCTGGTTCGACCGGCGCGGGGGCGCCGTCCATATAGAGGTCGTACATCACCTGGTGGAAGCGGGCGTCCGGGTCGTCGGTGAAGTCGACGGTGCCGGAGATCGACGCGTAGGTGAACTCGCCTTCGGCGCCGGGCAGGCTGTGCACGAGCAGGGTCACCCGGCCGTCGCGCTGCATGTTCAGCGTCTTGCGGCGGCCTTTGATCGTGCTGAACAGCAGATCGTCGCCATCGGGTTTGACGAAGATCACCGAGGTCTGCGGAGAGCCGTCGGGGTTGGTGGTGGCCAGGACGGCCAGGTGCGGTCCGGCGAGAATCCGGGCCGCGGTCTGTCGCGCGGCGTCGCTGGGGCGGCCGGTCCGGAACGGGTCGGCGAAGGGTTCGGTAGTAGTCATGCCCATGTTGACTCGGCTCCGGCGGCAAAGGAATCGGTGACATCCTGGTTGCCGTGATCGACGTGGTGTTCGTGGTGTTCGACGGCGTCAAGCTGCTCGACGTGGCCGGGCCGGCTGAGGTGTTCGCCGAGGCCACGGCCTTCGGCGCCGACTACGCGCTGCGCTACGTCTCCTCCTCGGGCGAACCGGTGCTGACCTCGGCGGGCACCCAGCTGCCGGTGAACGGAACGGCCGGCGACGGACCGGCCCCGGACACCGTCGTCGTCTGCGGCGGCGACGCGCTGCCGACCGGCCCGATCGACCCGGAGCTGATCGCCGCGGTCCGCGAGCTGCGGCCGCGTACCCGCAGGCTGGTGTCGATCTGCACCGGCTCGTTCATCCTCGCCGCGGCCGGTGTGCTCGCCGGGCGGCGCGCGACGACGCACTGGCGGCACGCCGCGCTGCTGGCCCGCTCCTATCCGGACATCACGGTGCTGCCGGACGCGCTGTTCGTCGAGGACGATGGCGTGTTCACCTCGGCGGGGGTGTCCGCGGGTATCGATCTGGCGCTGGCCCTGGTCGAAGGGGATCACGGCGCCGACCTGGCCCGCGCGGTCGCTCGCAACCTGGTGATGTTCATGCAGCGGCCCGGTGGCCAGTCGCAGTTCTCCGCGCCGCTGGAGGTCCGGCCGCCGCGTACGCCGGAGCTGCGCGCGATCGTCGACCTGATCTCGGCGCAGCCATCCCTGGACCACAGCACGAGCAGCCTGGCCGCGCGGGTCGGCGTCAGCCCCCGGCACCTGGCCAGGCTGTTCGCCGCCGAACTCGACACCACCCCGGCCAAGTACGTCGAGCAGGTGCGACTCGATCACGCGAAGGCGCTGCTGGACGCCGGCCACGGGGTCGAGCAGACCGCGCGGGCCGCGGGTTTCGGCAGCTCGGAGACGATGCGGCGGACGTTCGTGGCGCGCATCGGCGTCGCGCCGAGCCAGTACCGGGACCGGTTCGGCAGCACAAGCCCTGGCTAGCGTGTCCGGATCTGTGGGGTGGTCGTCGGTTCGCGCGGTGTTCGCGAGCCCCTCGGGTGACAAGACTGGAATCAATCCAGTCAAGCCCGAACCCTTGGAGTCCCGATGCCTGATGTCATCGCCGGAATCACCGTTCCCGACACCGCTCTCGTTCGCGAGGCCACCTCGCTCGTCCGGGCCGCGACCGACGACACCCTGTTCCACCACTCCCGCCGGGTTTTCCTCTGGGGCAGCCTGAAAGCCGCCGTGCGCGGCCTGGCCGTCGATCCGGAGTTGGCTTACGTCGGCGGGCTGTTCCACGACCTCGGCCTCACGCCGGCCTACCGCACCGACAACCAGCGGTTCGAAATCGACGGTGCCGACGCCGCCCGCGCCTTCCTGCTCGACCACGGCCGCTCCGAACAGGACGCTCGCAACGTCTGGCTGGCCATCGCGCTGCACACCACACCGGAAGTGCCGCTGCGCCTGGAACCCGACGTCGCGGTGGTGACCCTCGGCGTGGAAACCGACGTGCTCGGGCTCGATCTGGATCAGATCACCGACGAGCAGCGGGCCGCCGTCGTGGCCGCGCATCCGCGCCCCGACTTCAAGAACCGCATCCTCAACGCGTTCTACCACGGCATGGCCGACCGCCCGGACACCACGTTCGGGACCATGAACGACGACGTGCTGGCTCATTTCGACGCATCCTTCGCCCGCAAGGACTTCGTCGACGTCATCAAGAACAACGCGTGGCCGGAATGAGGTCGTTAACTGTGAAGCCAGTCGGACGGAAGATCGGTTGACATAGTAAAGGCTCTTAACGATTATGAGAACAACGCGCGGGGCCCCACGCGGATTCCCTTTGCCATGCTCGAAAAATCGAGGGGAGCAGCGCTATGCCCGCACACAACGCTGTAGCAACGGTGAAACGATGAAGACCCGATTCGCGGCGCTCGGTCTGGCCGTGGCCGGTCTGTTCTGGCTGGCGCCTGCCGCGCTCGCCGACCCGATCGGCCCCGGTGACTGGACGCCGGACAGCCCGGACCACGATGTGCAGACCTGCGTCGGCGGCACGGTCGACGGCACCACGTTCAGCCTGCCTGGCGGCAACTCGGCCACGGTAGGCCCGATGGACGCGTGCGACAACGGCGAGCCGCGCGCCGAGTTCCGCTACAAGAACTACGCGGGCGACGGCGAGAACTACTCGACCGGGATCCGCCAGTTCGAGGGCACGTTCACCATCAACAGCATGGGTGGCGACCGGCTCGCGCTGAAGCAGACGTTCAACGGCGACAACGGGCCCTACTTCATCATGGCGGTCGAGAACACCGGGCGGCTCTACAGCGTTGAAGGTGGCGCCACCATCGACGCGAGCGTGGCCCAGGTCGGCTCGGCCGTGCAGGTGAACACCGTGCACGACACCGGTTCGAACAAGTTCCAGGTCTACCTCAACGGTTCCCTGGCCTACGAGGACGACAACGCGCCGGGCGGCGATTTCTACGACAAGGTCGGCGCCTACACGACCAGTTCGGGGTCCGGTGACATCAACGTCACCTGGAACAACATCCAGTTCTGGCACCAGTGATCACGAGGTGGGGCCCATGCGAAGGATCCTGACGCTGCTCACGGTTCTGCTCGTCGCGGGCCTCACCGCGTGTTCCGGTGCCCGGCCCGCCGCGTCGCTCACCGCGACGCTGGTCGATCCGACCGACATCCGCCTCGACTGGCCCGGCGCTCCGCCCGGAGCGCTGGGCCAGTTGGTGGAGTACGCGAACCAGCCGTCCGGCAAGTTCGTCACGCTGGATTTTCTGCCCGCAGGCGCGAAGACCTACCTGCATCCGAGGCTGATGCCGCAGACCGCGTTCTACTACCGGGTCGTGCCGATCTTCGGCCGGGAAACCGCGCCGGTTTCGGCGACCATCACGCCGACCGCGCCCACTCCCCCGGACGGCGACTGGGCGACCCCGCGCAGCGCGCCGCAGCCCTCGGTCGCCCGGTATTCGCTGCGTGGCTCGGCGAAGGCCGGTCCGGCCGATCTGCGCGCGCAACCGGCCGGGCCGACCGGCATCCTGTTGCGGTGGACCGATCACGCCGACGACGAAGCCGGTTACCTGGTCCAGGTGAACTCCCGCGTCGCCGCCGTGCTCGCACCGGGGATCAACCAGTTCGGCCTGTATCCGCTGCCGGCCGAACACGTTGCGGCGTACCGGATCGCCGCGTTCTACTATGGCCAGCCCTCCCCGGTCGTGCACCAGACGACCGGCGGCTCCGCGTGACGGCGAGCAGTGCACCGGCAATGGTGATCAGCGCGCCGACCAGCTGGATGCCGGTGAACGACTCGCCGAGGAACACGTAGGACGAGACGGAACTCAGCACGGGGACGATGAACATGGTGACGGTGGCCGTGACCGGGCTGACCGAGCGCAGGCCGCGATAGTAGAACAGAAAGGCGATCGCGGTCGGCCCGACGGCGAGGAACGCCACATTCGCCCAGATTTCGCCGTTCAGTCCGGTCCAGTCCACATGTGACAGTGATGGGATCGAGATCAGGATCAGCGCGAGCGCGCCTGCCCCGGTGGCGTAGGTGGTGGCGCGCAACGGTTCCATCCCGGCCAGCACCTTCTTGGACGCGATGCTGTACGCGGCCCAGCAGGCGGCCCCGGCCAGGTAGATCAGATCCCCGAGCAACCGCGAGCTGGTCAGGCCGGATCCGGCTCCACCGATGCCGACGAAGAACACCACCGCGCCGGCCACGCCGAGCACGAGACCGGCGAGCCGCAGGATCGACGCGCTTTCCTTGCCGGTGACCAGGAAGGCGATGGTGGTCAGCACCGGGCTCAATACCGGCACGATGATGCTGCCGTCGATCGCCGGAGCGAGCGAGAGCGCCCAGAAGAAAAAGAAGTTGTAGGCGAACACGCCGACCAGGCCGACCGAGCCCGCGATGGCCAGCTCGCGCCACGCGAACTTCCCGGTGCCGCGCCGCAAACACAGCAGCAGCACGAGGATCAGCGCGCCACCGCCGAAGCGCAGCGCGGCCGCGACGTCGTGCGGCACCTGGCCGACCACCACTTTGGAACTGGTGAACGCACCAGCGAACAACGCCATGGTGATGAGCAGATAGAAGTACGGGCCCGCACCGTTCGTGCGCGCCCCGTCATCGGGTTTCACACCGACAATCGTCGCCGCCGGTGCGGCGCAAATCTTGTACGTTACTGACATGGTCGGCGAAACCGAGGTCGTTGCGTGGCGCCCCGATGTGCCCGGCATCACCGAGGTGTTCCACGCGCACTTCGTGCGGCACGCCTACCCGCTGCACACCCATACCGTGTGGACACTGCTGATCGTGGACGAGGGCCTGATCCGGTTCGACCTGGAGCGGCACCCGCACGACACTCCCCCGGCGCAGGTCATGCTGCTGCCGCCACACATCCCGCACGACGGCCAGACGGTGATGCCGCAGGGTTTCCGCAAGCGGGTGCTCTACCTGGCCGAGGACGCGCTGGACGCGGAGCTGATCGGGGCGAGCGTCGATCAGCCGAACCTGGCCGATCCCCTGTTGCGGGACCGGATCGGCAGGCTGCACGACGCGCTGGCGAGCCCGGGTGACTCGTTCGAGGCGCAGAGCAGGCTCGCGCTGATCATGGAGCGCGTTGGCAAGCACCTGCGGCACACCATCGGTGAGGCGTCGCCGATCCCGCATCGCGGCCTGGCCGACCAGCTGCACGATCTGCTGGACGAGCGGGTCGCCACCGGCCTCACCCTGGACGAAGCCGCCGCGCAGCTGCACGCGAACCCGACCCACCTGATCCGGGCGTTCACCCAGCGCTTCGCCATCCCGCCGCACCTGTACCTGACCGGGCGGCGGGTGGAGCTGGCTCGGCAACTGCTGTTGTCCGGCTGGCCGGCCGGTGCGGTGGCGGGCGAGGTCGGTTTCTACGACCAGTCGCATCTGACCAGGCATTTCAAGCGGATGCTCGGGGTGAGCCCGGCCCGCTACGCGCGCCGTCGCTGATCTCGGTGGCCTGAATCACCTCGTGCACGAGGTATCGCATCTGCTAATTTTACCTCGCACGCGATTTAATCTGACGCGATGCAAAATCTGCAAAGGAGAAGCCAATGACCAGCACCGAGACCAAGCCGACCATCGTGCTCGTGCACGGCGCCTTCGCCGAGTCGGCCAGCTGGAACGGCGTGGTGCGGCGGTTGCAGGACGACGGCTACCCGGTCGTCGCGGCCGCCAACCCGCTGCGCTCGCTCACCGGCGACGCCGAGTCCCTCAAGACCGTGCTCGCCTCGATCGAGGGCCCGATCGTGCTGGCCGGCCACTCCTACGGTGGCATGGTGCAGTCCACCGCGGCAGGCGGAAACTCCAACGTCAAGGCGCTGGTCTTCGTGGCCGCGTTCGCGCCGGACGAGGGCGAGAGCGCGCTGGACCTGTCCAATAAATTCCCGGGCAGCACGCTGGGCGACACGCTGCAGACCATCGACCTCGGCGACGGCAGCCACGACCTGGTGATCGCCCAGGACAGGTACCACGGCCAATTCGCCGCCGACGTGCCCGCCGACGTCGCCAAGCTCGCCGCCGCCACCCAGCGCCCGGTCCGCGACGCCGCGCTCGGCGAAGGCTCCGGCGCGCCCGCGTGGCGCGGCATCCCGTCCTGGTTCGTGATCAGCGGCGCGGACAAGAACATTCCGGCCGAGGCCCAGCGCTTCATGGCGGAGCGCGCGAACGCCCGCGAGGTCGTCGAGATCGCCGACGCGTCGCACTCGGTCGCGGTGTCGCACCCAGACGCCGTTGCCGAGCTGATCATCCGGGCCGCGCAATAACAGGCCCTAACACAATGTTGTTCGATCAGGGAGCGGGGGCGAGGTGCGTGAGATGCAAGGCGTGCCCCGGTGCGGTGCCCGCAAGCCGAGCAGTTGTTGTGTCAGGGCCTCTAGGCTGGGGCTGCCATGACCACGCCAGCTGACGAGTCGGGACGGACGCCGACGGTGTCCGACCTGCTCTGTTTCGACCTGTACGCGACCTCGCGGGCGATCACCAGCTTCTACCGGCCGATCCTCGACCAGGCCGGCATCACCTACCCGCAGTTCCTGGTGTTGCTGCTGCTCTGGGAGCGGGACTCGCGGCCGATCCGCGAACTCGTGCACGAACTCGAACTGGAGTACAACACCCTCTCGCCGCTGATCAAGCGACTGGAGAAGGCCGGTCTGCTGGTCCGGGTCACGCACCCGGACGACGAGCGCTCGGTGCTGGTCCAGCTGAGCGAGGCCGGGCGCGAACTGCGCTGGATTGGCGGCGAGATGACCAGGCGGCTCGGCGACGCGCTCGGCATGGGCGACAACGACATCCAGGTGCTGCGCGGCTTCCTGCACAAAGTGCGCGGCGGTGTCGGGGATGCGACGTAAGGTTCCGGGCATGACCAGCCCAGCGCCGTTCACCCTGCGGACCGCACCGGAAGCGCTCGCCGACCTCCGCGCCCGGCTGCGCGCGACGCGCTGGCCGGACGCGCCGCGCGACGCCGGCTGGTCGCTCGGCGCCGACGTCGACTACCTGCGTGAACTGATCGAGTACTGGGCGAACGAGTTCGACTGGCCTGCCCAGGAACTGGCCCTGGCCCGGCTCCCGCACTTCCGGATGCCGGTTGGCGGGCTCGGCATTCATTTCGTGCACGCCAAGGCCGTCGCGCCAACCGGTCCGGTGCTGCCGCTGGTGCTCAGTCACGGCTGGCCGGACTCGTTCTGGCGCTATACCAAGGTCATTCCGCTGCTGACCGATCCCGGCGCGCACGGCGCCGATCCGGCCGACGCCTTCGACGTGATCGTGCCGGACGTGCCCGGCTACGGCTACTCCGACCGTCCGGCCGGCGCGCCGCTCGACTCGATCGCCGTCGCCGATCTCTGGGCCCAGCTCATGGAGGCGCTCGGGTATGCCCGGTTCGGCGCGGCAGGCGGCGACATCGGCAGCCACGTCAGCCGCTATCTCGGCCTCAACCACGCCGACAAGGTTGTTGCCGTGCACCGCACCGATGCGGGCGTGCCGATCTTCACCGGCGACCGCGCCGAACTCAGCGACTCCGAACGCGACTGGATGGACAGCGTGATCGCCTGGGGCGCCAGCGAAGGCGCGTACGCGGCCATGCACCGGACCAAGCCGCAGACCGCCGCCGTCGGCCTCACCGATTCACCGGCCGGGCTGGCGGCCTGGATCGTGGAGAAGATGCGGTCCTGGAGCGACAACGACGGCGACCTCGAAGCCCGCTTCACCAAGGACGAGATCCTCACCAACATCATGATCTACTGGCTGACCGGCACGATCGGCTCGGCCATGCGCATGTATCACGCGAACGCCGCGATCCCCGTCGCGCAGCTCGTCCGCCGGGTCGAGGTGCCATCGGGGTTCGCGGTGTTCCCTGGCGACATCGTTCGCCCGCCGAGGGCGTGGCTGGATCGTGTCGCGAATGTCGTGCGGGCGACGGAACCCGAACGCGGCGGCCACTTCGCCGCGTTCGAGGAACCCGAGCTGTACGCGCACGAACTGCGCGAGTTCTTCCGTCCGTACCGAGAGGTCAGCTGACCGGGATGTCGCCGTTCTGGCCCCAGGTCAACGTGTACGTGTTCAGGTCGTGGCTTTCCCGCGTGTACCAGGTTCCGGTCGATGGCCGGAACAACGCCTGGTCGGCGAGGCCGTCGCCGTCGTAGTCACCGACAACGGGAATGTCGCCGCTCTGGCCCCAGGTGAGGGTGGAAACGTTGCCGCTGTGGCTTTCCCGAGTGAACCAGGTTCCCGTTGACGGGCGGAACAGGGCGAGGTCGGTGATGCCGTCGCCGTCGTAGTCGGCGGCTACGGGGATGTCACCGTTGTTGCCCCACTGCAACGTGGTCGTGCTCAGGTCGTGGCTGTAGCGGATGTACCAGGTTCCGGTCGACGGCCGGAACAACCCCTGATCCGCGTAACCATCGCCGTCGTAATCACCGACAACCGGAATGTCGCCGCTCTGGCCCCAGGTCAGCGTCGCGATCTGGTCGTTGTGGCTTTCGCGCACGTACCAGGTTCCGGTGGAAGGCCGGAACAACGCGATGTCGGCCTTGCCATCGGCGTCGTAGTCGCCGACGACCGGGACGTCACCGGCGTTCCCCCACTTCAGGCTTGTCGTGCTCAGGTCGTGGCTGTAGCGGATGTACCAGGTTCCGGTCGACGGACGGAACAACGCCTGATCCGCGTAACCGTCACCGTCGAAGTCGGCGACGACCGGGATGTCGCCGTTCTGGCCCCAGTTCAGGGTGTAGGTGTTCAGGTCGTGGCTTTCCCTGGTGTACCAGGTGCCGGTGGAGGGGCGGAACAGGGCCTGGTCGGTGCGGCCGTCGCCGTCGAAGTCGGCGCGCGGGTGCTTGGCTACCGGCTCGATCATGTGGTTGTAGCGGTAGGGCGACATTGGATAGCCGTTGAAATACGGGTAGTCGATCGCGCGGTAGTGGGTGCCACCATCACCGCTCTGCTCGTAGCCGTAGTACGAGGTGTGCGCGGTGTTGGCCCAGTGGTCGAAGATCACCACGTGACCGTCCGGGCCGGTGCCCGGGTTGATCATCAGGTCGCCCTGGGACAGGTTGTCCTTGCTGATCGGGGTGCTGATCGAGGAGTCGGCGAGCTGGCTGGTGACGTAACCGGGCTGGCCGAAACCGAAGGCCATGGACACGTAACCGGAGCAGTCCGCGCGGTAGCCGCCCCAGAGACTGTTGGTGTCGTAGGGAACCGGGCCGCCGTTGTCGGCGGTCAGCCAGGTCTGGGCCCGCGCGACGACCTGCGCCGGGGTGACGGAGGGCAGGCTGTCGGCCGCTACCGCGACGGTCGCGGGCTGTTGGGGCGCGGCGAGCGCCTGGCCTGCGGGCAGGATGGTCGCGAGCAGGACGGCCCCGAGGGCGATACCGATACCGAGTGGTTTTCTTCGCATGGCCAGGAAAGCTAAGCAGGCGTGCTTTCAGCTCGATTTCATCGGTTGTAAGCGAATTGAAAACGGCGATTCCTACGTTGCCCGCCATGAGAATCCTGAGAACCGGGCCGTTGGCCGCGCTCGCCCTGATCGCCGCGGCCGTGCTCCCGCTGCCGGCGAGTGCCGCGCCGGCCGCGACCGGCGCCGATCTGTGCGCGCAGGTCGGTCTGCAAGCCGGTTTCGACCGCACCTCCAACCTGGTGACCGCGGTCGCCATCGCCCTCGCCGAGTCCAGCTGTACCCCGTCGGCGACGAACTTCAACACCGACGGCTCCGAGGACCGGGGCCTGTGGCAGATCAACAACCTTGCGCACCCGAACGTGACCGACAGCTGCGCGTTCGACCCGCAGTGCAACGCGAACGCGGCCTTCACGATCTCCTCGCACGGCACCGACTGGGCGCCCTGGTCGACCTACAACAGCGGCGCCTACGAGCAGTTCCTCGCCGACGCGAAGGCCGCGGTGAACCGGCTGCCGATGGCCAAACACCCGCGCGCGGACTTCGACGGTGACGGCCTGACCGACCAGGCCCTGTTCCGCCCGTCCACCGGAACCTGGTTCACCCGGGAAAGCCACAACGACCAGGTCTCCACCCTGAACTGGGGCCAGAACGGCGATATCCCGGTCGTCGCCGACTTCGATGGTGACGGTTACGCGGATCAGGCGTTGTTCCGTCCGTCGACCGGAACGTGGTACATCCGCTACAGCCACGACCTCAGCACTACCACGATCAAATGGGGCCAGTCCGGCGATATCCCCGTTGTCGGCGATTACGACGCCGATGGCAAGGCCGACATCGCGTTGTTCCGGCCCTCCACCGGAACCTGGTACGTCCGCGAAAGCCACAACGACCAGATCGCCACGCTGACCTGGGGCCAATCCGGCGACATTCCCGCGGTGGGCGACTACGACGGCGACGGCTTCACCGACCAGGCACTCTTCCGGCCGTCGACCGGCACCTGGTACGTCCGCTACAGCCACGACCTCAGCACCGCCACGATCAAATGGGGCAACGCCGGTGACATCCCGGTTCCCGCCGACTACGACGGCGACGGCATCACCGACCTCGCCCTGTTCCGCCCCTCCACGGGAACCTGGTTCACCCGGGAAAGCCACAGCGGCAACGTTTCCACCCTCACCTGGGGCCAGAACGGCGACATTCCCGTTGTCGGCGACTACGACGGCGACGGCCTCACCGACCAGGCGCTGTTCCGGCCATCCACGGGAACTTGGTACACCCGCGAGAGCCACAACCTGAACACGTACACGCTGACCTGGGGCCAGAACGGCGACATCCCGGTCAGCTGACCAGCTATATTTCAGTTCTGATGAAAGGGTACGAACTGGTCGGCCGGGACACGGAACTCGCCGCGCTAGCTGGGCCGGTCGATCCGGCCCGGCCCGGCCAGGTGCTCGTCCTGCTCGGCGATGCCGGGACCGGCAAGACCGCGCTGCTCGACGTGGTCGCCGACCGCGTGACCGAGCGGGGCCTGCGGGTGTTGCGGGCGGCCGCGACCAAAGCCGAGCTGGACGTGCCGTTCGCTGGTCTGCATCTGCTGTTCCATCCGGTGCTCGACGCCCTCGATGCTCTCCCCCCGCTGCATCGCGACGCGCTGCTGACCGCGTTCGGCCTGGCCAAGGGCGAGTCGGCCGACCGGCTGGTCGAGGGCATGGCCACCGTCGCGTTGGCCAGGGAATTCCAGCCGCTGCTGCTGATCGTTGACGACGTGCAGTGGCTGGACGCGAGTTCGCGGGCCGCGCTGACCTTCGCCTGCCGCAGGCTGGCCGGGGCCGCCGTGTCGGTGGTGTTCGCCGGGCGTGGCGCGAAAGCGCCGGAGGGATTGGGTCGCACGGTCGCGGAACTGCGGCTGGGGCCGTTGAGCGAACGAGACGCCGCGCTGCTGGTCGATCGGCAGCCGATCCCGCCGCGCGGCCTGGTCCGCGATCGGGTGCTGGCCGAGGGCGCGGGCAATCCGGCCGCGCTGATCGAGTTGAGCGCGGTGGTGGCGAACCGGCCCTCGGCCAGTTCCTGGGCGCACGACCTGTTGCCGTTGACTCCCGGTCTGGCCGCGATCTACGCCGACGAACTGGCCGAGCTGCCGGATGCCACCCGCTCCGCGTTGCTGCTGGTCAGCGCGGTCGATCCGGAGGATCTCGAGTTCGCGTCGCAGCGGCTGCCCTGCGCGTCGCCGGAAGCGCTGGCCGGGGCCGAGCTGGCCGGACTGCTGCGGATTGGGCCGGGTGGGATCGAGTTCGCGCACCCGCTGGTGCGATCCGCCGTGTATCACTCGGCTCCGTTCGCGGCCCGGGCCGAGGCGCACCGCAAGCTGGCCGAGATTCTCGCCGAGCGACCGGACCGGCGCGCGCTGCACCTGGTCCGGGCCACGCTCACCCCGGACGAGGACGTGGCCGCGCTGGCCGAGTCGAGCATCGACGAGGTGCGCAGGCGCAGCGGGGTCGCGGCGGCCACGGCGCTGATGGCGCGCGCCGCCGAGCTGAGCCCGCGAGACCAGGACAAGGCGCGCAGGCTGGTGCTGGCCGCTGACCTCGCCCGGCAGGTGGGCAACCCGAGCTGGTCGGAAGACCTGGCCAACCGGGCCGCCGAGTTCGCCGAGGACCCCGAGCACCGGCTGGCCGCGCAGGTTCAGCTGGGCACCGCGCTGGTCTGGACCAGCCAGCACAAGGCCGCGCTCGAACTGCTGCTGCCGCTGTTCCAGGGCAGCGCGCTCGCCGGCCCGAACCTGCCGTGGTCGGCGTTGCGCGGCATCAGCGCGGCCGCCTACCTGGACGGTTCGGACGCGGCGCGGCAGCAGGTGCGCGCCGCGCTCACCGCGCTGGCCGACCGGTCCGGTCACCGCGCCGAGGACCTGACCGATCCGATCGACCTGACCATGGCCTGGGGCGCGGCCGCGCTCGACCCGTACCACCACCGCGAACTCGCCGTGGCCGCGCGAGCGACCGCCGAGCGTCCCCTGGACACGCTGCCGCGCACGCCGCTGGGCGCGATCCTGTGGCTGCTCGACGAGTCGGACGTCGCGGTGAGCGTGCTGCGCTCGTCGATCGATCAGCTGCGCAACACCCAGCAGGGCGGCAGCATCGGGATCCTGCTCAGCCATTGCTGGGCCTGCGCCGACGCGGGCCGCTGGGACGAGGCGCTGGACGCCAGCGCCTACCTGGCCGGGGTCGCCGCGAACACCGACCAGCCGCTGGTGCGCACCATCGCTGAGCTGGTGATCGCGACCGTGCACGGCTGGCGCGGCGAGGTCGACCTGGCGCGGCGCTATCTGAGTGGCCCGCTCGATTCCGGCGACCCCGCCGACTGCCGCGCGGTCGGCGCGTGGGCCTATCGCGCGGCCGGAATACTCGCGCTGGCCGAGGACGAGCCCGCGACCGCCTACGCGCACCTGCGCCGGCTGTTCGCCGACGATGGCACTCCCCTGCACTACCACCTGTCCTACCAGGGCATCGCCGATCTCGCGTCGATCGCGGTGCGGCTGGATCTGGTCACCGAGACACGGGCGCTGGTGCGCCGGATCGTGGCCCGCTTCGATGGCACGCCGTCCTCGCGGGTCGCCCAGCTGCTCGGGCATGCCGAGGCGGTGCTGGCCGAACCGGCCGACGCCGAAGCGAAGTTCGCCGAGGCGCTGGCCGTGCCCGATGGCCGGCGGTGGCCGTTCGAGCAGGCGCGGCTGCGGCTGGCGCACGCCGAATGGCTGCGCCGCCAGCGGCGGATCAACGAGGCCAAGCCGGTGTTGTCGCAGGTGCGCGACGTGTTCGCCCGGCTGCGCGCGAGCACCTGGGCCGAGCGGGCCGAGCGCGAACTGCGCGCGGCCGGGGTGCGGGTGAGCGAGTCGTCGGCGATCGAGGTCGGCGAGCTGAGCCCGCAGGAACACCAGGTGGTCCACCTGGCTGGGCAGGGCCTGAGCAACCGGCAGATCGGCGAGCTGCTCAACCTCTCGCCGAGGACCGTCGGCGCCCACCTGTACCGGGCATTTCCCAAGCTCGGGATCACCAACCGCAGACAGATCCGAGACGTGCCCGCCCCCGTTAAGTCATTTGACTGATGCCCGCCCGCGCTGGGCGGGCCGCGGCCGGAACAGCCATGGTCATCCTGCGGTAGCCGCGCAATACCCCGATAGGGCGAAATAGAGGGCAACACCCGCTACTCGCCCAGCGACCCCGTCACGTCGCCGAACGAGCAAACGGGTCAAAACCCACTTTCGCAGGAGGAACACATGTGGCACGTCACGCCGCCCTGGCGCTGAGCACCAAGCGGTAACCAAATCGGGGGATCCGTGCTACGCGATGCCGTCAAGGGCGTCGCGGAGCGCGGACCGCGACGTGATCCCGAGTTTCCGGAAGATCTGACCGAGGTGCGCTCCGACCGTGCGGTGCGAGAGGAACATTCGCTCCGCCACCTGTTTGTTGGTCAGCCCGGAGGCGACCAGGCGCGCGATGGTCAGTTCCTGCGGGGTCAGCATCTCGGCTTCGACGCCGGACACGGCATGGCCGGTCGCGCGTAGCTCGTCGCGGGCGCGCTCGGCCCAGGGTCTGGCGTTGAGCACGTTGAACGTGGCCAGCGCCGCCTGCAACGGTATCCGGGCCTCGGTGCTGGCCCGGGCTCTGCGCAATCGCTGGCCATAGGCGAGACGCACTCTGGCCAGGTCGAACGGCCATCTGGCCACCCCCGGCACGGCCCGCGCCTCGGCGAAGAAGGCCAGTGCTTCGGCGTCGTCCTCGGCGCACAACGCGGCCGATGCCGCGACGAGCATGGCGTAACGCGGGGACAGCGCGGCGACGTCGGCTTCGCGCATGGCGCGTACCTGCGCGGCGGCCTCGTCCATTCGTCCGGTGCGGACCGCCGCTTCCACCCAGTCGAACAGGCCCCACAACGCATGCGGCACGTGTGAGGCGAGGGCTCCGGCCGGGGTTACCCGGATCGCGCACTGGTAGGCGCCTTCCCACTGCCCGTCACCCAGACACACCAGCGTGCGGGCCTGGTTGGCGAAGATCACCGCGCCGCCGACCCCGCGCGGTTCGGCCCACTGGATGACCTGCTCGGCGAGCGCGTATCCGGCCGGCGCTTCGCCGCGCGCACCGGCCAGCAGGATCTGGGTGTACTGGAAATACCAGCGGTAGAAGCGATAACCGGCGTCCGCGCACAGCGCCAGGCCTTCCTCGGTCAGCCGCGCGGCCTGATCCCAGTCGCCGCTGAGATAGTCCTCCATGGACAGATGCATGAGCGCGCCGATGTGCCGCCGCACCGGTCCGCCCTCGCGGCCCTGCCGCACCAGCCGCCACAACCGGCCGCGCAGGTCACCGATCCGGTCCAGGTAGACCGACGCGGTGCAGATCCGCACGAGCTGGCCCGGATCGATGTCCGGGCCGACCGATTCGATGATCCGGTCGATCTCGCCGAGCGCCGATTTTCCGGTGCGCACCGGGTCCGGGAAGGTCTTGGTGACCAGCGCGAGCACCGGCGGCGGCTCGATGCGCAACCGGAGCAGCGCCGCGTAATAGCTGTCCCACAACGAAACCCGCCCGCCGTACCAGCAGACCAGCAGCAGCGCGTGCAGGGCGTCCACGATCTCCGCCTCCGGCGCGCCGGTCCGGTAGGCGACGTCGATCGCGCCGACCAGCAGCCGGTGCGCGGTGTCGATGTCGCAGTCGTCGTTGATCAGCAGGTAGACAGCGGCGATCGCGGCGTAGACGTTGCCGGTGCCGTCCGGGTCGGCGAGCCGCGAACCGGCCAGCAGTTCGGACGCGCTGGTCAGTTCGCCCGCGCCTTCCGCGCCGATGTAGGCGGCTTCGGCCAGGCGACGGCCGCGGCCGGAGGCGCGCGGGCTGAGTTCGGCGGCCTTGGTGAGCAGGCCGACCGCGCCGACCGCGTCCCCTCGGCGCAACACCCGCCGCGCGGCCTGTTCCAGCAGCACGGCCACGTCTTCGTCCGGGCCGAGCGAGGCTTCGGCGAGGTGCCAGGCCCGGCGGTCGGGCGCGTCGGTGAGGGCACCGGCCAGCGCGGTGTGCGCCGCCCTTCGTTCGGCCACAGTGGACAGTTCGACGACCGCGGAGCGGATCAGCGGATGGCCGAAGCTGACCCGCCGCCGCCCTTCGTCCACCTTGACCAGTCCGGCCCGTTCGGCGGGCGCGAGGTCGGTGAGGCCCTCGTCGTGCCCGGTGATCCCGGCCGCCGTCTTCAGCACGGTCAGGCTGCCGGAGCCGTCGAGCGCGGTGAGCAGCAACAGTTCCCGGCCGGGCGCGGGCAGATCGGCGATGCGCGAACCGAACAGCGCCTGCAACCGCTGGGTCAGCGGCAGCACCGGCGGAAGTTCTTCCAGGGCCGCGCGTTGCGCGCCGTTGAGCGCGACCGGCAGTTCGACCAGGGCCAGCGGATTGCCGCCGGCCTCGCTGAGCAGTCGCTGCCGCACCCGGGTGGCGAGGCCGGGATGGCGGCTGGTGAGCAGTTCGGTCGCGGCGTCGTCGTCCAAGGGCCGCAACTGGAACTCGGTCAGGCCGCCCCGGTCGAACATACTTTCCGAGCCGGTGCGCGATGCGGCCAGGAACCCGATCCGGGTGCCGCGCAGCCTGCGCGCGACGAACCCGAGCACGCCTGCGCTGGCCCGGTCGATCCACGGCAGGTCGTCGATGATCAGCAGCAACGCCTGCTCGGCGGCGGCCGCGAGCAGCAGCGCGAGCGCGCCGTTGGAGATGACCAGCCGGCTGGGCGCGGTGCCTTCGCTGAAGCCGAGCGCGGTGTCCAGCGCCCGGCGGTAGGTCGGGCTCAGCGATTCGGCCAGGTCGATGATCGGCACCAGGATCTGGTTGAGGCCGGCGAAGCTGACGTCGGTCTCGAACTCGACCCCGTCCGCGCGCAGCACGCGGGTGCCCTCGGCACCGCGTTGCTCGGCGACCGCGTCCAGCAGCACCGACTTGCCGACCCCGGCGTCGCCGGAAAGCAGCACCGCGCCGGCGTCGTCGGCCAGCCGGGACAGGATCTCGGCCAGGTCACCGGCCCGGCCGACCAACTCGGGTCGCGCCGGGAAGAGCGCGTGCTCGGGGGCGCCAACGGCATCGGTGCTACCGCGGGCATGCTCACCGTGCGCCGAGGTCAATCCACGCTCCCTGGTCGTCTCCGGTGAATTCTGCCCCAGTCTTGCCGGGACCGGACGCACTGCTATCGGTGTTAGCAGCTTCGCCGAACAGCCGATAATAGACCATGCTGGGCCGGTGCCCGAGCGATCACCCACGCACGACGTCGACGAGGTCGACCTCGCCCTGCTCGACGCGCTGCACGTCAACCCGCGGGCCAGCTTTGAGCGCCTTGCCTCAGCGCTGGGCATCTCCGCAGTGACCGCTGCGCGACGCTGGCAACGGCTCGCCTCGACCGGCCGGGTATGGGTGTCCTCGGTACCGGGCAGCCAGCTCGGCCTGGTCGCCGCCGTCTACGAGATCGAGGCGCGACCGGGGCGAGCCGAGGCGGCCGGCCGGTATCTCGCGGCGATCCCGCAGGTCGGCAGCGTCTACCTGACCGCGGGCGGCTACGACGTGCACGGGCTGATCTTCGCCGCGAACATGCGCACACTCACCGAGCTGCTGTTCGACCGGTTGCCGAACACCCCGGACGTGCTGCGCGCCCGCTCGCACATCGGCCGGGAATGGTTCAGCGGGGTGCGCTGGCGGCTGGGCGCGATCGACACCGGCGCCGAACGCGAGGTCCGGGACCGCACCGACCCCAACCGCGAACCCGGACGGGGCACCCTGCGTAGCTGGGCACGCTCCGCGTGCGGCACGTTGGACCCGGACGAACACGCCCTCTACCTGGCCCTGCAATACGACGGCCGGGCCCGCTACCGCGACCTCGCGCACGATCTCGGCACGTCGGAAGCGCAGGTGCGGCGGCGGATGACGTCGATGACCAAACGCGGCCTGCTCACCTTCCGCACCGACTTCACCCGCATCGAAGGCGGCTGGCCCGCACTGCTCGCCCTCTGGCTGCGCGTGCCGGACGAGGCGCTGGAGACGGTCGGCGTCGAGATCGGCGGCTGGCGGGAGACCCGGATCTGCTTCTCCGTTGTCGGCGCGGCCAACCTGTTCGTGATGGCCCAGCTGCACCGGATCGGCGAGCTGAGCCGGTTGTTCGCGCGCATCCGCGACCTCGGCCACCCGGTCGAGGTCACCGACCAGCGGGTGGTGCTGCGGCCGCTGAAGTCCTTCGGCCGGCTGCTCGATCATGCCGGTCACGCGACCGGCGTCGTCCCCGTCGACCCGTGGGCCCCGGTCGGCGATTTCCTTCACTCCGATCCCGCCGAATGAATTTTCCCGTCGATTTCGGGAGCGAACCGACGATCGGCGTTCACTTCGCGGTATGACCGTCACCGTTCCCCTCGCCGAGTGGGTCGCCGACCTCAGTTACCACGCCATCCCCGCTGACGTGCGCGAACGCGCCAAGCAGCTGCTGCTGGACGGCGTCGCCTGCGGTCTGGTCGGCGCGCAGCTGCCCTGGTCGCGGGTGGCGACCAAGGCAACGCTGGGCATCGAGGCGACCGGCGACGCGACCGTGATCGGCACCGGTCACACCACCAGCGGACCCGCGTCCGTGCTACTGAACAGCACCTACATCCAGGGCTTCGAGCTGGACGACTTTCACCCGCTCGCGCCGCTGCACGGCAACTCGCTGATCCTGCCGGTGCTGTTGGCCGGAGCACGCCAGCTCGGCACGGTCACCGGCCGCGACGCGCTGACCGCTGCCGTCGCCGGGTTCGAGGTCGGACCGCGCGTCGGTTTGGCGTTGCACGGTGCGGAAATGCTCTCCCGTGGCTGGCACAGCGGCCCGGTCTTCGGCACGCACACCGCGGCCATGACCACTGGCAAGCTCTACGGCCTCGACGCCGCACAGCTGGAAGACGCCCTCGGCATGGCCGCGACGCAGTCCGGTGGGTTGATGGCCGCCCAGTACGAGGCCATGTCCAAGCGGATGCAGCACGGTTTCGCCGCCCGCAACGGTTTCTACGCCGCCGGGCTCGCGCACGGCGGCTACACGGGTATCAAGCAGGTCTTCGACCGGCCCTACGGCGGGTTCCTGGCGGTGTTCGGTGAGGGCCACAACCCCGATCCGGCGCAGATCACCGCCGGGCTCGGCGAGTTCTGGCACACCAGCGTCGTCATGGTGAAGTCCTACGCGGCCCAGGGCGGACTGCACGGAACCATCCAGGCCGCGCTGGAACTGCGGGCCGAGCACGACATCGACCCGGGGAACATCGGCAAGATCGAGATCGGTGTCGGTCATGCCGTCTACCATCACGGCTGGTGGAAACCGGAACGGCCGCTGACCGCGATCGGCGCGCAGATGAACCTCGGTTACGCCGCCACGATCGCGCTCCTCGACGGCGCGGTCCTCCCACCCCAGTTCTCCTCAGCCCGACTTGACGCCGACGACGTGTGGACGCTTCTCTCCACAGTGGACGTACGGCTGGACGACGAGGAACTCTTCGGCACCGATCTCACCATCACGCTGAACAATGGCACCAAGCTGCACCGCTACCTCGCCGCCCCGCACGGCGCGCCGGACGACCCGGTCACCGGCGACGAACTCGTGGCCAAGTACCGCGCCCTGGTCGGCCCGATCCTCGATACCGCCCGGATGGACGCGATCGAGAACGCCGTGCTCGGCCTTGACGATCTCGCCGACCTCAACGAACTCACCGCCCTGCTGGCCGCGCCGGTGGCCGGCACCCTCGACTGAAGAAGGAATCACTGATGCGGCAACGGAAAGCGCTGCGCGAACGGATCGCCAGTGGCGAGCTGATCGTGGCGCCCGGAGTCTTCGACGGGCTGTCCGCTTCGCTGGTCGCCCGGATCGGCTTCGCCGCCGGTTACCTGACCGGGGCGGGCGTTGCCGCGTCCGGGTTCGGCCTGCCGGACATCGGCCTGGTCACGTTGACCGAGATGGCCGAGCGCGCCCGGATGCTGGTTCGCGCGCTCGGCGACGTGCCGCTGATCGCGGACGCGGACACCGGCTACGGCGCCGAACTGAACACCGTGCGCACCGTACGCGAGTACGAATCGGCCGGCGTGGCCGCGATCCAGCTCGAAGACCAGGCCTTCCCCAAGAAGTGCGGTCACCTCCCGGACAAGGAACTCATCCCGGCCGAGGACTTCGTCCGCAAACTCCACGCCGCGCTGGAGGCGCGCACCGACCCGGACCTGGTCGTGATCGCCCGCACCGACGCGCGCGGCCCGCTCGGCCTTGACGCCGCCATCGACCGCGCCAACCAGTACGCGCAAGCCGGAGCCGACGTGATCTTCGTCGAGGCCCCGCAGAGCATCGAGGAGATCGAGCGGATCAGCACGGACGTGCGCGCTCCGCTGCTGATCAACCTGGTGCTCGGCGGCCTCACCCCGGTCGAATCCAGCGAGCGCCTGGCCGAACTCGGTTTCGCGATCGCCATCCACCCGTCGCTGCCGCTGGCATCGGCCGCCTGGGCGATGCTCTCCGGTCTCGCCGAGTTGGCCGGCGTCGACCCGCGGCAGTGGGCGCCGAGCACACCGTCGGAGTTCTTCAACCTGGTCGGGCTGGCCGAATGGTCGGCGATCGGCGAACGCCACCGAGCGGAGGACTGAGCGTCATGGGCATGACGATGATCGAGAACCTGCTGGCCAGAAAGGCCGGACTGGCTCAGGTCGCGCCCGGTGACACGGTCACCGTCGACGTGGACCTGTGCGTGCTGATCGACCTCCAGTTCGCCACCACCTGGCTGCAACCGACCCGGATCAACGACCCGGACAAGGTCGCCGTGATCATGGATCACGCGGTCCCCGCGCCCACCTTGAAGGACGCGGCAGGCGGTCCGAAGGCCCGCAGGTTCGTCGCCGAGTTCGGCATCGACAAGTTCTACGACGTCGGTCGGCATGGCATCTGTCACCAGGTGATCGCCGAGAACGGTCTTGCCCGGCCCGGCGAGGTGCTGGCCTGCACCGACTCGCATACCTGCGCGGGTGGCGCCTACAACACGGCGGCGCGCGGCCTCGGTCCGGCCGAGGTCTTCTCGATCCTGTGCACCGGCAGCACCTGGTACCAGGTCGCGCCGACCGTCCGCTACGAGTTGACCGGAGCGCTGCCGACCGGCATCAGCGGCAAGGACGTCTTCCTGCACCTCGCCAACGAGTACGGCGACGCCACCAACCAGAACCTGGAGTTCGGCGGCCCCGGCCTGGCCAGCGTCCCGTTGAACGACCGCCGCACGATCGCGACGCAGGCCGCCGAGATCTCCGCCGACTTCGCCACCTTCGGCGTCGACGACCTGCTCCGCGAGTTCCTGGCCGAGCGCGGCGTCACCGACTACGTGCCCGCCGACGCCGATCCCGACGCGAACTACGCCGCCATCCGCGAACTCGATCTGTCCACATTGGAGCCTTACGTGGCCCGGCCCGGCACGGTCAGCCGCAACGGCGTGCCGGTCTCGTTGATCGAGCCGCGCAAGATCGACCAGGCGTTCATCGGCTCCTGCGCCAACGGGCAACTGGAAGACCTGCGCATCGCGGCCGGGATCCTGCGCGGCCACAGCGTCAAGCCGGGCGTGCGGCTGCTGGTCACGCCCGCGTCCCAGGCCATCTACCGGGAAGCCATGCGCCTCGGCTATCTCCAGGACATCGCCGACGCCGGTGGCGTGGTCACCAACGCGACCTGTGGCGCCTGCTTCGGCTATCACATGGGCGTCGTCGGCCCCGGCGAAGTCTGCCTCACGTCGAGTACGCGCAACTTCACCGGGCGGATGGGCAGTACCGAGGCCGAGATCTACATGGCATCGCCCGCCACCGTCGCCGCGTCCGCGATCACCGGCGTGATCACCGATCCGAGGAGCGTCGCAGCATGAACGCCACGATCGCAGGCCGGGTCTGGGTCTTCGGCGACTCGCTCAACACCGACGCGATGTATCCGGCCTTCGCCATGAAAATGGAGATCCCCGAGGCCGCCAAGCACGTCTTCCACCAGGTCCGTCCGGGTTGGACGGAGCAGGTCCGGCGCGGCGACATCGTGATCGCCGGCCGCAACTTCGGCGTCGGCTCGTCGCGCCCGGTGGCGTCGCTGTTCCGCCAGCTCGGGGTGGCGGCGCTGATCGCCGAGGAGTTCAACTCGCTGTTCCTGCGCAACGCCATCAACGCCGGCCTGCCCGCACTGACCGTTCCCGGTATCACCACGCTGTTCACCGACGGCGACACCGGCATCTTCGACATCGAGACCGGCAGCTACCGCAACGACACCACCGGCACCGACGGCACCGCGCCCGGCCTGCCCGGCCTGGTACTGGAAATCCTGGCCAGCGGCGGCATCCTCGCCAGGCTCGCCGACCAGGGCTACCTGCCCAAAGAACTAGCCGGCGCGCTGCGCTCCGGTGTTCTCCCGGGCAGCACCGCATGATCACCGACGACATCCTGCGCATCCCGACCGGCCACGGCGACCGCGAGAACGCGTTCCTGGTCACCGGCGACGACGGCCTCACCCTGGTCGACGTCGGCTGGGCCTCGGCGCCCAAGGTTCTGCTCGGCGCGCTCGCCGAACACGGTCACCAGCTGGCCGACCTCAAACGGATCATGATCACCCACGCGCACCCCGACCACGTGCGCGGCCTGGCCGAGTTCCGCACCCACACCAAGGCCGAGGTGCTCATTCACGCCGCCGACGCGCCCTGGCTGCGGGCAGGCCGGGTTCCCCTCGGCGGGCGGAGTGGCCGGATCGGGGCGGTGCTGGACGCGATGCCGCTGTTGCACTGGCGGCCGGTCGAACCGGACGGCGAACTGGTGGACGGTGCGGTGATCGGCGGGTTGCGGGTGATCCACACGCCCGGTCACAGCCCTGGTCATGTCGTGCTGCTGCACGAGCGGTCGCGAACGCTGCTGGTCGGCGACGCGATCTTCCGCCGCACCGGCCAGCCCGAGCCAGGCCCGGCCGCGCTCGCCCAGGACCCGGCCCAGCGCGACGCGTCCTTGGCCAAGCTTCCGCTCGACGTCGACGCGGTCGGCTTCGCGCACGGCGCGCCGTTGCTCGGTGCTGAGGTCGACAACTACCGCACCTGGTTGTCCTCGATCTAACCGACATCCTTCTCCATATCGGGCATAATGCCCATCATGCTGAAAATAGCGAAAACCGCCGCCCTGGCCGCCGCCCTGGCCGGCGCGCTGGCCACCGGGCTGATCGGCCTCGGCACCAGCGCGCAGGCCGCACCGGCGCAGCCGAACAACTGGGTCTGCATCCTCAAGCTCGACGTCGCGGCCCGGGTCGACCACTACGAGGAGTCCGACATCGCAGGCCAGATGTACCTCGGCGACACGCTCAACGTGGACATCGGCACCGGCCAGGGCAACGGCGTCGACTGGATCCACGGCTGGGACGAGCAGTCCGGCACCGTCGGCTGGATCCCGAGCAACGACTGCGGCCACTGGGGCTGACCGCGACGGTGCGGGTGAGCCCGGCCGCGTCGCCGGGCTCACCCCGCCGAGCAGCGCGTCGACGATCTCCCGGGCATGCTGCGCTGTCACCGTCACCGCAACGTCAACCCGGATGTCAGTGCCGGGTGCGACGCTGACGGCATGACCCCGTTGACCCTGCTCGACCTCGACACGGCGCTGCGCGCAAGCTGGGCCGAGGACACCTGCTCCCCCGACGACATCGCCCGCGCGCCGTGGAGCCAGGACAATCCGGCCCGTGGCCATTGCGACATCACGGCGTTGGTGGTCAACGACGTCTTCGGCGGCGAACTGGTGCTCGGCACGGTGCATCTCGACGGGGCTCAGCGCGGTCACCACTGGTGGAACCGGCTGGCCAGCGGCATCGAACTGGACCTGACCCGCGAACAGTTCCGGCGCGGCGAAACCGTCACCACCGATCGCGTCCTCGCCCGCCCACCCGGTCCGTCTCCGCGCCGCTGGACCGAGTACCTGCTGTTACGCGATCGGGTCAGCGCGCGGCTTGGCCTAGCACCCCTCGGGCGATGATCACCTGCTGGATCTGGCTCGTGCCCTCGTAAATCCGGAACAGGCGGGCGTCGCGGTAGAAACGCTCGACCGCGACCTCACGCATGTAGCCCGCACCGCCGTGGATCTGCACCGCGCGGTCGGCGACCCGGCCGACCATCTCGCTGCAGAAGTACTTGGCGGTGGACGGGCCGAGGTTGATGTCGGTGCGCGCGTCGAACGCCACCGCGGCCGAACGCACCAGGGCGCGGCCCGCGTACAGGTCGGTGACCGAGTCGGCGATCAGGCCCTGGATGAGCTGGTAGGTCGCGATCAGGTGACCGCCCTGACTGCGTTGCTGGGCAAAGGAAACCTGCTCGTCCACCAGCCGCTGCGCCATGCCGACGCACAGCGCGGCGATGTGCAGGCGGCCGTGCGCCAGGCAGCGCATGGCGATCCGGAAACCGCGATCCAGCCCGGCTTCGCCGCCGATCAGATTGGCCGCGGGCACCCGCACCTCGTCGAGGTGCACGTCGGAGGTCCACGCGCCGCGTTGGCCCATCTTGTGGTCGCGCGGGCCGAGCGTGATGCCGGAGGTGTTGGCGGGGACCAGAAACGCGGAGATGCCCTGGGCCGGTTTGGCGTCGGGGTTGGTGCGAGCGAAGACCATGAACACGTCGGCCAGGGGCGCGTTGGTGATGTAGCGCTTGGCGCCGTTGAGGATCCAGACGTCGCCGTCGCGCACGGCGCGGGTGGTCAGTGTGGAGGGGTCGGAGCCCGCGTCGGGCTCGGTGAGCGCGAAGGACGCGGTGATCTCGCCGGAGGCCAGCCGGGGCAGCCACGTGGTGCGCTGCTCGTCGGTGCCGCCTTCCAGCAGCACGTGTCCGGCGATGCCGTTGTTGGTGCCGAACAGCGAGCGCAGGGCGGGCGTGGTGTAGCCCAGTTCGAAGACCAGCTCGGCCTCCTGCGCCATGCTCAGCCCGATGCCGCCGTACTCCTCGGGAATGGCGAACCCGTACAGGCCCATGTCCTTGCAGGCCTGCCGCAGTTCGGCCGGGATCTCGTCGTCTTCCTCGATCTTCGGCTCCAGCGGCACGACCTCCTCGCGGATGAAGGTTCGTACGGTGGCGAGGATGTCGTCGAGTTCCTGCTGTTCCATCAGGGTCCTTCCAGCCAGGCGCGGACGGTGTCTGTGTCGGCGCCCAGCGCGGGCGGCGGCAGGCGGTAACTGGGCGGGGTCGCGGAATAGTCGACGGGGTTGCGCACGGTCGGCACCGAGCCAAACCCATCGATACCGTCCACAATGGGATCGAGGCCGAGGCGCTGGGCCAGGGCGATGCCGTCGGCAACGGTGTTGATCGGGCCGCACGGCACGCCGGCCTCGGTGAGGATGTCGAACCACTGCGCCGCTGTCCGTTGCGCGAGCGCGTCGAGCAGCATCGGGCGGAGTTCGGCGCGGCGGGCGGTGCGGTCGGCCATGGTGGCGAAGCGTTCGTCGGTGCCGAGTTCGGGCCGGCCGATCGCGGTGCACAGCCTGCGGTACTGGTTGTCGTTGCCCGCGATCACGATCAGCTCGCCGTCGGCGGTCGGCAGCGGCTCGTACGGGAACAGGCTCGGGTGCGCGTTGCCCATCCGGTGCGGCACAACGCCACCGGCGACGACCGCGGAGGCCTGGTTGACCAGCGAGGACATCGCGGCGGCGAGCAGGCTGGTCTCGACGTGCTGGCCTTCGCCGGTGCGGTCGCGGTGGTGCAGCGCGGCGAGGATGGCCATGCCCGCGTGCAGGCCGGTGAACACGTCGAACACGGCGACCCCGGCGCGATACGGGCTGCCATCGGCCGATCCGGTCAGGCTCATCAGGCCGGACACCGCCTGCACAAGCAGGTCGTAACCGGGCAGCGCGGCGCCCTCGTGGGTGCCGAAGCCGGTGATCGAGCAGTAGATCACCCCGGGATTCGTCGCCCGGACCGTGTCGTAGTCCAGGCCGAAGCGGGTGAGGCCGCCGTGCTTGAAGTTCTCCACCAGGATGTCCGCGCGCCGGGCCAGCGTGGCGGCGAGTTCGCGGTCGCCGGGGTCCTTCAGGTCGAGCACGACCGATCGCTTGTTGCGGTTGATCGAGAGGTAGTAGGTGGAAACCGGGCCGTCTTCGGTGTCGCGGACCGGCGGTTGCCAGGTGCGGGTGTCGTCACCGCCCGGGCCCTCGACCTTGATCACGGTGGCGCCGAGATCGCCGAGCAACATCGTCGCGTACGGGCCGGCGAGCACTCGGGAGAAGTCGGCGACGAGCAGGCCGGACAGCGGTCCCCGCGCCGGTTGCGGATCAAGGTCGCTGAGGTCCATGCGCAAGGCTACCCACGCGAAGGTCAGGAACTGGGTGTGATCTGCACCAGGTGCAGGCTGACCGTGCCGCCATCGGAGGCCGATTCGGACGCGGCCGGGGCGGTCCAGCTGCCGGAGGCCGCGGTCCAGGTGCGGCTGCCAACGGTGACGCTGTCGATGCCGAACTGGGTCGCCTTGGCCACCAGCCAGCTGCCGATCGCCCAGCCCTGAGTCGGATCGTGGGCGCCGCTGACCGCGCTGGTCCCCCACTCCTGATCGGCGGCCGAGGCGATGTCCTGTTTGGTGGGCGCGACCGCGAGGTTGTGACAGCTCAGCAGCGCCTGGGTCTCACCGGTGAACGCGCTGGCCATAGCCCGCGCCTCGGATTCCCACTGTGCGTAGGCGTCCGGTGTCGCCGAGTGCTGGACTTTCTGGGCGGCCTCGGTGACCGGGAGCTGGTCCCAGCCGGAGAGCTTGGTCAGGTGCTGGTAGAACGCGCTGGC
This sequence comes from Pseudonocardiaceae bacterium, assembly GCA_035248365.1. Taxonomy (GTDB): domain Bacteria; phylum Actinomycetota; class Actinomycetes; order Mycobacteriales; family Pseudonocardiaceae; genus CAJCJE01. Next base: position 117,395 of record DATFHN010000026.1, on the reverse strand, counting down.
CGCGTGCACCGGGTCGGTGACCTGGTCGTAGGTGCCCCAGCCCTGGCTGGGCCGCTGCTGGAACAGCCCGGCCGAGTCGCGGTCGCCGCTGGTCAGGTTGATCAGCTTGGACTCCTGCCACGCGGTGGCCAGCGCGATGGTGACCGCGTGCGGCGGCAGGCCCAGCTTCATGCCGACCGCGGCGATGGTGGCGGCGTTGCCGGCCTGTTCGGAGGTGAAGCTGAAGTGGGTCGGCGACGTCGTGTCGGACGAGCTGCTATCGCCCGGCGCGCCACCCGCCGCGTCGACCGAGCAGTAGGGCGAGAGCGGACCACTGCCCAGGTGCGTGACGAACACGATGGCGAACACCCCTGCCGCGACGAGTACCACCGACACGGCGGCGATCGTGATGCCTTTGCGGACCGACCCCACCGGCAACTCTTCTCCTTCATCGCGGGCTTGTTCACTAGGACGCCGCGACCCGACCCGACGTTGCTTGACCAGTTGTGATGGCCCGATTACACCACGCCACGCGGTGAGGCGACCGTGTGGTGCCGGGTAGTGCGGGCGGGACAACTCCGCATTTTCAGAGATGGGGCGCGGATCGGGGACTACTGACAATTACGACGCGCGGCACACGCAGGAGCGCGGCCGCGGACTTCCGTCGGCTGAAGGAGATTTCCGTGGCACTCCCCACCGAGCAGATCGGCAGTATTCCGCGACCAGCGTATGTACTCGACGCACTCAGCCAATTCGCAGGCGGTGAACTGGATCAGGCGAAACTCGACGAAGTGACCGACCGGGCGGTACAGGACACCATCACCGAGCTGATCGAAATCGGTTCGCCACAAGTCACCGACGGCGAGCAGGGCAAACCGAGTTTTGCCACCTATCCGCTGACCGGCCTGACCAACCTGTCCCCGGACGGTGCGGTGATCCCGTTCGCCGACGGACACCAGCGGCAGCTGCCCGCGCTGATCAAGGGCCCGTTCCGCTATGGCGCGCACGCGGTGGATTTCTTCAAGCAGGCCGTGCAGTACAGCAGCGTCCCGGTGAAACAGGCGGTGATCGCGCCGTCCGCGCTGAGCCTGCTCTACCCGGCGAACGGGATCGACTCCTACCCGAGGGAGCAGTTCATCACCGATCTGGTGAACGAGGCCGAAATGGACATCCGGCAGTGCCTCGACGCGGGCGCGGACGTCGTCCAGCTGGACTTCACCGAGGGCAGGCTGTCGCTGAAGCTGGACCCGTCCGGTGGGGTGCTGGATCAGTTCGTGGCGTTGAACAACCAGGTGCTGGACCGGTTCTCCATCGAGCAGCGCAAGCGGATCGGGCTGCACACCTGTCCCGGCGGCGACCTGGATTCCACCCACAGCGCGGATGTCGACTACGCGGATCTGCTGCCGAAGTTGTTCCGGATCAACGCGGGCAACGTCTACGTGCAGCTCGCGTCCGAGCCCGATCCCGAGCGGGTGCTGCGCATCATCGCCGAGCACTTACGCGATGATCAACGGGTGTTCGTCGGCGTGATCGACCCGATCGACCCGCGCGTGGAAACCCCGGAGCAGGTGCGCGATCGCGTGCTGCTGGCGGCGCGGCACATTCCGCTGGATCAGCTCGGCACCACCGACGACTGTGGTTTCTCGCCGTTCGCCGACGACACCTCGACGTCGCGGGAGACCGCGTTCGCGAAGATCTCCGCGCGCCTTCAGGGCACCGCGCTGGCCTCGGCCGAACTGGGCGTCTGAGCGGCGGGTCAGGTCTGCTCCGGCAGGTCGTCCAGCAGTGGCAGGCCGAGATCGGCGGGGAGCAGACCGGCCAGGTCGGCGTCGAGGATGGTGCCGCGCTGGTTGACCCTGGCCCGCACGGTGCCTTCCATCCGGAAACCGACTTTCTCGGCGACCGCGAACGAACCGGGGTTGCCGACGATGCCCTGCCACTCGATGCGTTGCGCGCGCAGGCACAGGAAGATCCAGCGCACGAACGCGTCCAGCCCTTCGACCGTGTAACCGTGTCCGCGCTGGGTTTTGCTGGTCCAGTAACCGATTTCGAATACGCGATATCCGGTCGAGGTCATCGTGAGGGTGGAGACGAGCGCACCGGATTCCCGGTGAAAAGAACCGAGAATTCGGTGTGTGTTCATAACCCAGCCGCGCGGATATATTTCCCGGACCAAATTCTCCGCGTGTTCCCGCAGAAATGGCACTGGAATGGTGGTCCAGCGCTGGATATCCGGGTCCTGGCTGGCGAGGTAGATGTCCTCGATGTCCTCCTCGGCGAACGCCCGGACAATCAGCCGTGGCGTGTGCAGAACCGGTGGTTCCACTGACGGTCTCTCCTACCCCTCGACGCTGCGGCCTCTCAGCATGGTGGGCGGGGGCATCCCGGGGCAGCCGCCGTCGGCGTGACGCCGACCTGTTTGCGTTAGCAAAAGTTGGGAGCCTCGCGCGCCGGACCCGTCCCGGCTTTACGCGGCCGACTTGCGCCAATGCTGGTGAAAGGCCCGAACAACCGGCGCCAAGTCGGGACATCTGTCCTGATGATCTTCGCAGGCGAAGGTCAATGCTGCTCAGCACTGCCGCCTCCGACACCGGCCCTGCCACCTGGTGGGCCGACGAATTCGGACTATTCCCGCACCGGCCGTTCAGATAGCGAATAATTCTCGGTTGTGGGCAACCCCGAAGCGGGGATACCCGTCTATCGGCGGGGATATTATCGACGCACCCCGGGGTACAATAAGGACGAAAATGTCGACGACCAGCATCAAGCTGGCGAGTCATGGTTCGGTTGGTACGGGCAATCGGGCCATCGGAGTTGATTGGGCGAGGTGACGTGCAAGGCGGCTCACCTGTTCCGGCGCACACGTCGGATGGTCCACGCCCCGTAGCGCTCGAAGACCGGTCCACCGAGTCGATCAAGCTGTCCGTGCTGGGGCCGGTCCGGGCCTGGCGCGGCGACGCCGAGATCGATCTCGGACCACCGCAGCAGCGCGCGATTCTGGCACTGCTGCTGGTGAAGGCGGGTCAGCCGGCCGGCATGGTCGAGTTGATCAGTCTGCTGTGGCCGCATGATCCGCCGATCAGCGCGGCCAACGTGATCCAGCGCTGCGTCGGCGCGCTGCGCCGCGCGCTGGAACCGGGTCTCGCACCGAGGGCCAACGGCAACTGGCTGCTGCGCCAGGGCGGCGGTTACCGGCTCGCGCTGGACGCGGGCACCCTGGACCTGCTCCAGTTCCGCGCACTGGCCAAGCAGGCCCGCGCCGCGCTGGACGGTGGACGGGGCGCGGACGCGGTGCCGCTGTTCGTGCAGGCCCTGCAACTGTGGCGGGGCCAGTGCGCGGCAGGCATCGACACCGATCCGATGTTCACCGCGATCGACCAGGAGCGGTTGATCGTCGCGCAGGAGGCCGCCGACAGCGCGCTGCGCTTCGGTGGCGCACGGTTGTTGCTACCCGCGCTGCGCCAGGCCGCGGCGGGCGCGTTGCTGGACGAACCGTTGCAGGCCAGGCTGATGCTGGTGCTCGCCGCCGCCGGTTACCAGGCCGAGGCGCTCGGCGTGTATCAACTGGTGGCCCGCCAGCTGGCCGACGAGCTGGGCATGGACCCGACCCAGGAACTGCGCGCCGCCTACCAGAAAGTCCTGCGCCAGCAGGCAACTCCGGACCTGCCGGTTGCGACGCCGTCTCAGCGGCCAAGCGATGACACTGATGAGCAATCGGCAACCACTGCCATAATTGATCAGGTCGCCAGCGAGGTCGGCGACGCGGTGGAGATCGCCGACGGCGACGCCGAGGAATCGCCCGCTCCCCTGGTGCCGCTGGCCCAATTACCGGCCGACCTGCCCACGTTCACCGGCCGCCGCGCGGAACTCGCCCGGTTGAGGACACTGCTGAACTCGGCCGACCGCAACCCGTCCTCGGTGCAGATCGTCGCCATCGACGGCATGGCAGGCATCGGCAAGACCACGCTCGCCGTGCACCTGGCCCACGAGGTCGCCAAGGACTATCCGGACGGCCAGCTCTACCTGAACCTGCGCGGCTTCGACTCAAGCGGCACCGCGATGACCGCGACCGAGGCGCTGCGCATCTTCCTCGACGCGCTCGGCGTTGGCCCGCAACGGATTCCGGCCGAGCCGGAAGCGCAAGCCGCGCTGTACCGCAGCATGCTGCACGGGCGCAAGATTCTTGTCCTGCTGGACAACGCGCGCGACGTCGAGCAGATCCGCCCGCTGCTGCCCGCGTCCGCGGGCTGCCTGGTGATCATCACCAGCCGCAACCAGCTGACCGGCTTGATCACCACGCACGCCGCGTATCCGTTGACCGTGGAGTCCTTCTCCGCGCAGGACGCCCGCGCCACCCTCACCCAGCGACTGGATCCGTACCGGCTGGCCGACGACAACGCCGCCCTCGACGAGATCGTCGAACTCTGCGCGGGCCTGCCGCTCGCGGTCGCGATCGTCGCCGCCCGCGCGACCGTCCACTACTACCTGCCGATCTCGGCGATCGCCAGCGAGCTGCGCGACGCGCGCACCCGGCTGGACGCGTTCAGCGCCAACGATCCCGCGACCGACATGCGCGCGGTGTTCTCCTGGTCCTACGAACTGCTCTCGCCGCCTGCCGCGCGGCTGTTCCGGTTGCTGTCGCTGCACGCAGGCCCGGACATCTCGATCGCCGCGATGGCCAGCCTGATCGGCACGCCGGAGCCGAACACACGGCGTCTGGTCACCGAGCTGACCAGAGCGCGGCTGCTGGTGGAGGGACACCCGCACCGGTTCAGCATGCACGACCTGATCCGGGTCTACGCCGCGGAACTGACCGCCGAGCTGGACACCGAGGCGGACCGGGTCTCGGCCCGGACCCGGATGTTCGACTTCTACCTGCACACCGCCTACCAGGCGAACTCGATCCTGGGCCCGTACTTCATCCCGATCGAGCTGACCGCGCCGGAACCCGGCGTCGCGCCGGTCGATCTGCCCAGCAAACAGCACGCGATGGGCTGGCTCGCCGCCGAGCACCAGGTGCTCAGTGCGGCGGTGCGATTCGCCGCGGAATGCGGATTCGGCAGGCACGCCTGGCAGCTGGCACTGATTCCGCAGCAGTTCTTCCAGCGCCAGGGTTATTGGCACGACTGGGAATCCATCACCCGGGTCGGGCTGGCCGCCGCGATCAAGGCGGACGACCTGACCGGCCAGGCCCACACGAGGCGTTCGCTGGCCGGCGCGCTGCATTTTCTCGGTCGCAACGATGAAGCGCTTACCGAGCTGGAGTCGACGCACTGGCTGTTCGCGGAACTCGGCTACACGACCGAGCACGCGTATCTACACGGAAACTTCGGCGCGGTGCTGGCCCAGCAGGGCCGCTACGAACAGGCCATCGAGCACTACCAGCAGGCGCTGCGGCTGTACTCGGAAATGGGCGACCGCAACGGCCAGGCTGCCTCGCTCGAACGGATCGGCGGCTGCCTGACCAGGCTGGGCAGCTACCAGCAGGGAATCGACTTCATCGACGAGGCCATGGAGATCTACCGGGCCATCGACAACGGTCTCGGCCAGGGCGACTGCTGGACCGCGCTGGGCGATACCCACCATTTGCTCGGTGAGTACCATCAGGCCGCGGATTGTCACGCGCGGGCGATCGCCTTTTACAAGGAAAATGGCGATCGAACCTATGAAGCGCAGGTTTTGGTCGCACTTGGCGATTCGTGGCTGGCAGCGGACTACGAAACGGCCGCTGGGGAAGCCTGGGAACGCGCACTCGCGATTCTTGACGACCTCCGGTTGCCATTGGCGAACCCGGTGCGGACGCGTTTGGTGCGATTGCATGAAACGATCGCCCGCGATGCACTACCTTCGTCGGTTGTGGCCGCACACTGACCGCACTTGAGTGTCAGTGAGAAAGTGGCGACGGTCACGCTGCTGCCGACCGTCATCGGGAATATCGTCTACACCGGCGTGACCACACCGCCGGTGACCTGGGCATCGACCCAGCGTTGAGTCAACGAGGCGCCCGCACAGCGCCCACACTGAACAAGCACTGAACAGTCAGTAGATGCGCATCGGCTCGGCATACAGTCGAATGCAACGCGAAAAGGTCGACTGATCTGACCGGCGGCCAACCAGCATGGAGGGGTCCACGCTGGTCAACCAATGGGAAACAGAAGACAAACCAGAGGTTAACGCCCCTTTTCCGCGTCGACTGAATTTTCACCACTTAATCGGGGAGTTGTACGGTGACCACAGGGATCAATGTTCTCGGCGTGCTCAAGGTTCAACAGGGCGATCAGGACGTGACGCCGAGCGCGCCGCGCAAGCGCCAACTGTTCGCGCTGCTCACGCTCTCGCCCAACATCGCCATCAGCACCGACCGGCTGATCGAGGAGATCTGGCCGGAAGGCGTGCCGGGCACTGCCCTGCCGACCATCCAGACCTACGTCTACGAGATCCGGCGCGCCCTGCAGCGCAGCGCCGACACCGCGGGTGCCACCCCGCTGTCCATCGAGACCCAGGGTGATGGCTACGCGCTGCGGATGGACGCGGAAGATCTCGACTCCGCTCGCTTCGAGAGCCTGCTCAACGAGGGCCGCAAGCAGCTGGCCAAGAGCAACCCGGCCGCGGTGGCGACCACCATGACCGCGGCGCTGTCCTGCTGGCAGGGCGAGGCGTACTCGGGTGTGCGTCGCACCCGCGCGCTGGAGGCCCGCGCCCGCTACCTCGGCGAACAGCGCCGCCAGGCCTTCGAGATGAAGGTCGACTCGTTCCTGGCCACCGGTCAGCACCGGCAGGTCATCGGCGAGCTGAAGGAACTGAGCTTCGCCGAGCCCGCCCACGAGTGGGTCGAGGGCAGGCTGATGGTGGCGCTGGCCGGTTCCGGCCGCCGCACCGAAGCGCTGGAGGTCTACCAGACGCACCGCAACTACGTGCGGGAGAAGCTGGGCCTCGAACCCTCGCAGCACATGGTCGAACTGCAGCACCGGATCCTGTCCGGGACGCTCGGCAACCGGACCCCGGCACCTGCGAAAGCTGCGAGCGCCGCGCCGAACAGCGTCACCGCCCTGCCGATCGGCGGCGCCGCCTGACCCGCGGCTGAGGATCTCGACAGGGCTCGGCCTCGCCTGTCCACGCCGAAAGCGGTTACCGCGCGGCTGGGCAGGCGGGTCGGGCCCTTCCGAGCTGTTGACGCTTCGCCGGGCGGGCAGGCAGGATCAGCCTGCTTTCGCCCCGGGGAAGGTCGACGAACCATGACAACGATGTCAACGACGCTCAGGCTCGGTCTGGGCGGTTTGGCCGCGCTGACTCTCGCGCTCGCCGGTGTCCCGGCGACCGCCGCGCCCTCCGCAGCCGCGCACCACGATCCGGCCGCGCTGGTCGATCCGTTCGTGGGCACGGGCAGCGGCGGCGCGGTCGTCGGCGACGTGGACACCTTCCCCGGCGCCGCCCTGCCCTTCGGCATGGTGCAGTTCAGCCCGGACACTACGTCCCGTCCGGCGGGCGGCGGCTACGCGTACGCCGACAACGCGATCACCGGGTTCAGCCTGACCCACTTATCCGGCGCCGGCTGCGCGGTAGCGGGCGACATCCCGTTCTTACCGCTGGTCGGCGCGTTACCCAGCGATCCGTCCTCGGCAACCCAGCCCTTCAGCCACACCACGGAAACCGCCGGTCCCGGCTCGTATTCGGTGAACGTCGGTGGCATCGGCGCCCAGCTCACCGCGACCCCGCGCACCGGACTCGCCCAGCTGACCTACCCGCGCAGCACCCAGGCCCAGTTGCTGGTGAAGGTCGCGGACAGCGCGAACGGCTCAGCGGGCGCGACCTTCCAGACGATCGGCAGCAACGAGATCACCGGATCGGTGACCAGCGGCCACTTCTGCGGCCAGCCCGATTCCTACACCGTGTACTTCGCCGCCACGTTCAGCCAGCCGTTCACCACGACCGGCACCTGGGGCGGTACCGGTAGCAGCACCGCACAAGTCCGGACGAACAGCACCTCCCTGGCCGTACACGGCAAACAAGCACCACTGCCGAAATCCTTCGCGGCCAAGACACAAACCGCGGCGCAGGGCGGCGGCGTGGTCGCCGGTGGCGCGCTCACCTTCGACACCACCAACAACCCTGTTGTCGGCATGCAGGTCGCGCTGTCCTACGTGAGCACGACCGGCGCGCTGAACAACCTCAAGGCGGAGAACGCACACTTCGACGTGGCCCGGACCGCCAACGCGGCGCGGCAGACCTGGGACGCACAACTCGGCAAGATCGCGGTCAGCGGCGGCACGCGGGCCGAACAGTCCACTTTCTACACGTCGCTCTACCACGCCTTGCTGCACCCGAGCCTGTTCAGCGACGTCGACGGCAGCTATCCCGGCTACGACGGGAAGGTACACAGGACCGCGCGCGGGCACGAGGAGTACAGCGACTTCTCCGGCTGGGACATCTACCGTTCGCAGATCCCGCTGCTCGCGCTGCTCGATCCGGCCCACGCCGGCGACATGGCGACCTCGCTGCTGGACGCGGGCGACCAGATGGGCTGGCTGCCGAAGTGGCCGGTGGCCAACGGCGAGTCGGGCGTGATGAACGGCGACGCGGCCGACCCGATCCTGGCCGGTGCCTACGCCTTCGGCGCCACCGGTTTCAACGCCGCGCACGCGGTCCAGGAAATGGTGCACGGCGCGACGGGAACCGGAACCCCCGGCCAGGGCTGGTACGTCGACCGCCCGCAAGCCGCGGCGTACCTCAAAGACGGCTACGTTCCCAACACCCAGTCCGACTCGATCTCCCCCGTGCCCAACGGCGCATCGGAAACCCTCGAATACGCCCTGGACGACTTCGCGATCTCCCGCCTGGCCAACAGCACCGGCAACAACAGCGTCGCCCAGCAGTTCACGAAAACCTCGCAGAACTGGGCGAACCTGTTCAACACGTCGACCGGTTACATCCAGCCCCGCGACGCGCAAGGCGCCTTCCCGCCCGGTGATCCGCTGGCGATGAGCGGCGGTTTCGGCCAATCCGGCTTCCAGGAAGGCAATGCCGCGCAGTACACCTGGATGGTGCCGCAGAACCTGGCCGGCCTGATCAGCGGCATGGGCGGCAAGGCGGCCGCGCGCGGTCGCCTCGACTCGTTCTTCACCCAGCTCAACGCCGGCCCGAACGCGCCCAACGAATGGGCGGGCAACGAGCCCAACCTGGACACCCCATGGGCCTACGACACCGCTGGCGCGCCATGGGAAACCCAGTCGACGGTGCGCTCGATCATGACCCAGCTCTACGGCGACACTCCCGGCGGCGAACCGGGCAACGACGACCTCGGCGCGTTGTCCTCCTGGTACGTGTGGGCCGCGATGGGCATCTACCCGCAGACGCCGGGCGTGCCCATGCTGGTCGTCGGCACACCGCTGTTCGACCAGGTCACCGTGCACGCGGGCAACGGCAGGCTGATCCAGATCAACGCGCCCGGCGCGGGAGATGCCAACCCCTACGTGCAGAGCCTGCGGATCAACGGCCAGCCGACCACGCACACCTACCTGATGCTGCCCAACCACCCTGGCTACACCGAACTGGACTACACGGTCGGCGCGCAGCCGAACACGACCTGGGGCACCGGCGCGCAGGACGCTCCCCCGTCGTTCGGGGCCGGACCGACGAACTTCCCGCCGAGCACACGCGCGCAGGTGCGCACCGATCCCGGTCAGGTCCGGCTGGCGCCGGGCGCGAGCACGTCGGTCAACGTGATCGTGGACAACACCCTTGGCACCCAGCCGGCCTCGGTCACCTGGACCGCGACCTCGCCCAACACCGGCATCACCTTCTCCCCCAGCACCGCCACGACAACGGTCGCGGCCGGGCAGAGCGCGACCGTCCCGTTGACGGTGACGGCGAGTACGAGCGCAAGCGCCGGCTTCTACGCGGTGACGATCTCCGGCAAAGCGAGCAACGGCGCGGTCATCGCGAACGCGTCGATCCTGGTCACCGTGGCCGCGCCCGGTCAGGTGATCCCGACCGCGTACGTGTCCAACTACTCGGACAACACGCTCACCCCGGTCGACCGGGCCAACAACACGGCAGGCCCGGTGATCCCGGTGGGCAGCGGCCCGGACGGGATCGCGGTCACGCCGGACGGCTCCGAGGTGTACGTGGCGAACAACAACAGCAACAACGTCTCGGTGATCTCCACCGCGACCAACCAGGTGATCGCCACGATCCCGGTCGGTTCGGTCGCGGCGGACGTCGCGATCACGCCGGACGGCAAAACGGTCTGGGTGACCAACTACGGTGACGGCACCGTGCAGCCGATCACCGTGGCGACGCACACCGCGGGCGCGCCGATCACGGTCGGCGCCAACCCGGAGCGGGACGCGATCTCGCCGGACGGCAAGTACCTGTGGATCGCCAACCAGGGTTCGGGCACGGCCAGCGAGATCGACCTCAGCACGAACACGGTCGCGCACACGGTGACCGTTGGCGCGCAACCGTTCGGCGTCGCGGTCGGCCCGGACGACACTGCGTATCTGGGCAACACCGGCAGCAACAACGTGACCGCGATCAACGCGGCGGGCACGGTCACCGGCACCATCGCGCTCGGCAGTTCCCCTGCCGGGCTCGGCATCTCCCCCAACGGCAGCGAGTTGTACGTGACCGTGGCCAACGGCGGCGTCGTCCCGGTGGCGACCGCGACGAACACCGCGGGCGCCATGATCGCGACCGGCGCCGGCGCCTACGCGGTGTCGTTCACCTCGGACGGCACGACGGCGTGGGTGGTGGATTCCGGCGCCAACGACATCCGCCCGATCACCGTGGCGACCGGTGCGGCCGGCCCATCGGTACCGGTCGGCAACGTGCCGGACGGCATCGGCCTCACTCCCTGACCATCAGATGGAAGGACGGAACAATGTCGGGATTCGACCGTCGCAGCTTCCTCGGCGGCGCAGCGGCCGCCGCCCTCCTCGGCGCGACCGGCGCCAGTGCCGCCAACGCCGCACCACAGCACCATCAGCGAAAAGTGCGGTTCGGCCTGAACTACACGCCGAGCAAGAGCTGGTGGTACTGCTGGTCGGACTGGGACGCCAACTCGATCAGAGCCGACCTCGCCGACATCAGAGCGCTCGGCATGGACCACATCCGGATCATGGCGATGTGGCCGGACCTGCAACCCAACGCCGCGTTCGTGCGCCCCGAGCAGGTGCAGCGGATCCGCGAACTGCTCGACCTGGCCGGTGAGCGCCAGCTCGACGTCGAGGTGACCGTGCTGGACGGCGCGGTCAGCGGGTTCCTGTTCGTGCCGCCATGGCTGATCAACAACGGCAATGGCGCGGTCACCAACATCTTCACCGACGCGAACGCCATCGCCACCCAGCAGAAGCTGTTCGCCGCGCTCGGCGCCGGTTTCGGCCGCCATCCCCGGTTGCTCGGCTTCGACCTGTCCAACGAGATCTACTGGTTCACCCAGCCCTTCGGCATCGACGTCGCGCCGCAGGTCGGCGACGGCTGGCTGCGCGACATGTTCGCGGCGGCGAATGCGGCCGCACCGGGCAAGCTGCACGTCGCCGGGATCGACCACTACCCCTGGCTGAACAACGACTACTTCAGCCGGGACGGCCTGGGCACCACCGGAACGTTGTCGGCCAACCACACCTGGGCGGGCTGGGCCGACGTGTTCAGCACCTACGGCCCGTTGTCCACGCCGTCGCTGCACTACTCGGAGTACTTCATCGAGCTGATCAAGGCGTTCCACACCGACCTCAACCGCAAGGTGTGGATCGAGGAGACCGGCGTGTCCAAGGTGTGGATGGACCCCAGCATCATTCCACAGTGGACGGAACAGTCGATTCGGAACATGGCCAGCTGCGAGGATCTCTGGGGCGTGACCTGGTGGTGCTCGCACGAGGTCAACTCCACGTTCACCGGCTTCAACCAGCTCGAATACGACCTCGGCGTGTACACCAACGATCGCAGGCTCAAGCCGATCGGCGCGAGGATCGCCAACCTGATCCGCGAGTACGACCAGTCGCCGCCCGAGCCGATCCACCGTGACACCGCGCTGGTGCTGCCGGACGACCTGATCCCGTGGACGCCGTTCTTCGAGCCGTACATGAAGCTGATCGACAAGGGCGTGCGACCGGCGGTCGTGAAGGCCAGCCGCAGCACCGACAAGGCCTACCTTGCCGCGCGCGGCATCGACACCCTGATCCAGTTGGACAGCGTCTGACCAGGCATTAGGACGAATCTAGGACACGCCTCCGTAGCCTCCCGCAGGGTTTTCAGCCCGTAACGGGAGGGGTGCGCATGCCGGATCACGGCACAGAGCTGGGTGTCGATCTCAACGAGTTGTATCGGACCGCTCACTTTCTCTCCACCGTCCACGAGGACTTCGTCCTGGCGGCCGAGGCCCTGAACGCCAACCAACCGCCGCCCAACGCCGGGCCGTGGACGTCGGTGATGGATCCCTGGAAGGAGCTGCGGCAGACGCTCACCGACCTGCTCAACGCCAACGCCCAGGCCATCATCGACACGTCCGACACCCTGAACGCGATCGCGCAGCAGTACGCGGCGGCCGATCAGGCAGCCGCGGCCAGTTTCACGGCGCTTGCGCAGAACGACACGAGCGAACAGGGGTGGTCCTCGTGACCTTCGCTGACGACCTGATGGCGCGTGCCAAGGCGATCGAGGACGAGGCGGTCGGGGAACTCTGCGCCAAATGGAACTCGCAGCATCCCGTTTACACGCCCGGTCTCTACAACGACCCGGTCGCGACCAGACAGTACTTCGGGATAACCGAGGTGTTCCAGCCGTTTTCGTTGTTGCCCGACCCGGCCGCGTTCCAGCCGGTCATCGATTCGCTGAAGCAGGCGATGGGGCTGCTGCGGGTGGACGCACAGTTCAGCGATCCGATCGATCCGTCCGACCAGTTCGGCGTGGCGCGACCGGAGTACCACGCACTGCTCAGCGGGGAAGCGATCGACAACTGGACCGGCGCGACGGCGCAGAACTTCCGCGACAAGTTCATGAGTCACTTCCAGGACAACACCGAGAACACCGCGATCATGGTCTCGGTGCTGAAGGCGGCCTTGGAAGCACACAGCTCGATCTGGGCCAACGCGCGCAGCGACATCATGTCGATCGCCGACAAGATGATCGCGGCGATGCAGGTCAACACCGGCAGCGGGTGTGACCAGAACGCCTGGGTGATGGTATTCAGCGTGTTGGCCGGGATCGCCTCGATCGCGGCGGTCCCGTTGAGCGGAGGTGCCTCGCTGGAGGCGGTCCCGGGGGAGGCCGCTTCGCTGGAGAAGACCATGGCGGTCACCGCGATCGGCGCGACCAGCTCGATGGCGACCAACGCGATCCCGGACATCACGTCCGGGGACCAGGCGACGTACAACGCGGACAACCTGGAGACCGGCATCGCCGCGATGAAGTCCGCCATTTTCGACCTGCAGACGCGCATCGACTCGGGACTGCAGTCCATCACGGTATCGCTGGTCGACAACCTCTCCTTCGTCAATGCCCAGAAGCAAGAGCTGTTCACGATGGCCAAGCCGAGCCTGTCCACCAACGACCTGAATCTCATCGCGGGACGCTGAGCATGGACACACTGGCGCAGCGGCTGGACCGGATTCAGCTGCGGGTGCGGGCGCCGGGCGTCGAGATCTACGGCGCACTGTGCGATCGGGCCCGCATCGCGATCAGCTTCGGCGAGGACACCTACCCCTGGCTGGCCGAGTCCCGGGTTGAGCAGGCGCTGGCGGTGATCGCGCGGCTGCTCAGCGCGCACTGGGGGCGGCGGTACCACCAGGCGATTCGTGACTCCGGGCTGACCGTGTTGCCGCCGGAACTGCGCGACCCCGACTACGAGCAGGCCAGGGCGGAGCTGACCGCGACCGGCACGTCAGCGGACGGACTGGTCAGCTTCTCCGCGGTGAACCTCCGGGACTTCCGGGTGCGCATACCCCCGGGAACTATCCGCGCGGTCCCCGAGGCGACGTTCGTGGCCAGCGCCAACGAGGCGGCCGGTGCCTTCGTGGCCGACCACCTGGCCAAGATCCGCGAACTCAAGCAGCGGCACTTCGGCTGATCAGTCGCGGTACATCTCCCACGGGTTCTGGCTGAGAGTCTTTCCGGTTTCCAGCAACGACTTCAGGTTGGACAGCACCGCGGCCCAGCCCTTCGCGGCGTTGCTGCGCTCCTGCTCATCGGCCAGGTTCTCGTGGGTCACGGTGAGCCGGACGATCTCGCCGGAGTACTCGATGTCGAAGGTGACCCGGGACGGTTCGGCCTCGGGCCCCGCGTCCGGTGCCTTCCAGGTGGTGACCAGTCGCGTCGGCGGGTTGCTCTCCTCGACCTCGCCGACCACGTCGGCGATACCGGAGCCGTCGATCCTGCGGTGTTCCCAGGCCGAGCCGACCTGCCAGTCGGAGATGTTGGCGTGGCCCCAGTACCGGCCGGACAGCTCGGCGTCGGTCAGCGCGTGCCAGACCGCCTCGGGCGTGCTCTGGATGTAGGTGACATAGACATGGCTGGGTTTGTCGCTCATGGTCGCGTTCTCCGCTTCCTTCTTGATCGCGCTCAGCGCGCGCAGCATGGGCCGTTCGAACTTGTCGATCCAGCGTTCCTGGATCTGGTGCAGCGGAACGGGATTGAGGTAGTGCAGCTTTTCCCGGCCGCGCCTGACCGAGCTGACCAGGTTGGCCGCTTCCAGCACGCCGAGGTGCTGGGTGGCGGACTGGCGGGTCATGGCGACGCGTTCGCACAGTTCGCCGAGGGTCTGTCCATTGTGTTCATGGAGCTGGTCGAGCAGGTATCGCCGGGTCGGGTCGGCCAGTGCCTTGAACACCCGATCCAGCTCGGCATCCCGATCCGACGGCATGACACTACGTTATGCAGGCAAATACCTGCATGTCAAGCCAGGCACAATGGGTCCGTGGCCGACGAGCTGGACAATCTGGTGAACTCCGTGCTGAGCAGCATCGGCACCCGCCTTCGCGACCTGCGCAAACGCCGGGGCAGCACGCTCGCCGACGTGTCCGAGGCGACCGGGATCTCGGTCAGCACGCTGTCCCGCCTCGAGTCCGGCACCCGCAAGGCCAGCCTCGAACTGCTGCTTCCGCTCGCCCAGCTCTACGGAACCACCCTGGATCACCTGGCCGGCACCCAGCACCCCGGCCCGGCCCTGCACCAGAAGCCGATCATGCGGCACGGCGGCATCCAGATCCCGCTCAACCCGCGCCCGGGCGGACTCCAGGCGATGAAGGAGATCCTGCCCGCGAGCCGCGCCGATCTCACCCCCGATCCGCAGGTGCATCCCGGCTACAAATGGGTGCACGTGCTGGACGGCACGCTGCGATTGCTGATCGGCGCCAACGAGGTGCTGCTGCGCACCGGTGAGGCCGCCGAGTTCGACACCCGCCTGCCGCACTGGTACGCCAACGGCAACAGCAGGCCGGTCGAACTGCTCAGCCTGTTCGGCCCGCAGGGCGAGCGGATGAAGGTCAAGGTGCGCACCCGCCAGTACTGACACCTTGAATGATGCCACATTTCGTGGCACCCTTCGTGGCATGACGACTCCGGAAGAACTCATGCGCAACGCCGCCGACGCGCGCCGCGTCGCGCAGAACGCGCTGGCCCTGGCCGTGCGGGAAGCACGAGCGGCCGAGTGGTCCTGGGATCGGATCTCCGCCGCGCTCGGTGGCACCCCCAACGGCGAAACCCTGCGCCGGAACTTCGGCTAGCCCCAATGCCTTGTCGCTACGTCGACGACGATCTCGACCGGCTACTCGCCGCCGTCCGCGACCGGCTCCCCCGCTGAGATCGTCGTGACATAACGGCTGATCAGCTCCAGCAACCCGCGCCGGGCGGCGTCGTCCGGGGCGTACTCGACCAGCAAGGCGAGCGCGGCCCTGGCCCGGTCCGGCCCGAGCCGCAGACCCGAGGCCGAGCGCAGGCCGAAATCGTTGGTATGACCGCGAATCTCGTCGCGCAGCGACTGCACCACCCGCTCGCAGCTCGACTCGCGGTGCACCGTCCACAAAGCACCGATCGCGGACCGCCGCACCCGCGCGTCGGGATCGGCGGCGAGTTCGACGAGCCGGTCCTGGAAACCGTAGGTGTGGCCGCAGTACCGCACGCCGAGTTCGATCGCGCTGATCCGGACCTTCGCGTCCGGGTGCGCGAGATGACCGATCACCAGCGCGAAGCGGATCGAGGCAGGACCGGACCAGGCGTTGCGATTGTCCTGTGGTGGCACCGGATTCGGCTTGGCGAGCAACCGGGCGAGGTCGGGTTTGGCCGCGAGCACGAGCGGACCGCCATCACCGAGCCCGAACACGTTCGGCACGCTGATCGGCTCCCCGTCCGCCCGCCCGCCTCGCCACCATGACCACACGCCACAGTGTTACCGGCCAGTTCAGGGACTGGTCCCGGAACTCAGACCAGCTGCGGGTAGAGCGCGCGCACGCCGCCTCCGAGACCGCCCTGCACCTGCTTGCTGATCTCGTCGGCGATGATCTCCAGGTCACCGTTGGCGATGCCGTCGACGGTCAGCTTGGCGATGTCGGCCGGGTTCGACTTGGGCGCGGTGACGGACGCGGCCATGTCCGTGTCCATGTAACCCACGTGCAAGCCGCTGACCTTGATGTTCTTCGGCGCCAGCTCAAGGCGCAGCGCGTTGGTCAGCTGCCATTCCGCGCCCTTGGCCGAGGAGTACGCGCCCGAGGTCGGACCGGCGAACCAGGACAGCGCCGAGAGCACGTTGAGGATGGTGCCGTCGCCGCGAGCTTCGATCTGCGGCGCGAACGCGCGGATCACGCCGAGCGTGCCGAAGAAGTGCGTGTCCATCTCAAGGCGGATGTCGGCGATGTCGCCGGTGAGCAATGACGAGCCGGTGGTCAGACCGGCGTTGTTGATCAGCAGGTTGACGTCGCCGGTCGCCTCGACCGCCGCCGCGACCGAGGCCGGGTCGGTGATGTCCAGCGCGACCGGGATGGCGCCGGGCAGGTCGACGGTTTCCGGCGTGCGCGCGGCCGCGTAGACCGTGGCGCCCCGGCTGAGCAGTTCGGCGGCGAGCGCGCGGCCGAAGCCGCGGTTGGCGCCGGTTACCAGGGCAGTGCTGGTCGAGATGTTCATGTCGCCCTCCAGGCTGGCTAAGTTGGTAAAACCAACTCAACTCTACCTGGATAGGTTTTGTCAACTCAGCTATGCTGTGCTCATGGCGACACACCGCACCGACCTCTCCACGCTGAGCTGTTCGATCGCGCGCAGCCTGGAAGTGGTCGGCGCGCGCTGGACCCTGCTGATCATGCGCGAGGCGCTGGCCGGCCGGACCCGCTTCGCCGAGTTCCGCGACGTCCTCGGCATCGCCCCCGATGTGCTCTCCGAGCGGCTCGCCACCCTGGTCGAGTACGGCGTGATGACCAAGCAGCCCTACCAGGAACCCGGCAGCCGAGCCCGGTTCAGCTACCACCTCACCCCGGCCGGACGGGACCTGCTGGTCGTGGTCGGCGCGCTGCAACAGTGGGGCGATCAGCACCTGCCGCGCCCGGAAGGCCCGACCATCCAACGGCGCAGCCGCGACGGCGACCGACCGCTGCACGTCGCGTTCGTCGACCCGGACGGCAACGAGGTCGGGCTGGAAGACGTCACTCTCGTGCGGACCGCGGCCTATCCGGTGAGCTGAGCCCTCCGGCTCAGTACTCGCTCAGCGGCTGCCCAGCATCCGGATGGCCTGCGCGCACAGCCATGACTCGGCATCGTCGAAGCTCCAGCCGCACTCCTTGACCAGCGCGCGCCACGCGCCGAAGCCGAAACAGAACCACAGCACATCGCTGGCCCGTGCCACATCGACACCCGGCCCGAGCGCGCCGAGCCCGTCGACGTGCCGCGCGATCTCGCCGAGGACCGTGCGGTATTCGGTGGTGCCCTGTGCCCAGATCGCCTCGGCGCCCTCGTCGCTGGCGATCGCCGAATAGAAGATGTCCACGATGTCGCTGAGGTTCTCGTTGCCCAGCCGGGTCCCGTGCGCCACAACGGCCATGGCCGAGGCCAGGTCGGTGGTGGTGCGCACCAGCGCGAGGTTCTCCTCGCCACCGGAATCGGCGACCGCGTCGGCGAGCAGTTCGGCCAGGATCTCGGCTTTCCCGCCCGCGCTCGCGTACACGGTCTTGACCGCCGTGTGCGCGTGGCGCGCGATCTCCGCGACCGTCACCCTCGGATAGCCGCGCGCCGCGAACAGCTCACGCGCCGCGCTCATGATCTCGCTGCGCGTGGCCGCTGCCGCCTGTTCGCGACGGGGTGAGTGGTACGCGCGGGTGCCGGTCATAGTCGCAGCTTAGTGGCGGCATCGAATACAGGCCTCTACTATTCGTTGCATTAACTCTCACCCGAAATCTGGCGAAGGACCTCCCATGCCTCAGCACGACCAGAACCAGGCCGACGAGGGCCTGCGCAGCTACGACGAACTCATCGCGGTGCACACGATCATGCGGCGCAGCACGATCCTGACCGCCGACGCGCTGCGCCGCTTCGCCGCAGGCTCGTCGTCCAACCCCAAGGCGCTGGTCGCGTTGATCCGCTGGCAGGCCGAGTTCGTCCACCATCACCACCGCAGCGAGGACGACCTGTTCTGGCCGGTGCTGCGCGAACTGTTCCCGGACGCGATCGCGTCACTCGACGAGCTCACCGAACAACACCACGTGCTCGACTCCGAACTGGACAGCCTCAGCTCAGCAGCCAAAGACCTGGCCAACGCCGGGTCATCCGCACTGTCGTCCGCATTGTTGTCGGCGGAAAAAGTACGCGATGTGCTGATTTCCCACCTGGACACCGAGGAACCGGTTTTGCTGAAACTCTTTCCGCAAATCCCGGCGCCGCGCATTGTGGAACTGCGCAAGGCCATTGTGGCCGGTGCCCCGCGCAGCGGTCCGGATCTGGTTCTCGGCCTGCTCGAAGACCCGGAACCCGCGCAGGGCACCGCGATCATGTACGCGAACTTCCCGCCGCCGGTTCGGTTGCTGCGCCCACTGTTGCTGCGTCGCTACCGTGCGCGCAAGCGTCAACTGGTGGGCTGACAGACCGGCTCTTTTGTCGGTCCCCGGCCGTACGCTGGGCATCGCGAGGGGATTAGCCGTAAATCTTCAACGAAATGGACCCGCGATGTCGCAACGAACTTCCTATCGGCAGGGCACGCCCAACTGGGTCGACCTGCAAACCGCCGACGAACCCGCGGCTAAATCGTTCTATGGCGAACTACTCGGCTGGACCTACGACGAGAATCCGATGCCCGAGGGCAGTTACAACATGGCCATCGTCGGTGACGGCGTCGCCGCCGCCATCGCGCCGCAATCGCCGGAAATGCGCGCGGCAGGCGCGCCACCCACCTGGAACACCTACCTCGCGGTCGACGACGTTGACACGGCCACCGGCAAGGTCGAGGCGGCGGGCGGGCGGGTGCTGATGGCGCCGTTCGACGTGATGGAGGCGGGCCGGATGTCCTTCGTCGCCGACCCGACCGGCGCGCAGGTCATCTTGTGGCAGGCCAAGAACCACATCGGCGCCACCGTCGTCAACGAGCCGGGCGCGATCATCTGGAACGAGCTGATCACCGACGACAAGGACAAGGCGCTCGCCTTCTACGGCGCCGTGCTCGGTACGGGCACGGAAACGAGCCAACTCGGCGACATGCCCTACACCGGGATCACCGTCGACGGCGAGATGATCGCGGGCACCGCGGACACGCCCGACGGCGAACCGAACCAGTGGCGCGTCTACTTCGACGTGCCGAGCACGTCGGCGGCCGTCAAGCGGGCGGTCGAACTGGGCGGCACCGTGATCGACGAGCCGATCACCGTCCCGATCGGTTCCTTCGCCACCATCCGCGATCCGCAGGGCGGCGTGTTCGGCGTCTTCTCCAACCCGGAATGACCGCTCACGAGCTGCGCGGAGCCCAGTCGGTTCCGCGCAGCTCGTATTCCACCTCGCCGTGCTCGGTGCCGGGAATCGGATCGTCGAAGTGCACGTGGAAGGTGCGCAGGTAACGCAGTCCGGTCTTTTCCAGCACCCGCCGCGACCGGGTGTTCACCGCCATGGTCTGCGCCCACACGCGGTCCAGACCGAGGTCGTCGAACGCGGCCCGCACCAGCGCCCGCGACCCCTCGGTGGCCAGCCCGCGCCCCCAGGTCTCCGCGCGCAGCCGATAGCCAAGCTCGACCCCTTCGGCCTCGCCCGGCTGCAACGACATCCACCCCAGAAACGCGCCACTCTGCCGATCCTGCGCCGCCCAGGTCCCGGCCGGACCCAGTTCGTAGTACCGCAGAATGGCGGGCAGCACGCGCTCCTCGATGTCCGCGCGCGGCGTGGCCTTGCCGCCGGTGAGGAACTCCATCACGCGCGGATCCGAGTCCAGCTCGACCAGGTTGTCCGCGTCCGCCTCGGTGAATTCCCGCAGCACCAACCGATCTGTGCGCACGAACACCCTCAACGCTCACCCCGCTCGATCAGCAGCGCCCGCAGCTGATCCCTGGGCAGAGCCGGAACGCGGTTGCCGTCCCGCCCGATCATGCTCTGGTTGGCGATCAACGCGTTCAGCACGGCCTCTTCCACGGCCTGCGTTGTCGCTTCGAACAACGGATCGATGGTGTTCCAGGACAGGAACTCCACCGTGGACAGCTGCGGCGGACCGCCCATTTCGTCGAAGTCGCCCGGCGTCGAACCGAAACCGCCTGGATTGGCCGTGGAGAAGGCCAGGAAGATGTCGCCGGAATGGTGCGAGCCGCTGGTCCCGGTCCGGCCGATGCCGAGGCTGACCCGGCGGGCCAGCGCGGAACACTGGTGCGGCAACAGCGGCGCGTCGGTCGCCACCACCGCGATCACCGAACCGGCTCCCGGCGGCGGGGCCACCTGCTCCTCCTCGACCGGGTTGTCGTCGAGCAGGAGATGGCCGACCGGGTAGCCGCCGATCACCAGTTCCCGGCGCTTGCCGAAGTTGGCCTGCACAAAGGCTCCCACCGTGTACGTGGTGCCGCCGAAGTCGACCAGCCGTGACGCGCTGCCGCTGCCGCCTTTGAAGCCGTAGCAGACCATGCCGGTGCCGCCGCCGACCGAACCCTCCTCGATCGCGCCGCCGCGCGCGTCGTCGATCGCCCGCACCGCGTGTTCCGGCCGGACGTGCGAACCGTTGACGTCGTTGAGGTACCCGTCCCAGGTCTCGCCGACCACCGGGATGTCCCACGGCATCACGCCCGGCTGGCGCTGGATCACCCAGTCGACCACTCCGCGCTGGACTGGGCCGACCGCGAAACTGTTGGTGAGCAGCACCGGCGAGGACAGCGAGCCGGTCTCGGTGAGCCAGTGCGTGCCGGTCAGTTCGCCGTTGCCGTTCAACGAAAACCAGCCGGCGGCCGCGCTGACCCCGATGCCCGTTCGGCCGCGCGGCAGGATCGCGGTGACCCCGGTCCGCACCGGACCCTCGTTGATCTTCAACGGGCCCGAGCCGGAAATCAGCGTCACGTAGCCGACCTCGACTCCTGGCACGTCGGTGATCGCGTTGACCGTCCCGGCGATACCTCCGAGCCGGATCCCCAGGCTCCGCGCCCTCGGCAAACCGGATGGCGTTGCAAGATGCGGATCGCTCACGCGCACGACCCTACCGACATAATGCGGATGAGCGAGAGGAGTTTCACCGTGGCTCGTTACGGTGGTCAGTTCGGTCCGGACCTCACCTTCCTCGGCGTCCCCGCCTGCGACATCGACGATCTGGCCAGTTACGCCGACGCCGACGTGGTGATCATCGGCGCCCCGTTCGACGGCGGCACGTCGCACCGGCCCGGCACCCGCTTCGGTCCGCAGGCGATCCGGATGACCGACTACCTCCCGCACGACGGCTCCCGCCCCAGTCTGGCGCTGCGCACCGACGGCCTGCGCGACCTGCGCGTCTACGACGCGGGCGACGTGATGATGAACCCGGGCGACATCGTCACCGCGCTCGGCGCGCTGGAAACCGCGGTGCAGACGGTGACCGCGACCGGCGCGCTGCCGCTGATCCTCGGCGGCGACCACTCGATCGCCTTCGCCGATGCCAAGGGCGTCGCCAACGTGCTCGGCCACGGCCGAGTCTCCATGATCCACTTCGACGCGCACGCCGACACCGGCGACATCGAGTTCGGTTCGCTGTGGGGACACGGCCAGCCGATGCGGCGGCTGATCGAGTCGGGCGCGCTGCGCGGCGACCGGTTCCTGCAGATCGGCCTGCGCGGCTACTGGCCCGAACCGGACACATTGAACTGGATGGCCGCGCAGCACATGCGCTCCTACGAGATGACCGAGATCGTGCACCGCGGGCTCACCGAGTGCCTGACCGAGGCGTTCGGCATCGCCACCGACGAGTGCGATGGCGTGTTCCTCTCCGTGGACATCGACGTGTGCGATCCCGCGCACGCGCCCGGCACCGGAACCCCGGAACCGGGCGGGTTGAGCGCACGGCAGTTGCTCGATTCGGTGCGCCGGATCTGCCTGGAGCTGCCGGTGGTCGGCGTGGACGTGGTCGAGGTCAGCCCGCCCTACGACCACGCCGACATCACCGCCGCGCTGGCCAACCGGGTGGTCCTGGAGACGTTGAGCGCGATCGCGCGACGCAGGCGCGACGCCAAGACCGGCGAAACCTGGGACCCGCTCAAGCCGCTCCTGGCCGACCGCCCCGACGACTAATTCGGTTGCCCGGCACCCGGCGATCCCCTACCGTCCGACCAACGCCCTCGGCCCGAGTGCGGAAGGAGGTGGGAGCAGTGACCAAGATCCGTATTGATGTCACGCGCTCCCCCGCCGAATTGAGGGCGTCGGTCCGGTAATTTCGGGAGCGCGACAACGCTTCCGAAAGGAAACCCATGACCGAACTGGTCATTCGTGCACTCGCCGAGGGCGAGGAGCAACTGTTCAACAGCCTGCCCGACAAGGGCCTGGTCGGTTTCGCCGCCGCGGGTAAGCGCTATTCCGCCGCCGACTACCGGCCCGAGTGGACCTGGATCGCGCTGCGCGATGGCACCGTGGTCGCGCGGGCCGCCTGGTGGGGCGCGCCCGAGGACACCGAGCCGCTGAACCTCGACTGGTTCGACTTCAGCGACGCCGACGCCGCGGTCGCGCTGCTGCGCACCGCGCCGTTCAACACCATGTACCAACTCCGGCTGCCACCGGACTTCGCCGACCGGCCGGACGTGCAGGCCGAAGCCGATCGACGCGAGGCCGCAGTGCTGGCCGCCGGCCTGGTCCCGCTGGTCGAGCGCTACCGCTATCGCTGGACACCGGACTGCGGCCTGCCGCCCCGGACCGGTCGGCTGAGCTACCGGCCCGAACCGGACGACGCGGTGATCTTCAACGTGTTGCGCGACATCTCCAGCGACACCCTGGACGCCCACGCGCGGAACGCCATCGAGACGGGCGGCGCCGACCGCGCCGCGCAGGAAGATCTCGACAACCTCACCTGGCTGCCCGGCCCGCGCGAGTGGTGGCGCCTTGCCTACACGCAGGACGACGAGCTGGCCGGGATCATCGTGCCGAGCCGCAACTTCACCGACCCGGTGATCGCCTTCGTCGGCGTCGTCCCCGCGCAACGCGGCCACGGCTACGCCTACGACCTGCTGGTCGAAGGCACCCACTTGCTGGTCGAGCAGGGCGCGGACCGGATCATCGCGAACACCGACGTCACCAACATCCCGATGGCCGCGCACTTCAAGCGGGCGGGATACCCGGTGGTGTGGTACCAGAAAGATCTGAATCCGCGACCGTGATCACGGGCCGCGTTATGGTGTGACATGCGCGTTTTCGTCACGGGCGGGACCGGCGCGATCGGTCGTCACACGGTTCCCGCGCTGGTCGCGGCCGGACACGAGGTGACCGCGCTGGCGCGGGGCCCGGAGAAGGCGGCCACCCTCGCCGCCCAGGGCGCGACCCCGGTCCAGGTGTCCCTGTTCGACACCGGCGCCCTGACGAAAGCGTTTGCCGGCCAGGACGCGGTGGTGAACCTCGCCTCGGCACTGCCGTCCATGTACCGGTTCGTCAGTGCCAAGGCGTGGGCTCACAACAACCAGGTACGCAGCAAGGGAAGCACGTCCGTGGTGGACGCCGCGCTCGCCGCGGACGTGTCCGTGCTCGTCCAGGAATCCGTTGCCATGCTGTACAAATCCCAAGGCGAGGACTGGATCGACGAGACCGGCCCGGTCGACCATTACCCGATCACCAAAGGAAACCACGCCACCGAAGCCAACGTGCAACGGTTCACCGATGCGGGCCGCACCGGCATCGTGCTGCGGTTCGGCCTGTTCTACGGTCCCGGTGCCGCGCACAGCGAGCAGATGCTCGCCCAGGCCAAGCGGCACATCGTCATGATGCTCGGCCCAGCCGAGGCCTACCAGTCCTCGATCAACGTCATCGACGGCGGCGAAGCCGTCGCGGCGGTTCTCACTGCGGAGGCCGGAATCTACAACGTGGTCGACGACGAACCACTGACCAAACGCGACTTCGCCGACGCGATGGCCGCCGCCGTGCACACCACCGCCTGGCTGCGCCCACCCGGCCGCGCGGCTTTGCTGCTCGGCGACCGCCTCACCTCGATCACCCGCTCGCTTCGCGTCAGCAACGCCAAGCTCCGCACGGCCACCGGCTGGGCGCCCCGCCACCCCAGCGCCCGCGAAGGCCTCGCGGCCACGGCAGTGGCCATGCACCTCGGCTGATCAGCGCTGGGCAGGAACCCACGCCGCCAGTTCGTTGCCGCCCGGCTCCCGGAAGGCCACAGCTCGCACCGACAAATTTCTTTGTCTTGACATCGCCAGTTGTCGGTGCGAGGGTTGTCCCATGCGAAAGTTGATTTTGGGTTTCTACGTCTCGCTCGACGGCAAGAGCGCCGACGGCGACAACGGGATCCGGGACGTCATGATGTCGATGGACGATCCCGAGCAGGAGGAGTACTTCGCCACCAGGCTATGGGAGGCCGGGGCCTTCCTGATGGGCCGCAATACCTACCAGATCATGGCCGGCTACTGGCCCACCGCCGACCACCCGTCCGCCAAGGCCATGAACGCGATCCCCAAGGTTGTTTTCTCGCGCACGCTCACCAGCGCCGGCGACTGGCCCGAGACCCGCATCGCCAGTGGTGACACGGCAGAAGAGATCGCCAAGCTCAAGGCCGAGCCCGGCAAGGATCTCGTCGCCGCGGGCGGCACCGAGTTCATGCACTCGCTGATCAAGCTCGGCGTGGTCGACGAGTACCGGCTGTGGGTGCTGCCCGCCGTCACCGGCAAGGGCGCGCCGCTGTTTCCGGAGCTGGACCAGGCGGTCAAGCTGCGCCTGGTGAAAAGCACCGCCTTCCCGGCGTCCGGGATCCTCGAACTCTGTTACGCCCCGGCCGACAAGTAGGCGATCACTTCGCCTTGCGTACCAACGTGAAGCGGTCGACCTCGGTGCCGGATTCGGTCAGCGCGCGGGCGGTCATCGTGGTCTGGCGGCCGGACTGGGCCGGGGCGACGTCGATGGCGATCAGGCCGTAGCCGGTGTACCGAACGCGTGACCAGGCGACGTCGATGGTTTCGGTGGTCTTGCCGGGGCGGTTGAGCACCATCGGCACCGGCGCGCTGTTGGGGGTGCGGTTGCCTTCGTAGTTGTCCGTGACCGGGAACGAGTAGACGCTGTCGCCACCGCCGCCGGCCACCACATACGTGGTGCCCTGCTTGATCGGGTCGATGGTGGCGCCGATGTCGGCGATGCCGGTCGACTGGCCCGCCCGGATCGGGTCGGTGCGCTCGTAGACGTGGTTGTGGCCGTTGAGCACCAGATCGACCTGGTACTGGTCGAACAGCGGCGTCCATTGGTCCTGCGCTCCCCCTTCGGCGCCGTCGCTGCCGCAGGTGGTGTAGGTGGAGTGGTGGAAGTAGACCACGATGAAGTCGGTGCTGCGGTCGGCGCGGAACGCGGCGAGGGTGTGCTTGAGCCACGCGGTCTGCGCGCCGCCGGAGTAGCCGAAGTTGGCCGGGATGGCGTAGGAGACGTCGTTGGCGTCCAGCGAGATCAGGCCGACATTGCCGTAGCGCCAGGCATAGGTGCCGGGGCACTGGGTGGGACCGTTGTCCGGGAAGGTGAAGCGGGCTTCCTGGCCGCCGTAGCCGTTGGGCGAGTACCAGGCTTCCATGTCGTGGTTGCCGATCGCGACCATCCACGGCACCCGCGCCGCCACCGGCTCGTTCTGCACGAAGAACGCGTCCCAGACGCGGGCGTCGTAGGAGTCGGTGATCAGGCCCTGGCCGCTGGTGTCGGCGTAGCACAGGTCGCCCATGTGCAGGTGGAACGCGGGATTGAGACCGGCGATCAACTGGCCGTTGGCGACCGCGTCGTAGCTGACGCTCTCGTCGCCGAACGCGGTGAAGGTGAACGGGCCCGGGTTGCGGGCGGCGGTGTGGAAGCTGTACATGCCGCCGAGGCTCGGGTCGCCGGCCGGGTCGTGACCGTCGTGGCCGACGACGTAGTAGTACGTGGTGTCCGGCATCAGGTGCCGCAGGTGCACGTGCAGGTAGTACTGGGTGAGCGTGGCCGGCTTGATCAGCGGTTCCGAGTCGATCGGGTGCATCCAGGACAGCTGACTGGTCAGCGGGCGCAGTTCGGCGGGCACGCGGCCGCCGTATTCGCCGGGGCAGGTGGCCAGCCGGATGAACGGCGCGTTGACCGCCGTGCGGACCTGCCAGGAGACGATCATCTCGGTGGTCGGGTCGGAGCCGAAGTTGATGTGCCTGCCGTAGGGCGCGACGGCCGAACCGTGCACGCGTTCGCCCGCGCCGATCACGTTGACTGAGGGGCTGGCTGCGGCAACCCCGTTGTTCATCAGCGCCGTGCCTGCGATCACGCCTGCGCCAACGAGCCCACCGCGCAGGATCCGGCGGCGGGAGTGCGTGGTGGCGAACCATTCGTGCTGCTCGGCGAGGCTGAGTTCGCCTGCCTGCTCGGGCGTCATTCGGTATGCGGACACCGGGCTGACGGTAGAGCGGGATGGTGGCCATTGGTTGAACCATTGTTGGCCGTTGCACGTCGATTGCATTTGTACCTACTAGTATGTACAGTCCTCGGTGTGGACACGGTGGAGCGATTGGTGCGCAGCACGCGCGAGCTGTTGTGGGAGCGCGGTTACGTGGGCACCAGCCCCAAGGCGATCCAGCAGCGCTCCGGCGTCGGCCAGGGCAGCATGTACCACCACTTCACCGGCAAATCCGACCTGGCACTGGCCGCGATCGAGCAGACCGGAGCGGAATTGCGGGCCAGCGCGGCAACCCAGCTCGATGGGCCCGGCTCCGCCCGCGACCGGATCACCGCCTACCTGCGCCGCGAACGTGAGGTGCTCAAGGGCTGCCCGATCGGCAGGCTGACCCAGGACCCGGACATCCTGGCCGACGAGCAGCTGCGCACGCCGGTCGGCGAAACCCTCGACTGGGTCCGCGGCCGCATCGCCGAAATACTGGCCGAGGGCAACGCGGCCGGTGAATTTGACCTGGATCCGGAGGCTGTCGCGGCGACGTTGCTCGCGGTCCTGCAAGGGGGATACGTGCTGGCCAGGGCGACGAATTCGATCGAACCGTACGACAAAGCCATTGCGGGCGTGCTGAGCCTGTTGCACTGAGGGGAAAACGTGTACGCGACGTACTACCACCGGACCTTCCCGGCCGGTCACGACATGGACGGTGTCCGCAAGCAGGTGGCCGCACTCGGCCCGAGCCTTGACGATCACCGAGGGCTCGGTCTCAAGGCATATCTGTTGCGGGACAACGAGGTCAGTTCGTTCTACCTCTGGCACGACCCGGTGGCCATGGCCGAGTTCTTCTTCAGCCAGACCGGCGGCTTCGCCGAACTGGTCCGCAACACCGGCCCTCGCGCCGTCGACCACTGGCTCGGCGTCGCGGTCGCGGCCGGTCCGGCCAGGGACGCCAGGCCACGCGCGGCGTCGCTTCGCATCACCGCGCTGCCGGCCAATCTCGACCAGGAACTGGCCGCGCTGACCGAACTCGGCGACCGAGCCGACGTGCACACCGCTGCTCTCGTGGCCGATCCGAAGGATTTCCGGCTGCTGCGTTTCGTGCTCTGGGCCGACGAAGCCCCGGCCGATCAGGGCGAGCCGTTCGAGGTCATGTACCTGTCCGCGCCCGACATCAACGAACTCAGGGGGATCACCGATGTACGCGATGCAGTATGAACTGACCCTGCCAGCGGACTACGACATGGAGATCATCCGCAAGCGGGTGCGCAACGGCGGCCACCGCACGGACGGCTTCCCCGGTCTCGGCATCAAGGCTTATCTGATCCGCGAACGCGGCATCGACGGCTCGCCGGTCAACCAGTACGCGCCGTTCTACGTCTGGCGCGACATCGGCGGCATGAACGAGTTCCTGTGGGGCGGTGGGTGGTTCACCAGGATCGTCGAGGACTTCGGCCGGCCGCCGGTGCGGCACTGGACCGGTGTCGACTTCCGGCCCGGCCCGGCCAACCCGACCACCCCGCGCTACGCGACCAAGCATGTCGAACAGCTCGCACCGGGCGTCGACCCGGCCGAACCCGTGCGCGCGGCCCGCGAAGAGCTGCGCGACCTGCCCCCTGGTGTGCGGAGCGTCATGCTGGCGGTCGATCCTCAGCAGTGGGAGCTGGTGCGCTTCACCCTGTGGACGGAAACCCCGCCGGAAGCGACCGGGACCCGTTATGAGGTGCTGCACCTGTCGAGCGGTAACGCCTGACGATCAGGTCGACCACCAGCGGATGGGCGCCGATCGGCGCGCTGACCACGTCGGCGCCCGATTCGGCCGCCGCCCGGTGGAACAGGCCCGGTGCCAGTAACCAGGACGCGACGGCAACCCGCCCGGGCAGTTGCGCAATCGCTTGCGGCAGGCGGGGTTCCGCTGTCGCGCAGTATCCGATGTGGACTTCCGTGTCCAGCCGGGCGGAGAGCCGCAGAGCCGCGTGGCGCACGTCGGCGAGCGCGAGCGGATCGGAAGAACCCGCCGCCGCCAGCACAACCCGGTCGCCGCGCCGATACCCGGCCTCGACCAACCGGTCGTGCACGGCGGCGACCATGGCTCGCGCCGGTCCGAGCGGGGCGGCCAGCACCGCGTCCGGGAAGTCGGCCAGCTGCTCGGGCAGATCGACCCGCACGTGATACCCGGCCGCCAGGAACGCGGGCAGCACGACGACCGGACCAGGCAACTCCGCCAGCACCTCGGCAACGGTCGGACCACGCACATCGGCGAACGCCAACTCGACCCGAACCCCACCGAGCGCAGCACGCACCGCGTCGGTCAACTGCGCCGCGACCTGCGCACCGGCCGGATCACGGGTGCCGTGCGCGACGATGACGAGGCTCATCGCGCCGCCTCCGGTTCCATGGCGAGCCGGTAGCCGCGCTTGACCACGGTCTGCACCAGGCGCGCTTCGCCGAGCGCGGTGCGCAGTCGCGCGACCGCGGTCTCGACCGCGTGTTCCTCTCCCCCACCAGGCAGAACCGCGAGCAGCGCCTGCCGCGACACCACCCGTCCCTGACAAGCGGCGAGCGCGCGCAGCACGGCCATCGGTGCGGGCGGGACCGGTCGCAGTTCGCCGTCGACCAGCACCGCCTGGCCCCGCACCTGGAGTTCGCGGGCGCCGACCTGCAGCCGGATCGCCCGTGCGGGCAGGACCTCGGTGAGCGTGCGGACCATCGAGCCGAGCCGGGCCCGCTCCGGCGCGATGGCGGTGATGCCCAGTTCGGCCAGTGGCGCCGCCGAGACCGTTCCGACGCAGACCGGCAGGGTCTGGCCCTGCATGGCTTTGACCAGGTCGGGGAGGCGGTTGGCGCGTTCGGCCCGGTTGATGAGGCTGGTGGCGGCGGGGGCGCTGGTGAAGGTGAGCGCGTCGACCTGACCGGCGATGGTCGCGTCGAGCAGCCGGTCGAGTGGCGCGACGTCCACCGGTTCGGTCCAGCGGTAGACCGGTACCGGGACCACCTCGGCGCCGGCGTCGCGTAGTGCGTCGATGAACCAGGTCAGCGGTTCGCCGTGCAGCTGAACGGCGACGCGCTTGCCCGATACGCCCGAGTCGAGCAGGTATTCCAGCAGCTCAGGGCTGGCTTCCGAGGCAGGCGACCAGCGCTCGACCAGCCCGGCGGCGCGGATCGCGCCCTTGGCCTTCGGCCCTCTGGCCAGCAGCATGCTGCCAGAGAGGCGGCCGAGCAGATCCGCGCCGAGGTTCCAGCCTTCGGCGGCCTCGATCCAGCCCCGGAAACCGATCCCGGTGGTGGCCACGGCCACGTCTATCGGCGATGCGATGACTTCCCGCGTCGCCGCGAGCAGGTCGGCGTCGTCGGGCAGCGGGACGATCCGGATCGCGGGCGCGAGCAGCACGTTCGCGCCCCGGCGTTGCAGCAGAACGGCGAGTTCGTCGGCCCGCCGGGCGGCGGTGACGCCCACGGTGTAACCGGCAAGCGGCGAAACGTCCACAGGCTACTGTCCCACCCACACCATGTCGCCGTCGTGCACGACCCGAAACACCCGCAGCGCAACGCTCTCGTCGTCGAGGCAGCGGCCGGTGCGCAGGTCGAATGCCTGCTTGTAGACCGGCGACACCACGACCGGGGTTGCGGCGCGGTCGCCGACGATCCCCCTCGACAGTACGCCGGCCCCGCTGAACGGGTCGATGTTCGACACGGCGTGCAGGCTGCCGTCGGAGAGCAGGAACACCGCGACCTGCTCGCCGTCCGGCAGCAGCGCGGCGACGCCGCGGTCGGGCTGCAGGTCGGTGTACCGGCAGACCGGGATCAGTTCGTGGGCCTTGATGGGACGGTCGTCGAGTGCGGTCATCGCGCTGCCACCTCCGGAATGCCAATGCTGACCGGGGTCGGCACGCGCTGGCCCCGTTCGGTGCGGAAGGAGATCGTCGGGTCGGGGGCGCCGGGCGCGTTCACGAACGACGTGAACCGGGCCAGCTTCACCGGGTCCTCCAGCACGCCGCGCCATTCGTCGGCGTAGTTGCTGACGTGTTCGGCCATGGCGGCTTCCAGGTCGGCGCAGATGCCGAGGCTGTCGTCGACGATGACCGCGCGCAGGTGATCGAGGCCGCCTTCCATGGCCTCGATCCAGGCGGCGGTGCGCTGCAACCGGTCCGCGGTGCGCACGTAGAACATCAGGAAGCGGTCGATCAGCTTGATCAGCGTCTCGCTGTCCACATCGGACACAAGCAGGTCGGCGTGCCGGGGGGTGAAGCCGCCGTTGCCGCCGACGTAGAGGTTCCAGCCGGTCTCGGTGGCGATGACGCCGAAGTCCTTGCCGCGCGCCTCGGCGCATTCCCGGGCACAGCCGGACACGGCGGCCTTGACCTTGTGCGGCGAGCGCAGCCCGCGATAGCGCAGCTCCAGCTCGATGGCCATGCCGACCGAGTCCTGGACGCCGAACCGGCACCAGGTGGTGCCGACGCAGGATTTGACCGTGCGCAGCGCCTTGCCGTAGGCGTGGCCGGATTCGAAACCGGCGTCGACCAGCCTGCGCCAGATCTCCGGCAGCTGGTCGACGGTGGCGCCGAACAGGTCGATCCGCTGGCCTCCGGTGATCTTGGTGTAGAGCCCGAAGTCGCGGGCGACCTCGGCGATGACCAGCAGCTTGTCGGCGGTGATCTCGCCGCCGGGGATGCGCGGCACGACCGAGTAGGTGCCGTTGCGTTGCAGGTTGGCCAGGAAGTGGTCGTTGGTGTCCTGCAGGCTCGACTGCTCACCGTCCAGGATGTGCCCGCCGGGCATGGAGGCCAGGATCGAGGCGACGGCCGGCTTGCAGATGTCGCAGCCGCGACCGGTGCCGTAGCGCTCGATCAGCGCGCTGAACGTGCGGATCCCGGTCGCGCTGACGATCTCGAACAGTTCGGTGCGGGACTGGCTGAAGTGCTCGCACAGCGCGTTGGACTGCTCGACGCCGCACGCGTTGAGCAGCTGCTTGAGCATCGGCACACAGGAGCCGCAGGTGGTGCCGGCCTTGGTGCAGGCCTTGAGCTTGCCGACGGTGTCGCAGCCGCCGAGCACGACCGACTCGGTGATGGTGCCCTTGGTGACCGTGTTGCACGAGCAGATCAGCGCCTCGTCGGGCAGCGCGTCGACGCCGATCCCGCCGCCGCCACCGGTGGGCGCGAGCAGTTGCGCCGGGGTCGCGGGCAGGGCCCGGCCGACCATCGGCCGCAGGGTCGCGTAGTCGGAGGCGTCGCCGACCAGGATGCCGCCGAGCAGCGTCTGGGCGTCGTCGGACACCACGAGCTTCTTGTACGAACCGGCGACCGCGTCGTTGACCACGACTTCCAGCGCGCCCTCGGTCTGTGCGTGGGCGTCGCCGAAGCTGGCCACGTCGACCCCGAGCAGTTTGAGCTTGGTCGCGGTGTCCGCGCCGGGGAAGCTGGCCGCCCCGCCGAGCAGCCGATCGACCAGCAGTTCGGCCATGGCGTAGCCGGGCGCGACCAGCCCGTACACCCGCCCCTCGATGAGTGCGCACTCGCCGACCGCGTAGATGTCCGGGTCGCTGGTGCGGCAGCCCTCGTCGACCACGATCCCGCCGCGCTCGCCGACCTCCAGCCCGCTGGACCGGGCCAGATCGTCGCGGGGCCGCACGCCCGCCGCGAACACGACCAGGTCCAGGTCCAGTTCGGTGCCGTTGGACAGCTTGGCCAGCAGCCGCCTGCCGGACGATTCGATGGCCTGGGTGGAGACGCCGGTGTGCACGGTCAGGTCGAGCTGCTCGACCAATCGACGCAGCAGGCTGCCGCCGCCGTCGTCGACCTGGATCGGCATCAGCCGCGAGCCGAGTTCGACGATGTGCGGGGACACGCCCATGCCGCGCAACGCGTTCGCGGCCTCCAGCCCGAGCAACCCGCCGCCGAGCACCATCGCGGCGGCCCGGCCGGGCGTCGACGCGGCCGCCTTGACCGCGTCGTGAATGGCGTCCAGGTCGTCGATGGTGCGGTAGACGAAGCAGCCGGGCAGGTCGTGGCCGGGAATCGGTGGCACGAACGGCTTCGAGCCGGTGGCCAGCACCAGCGCGTCGTATGGCTGCACGGCCCCGGACGTGGTGCGCACGGTCCGCGCTTCGCGGTCGATCGCCACGGCCGCTTCACCCAGCCGGACCTCGTCGTCGTCGCGGAAACCGGCGTCCGGCAAGGTCAGCCCGTCAGCGTCCCAACTGTCCACATAGGAAGTGAGGGCGACGCGGTCGTAGGCGTCGCGTGACTCCTCGGCCAGCACCACGATCCGCCACTCCCCTGCCGCGTCTCGTGCGCGCAGGGCAGCAGCCACCCGGTGCCCGACCATGCCGTAGCCGGCGATCACCAACGTCCGCGCCATTCCCAGGCCCTCCCTCGGTCTGTTCTAGCAATGCTGTAATCCGGCCGTGTCGGAGCTGGGTCCGCTACGTTGCGGGCCTGTTACGACCGGCTCACACCCGCGCCGTCGCCAATGTCGAGGTTTGGCTGGTCGCGACCGGTGTGCGCAGGTAGACCAGCCAGGTGAGCACGAAACACACCGCGTAGAAGGCGACGAACGCCACAACGGCCGGAGTGCCGCTTCCGGCCGCCGCGAACGAGGCGCGGAACGCGAGGTTGATGCCGACCCCGCCCAGCGCGCCGATCGCGCCCGCGATGCCGATCAGCGCACCGGACAGTCGCCGTGCCCTGGCCAGCGCCTCGGTCCTGTCCGCGCCCGCGTTGATCGCGGCCAGGGCTTTGTGGTGGTAGATGCCTGGAATCATCTTGTAGGTCGACCCGTTGCCGACGCCGGAGAAGATGAACAGCGCGATGAAGCCGACCGTGTACATCGGCAGCGACTTCGCGTCCGCCGCCACGATCAGCACGGCCGCGCACACCGCCATCAGCACGAAGTTGCCGAACGTGACCCGCGCCCCGCCCAGCCGGTCCGCCAGCCAGCCACCGACCGGCCGGGACAACGAGCCGAGCAACGGACCGAGGAAGGTGACCGCGGCGGCCTGCACCGGAGTCCGGTGGAACTGGTTCTGCAGGACAAGCCCGAAGGCGAAGGAAAAGCCGATGAACGAGCCGAACGTGCCGACGTAGAGCACGGAAATCACCCAGCCCTGCGCGTCCTTGACCACCTCGCGCATGGCCTTGGTGTCGTTGCGGGCGACGCGCAGGTTGTCCATGAACAGCGCCGCGCAGGTGCCGGCGATCACGATCAGCGGCACGTACACCCACAGCACGATCCTGGGCTCCAGCGCACCGGCGGTACCCAGAACAAGCAGCGCGACCAGCTGGATGACCGCGACGCCGAGATTGCCGCCGCCCGCGTTCAACCCGAGCGCCCAGCCCTTGCGCGACTCCGGGAAGAACGCGTTGATGTTGGTCATCGACGACGCGAAGTTGCCGCCGCCGACCCCGGCGACCGCCGCGACGAGCACGAACGTGCCCAGCGACGTGCCCGGGTGCATGACGATCCCGCACAGGACGGCGGGAATCAGCAGCAACGCGGCGCTGGCGACCGTCCAGTTGCGACCGCCGAACCGGGCGACCGCCAGGTTGTACGGAATCCGCATGATCGAGCCGACCAGGGTCGGCGTCGAGGTCAGCAAGAACTTGTCGGCGACCGTGAAGCCGTACTTCGGGCCCATGAACAGCACCATCACGGACCACAGGCTCCAGATCGAGAAGCCGATGTGCTCGGTGAAGATCGAGAACAACAGGTTCCGGTTGGCGGTCTTGCGGCCGGTGCTCGCCCAGAACTCCGGGTCTTCCGGCTCCCATTTCTCAATCCACATGGTCAGCACGATAGGAACGGCGTATTGCCTGCGAACTCCCCTCGATGACGCGCAGGGCAACAGTTACGCACAACGGGGAACGTCACGCGGTGAGCCCGGATCGGCCGCGTCCAGCCACTTGACCAGATCCGCGACCGCACCCTTGCACCCACCACACCCGGTCGTCGCCCTGGTCGCCCTGGCCAGGCCGGTGAGGTCGCGCGCGCCGTCCCGCCAGGCCGCGACCAGCGCGCCCTTGGTCACCGTGTTGCATCTGCACAACACCGCCGACGCGGGCAGATCACCCGGTGAAACCGCGCTCGGCGCACCAGGCAAGGCCCGCCCCAGCAACAGCGCGAGCCGGTCGCTCGGCGCCAGCGCGCCCGAGTCGTAGAGCTGGATGATGGTCGCGGCGGCATCGGGCACGCCGAGCACGATCGCGCCGGTCACCCGGTCCGCGCGCAGCACGAGCTTGGCGTAGCGGCCCCGCGCCGGATCGTGCACCTGCACGACTTCCGCGTCATCGTCGTCCACTGTGGTGTGGACGTCGCCGAGCGCGGCCAGGTCCACGTCACGCGCCTTCAACCGCACCACCATCGGCGTTCCGGTGTAGCGCGCCTGCGGGTCCGCGCCGGTCAACTGGTCCGCGACCACCGCGGCCTGCTCCCACGCCGGTTGCACCAGGCCGCCTCCGCCGCCGGGATGCCGCGCGCAGTCACCGATCGCATAAATACTCGGATCGTCGGTGGCCATCCGGTCATCGACGAGAATCCCGTTGTCCACCGCCAATCCGGCGGCTTCGGCCAGCCCATCCTCGGCCCGCACCCCGGCCGACACGACCACCAGGTCAGCCGGTAACCAGCTCTCGTCGCTCAGTTCGACTCCACGACCCGGCACGTACCGCACGGCCTCCGCGCCGAGCTGAACCCGCACCCCCAGCCGCTGCATGCTCTGCCGCAACACCGCTGCCGCACTCGAATCGAGCTGCCGTTCCATCAGCCGAGCCCTCGGATGCACCACGGTCACCGCACACCCGCGCCCAGCCAAGCCACGCGCGGCCTCCAGCCCCAGCAATCCCCCGCCCAGCACCACGACCGGCGCGCCCGGTCGCGCTCGGGCCACGATCCGCGCGCAGTCGTCGATGGTGCGGAACGCGCTGACGCTCTCGTCGTCCAGCCCGTCGATCGGCGGCATCCAGGCACGGCTCCCGGTGGCCAGCACCAGCGCGTCATAGTCCACAACGGACCCATCAGCCAGCTTGACCGACTTGCTGGCCCGGTCGATGGCGACGACCGACGTGTCGATCCGCAGATCGACCAGGCTCTTCTCGGCCCAGTACTCGTCGTGCAGTCCCACCGCGTCGACGCCAAGCCCCCCGGCCAGCACCGTGGACAGCAGCACCCGGTTGTAGGCGTGATGCGGTTCCGCGCCGAGCACGGTCAGCTCGACGTTCGCGCCGTCCGGGTCCTGCGCGCGCACCTGTTCGGCGAACCGCGCGCCCGCCATCCCGTAGCCGATCACCACGACTTTCATTCGTGCACCAGCCGCACCGCGCACACCTTGAACTCCGGCATCCGGCTGACCGGGTCCAGCGCCGGGTTGGTGATCAGGTTGGCCCGCTGCGCACCGGGAAAGTGGAACGGCAGGAACACCGTGTCCGTGCGCATCGACGACACGATCCGCACCCGCGCCCGCACCGAGCCTCGCCGCGATTCCACCAGGCACCAGTCCTCATCCCCGAGTCCGGCCTCGATCGCGGTATCCGGATGCACTTCGACATACGCTTCCGGCACCGCGCTCAGCAGCTCCGGCACCCGGCGCGTCTGCGCCCCCGACTGGTAGTGCTGCAACACGCGTCCGGTCGTCGCATACAACGGAAACTCCTCGTCAACGGCCTCAGCAGGCCCACCGTGCTCGACCGGAACGAACCGCGCCCGCCCATCCGGATGGCCGAACTCGTCCAGGAACAGCCGGGGCGTGCCCGGATGGTCCTCGCCCGGTACCGGCCAGTGCAGCGCCTCACCGGCGCGCAGCCGCGCGTAGCTGACCCCCGAATAGTCCGCGACGCCGCCCTCCGAGGCACGCCGCAACTCCTCGAACACCACCTCCGGCTCGACCGGAAACCGCTGCTCGGGCTGGCCGAGCCGGACCGCCAGGCCGCGCAACAACTCCAGATCGCTGCGCACCCCCTCCGGCGCGTCCACGGCGCGCTGCCGCAACAGCACGCGGCCCTCCAGGTTGGTCATGGTGCCGCCCTCCTCGGCCCACTGTGTGACCGGAAACACCACATCGGCCATGGCCGCGGTCTCGGACAGCACGAAGTCCGCGACCACCAGAAGCTCCACTCTGGACAGTCGATCGGTCACATGCCCGGCCCTCGGCGCGGACACCTTCAGATTGCTGCCGAACACCAGCAGACCGCGCGGCCCGTCCTCGGTGCCCAGTGCGTCCAGCAGCTCGTAGGCCGATCGCCCCGGCCCCGGCAGCGACTCCGGCGCCACGCCCCACACCCCCGCGACGTGCGCCCGCGCCTCGGGATCGATGATCTTGCGATAACCGGGTAACTGGTCGGCCTTCTGCCCGTGCTCGCGCCCGCCCTGGCCGTTCCCCTGCCCGGTCAGGCAACCGAACCCGGAACCGAGCCGCCCCGGCAAACCCAGGGCCAGCGCCAGATTGATCCACCCGTTGACCGTGTCCGTGCCGCGCGCGTGCTGCTCACTCCCCCGCGCGGTCAGCACATACGCGTTGCCTGCCCCGGCCAGCATCGCGGCCGCCCGCCGCTGATCAGCGGCGGCGACCCCGGTGACCCGTTCCACCCGCTCCGGCCACCACGCCGCCGCGATCCGCCAGGCCTCCTCGAACCCGCTGGTCCGCTCGGCGACGTAGTCCGTGCGCAGCAATCCGTCCGCGACCACCGCGTGCAGAATCCCCAGCGCCAGCGCCAGATCCGTGCCCGGCCTCGGCCGCAGATGCAACGCGGCCTGCTCGGCGGTCGCCGTGCGCCGGGGGTCGACGACGATCAGGTCCGCGCCGGTCAGGTGACCGACGAACGGCGGCATGGTCTCGGCCGGATTGGCGCCGGCCAGCAGCACCACGTCGGCGTTGTCCAGGTCGGTCACCGGAAACGGCAACCCGCGATCGACGCCGAACGCGCGAATCCCCGCCGCCGCGGCGGACGACATGCAGAAGCGTCCGTTGTAGTCGACCTGGGAGGTGCCCAGCGCGACGCGCGCGAACTTGCCGAGCAGGTAAGCCTTCTCGTTGGTCAGCCCGCCCCCGCCGAACACCGCGATCCCGTCCCGGCCGTGCCGCGCCTGGATCTCGGCGATCCGCGTGGCCACGAAATCCAGTGCCTCGTCCCAGCTCGCCGGCACGAGTTCGCCATCACGCCGTAACAATGGCGTGGTCAGTCGGCCTGCGGTGGTGAGCAGCGACCCAGCGGTCCAGCCTTTCTGGCACAGGCCACCGCGGTTGGTCGGGAACTCACGCGGCGCGACGGTCGAGCCGGACAGCGACATGCCGCACTGCAAAGCGCAGTACGGACAGTGCGTCGCCGTAGCCAGCGACGTTCTCAGTGCAGACCCCACGCGCACCTCCCACCCCGCGAACGGTAGGTGCGGGCTGTTGCTGGCGGATGGCCTCGCGTTTCAACCAGACGAACTCGATCGCACACCGACGAATCAGGCTTGGTGAGCCCGATAGGTTCGCAGTGACAGAGTTGATCGCAGCAGCGAGCGCAGTTCGGCCAGATCACCGCTGATCACCCCGGCCGCGCGGGCCTGCACCAGCACGTTTCCCAGCGCGGTCGCCTCGGCGGGCCCGGCGACCACCGGCAGCCCGCAGGCATCGGCGGTGAGCTGGCACAACAGCTCGTTGCGCGATCCCCCACCAACGACGTGCACCACATCGACGTCGCGCCCGGACAACCGCTGCGCATCCTCGACCGCATCGCGATAGGCGATGGCGAGGCTGTCCAGGACGCAGCGCGCGAACTCGGCCGCCGTCGCCGGCTCCGGCTGACCGGCCTCCCGGCAGGCCGCCGCGATCCGCCCCGGCATCCCGCCCGGCGCGAGAAACCGCGGATCGGTCGCGTCGATCAGGCTCCGCCGCGCAGGCACGTCCCGCGCCTGCGCCAGCAACCCGGGCAAGTCGTCGATGCCCAGCTCACGCTGGCATTCCTGCAACAACCACAACCCCATCACGTTGCGCAGAAACCGGATCGTCCCGTCCACCCCGCGCTCGTTGGTGAAGCCCGCCAGCCGAGCCTTCTCGCTCAACACCGGCCCAGCCAGCTCCACCCCCACCAGCGACCAGGTCCCCGACGAGACGTACGCGAACGACGCCCCTTCGGCAGGCACCCCCACCACCGCCGACGCCGTGTCGTGCGACCCGACCGCATACACCGGCACCCCGGCCGCCACCCCGACCTCGGCCTGGACCTCGCCGATCAGCTCGCCCGGCTGCCGCAACGGCGCGAACAACCCCGGATCGACCCCGACCGCCTCGGCGACCGCCCCGGCCCACTCCGCGCTGCGCGCGTCCAGCAGCCCGGTCGTCGACGCGTTGGTGATCTCGGTGCCTGGCCGCCCGGTCAACCAGAACGCGATCAGGTCGGGGATCAGCAGCGCGCTCCGCCCCCGTGACTCCCGCTCCGCGACCAGCTGGAACACCGTGTTGAACCGCTGAAACGCGATCCCGGTGGTCGCGTAGAAGGACTCGATCTCGATCGCGTTGCCGGTCCGCCCATCGCGATAGTGCACCGGGTTCCCGAGCAGCCGCCCGTCCCCGTCCAGCAGCCCGTAATCGACCGCCCACGAGTCGATGCCGATCCCGTCCAGCCGCCCGGCTGCCGCCATCGCGGCCCGCAGCCCGTCCAGAACGCCCTGGTAGAGGCCGAGAATGTCCCAGTACAAGGTGCCGGACACGCGCACCGGCCGGTTGGTGAACCGGTGCACCTCGGTGAGGTCGAGCCGGTCGGGCCCGACCTCGGCGAGCATGACGCGCCCACTGGACGCGCCAAGGTCGACCGCCGCGAACAGCCCGGACATGATCAGCGCAGGAACGCCGCGGCCACACCGGCGTCGACCGGTATGTGCAAGCCGGTGGTGTGACTCAGCTCACCCGCGGTCAGCACGAACACCGCGTTGGCCACGTGTTCGGGCAGCACCTCACGCTTGAGCAGGGTTCGCTGCGCGTAGAACGCGCCCAGTTCGCTCTCCGGCACGCCGTAGACGGCCGCTCGCTGCGCGCCCCAGCCACCGGCGAAGATCCCGGACCCGCGCACCACGCCATCCGGGTTGATCCCGTTCACCCGGATCCCGTGTTCGCCCAGCTCAGCAGCGAGCAACCGGACCTGGTGAGCCTGATCGGCCTTGGTCGCGCCGTAGGCGACGTTGTTCGGCCCGGCGAAGAACGCGTTCTTGCTGACCACGTACACGATGTCGCCGCCGATGCCCTGCTCGATCATCAGCTTGGCCAGCTCCCGCGACATCAGGAACGACCCGCGCGCCATCACGTCGTGCTGCAGGTCCCAGTCGGCCAGCGTGGTCTCGGTCAGCGGCTTCGATATCGACAGTCCCGCGTTGTTGACCAGCAGATCAACCCCGCCGAAGGCCAGCGACGCCGCCGCGACCCCGGCCCGCACCTGCTCCTCGTCGGTCACGTCGGCACTCACCGCGACCGCTGTGTCCGGCCCACCCAACTCCCCAGCCACCGACGCAGCCGAATCCGCGTCCCGGTCAGCCACGACGACACAAGCACCCTCGCTCGCCAGCCGCGCCGCGATCGCCTTGCCAATCCCCGAACCGGCCCCGGTCACCAGCGCGACCCGTCCGGCCAGCGGTTTCGGCTTGGGCCGGCGCGCCAGCTTGGCCTCCTCCAGCGCCCAGTACTCGATGCGGAACTTCTCCCGCTCGTCGATGGGCGCATAGGTGGAGACGGCCTCGGCGCCGCGCATCACGTTGATCGCGT
Source organism: Pseudonocardiaceae bacterium (assembly GCA_035248365.1). Classification (GTDB taxonomy): domain Bacteria; phylum Actinomycetota; class Actinomycetes; order Mycobacteriales; family Pseudonocardiaceae; genus CAJCJE01. The sequence continues at coordinate 76,704 of DATFHN010000026.1, read as the reverse complement.
TGAGGTAGAACTCCCCGGCCACCCGCGCCGTCTGCGAGTCGGCCCCGAACGAGAACATGCCCACGCCCGGGATCAGCACGATGGCCGGATCGGCCCCGCGCATCGCGGGCGAATCAGGCTCGGCATGCCGCTCGTAATAGGCGCGGTAGTCCGCCCGGTACTGCTCATGCAGTTCCCGCAACCGGGTCTTCACGGACTCCAACGGTGCGGTCGGCGGCAGGTCCAGCACCATCGGCCGCACCTTGGTCCGCAGGAAGTGATCAGGGCAGGAAGTCCCCAGCGCGGCCAGCCGAGGATGCTCAGCCCCGGCGAGAAACTCCAGCACCGGCGCCGCATCCGTGAACCGCCCGATCTGCCGCCGATCGGTACTGGCCAGCCCACGCAACAACGGAGCGAGAGCGGCCGCCCGTTCTCGCCGCTGCGCCTGCGGCAACGCCTGGTTCGCCGCGATCACCGGCCCGAACGGTTCCGGCCTGCCGTGCTCGGCGATGAACCGCGCCGCGGTCCGGATGATCTCCAGCGAATTGGCCTCGCACGTGGCCGAATCCGCGCCCCACGCGGTGATCCCGTGCCCACCGAGGACGCACCCGATCGCGTCCGGGTGCTCGGCCTTGATCTTGGCGATGTCCAGACCCAACTGGAACCCGGGCCGTCGCCACGGCACCCACACCACCCGCTCGCCGAAGCACTGCTCGGTCAGCTTCTCGCCATCGGCGGCCGTGGCCAGGGCGATGCCCGAATCAGGGTGCAGGTGATCGACGTGCGCGGCATCGACGAGCCCGTGCATGGCGGTGTCGATCGACGGCGCCGCCCCGCCCTTCCCGTGCAGGCAGTAGTCGAACGCGGCGACCATCTCGTCCTCGCGGTCGACGCCCGGATAGACATCGACCAGCGCCCGCATCCGGTCCAACCGCAACACGGCCAGCCCGGCCTCGGTCAACGTACCCAGGTCCCCACCGGACCCCTTGACCCACAACAACTCCACCGGCTGACCGGTGACCGGATCGACCCCTTCGCCCTTGGCGGAGGCGTTCCCGCCCGCATAGTTCGTGTTGGCCGGATCGGAACCCAGCCGATTGGACCGCGCCAGCAGCTCCTCGACAGCACTCATCAGGCACCCCACCCGGCCTGCGTGCCGCCGACCCGCTCGGCAGCGATCCGTTCCTGGTAGCCCGATCGCCGATACGCGCCAACCGGATCGGGATCGAGCCCGTCCCCGGCGCGCAGTTCGGCCAGCAGCGGCCGGACATCGGTGTGGTAGGCGTCCATGAACACGTCGTTCGCGGCCAGCACGTCCCCACTCAGTTGGGCAGCCTTGAGCGCTTCCCGATCGACCAGCAACGCTTTCGCGGTCGCTTCCTGCACGTTGCACACCGAGCGGATCTGCGCCGGGATCTTCAGCTCGATGTTGTGGCACTGGTCCAGCATGAACGCGATCCCGGTGGCCGGATCGAGGCCACCGCCGCGGACCACCTCGTACATGATCCGGAACAGCTGGAACGGGTCGGCCGCGCCGACCATCAGGTCGTCGTCGGCGTAGAAGCGCGAGTTGAAGTCGAACCCGCCGAGTTTCCCGGCCCGCAACAGGAACGCCACGATGAACTCGATGTTGGTGCCGGGCGCGTGGTGCCCGGTGTCCACACAGACGACCGCGCGCTGGCCGAGTTGCAGGCAGTGCGCGAACGAGGTGCCCCAGTCCGGCACGTCGGTGGTGTAGAAGGACGGCTCGAACAGCTTGTACTCCAACAACATCCGCTGGTCCGCGCCGAGTCGTTCGTAGACCTCGGCCAGTGCCTCGGCCAGCCGGTCCTGCCGATCAAGGATGTCGTCCTGGCCCGGATAGTTGGTGCCGTCCGCGAACCACAGCTTCAGGTCGCGTGACCCGGTCTGGTCCATGACGTCGACGCATTCGAGCAGATGGGCCGTGGCCTTCCTGCGCACCGCGGGATCCGGGTTGGCGACGCTGCCGAGCTTGTAGTCGTCGTCCTGGAACACGTTCGCGTTGATCGTGCCGAGCCGGATCCCGGCGTCCTTCGCGTACTTGGCCAGGGCGGCGTAGTCGTCGACCCGGTCCCACGGAATGTGCAGCGCGACGCTCGGCGCGACGCCGGTGAACGCGTGCACCTGGGCGGCGTCGTCGATCTTCTCCCGCACCGTCCGGGGCACCCCGGCCTGGGCGAACACCTTGAACCGGGTGCCCGAGTTGCCGTAGGCCCATGACGGCGTCTCGATCTGCTGTTGGCGCAATCGCGCCTGCACGGCCGCGACGTCGGTCATGGATCGCCTCCCACATTGAAACGTTTTAGAGGATGGTATGCCGGGGCCCGTCCTCGCGACAACCCTCCGATCGCGGACACGAAAAAGGCCGCCCCGGCGGCAAGCCGGGGCGACCCTGGTGAACTTTGCTGACCTGGCGCGACTCAGTCGTCGATCGAACCGTCCAGCGCCGTGCCCTCGGTGAAGAACGGCGCGATCTTGTTGTCGAACATCGACAGCGCCGACCCGATCGCCATGTGCATGTCGAGGTACTTGTAGGTGCCAAGGCGGCCACCGAAGAGCACGTTGCCGTTGCGGGTCTCGGCCTTGGCCAGCTCGCGGTAGCTCTCCAGCTTGGCCCGGTCCTCGGGGGTGTTGATCGGGTAGTACGGCTCGTCGTTCTTGTCCGCCGCCCGGGAGAACTCGCGCACGATGACCGTCTTGTCGGTCGGGTAGTTCGTCCGCTCCGGGTGGAAGTGCCGGAATTCGTGGATTCGGGTGTACTTGACGTCCTCGTCCGCGTAGTTCATCACCGGGGTGCCCTGGAAGTCACCGGTGGTGTGCAGGACCTCCTGCTCGAAGTCCAGCGTGCGCCAGCCCAGCCAGCCCTCCGAGTAGTCGAAGTAGCGGTCCAGCGGGCCGGTGTAGACGGTGGGCGTCCCGGCCGGGATCTCGTCGCGGACGTCGAAGTAGTCGGTGTTGAGCCGCACCTCGATGTTCGGGTGATCGGCCATCTTCTCCAGCCACGCGGTGTAGCCGTTGACCGGCAGGCCCTCGTAGGTGTCGTTGAAGTACCGGTTGTTGAAGTTGTAGCGAACCGGCAGCCGGGTCAGGTTGGCCGCGGGCAGGTTCTTCGGGTCGGTCTCCCACTGCTTCGCCGTGTAGCCGCGGAAGAACGCCTCGTACAGCGGGCGGCCGATCAGCGAGATGCCCTTCTCCTCGAAGTTCTTCGCGTCCTTCGAGTCGATCTCGCCGGCCTGCTCCGCCACCCACGCCCGGGCCTCGTCCGGCGTCATGTACTTGCCGGTGTACTCGCAGATGGTCGCCATGTTCACCGGCATCGGGTAGACCCGGCCCTGGTAGATGGAGAACACCCGGTGCTGGTAGTCGGTGAAGTCGGTGAACTGGTTCACGTAGTCCCACACCCGCTTGTTCGAGGTGTGGAACAGGTGGGCACCGTAACGGTGCACCTCGATACCGGTCTCCGGCTCCGCCTCCGAGTAGGCGTTGCCGCCGAGGTGGCCGCGCCGGTCGATGACCAGCACACGCTTGTCCAACTGGGTCGCTGCCCGCTCCGCGACGGTGAGTCCGAAGAAGCCGGAGCCGACGATCACAAGGTCATAGTCAGTGAAGCTCACGGTGGGTGAGGGTAGCGGTACCCACACCGCCGCTCTCGTCCCGGTCCGTCTTCAACGCCCCGGCGCTCCCCCGCTGATCACCAGCCGAGGGATGCCGGGCCAGCCGTACACAATGGACTCGATGTGTAAAACCGGTCGCACCGAGCCGGATTGATCCCCTAGCGTGAGCGGTCGACGACACGCGACGGGAGCTGGCTGACGTATGTCCGACGAAGTACTGCGAGTGCCGCTGGAGAAAGAACTCGACGCCCTGTTCGCCCAGCACACCATGGCCGAACAGTCGCGAGCGCTGGTCTACGGGATCACCGACCAGAACGGGCTCGTGCACACGGCGGGCTTCGGAGCCGTCGACGAGCAGGACCGAGTTCCCGACGCGGATGTCGTGTTCCCGATCGCGTCCATGACCAAGAGCTTCGTCGCCTGCGCGACCCTGATCGCGCGCGACCGCGGAGCGCTGTCGCTACACGACCCGATCACGAAGTACGTGCCCGAATTCCGCCTCGCCGATGGTCAGCAGGACGTCCCGACGCTGGAGATGCTGCTGGGCATGTGCGGCGGCCTGACCGAGGACAACTCCTGGATCGACCCGTTCATCAACCGGCCGACCGACGAACTGCTGGCCCAGGTGGCCAAGGGAGTCCGGCTCAGCCATTTGCCGGGCGCGGTCTTCGAGTACTCCAACGTCGGCTTCGCGCTGGCCAGCCTGGCCCTGAGCCGAGCAGTCGGCCGCCCGCTGGCCGAGTTCCTCACCGAGGAGTTGCTGCGACCGCTCGGGCTCACCTCCACGTTCTGTGACAGCGACGTGCCCGGCCACCTCCCGCGCGCCGTCGGTTACTCCCTGGACCAGCAGGGAAAGTGGGTGGCCTACGAGCCGCAAGCCTCGGACGCCTTCCTGGGCGCCGGCGGCCTGGTCAGCACGGTGCGTGACCTGGCGAAGTGGATCACCTGGCTCGGTTCGGCCTTCCGGCCGCAGCAGGCCGGCAACGACGATCGCGTGCTCAGCCGCCAGTCGCGCCGCGACCTGCAACGCGTGCGCATCATGTACTCGTCGTCGCTGAGCCTGACCCGCGACGGTTCCGCTCGCGTGTCGTCCGGCGGATACGCGCTCGGGCTCGGTATCACCAACGACCTCCATCGAGGAACGTTCGTCTCGCACGGCGGCGGCCTGCCCGGTTTCTGGCTCCATATGCTGTGGCACCCGGTATCGGGCCACGGGGTGGTCGCGTTGACCAACGGCAACCGAGGCGAGCCGTGGGCGCTGTGCAGCGAGGCGCTCGGGCGAGTCATGAAGCGTCACGACGCCCCGGCGACGGCGGTCACGCTCTGGCCGGAAACCATCGCACTCCGATCGCGAGCCGACCAACTCATCCGGCACTGGGACGACCGGCTCGCCGAGGAGATCTTCGCCGAGAACATCGACTTCGACCGGCCGATCGCTCAACGCCGAGAACAAATCGCTCAACTGGTCGAGCAGGTCGGTCCCCTGCTCGAATCCAGCTCGCCATCGATCGTGGCCGCCAGCAGCCCCGCCGACGTCACCTGGTCGATACCTGGCGAACGCGGGGAACTGCTGTGCATGATCCACCTGACGCCGATGAACCCCGCGCTGATCCAGGAGTTCGTCGTCACCGCCGCGCCCAAGGACCGCCCCCGCTCCGCAGGCCCTCAGGACGTCCTGCTCCAACGACGTTTCGGCGACGCCTACGTGACGCCAGCCAGGAACGTCCAGCTCCACTTCCCGGCCTGACGGGGCCCGACACGGTGTAAGTGGGGCCGCCGCTCGCCAACAAGGAGATCCGCTTCGCACCACCCGCTCAGCGGACAGGACAATAACCGCATGTCCACGGACTGGTCACAACTCACGCACGCCTACGGCCCCGCCACCGACGTTCCACCACTATTCGAGCAGATCGCTGATCCCGAACTCGCTCACGACGCGTGGTACGAACTCTGGGGCCGCCTGTGTCATCAGAGAACGGTCTACTCGGCCAGCTTCGCGGCAGTTCCCCTGCTGGCGGAGATTGCTACCGGTCACCGGCAGGGCGATCATCGGCCGGCGATCTTGCTCGCTGGCCGCATCGTCGTCGGCGAGGCCCAACTGCACGAACCCGGATACATACGTGCCCAATACCCGGATGCGATTGCCGATCTGCATCGGGTCACTCAGCGTACGTTAACGGAGCAACCGTTCGAAGGCACCGGTTACGACTACCTCAATCCCCTGCAAGCGTTGCTCGCTTTTGAGGGCGTCGCGGTGTGGAGCGACGCCCTGCTCCCTGGCCTCCACGATATTCAGTGCCCGTCGTGCTCGCAGCGCGTCGAGATCGACTTCTACGCAAGCCCGCCAGGCACTCGCCGAGTCGACACACAATCGCGCGTTCGGCTTCTCACCATGCAGGGACCGACCCTGACCCACGTTCACCCGGCCGCGCCCGCTGATCTCCAACCGCCGGCATCGCGGCTGTACCGATTGGCTGTCGATGCCGGACAGCTCGTCGCCGCCGAGCACCTGACCTACCTCTTCGGGCGGACAACCTGTCCGGACTGCGGAGATGCGTTCTCGATACCCGAGCAACTGGAAGCTTTCCTTCTCTGAATGTGCCATCGAAGAGGGCCCGACGACGCCCTATCGGCTCGAAGCAAGTCGATCACCGTCGGCACATGAGCTACATCGTCAATAGTCAGATCGGCGATCCCGACGAGGCGGCAACCGGTGTCGCGTCGGATCATGAGGTCACGTCCGGCGCCTTGGCGTGTCCATTGAGGACTCGCCCATCTCGCCTTCGGCGCGTGACGGGTCGTAACCCCGGTTGGCTCGACCCGATCGGCGCTGTCCTACGAACAAGCCGCACCTCTGGCCAGAAGTGTGAGCGGCCAGAGGTCGAAAGTCGGGGTAGCCGGATTTGAACCGGCGGCCCCTCGCTCCCAAAGCGAGTGCGCTACCAAGCTGCGCCATACCCCGCCACCACCCGCCGGGTGGTGCGCGCACAGCTTACCGCGAGACGCTAAGCTGTGCGCAGGCCCGGTCGAACGGGCCTTGCGGGTGTAGCTCAATGGTAGAGCCCCAGCCTTCCAAGCTGGTCATGCGGGTTCGATTCCCGTCACCCGCTCCAACATCATTTCTCCTGGTCACGATGGCTGACCCACGCTTCCCAGAACGATCTTTCCAGTGATCGTTTGATCGTCCGCGCCCCTTCGGCACCTGGCTTGCCTGCCAACCGGCGGCCGAGCGACGCCAGTCAAGGCACGGTGTGGATCAAGCCGCGTTCTGGCGGGGTGAGCGGCGAGCACGAAGGCGTTGACTCCTGGAGGGACCACGTCTACTTTGTCATGTAACTAGTTACTGTAACTAGTTACATCAGCGAGAGTCCGCCAAGAGGAAGAAGGGACTGACCGATGGCTGAGCAGGTCGTTGTGATCGGCGCCGGGGTTTACGGAGCCGCGGTGACCGCGGAACTGGCGCGGCGAGGTGCTCGGGTGACCGTGGTCGATTCGGGTGCTCCGGCGGCCGGAACCTCCGGCGCGACCTTCTCGTGGATCAACTCGAACGGCAAGCAGCCACGTGCTTATCACGATCTCAGCATCGCCGGCATGGAAGCACATCGACGGCTGGCGCGGGACGTGCCCGGCTGCGACTGGTACCACGAGGGCGGCAACCTGGAGTGGGCCGACGGCGACACCGGCCAGAAGGCGCTGAGCCGAAAGGTCGACTCGGTCCTTGGTTACGGATACGAGGCCCGCTGGCTCACCCGCGATGAGGCGTCGCGCCTCGAACCCGATCTGAATCCGGCCGAACTACCTGCCGCCGGGATCGCCTACTTTCCCAGCGAAGGCTGGATCGAGCCGGCCCGGCTGGTCGGCCATCTCCTGTCCACGGCCGGAGCAGAACGGGTGTGGAACGACACGGTCACGGGAATCGACGTGTCCGAGGGACTCGTGCGTGCTGTCCGGCTCGCTTCGGGGCGACGGCTGACCGCCGACGCGGTGATGAACTGCGCCGGGCCGCAGGCTGCCGGGATCGCGGCGCTCGCTGGCCTGACACTGCCGATGTCCAATACGCGGGGCGTGCTGGTGTACACCTCGCCGGTCGCGGTTGGCGTCTCCCGCGTCATTCACGCTCCCGGTGTCCACTTGCGACCGGATGGTGGTGGGCGCCTGCTGCTGCACACCCATGATATCGACGATGCCGTGCAGGTGTCGGACGCTGGAGAGTCCATTGTGGATCAGTCTGCTGTGGACAAGCTGATGGAGGCCGGCTGCGCGCTCTATCCGGGGATCCGGGCGGCGAACGTGGAGAGTGTCCGGGTGGGGGTGCGGCCGATTCCGGACGACGGCCTGCCGGTGCTGGGCCGCGCACCTGGACTGGCGAACTTCCACTTCGCTGTCTCCCACAGCGGCGCGACGCTGTGCCTGCACGCTGGCGCTCTCGTTGCGGCCGAGGTGCTGGGCGAGGACCGGTCGACGGAACTGGGCGCATTCCGCGTCGAACGATACTGAAGGAGGGCACCATGCGCACGACCGTTGTGCACGGCTGCGATCTCGTCGACGGCACCGGCAATGCCGCGCGGTACGGGGTCGACGTCGTGGTGGCAGGGGACACGATCCGCGAAATCGTGCCCACCAGGCCCGCTGCGAACTACGAGAGGGTCGACGAGGTCATCGACGCGGCCGGCTGCCTGGCCATCCCGGGCTTGATCAACAACCATACCCATGGCACCGCCTACGGGCCGCTGTTTCCCAGCGGACACGAGGAGTTGCCGCACGAGCAAGTGCGGGCCAATGTGGACCGGCACCTGTTGGAGGGGACGACCACCGTCCTGTGCGTTGATGGCTTCATCACCGCCGAGGCCCTCGCGCAGACCAACGACGATCATCCGGTCAACATCAAGCTGGCATCGTGCAACACCCCGGCCTGCTTGCGGGCGGCGTCGATCGCGGACGGGACCGGGCTCACCGACCAGAACCGCGCGTTCACGGCACACCAGGCCGTTGCGGCGGGCGCGGTGGCCCTTGGCGAAATCGGGGCGGGACACACGCTGGGCGGCGGCGGGGCGAGCTACATGTACATCCCGGCCGAGGTCGCCAAACGCACCGGGGTCACGATCACGCCGCGGCAAGCGGATGCGCTCAAGGTCGCGGTGCTGGGCAGGCACATCTCGCCGTCGTCGTTCGACCGGGACGCGGTCGACGAGGCGTTGGAAGCCGCGGGCCTGACCGGAAAGCTCTCGGTCGGCGACATCCGCGAGATCGTCTCCGAGATCGTCCTGCCCGCGTTCGACATCGCGCTGGAAGGGCTCAGCGAAGCGGCCGCCTATGCGCGGGAGGCCGGCGTTCCCGTGCTGGTGCACAATGCGGCCGCGTCGATGACGCAGGTCGCCGCGATCGCCAAGACCGATGCGCGGCTCATCGCCGGGCACTCGAACCACTCGAGTTTCGGGCTGCGCGAGGCTCTGGAACACGCCGAACGGCTCAAGGAACTGGGCGCGACGGTGGACGTCTCGACCCTCGACACGTTCGGCGCGCAGCGGCTCACCACCGGCCCGGAACTGCTGTACGCGATGTTCGAGGCGGGACTCGTCGACACGATCTCGACCGACTATGCCGGTGGCTACCACGATCCGATCCTGCTGGCCATCGATTGTGCCACGAAGGCGGGAGTGGTGCGCCTGCCCGCGGCGATCGCGATGGCCACCGGCAAGGTGGCCGATGCCATCCCGGGAATCGCTCCGCGACGGGGCCGCGTCGCGCCGGGGGCGGTCGCCGACCTCGTGTTGACCGACCCGGCGCAGTTGCCGCAGGTCAGTACGGTCATGATCGGTGGCGAGATCGTTGTTCGCGACGGCGCGCGGCAGGCCGCGCGGTCGATCGGGTAGGAAGGTACGGGATGGTGAAGCGAGCAACGATCGGCGATGTCGCCGCCGCCGCCGGGGTATCGGTGGCGACGGTCTCCCGGGTGCTCAACGGCGGCGCCGTGAAGCCGGAGACCGCGACCAGGGTGTGGGAGGCCGCAGGCCGGCTCGACTACACGCCGAACGCCCTGACGAAGAGCATCTTCGCCGGACGCTCCAGCACCATCGGGGTACTCATCGACGACCTCAGCAGCCCGTTCTACCTGGATCTGATGCGTGGGATCGACGAAGTAGCCGACGCGAACGGCAACCTCGTGATGTTCGCCAACACGTTCCGCCACACCGGTCGTGAGGTCGCGCAGGTCCAGACAATGGACGAACAGCGGGTTCGCGGCCTGATCGTCACCACCGGTGAGTCGACTGACGACCGGACGCGGAAGATGGCGGCGGCAGGGACCCCCTGCGTCGTCGTCGCGCGGCCGGTCGCCGACTTGACGACCAACCTGCACTCGGTCGTCCTGGACAACGCGGCAGCCGGCCGGCTCATCGCGGAGCACCTGGTGTCCTGCGGGCGCCGATCGGTGGGCGTGATCACTTCCGGAAACCGGCCGTCCCAGCTGGGCCGCACCGATGGACTGCGGCAGGGGCTCGCCGATGCCGGTCTTCGGCTGGCCGAGGACGCCGTGATTTCGGTTGACGGCAACGACGACGTCGATGGCGCGGTCAGGGCGTTGCTGGACGGCCGTGCTCCGATCGACGCGATCGTCTGTCTCACGGGCCGGCGCACGGTCGCCGTCCACTCCGCACTGACGAGCCGAGGCCTGGCAATCCCGGGAGACATCGGCTTTCTCACGATGGACGACTTCGCCTGGGCGCCCGCGCTTGGCATCACGGTCGTCGCGCAACCGTCATACCTTATGGGGCAGAAGGCAGCCGAACTCGTTGTCGAGTGCCCGACCGAACCAGCACATCTGACGTTCGAACCAACGCTCGTCGCCCGCACGTCCTGCGGCGAGAACGGGTAATTTCCACCGATATTTTCTTCCGGCTCGGCCATGCGGCCGCAGATTGCCAGCATCATTGTGCCTGTTGTGGAATTCGTGTTCATGCCGGGCGCAGCAGAAAGGGGACAACGACGTGGCCCTTGATCATGAGGAAAGCACCTTTCCAGTAAGAAATCCGCGACAGCTTGCCGTTCGCATTGGCGGTGCTTCCGGCCAGGTTGTGGAGTGGTACGACTTCACGATCTACGCATACTTTGCGATTTTCCTGGCACCTCATTTCTTTCCGTCCGGTAGTCAGTTGACGAGTTTGCTTGCCACTTTTGTCGGGTTATTGTCGACTTTTGTTTCCAGGCCACTCGGAGCGGTCGTCATCGGTCACTTTGCCGACCGCTTGGGGCGGCGACGGATATTGTCGACGACCATTTTCGGCGCGTCTGTCTCGGCAGCGATCATCGGGTTCCTGCCTTCGGCGTCGTCGATTGGCGCGGCCGCTCCCGTGCTCGTGGTGCTGTGTCGCCTGACTCAGGGGGTCTTCACCGGTGGCGAGGTTCCCGCGGCGGGTGCCATGGTGCTGGAGCACAGCACGGCTCGGCGCCGGGCATACTCGGCGAGCTGGGTACAGTTCGGCGCCACGGCGGGCAGCATTCTCGCTCTGGTCGTGGCGACGACGCTGTCGTCGACCCTGGCCCATGACGCGCTGGTGTCGTGGGGATGGCGTATCCCGTTCGTGATCGCCCTTCCCCTTGGCGCGGTCGGCTGGTTCGTCCGGTCACGCCTGACCGAGACACCGCGATTCCGCGACATCAAGGAGCAGGGCGCTGTTTCCAAGGCTCCCATCGTCGAATTGCTGACCAACAAGCACTATCTGGGTCAGACGTTGCGGCTGCTCGGAATTTTCCTGTGCGGCAGTTTCTTTGCGTTCTATGTGTTTCTGACCTATGTACCGACGTATCTGGTGAAGAATGCCCATGTCAGCGAGCATTCCACGTTTCTGACGGCGCTGATCGCACAGTGTTTCATGATGTGTGTCATTCCGGTCGCCGGCAGGCTGGCCGACCGGTTCGGTCGTCGGCCCATCTTGTTCGTTGCGCAGATTCTCTTCATGATCATTGCCGTACCCGCTTTCTTTCTGATGGGCTCGGGCGCGTTCGGGTTCATTCTGCTCGCACAGCTCGCGGTGGTCATTCCGATCGGGCTGCACCAGGCCGTGCAGATCCCGATCATGCTGGAACTCCTGCCGACGCGCCTGCGCGCCAGCGGCGGTGGGCTCGCTTTCGCCGTCGCCTCTGCCCTGTTCGGTGGCACGGCGCCAATCTTCGCGGTGTGGCTGGTCGGGAGGACCGGAACCGGGATCAGCGTCGCCATCGCGGTCGTCGTCGCGGCCCTGATCAGTTTCGTCGCGACGCTGGTAACGCCGGAGACCGGCCATCGAGAACTACAGTCCTAGGTTTTGCCCAATGGAGGTCCGTCATGCGCGATTCAGCCGGAGTGACAACGGGAGTTCTGCTGGTCGGCGTTCTTGTCATCGCAGCGGGAGCGGTGCTGTCGATCTATTTCGGCAGGCGCGCGACAAGCGCGGGCGCCTGGCTCAGCGCTCGGGAATCGTTACCCCTGCCGGTCGTCGTCATCACCCAGTTCGCCGCGGCGGCGGGCGGTGGTGTGCTGGTCGCCCACGTCGGCATCGCTTATGCGGGCGGATGGGCGGTGTTCGTCTACGAACTGTGTAGCACGGCGGGCTTCCTCATCCTCGCGCTGCTCGCCAAATGGCTGCGGACGCAACAGTTCAAGACCTTGCCCGACGTGCTCACCCGGCTGTACGGCGGCAACCTGACATTGTCGACGATCGCCGGGCTTGCCGCACTGTTCCTTCCCTTCGGCTGGGTGTGCACCCAGTTCGGGTCGTTCGCGGCATTGTTCGGGCAGTTGACCGGCTATCCGAAAGTGGTCCTGGTCGGTCTGATTCTCGCCGGGTCGGTGGTGTTCGTGCTTCCGGGAGGGCTGACATCGGTGGCATGGACCGATTTCTTCTTTGGGATCATCAAAATCGTGCTGGCGCTCGGGCTCGCCGGGTACTGCGTTTACCTGGTCGGCGGCTGGACCGCGATCGCCCATCGAGTACCGCCCGCGCTTACCGCGCCGTCCTCGCTGGGTAGCGTCGGACCGAAACAGATCTGGTTGTGGGTCGCCGCCATCATCCCGGCAACCTTGAGCAACCAGATCTACTTCCAGCGCGTCTTCGCGACGAAGAAGGTGGGGCAGGCACGCATCGGGCTGGTCCTCGCCGGTCTCACCATGCTGGTCGCGGGTGTCTACGCGCTGCTCATCGGATTGTCGGCCCGCGCGCTGAAGCCTGGGCTGCGCCCGGAGGCCGCGGCCGGGTGGCTGCTGACGCAATTGCCGCCCGGCATCCTCATCGTGTTCGGTGCCTTCATGGTTGCCATGATCGTCTCGGTGAGCGGGGCCGCGTTGCAGAGCGCCGTCACCAGCGTCGTCAGCGACCTGAACGAGAAGGTCCTGCGCCGGACCGGAACCGATCGGTCGAATATCTCGTTGTCGCGCAAGGTCACCGTTGTTCTTGGCCTCGTGGCCGGCGTGATATCGCTGCTGTTTCCCAGCGTGCTCGCCTGGATGGTCGCGGTCTACGCCTACTCCGCCTCAGTACTGGCCGTGCCGATCTTCGTCGGTTACGTCCTGTCCAAGCGCTACCCGCTCAGCCCGCGAGTCGCGGTGACCGCCATGCTCACCGGGTTGATCGGCTGTGCGAGCGCCAACATCGCGGACACGACGGTGCCCTACGTCGTCTATGGTCTCGCCGCGTCCCTGGGCGGACTCATCGTCGCGTTCCTGATCGACCGCGCCCGACACGTCACGCGTTCGAGTCCCGCCAGCGCAACAGGTCAGCGAGTGTCGTGAAGTCGTAGCCGGCTTCGGTTGGCTTGACCTCCGTCGTGTAGAGACTGACCCCTTCGGCGCGGAACTGGTCGGCGTCCGCTGCGTTGGTCCAGGTGATCGCGCGTTCGATGACGCTGTCGTCGCGCCCGGCGTCCGCGGCGTGCTGCTTGACCAGATCGTTCTTGCGGCGGAACATCGCCAGGTTCATGCTGCTGTGCCAGATCTGGGCATACTGCCCGACCAGCGGCAGGGTACGACGCTCCCCCGACCCACCGATCAGGATCGGGATCGGCCGCAGCGGGCTCGGTGTCAGGTTCGCCAGCCGGTGCGCGACGCGCCGCACGCCATCGGCGAACACGTCCATCCGGGACCGCAGCGTCCCGTACTCGTAGCCGTAGACCCGGTAGTCCTTCTCGTACCAACCGGATCCGACGCCCAGAATGAGCCTGCCGCCGCTGATGTGGTCGACCGTGCGAGCCATGTCCGCGAGCAGATCGGGATTGCGGTAGCCCATCCCGGTGACCAGCAGGCCGATCTCGGGACGGGTGGTGATCTCGCCCCACGAGGCAAGCGCGGTCCAGCCCTCGAAGTTGACGACGTCCGGTTGCACCGGGTCGAGTTCGATACCGTTGGGGCCACGCCGGACGGCCGGACGATGGAAGTGGTCGTAGCCGAAGATCGCGTCGGCGCCGAGTTCCTCGGCCTGCAGGACCGCGGCCCGCCAGGTCGCGTAGTCCGGCGCGCCGCCTGGCCACAACTGGACGCCGATCCGGACCGGGCGCGTCACGCGTCGACTCCGATGGCGGACAGCGCGGCCAGGATGTCGGCGGGCTCGGAGCGCGTCGCGTAGTTCGGGTGCACGTCGATCCAGCGCAGGACGCCGTCCGCGTCGACGATGGCGGCTGCCGGCATCGGCAGGATGCGGGTGCCGTCGGCGTTGACCTCGGCCAGGTCGAGACCCAGGGCGCCCTGTGTCTCGACAACGGCGGCCTCCGGGGCGGTCAGGATGCCCAGCTTGGCCGCGATCTGGTTGCCCGGATCGGACAGCACCACGTAGCTCAGCGCGTGCTTGTCCCGCATGCCCAGCGAACCGTCGGGCCGCTGAGGGCTGATCGCGATCAGGCCGACGCCGCGGTCGGTCAACGCCGGGACGAGCACGTTCTGGTAGGCCTTCAGCGCGATGTTGCAGTACGGGCACCACGCGCCTCGGTAGAAGACGACGACGGTGACGCCGTCACCGCGTTGCTGCCGGAGCGAGGTCGGCTGCCCGTCGACGTCCAGCAGTTCGCCGTCCGGCATCTCCGCGCCCGGCGCCAGGACACCGTCCGGCCGGCCGGTCGCGTCCAACTGCGCTTGCTCGGCGGCGAAGACCGTGGCGAATTCCTCGGGCAACCCGGCAGGCATTTCCGCGACGCGCGCGGCGATCGTGTCGTGGGCAGGCATCGTGATCCCCAATCGAGCATGGAGTGAACACGCCAATCAATGCCAGGAAAAAATTGGAGTGTCAACTCCAAAATGCGGCGGGTGGGGTCAGGTAGGCGGGATGCCCGTTCCACGACTCGATCTCCAGCGGCGTAGCGGCACGACATGGGGAAAGTCGGCGGCGGCGTAGTGGGCCAATTCCCAGCCGGGTGAATGTCCGATGTCCAACCGTGTTCCGGTGACACCGAGGCCGGTGCCGCTGACGTACTCCTCGGTGGCGCGGATCTGCCGTGCGCGCGTGCCGTACCGGGTACGCCAGATGTCCGATGTTGAGGAAGGGTTTGTTCTGCGGCAGAACTACTCCGGAGCGGAGAGAAGCGAGTCCCCGAGCGTCCACACGGAAGCGCCCAGCAACACCAGATCCTTCAACAGGAACTGCCCGGTCGGCGACAGCGCGGGAAACCCACCCGCCGCGGTGTCGCCGACGCCGGGCGTGGTGAACAAGAAGCTCAGGGTGGTGAGGAACAGGCCGATCGCGATGACGCTGCCCACCGCGGACACCCGAGGAAACCAGCGTCGCAGTGAGATCAACAACGCCGCGCCGACCTCGACGCATCCAAACACCGCGGCCAGCGTGCGTTGGTCGAGTACGAGATGCGTCCAGCTCAGGAACGGGCTGTGCGTGACGTACTGCTGAACGCGGCCCGCCTCTGACGCGGTGAACTTCAGCAACCCGATCCAGGCGATGACCGCAACCAATCCATACCGGATGATCGTCGTCCCTGCCGTGTGCATCGTCCGTCCGGCTGAGCTGGCTGCAATCACGTGTCGCCACGTTAGCGGCGTCTCTGTTCGCGCACAGCGTTCACGCCATTACAGAATGCTGACACCTGACGAGTGGCATTTCGGCTGCGGATCAGGGCGATCGCAGTTCACACGCGGCGCTCCCGCCGGGTAGCCGATGCCGGTTGACGGCGATCAGCCGGTACGCCAGCGCGGCCAGCTGGCGAACGCCCAGCAGCAGCACGGCAGCCCCGACCGGCCACCACCAACCGGCCGCGGCACGCAACACCGCGCCGAATGCCTGGGCGCCCCGCCGATGGCCGTCCGGCCCGATCCACAGCACGGCATCCAGCACATCGGCTTCGGTTGCGCCATAGTCGTCGAGGTTCACCCGCTGCCAGGGCAGGAACCGGACGGGCGGCCGCACCCGCTTCCGCACCGATGTGATAACCCGGGTGCAGAAGGCGCAGTCGCCGTCGTACAACAGCACGGGCGTAGTACTCATCGGTCTCCGTCCGTCAGGCGCAACCGCGCGATATCACGGAGGTGGGCGATGGATCCGGTCGAACCAGTGACGTCGCAGACGCCGCGTCCGGTGCGGTGGAGCATCCTGGTTCAGTCCTGGCTGGACCTGACCATGCTGCACTGGCCGGTGGAGCCGGAAGCGGTTGCCCCCATGCTACCTGCCGGTACCCGGCCAGACACCTTGCACGGCGCGACCTATATCGGCCTGGTGCCCTTCCGGATGCACCGCGTCGGGCCACTGGCCGGACCCGGACTTCCATATCTCGGGTCATTTCCCGAGACCAACGTCCGGCTCTACTCGGTAGACGAGCAAGGACGGCGCGGCGTGGTGTTCCGCTCCCTGGATGCCAGCCGGCTGCTGCCGGTGCTGGTCGCCAGAACGGGTTTCCGCCTGCCTTACCTGTGGGCCGCCATGCGCATCGACCACACCGCCGACGTGGTCACCTACACAGCCCGCCGCCGCTGGCCGGGACCGGCCGGACTGTCCAGCCGGGTCGCGGTGCGGGTCGGCGCCGGGATCACCCAACCGACCGAACTGGAGACCTTCCTCACCGCGCGCTGGGGCCTGCACGTCCGGTGGTACGGCCAGACGCTATACCTGCCCAACCAACATCCCACCTGGCCGCTGCACCGGGCCGAACTCATGGAGCTGGCCGACGAGGCGGTGGCCGCGGCCGGACTGCCGGTGACAGACACCCCGCCGGTCAGCGTGCTCTACTCCCCCGGCGTGGCGGTGCGGTTCGGCCCGCCGCTGCGGGTGTGATCAACTGGTCGCTTCGCCGAACCCCGCCAGTCCGGTGTCGATGAGCCAGGCGGCGCTGCGCACGTCGGCGGTGACGGCGTCGCGGACCTGTTCGGGCGTGCGTTCGCCGTCGAGGCTCTTGCGCAGGGCGCCGAACTGGACGCGCCAGAGTCCGAGCAATGCGGTGGCCGCGATCTGGCACCGGGGATCGTCGCTGCCGTACCCGGTTCGGTCGGCCAAGGCCTCGGCCGCGACCGTGGCGAGCTGCTCGGTCATGTCCCGGTAGTGCGAGCGCAGTGATGGCGTGGACAGGATCATCGCATTGAAGTCCCGGACCTTCGCGCGAGCCTCGGCCAGGTCGGGCTGCGCACCCAGCCAGGACACGATGGCGTCCAGCTCGCCGGCCAGGATCTCCAATACCGCGTCGGTCGGGGTGCGGTCGGCTCGGGCCAGCCCGGTGCGCAGCGCGGCCATGGCCGCCTCGGGCAGGTCCAGGATCAACGCTTCCTTGCTCGGGAAGTAGTTGAAGACGGTCTTCTCCGACACCCCGCAAGCCGCGGCGATCTCGGCGACGCGCACCGCGTCGAACCCGCGCTCCAGGAACATGGCGGTCGCCGTGTCGGTCAGCCGCTGGCGCATCAGCCGCTTCTTGCGCTCCCGCAACCCTTCCGGGCCGGGCTCACCGGCTGTCCACCAGTCCACCGTGGGCACGCTCATGAACGCACTGTAGTTACCGCGACCGCAATATTCTAGTAACTGAAAGTATTGTCTTGTGAAGCCTTGCGGCGATAGGTTCAGTCACAGTAATATTTCGTGACTGAACCTCCCCGAGGCTTCAGACGTCCCGAACCCGCCCGGCTCGTGCGGCTACGACTCGATCCCGACGCCCAGGACGGTGCGACATGACCGGTGAGTTGGTGCAGTTCATCGGCCTTTTCTTGCTCGGTGTCCTCGCGGGTGAGGAGCTGATCGTCCGCTATGGGATCCATCCAGCGGTGTCCAGTTTGGACGATCGGGCGCATCTGCTGGTGCGGCAGGCTCTTGTGCGTCGCCTCCGGGTTGTCGTACCGATCATCATGCTCCCGGCGGCCGCGCTCGCCGTGACGGTCCTCGTCGTCGTCACGGGGCCCGGCCTGGTCCTGAGGTGGGCGAGCGTGATCGCGATGGTGGTGTTCCTGCTGCTGTCGTTCCTGGGCACCGTGCCGATCAACATCAAGGTCAGCGACTGGCGAGCCGACGCTCCACCATCTGACTGGAAGGCTGTGGTCCGCCGCTGGGCGCGGATTGACGTGCTGCGATCGGCGGCTGCCACCGCCGCCTTCCTGTTCGCGCTGCTCGCCGTCTCGTACCGGTAGCTCGCCGGGACAGTCGGGGGCAGCCGTGGAAAAATCATCCGGAGCGACGAATCAGGTAGTACGAACGAGGAAAGGAGCGGCCGGCGTGACTGGTCCGATGTCCGCGGATGGAGCGCAGCCCAGCCTTGACGACAAGGTCACGCTGGACGGAGCCGACGACCTGCACGGTGTCGACGTCGACACGCCCAACGCCGCCCGCGTCTATGACTACTACCTGGGCGGGGCGCAGAACTTCGGCTCGGATCGTCGCTTCGCCGAGGAGGTCATGTCCTTCTTCCCGGAAGCCCGCGACTTCGCCCGCAACAACCGGAGTTTCCAGCAGCGCGCCGTGCGCCATGTCGCCAGTCTGGGCGTGGACCAGTTCCTCGACCTCGGCTCGGGGATTCCCACCGTTGGCCCGACTCACGAAACCGCCCGTTCGGTACAACCGGCCGCGCGGGTGCTGTACGCGGACATCGAACCCGTCGCCATCGCTCACACGGAATTGTTGCTGGCCAAGCAGGACCTCACCGCCGAGGACGGCGTCAGCGTGCTGGAAGGCGACCTCCGCGATCCCGCTGCCATCCTCGCCTCGCCCGTCGCCCGGACAGTGCTGGACACCAGCCGCCCGGTCGCCGTGATGATCATGGGCATGCTGCATTTCCTCGCCGACGAGGACGACCCCGCCGCACTGATCGCGAAGTATCTGGGGGCGTTCCCCGCAGGCAGCTACCTGATCGCCTCGCACGCCACTCTCGATGGCCCGATCGGCGCGCGCGTCGCCCAGGCCGCTGACAAGTACGCCGAAACCAAGCTGCCCGGCCACGTGCGTACGAAGGCTCAGTTCGCCGCAATGCTGCCGGCCCGGCTGGAGTTGCTGGAACCGGGCATCACCTGGAATGCGCTGTGGCGGCCCGACACCGAGGTCGAGCATCCGGAGCGGTCCGTGGCCTATGCCGCGGTCGGCCGCACCGCTGGCTGATCGAGGCGTCAGGTGAGGTCAGCCGAACACGCGGTGCTGGATCTCCCTGCGGTAGTCCTCCAGGGTGTTGTCCAGGTGAACCGCCGTGGTGCGGGCGGCCGCGTCCGGATCGGCGTCCCTGATCGCCTGGTAGATCGCGGCGTGCTCCTCGATGGCTCCTTCGGCATGGCCACCGACCGTGCCGTGCAGGCCGATCGTGCTGGACTGACGCTGTAGCCGCCGCGCCTCGCGCACGGCGGTGACCAGCAACGGGTTGTGGGATGCGGCGGCGATGCCGAGGTGGAACTCGTCGTCGCCGCGATCGAACAGGTCGCGTTCCCCGGTCACGTAGCCCTGGCGGCAGGTCTCGGCCGCGGTCTCGATGGCGCGCAGCTCGGCGGGGGTGGCGCGAGTCGCCGCGAGCCGGCTGGCGGCCGTTTCCTGCACCCGGCGGAACTCGAAGAGCATGAAGATGTGGTCGAGGTCGGTGGGCAGGAAGAAGCCACCCCATCGGGCCGAGCCGAGCAGGCCCTCGTCGTCGGCAACGTAGATGCCCCTGCCCTTCTGCGCGCGCACCCGGCCAAGGGCCGAGAGGATCTTCACCGCCTCGCGCACGACGGTACGGCTGGTACTCAGCCGGGCGGCAAGCTCGTGCTCCGTCGGCATCCTGTTGCCCGGCTGCAGGTGCAGTTCGGTGATCAGGTGCAGGATCTGCTCCGCCACGACCTCGTACCCGGGCTTGTACGGCGGCGTCGACAAACCGTTCGCCGCCGGCATCGCCGCGCCATCCACAGCTTGCCTCCCTCGTGAGCTATCCGGAAAGTATGACCGATCTGTACCATCGAGAGCTTACACAACGACCCTTGATCGAGAAATATAAGTCGTACTTATATGACCAGGTTGGCGACAGGCACGCGACAAACCGTCATGAACGGGGCGTATTCGAGAACTCTTGCCATCGATTTTCAGATTTCTGGGCATCGCAGGCTTGACTTGGCGCCAGACGAGGACTGTTATGAGTCGCACACATCGCAGCCTCTGCCCGCTCGGCTCCGTCAGCGGGCGCCCACCACGACGTAGTGGAGTTGCACATGACAGCCAATGTCGGCGTCCGCGCCCCGAGGCAGGCACGCATACCGCGCGGGCGATCCGCGTTGCTGGCCCTCGCTGCGGCGCTCGTGCTCGCGGTAGTCACCGCCTGCTCCGGCGGAAGCACCACCGCCAACCAGAACGGGTTCCATCCGGTCGCGCAGACCGGTGGCACGCTGACGGTGTGGGTGGACTCGGACCGCCTGGCCGCCGCCAAGCTCTACCAGCGCGAGCACCCCTCGGTGCCGATCAAGATCGTCAGCTACGACGGCGATGCCAACGGGTCGAACTACCTGCAGACCAAGGTGAGCCTGTTCAACCGCACCCGGAGCGGCTGGCCGGACGTGGTGTTCAGCTCGCAGAACAACGAAGCGTCGTGGGCCGTGCCCGCGGGCTTCACCGCGCCGCTGAACCAGGGGATGATCCCGCAGTCCACATTGGACGGATGGGCCAAGGGCGCCAACGATCCGTGCCTGGTCAACGGCACGCTCTACTGCCTGCGCAACGACCTCGCACAGACCGTGCTCTGGTACAACGCCGCGCTGATGAAGCAGTGGGGTTACACGGTTCCCACCACCTGGCCCGAGTACGAGGCGCTCGGCAAACAGGTCGCCGCCCAGCACCCCGGGTACCTGGTCGGGACCGCCGGTGACGTCTTCACGCCCGAGATCTACCTGTGGGCGAGCAAGTGCGGCGCCAACCAGATCACCGCGCCCAAGGCGGTCACGGTGAACACCACGAGCCCGGACTGCGCGCGGATGGCGTCGCTGCTGGACACGTTGATCCAGAACCACACCCTGGCCACCAGCAGCGTCTTCAGCTCCGACTTCGACAAGAACGACGCGAACAAGATCCTGATGCTGCCCGGCCCCTCGTGGTACGGCGGCGCGCTGTTCCAGAGCACGTTCAAGACCCCGGCCGGGCAGATCGCGGCCGCGCCGATGCCGCAGTGGCCCGGCGACTCCGCTCCCTCGGTGGGCAACGTCGGCGGTGGCACCTGGCTGCTCTCCGCGCACAGCGCCAACCTCAAGGCCGCGACCGCGTTCCTGACCTGGGTCACCACCGCGAACGACTACCAGGGCAAGGTCGCGCCTGGTTACCCGGCCTACGCCCCCGCCGCCAAGACCTGGCTGGCCAACCAGGACGCGTCGAAGTACTACGCGAACGACATCTCGCCGGTACTCCAACAGGCCGCCAACCAGGTCTGGCCGGGATGGGGCTACGGGCAGTTCAGCCAGGAGGCCATCTGGGCCGCCACCGTCACACCCCACCTCACCGCAGGCAAGACCATCACGTCCCTGCTGCCCGCGTGGCACGACGCCATCGCCAACTACGCGCGCACCGACGGCTACCAGGTCAACCAATGAGCGCTGCGACAACAACCGGCCGGGCCCGCTGGCCCGGCCGGTCCGGCCACGGGTTCGTCGCCCTCTACACGCTGCTGCTGATCGCCTTCGGCATCGTGCCGACCGGGTATGCCATCTACTTCGCGTTCACCGACGCCGGTAACGGCTTCGCCGGGCTGTCCAACTTCATCAGCGCGGCAAGCGATTTCCGGTTCCTGTCCGCGATCGAGCACGTCGGGCTCTACCTGATCTGCTGGCTGGCGGCGCTGGTGGTCTTCGTGGTCGCTCTTGCTCTGCTGCTACACCGGCTGGCGAGCCGAGGCGTCAGCATGACGCTGCGCTTCCTGTACTACATCCCGGGCGCGCTGGCCGGCGCGGCGAGCGTGATGGTGTGGCTGTTCCTGCTCGACCCGGCGGTGAGCCCGGTGAGTTTTCTGCTGCGGGCTCTCGGCTTCGACACGTTCGGGCAGGTGATCGACCCGTCGCACCTGCCGATCCTGTTCACCCTCATCGCGTTCTGGACCGGTGCGGGCGGTTGGATCGTGGTGCTGTACGGGGCGCTGAACAACATCTCGACGGATCTGCTCGAAGCGGCGCGGATCGACGGCGCCGGCGCGTGGCAGACCGCGTGGCGCATCCAGATCCCCCTGCTGCGCAAGTGGATCGTCTACATGGTGATCCTCGCGTTCGCGGGTGGTACCCAGCTGTTCGTCGAGCCGCAGCTGCTCACCCAGGCCAGCGTGGGTGTCGCGGGACGGGACTACTCGCTCAACCAGCTCGCCTACGACTTCGCCTTCCAGAACAACAACGTCAACACCGCTGCCGCCATCTCCGTCGAACTGCTGCTCGTCGGGCTGGTCGCGGCGGGCCTGTTCGTCGCCCGATCGGGGTTCTTCGATGCCGACTGACACCACGGGCGCCGCCCTGACCCCACATGTCCTGCGCACCTCTGGTGTAGAGCACCGAGGACGCCGGTTCCAGCCTCGCCGCATCGGGTTCGGTCAGCCGCTGTCCGCGCTGGTGCTCGTGCTGTTCGTGGTGTTCTTCGTGCTCCCGCTGCTCTGGCTGGTGCTGGCCGCGACGAAGACCGACGACCAGCTGGTGCACTCCAACCCGCTGTCGTTCGGCTCCTTGCACGCGCTGCGGGCCAACTGGGACGCGTTGATCGGATTCCAGAACGACACGATCTTCCTGTGGCTGCGCAACTCCGCCGTGTACTCCTTCGTCGCGCTGGCCATCACGCTGTGCGTCGCGGTACCGGCCGGTTATGCGCTGGCGATGACCGAGTTCCGGGGCAGGCGGACGCTGCTGATCTTGACGCTGGTCGTGATGCTCATGCCCAACGCGACCCTCGTCGTGCCGCTGTTCCTGGAAGTGAACGCCGCAGGCCTGATCGGCTCGATGTGGTCGATCATCCTGCCGTACTCGTTCTACCCGTTCGGCGTGTACCTGACCTACATCTACTTCAACACCACGCTGCCGCGCGAACTCATCTCGGCGGCGAAGCTGGACGGTTGTTCGGAGTTCGGTGTGTTCCGGCACATCGCGCTGCCGCTGGCCTCGCCGGTCGTGGCCCTGGTGGGGTTCTTCAGCTTCGTGGCCAACTGGACGAACTACTTCCTGCCCTACGTCCTGCTGCCCGGCAACGACCAGTTCCCGGTGCAGGTGGGCCTTGGCACGCTGCTGGACAACGTCCCCCAGTTCAACCCGACGGTCGGCGCGCTGGCCGTGCAGCGGCCGGAACTTGCCCTGGCGACGCTGCTGGCCATCACCCCGGTCCTGATCGTCTTCGTTTTCTCCCAACGTTTCCTGGTCGCCGGAATGCTGGCCGGCGCGACCAAGGAGTAGCGGCCACCCGGCCCTCACCCGCTGGTCACTGCTCGCGCACCGGACCACGTCGCCCGGTGCCGGTGGTGGCTGCTGCCCTGGAATGGAGCACTTGAGGATGTATCCCGTCGTCACCGCCTCGGTTCCGCTGCTCGAACCGCCGGAGTGGGCGATCGCCCAGCGCGAACTGTTCGACCTGCTGGACCACGCCTGGCGCCAGTTCGTCCGCGACTTCACCGATTCCGACGGCAGGCTCACCTATCACGACCGGCTCACCAGCCGCGACGGCGTTGACGACTTCTACGAGACGTTCTTCAACTGGCCGCAGCTGTATCTGCTGGGCGGCGCGGACGACCTGCTCGCCCAGTCCGAACGGCACTGGGAAGCCGTCACCAGCCAGCTGACCGAACTCGGCATGCTGAACGCCGAGTACGAGCGCGGCTACGACTGGTTCCACCAGGGCGAGAGCATGCTGTTGTGCTACTTCCTGTGCATGGCGGCGCCGCAGCGCTGGACCGAGCGGGCGCTGCGCTTCGCCGAACTCTACGTCGATCCCGCGCACGGCAACTACGACCCGGCACACCGGATCATCCGCAAGCCGCACAACGGCAGCGATCCCGATCGCGACGGCCTTTTCGACGGCGAGTCCTATCCGTGGCTGCCGCAGGAGGCGGCGATGTACGGGTACCCGCTGGAGTGGCTGCCGCCCGATGAGCGGATGGGCGAGCAGATGCGGCAGCGGATGGGGGTCGGCGACACGGCCGTGAACCTGGCCGCGACCGGGCTGGTGCTGAACGCGTGGCTGCTGTCCGGCGAGCAGCGGTATCGGGACTGGATCGTCGAGTATGTCGGCGCGTGGCGGGATCGGGCGGCACGCAACGAGGGCATCGTGCCGGACAACGTCGCCCCGGACGGCACCGTCGGCGGACTGCTGGAGGGGCGCTGGTACGGCGGCCACTATGGGTGGTCGTGGCCGCACGGCTGGTACAGCGTCGGGCAGGCGGCGACGGTGGCGGCACTGGCCGCCGCGACGGCCACCGGCGACGAGTCCTATCTGGACCTGGTGCGTCCCGCCCTGGACACGGTCATCGCGCAGGGCAAGGTGATGGCCTTCGCCGAGGCCGACTCCAGCCTCCAGTCGCGCTGGACCGCCCAACTGGGACCGGATGTGCACACGCCCACGCTGCACGTGCCGCACCGGTACGGCGATCGTGGCTGGTTCGACTACAACCCGGTGATGCTGGCGGTCCCGGCCGCGCTGTGGCATCACAGCGCGTCAGCGGACGACCAGGACCGCCTCGACCGGCTGCGCGCCGGGACCGGATACGACGCCGGATCCGTACGATCCTTCCGCAGCAAGGAAGAGGCCGGGCACGAAGAACCGTGGCTGGCCTTCCTCGCCGGCGAGGACCCCGACTATCCGGTCCACATTCTCGCCGCAGCACAGGCTCAGGTCCGGCACCGGCTGGCCCGGATGGACCGCTATCGGGGGCGCGACGTGCCCGAGGCCGACATCCACCTGTGGCAGCAGTCGAATCCGGTGGTCACCGAGGCACTGGTCCAGTTGACCTGGGGCGGCCCGCAGGTGCTGTACAACGGCGGCCTGCAACAGGCGCGGGTGCGTTACTACGACGCGGACGCCCGCCGTCCCGGCCTGCCGCCGTCGGTCGCCGCGCTGGTCTCCCGGGTCGACCCGGACGCCACCGTGATCGATCTGGTCAACCTCGACCCGCAGCAGGCGCGATCGGTTGTGGTGCAGGCTGGAGCGTTCGCCGAACACACCATCCGTTCGGCCGAGTACACCGCCTGCACCGACGACTCGTGGCTCGGCGGCCTCTACGACTACGGGCACGGCGAACCAGTCGTCACCTCGGCATCGGCCCAAGTGGACGGTCCCTGGCTGCGCGTCGACCTGCCCCGTTCCAGCCGGATCCGGCTGACCCTGGCGCTGGACCCGCACACGCGCCAGGCGTCCTACCGCACACCGTTCGAGGACCGGTCGTGAGGCAGCGGCCGCTCGGCCGGACCGGCCTGACCGTCTCCGAACTCGCCTTCGGCACCTCGCCGCTCGGGTACGCGACCGATCCCGCGGCGCAGCGACAGGGCACTGCCGCCGTGCACACCGCGCTGGAACTCGGGATCACGTTCTTCGACGTGTCGCCGTATTACGGAGCGACCCGCGCCGAACGCGTGCTCGGCACCGCCCTGCGCGGCGTCGACCGCTCCAGTTATGTGCTGGCCACCAAGGTCGGCCGATACGGGCAGAACGACTTCGACTTCAGCGCCCGGCGCGCCGAACGCAGCGTCCACGAGAGCCTCGACCGGCTCGGCACCGACCACCTCGATCTGGTGCAGTGCCATGACATCGAGTTCGGCGACCTGGACCAGGTTGCCGACGAGACCGTGCCCGCCCTGCGTGCGCTCCAGGCCTCCGGACTGGTCGGCGCCGTGGGAGTGACCGGGTATCCCCTGCCCGCGCTGACGTACGTGGCCGAACGCGTGCCGGTGGACACCGTGCTGTCCTACGGCCAGTACACCCTGCAGGACCGGAGGCTGGCCGGATATCGGGGCCGCTTCGCCGATCTCGGCGCCGCCGTGATCAACGCTGCTCCGTTCGCGATGGGGGCGCTGACCGAGGCCGGTCCGCCGCCATGGCATCCCGCATCGGGCGAGGTGCTGCGGCGCTGTGCCGAGGCGGCGGCGCTGTGCCGGGCGCGTGGCGCGGACATCGAGCGGATCGCGCTCCAGTTCTCGGCCGCGACGGGCGGCTTCGTCACCACGGTTGTCGGCGCGGCCAATCCGATGGAGGTACGCCGCAACGTCGCATCGCTCGACGACCCGGTGGATCGCGAGCTGCTGGCCGAGGTCGAGGAATGTCTCGCGCCGGTCCGGGACGTGGGCTGGCGCAACGGACGCCGGGAGAACCAGCACCCTGGCGGCGCACGATGACCGAGATTCTCGACGCGCACGTGCACTTCTGGGATCCACGGGCGCTGCGCTATCCGTGGCTCGACGATGTTCCCGCGCTCAACGAGCCGTTCCCGCCACAGCGGTTGCGCCGGCCGGTCGACGTGATCGTGGTCGAGGCGGGACGCGCCGAGCAGGACGCTGCCGCCGAGGTCGAGTGGATCCGCCGCGAGGCCCATGACCAACCGTGGATTCGCGGGATCGTCGCGCATGTTCCGCTGGAGAACCCGGCCCGGGCGGCGGCGGTGCTGCGCGGCTACCGGGACGACCCGTTCGTCGTCGGGGTGCGGCGCAACGTCCAGGACGAGGCGCCGGGATTCCTGGGCGACAAGGGTTTCCGGGCCGGGGTCGGGTTGCTCGGCGAGGCGGGGCTGCCGTTCGACGCCTGCGTCCGCGCCCACCAGCTGACCGAACTCGCCGAGCTGGCGGCAGCCTGTCCCGAGACCACGATCGTCCTGGACCACCTCGGCAAGCCGGCGCCCGGTGCCGATCTGACCGACTGGCGCCGCGACGTCCGCCGACTGGCAACTCATGGCAACGTCGTTGCCAAACTGTCCGGGCTGGTAACAGAAGCCGTCCCGGGTGCCGCCGACGCCGTGCTGGTCGATGTGCTGCGCGAAGCCCTGGACACGTTCGGCCCCGACCGGTGCCTCTACGGCAGCGACTGGCCCGTGCTGACCCTGGCCACCGATTACGACCGCTGGCTCGACACCGTCCACACCGCACTGTCCGGCTATCCGGCCGGCGCGTGTGCGGACGTGTTGTGTGACAACGCCACCCGCCTGTACCGAAGGGATCTCCGATGCGACCCACCGTCCCGGCCGTGACCCCCCGCCGCGTGATCTACTCGGCGGCCCGGCACCTGGCGGTCGAGCCGGCGTCACCGGCACCGCCCCCTCCCGGCCACGTCCGGATCGATGTGGCCTACACCGGGATCTGCGGCACCGATCTGCACATCTTCCACGGCGACATGGACGCCAGGGTCGACCCGCCCGGCGTGATCGGACACGAGATGTCCGGGCGGATCGCCGCGCTCGGCGCCGATGTCGACGGCTGGCAGGTCGGCGACCCGGTGACGGTGATGCCACTGCGCTGGTGCGGCGACTGTGCGGCCTGCCGGGCGGGTCACCAGCACATCTGCCATCGCCTGGTGTTCCTCGGCATCGACGCCGAAGGTGCCATGCAGAACACGTGGACGGTGCCTGCCGACACGCTCGTCCGGCTGCCTCATGACCTGCCGCTGGAGCACGCCGCGCTCGTCGAGCCCACGGCCGTCGCCGTCCACGACGTGCGGCGGGCTGACCTTCGCGAGGGCGAACAGGCGATCGTGGTCGGCGGCGGGCCGATCGGCTTGCTCATCGCGATCGTGGCCCGCAGGAGCGGAGCCGACGTGGTGCTGGTCGAACCCGATCCGTTTCGCCGTTCCGTCGCCGAGGGTCTCGGGCTCACCGCGCTCGACCCTGGCGCCGACGGCTTCACCGACAGCATCACGAACTGGACCGGCGGTGCCGGCGCGGCGGTCGCCTTCGAGGTGTCGGGCGCGGCGGCCGGTGTCGCGACGGCGGTCGGCGCACTGGCGACTCGCGGCCGTCTCGTGCAGGTGGCGATCCACTCGACGCCCCGCCCGGTCGACCTGCACCGCTTCTTCTGGCGCGAACTGACCATGCTCGGCGCCCGCCTCTACGACCGCACGGACTTCGACGCGGCCGTGCGGCTGATCGCCGACGGCGACATCCCGGCCACAACCTTGATCTCCAGCATCGAGCCGATGGAGCGGGCCACCGCGGCCTTCGAGGCCCTGGAATCCGGCGGCGGCGTGATGAAGGTCCTCATCGACTGCCGCACCACCGAGGAGACCCCATGAGCGAGCTTGCGAGCGAATCATTGAACACAGGCCCCCGCGAATGCGCCGCCTCGCGACACGGCCGACCGGCGGCCGAATGCGGGACCGCAGTGAGCGAGGCGGTCGCATGACCGCGTCACTGTTCGACCTGACCGGAAAGCTCGCCGTGGTCACCGGCGCCCGCAGGGGCATCGGTCTGGGGATCGCCGAGGCACTGGCCGCGGCGGGCGCCGACATCATCGCGGTCAGCGCGCACCAGGAGCCCGCAGGCAGTGCCGTGCAGGCCCGGGTCACCGCGCTGGGCCGTACGTGCACCGCGCTGACCGCCGACTTCGCCGACCGCTCCGCTGTCCTGGAGCTGGCCAGTACCCTCGACGGGCTGGACCGGCCGGTCGACATCCTGGTCAACAACGCAGGCACCATCGCCCGCGCTCCGGCCGCCACCCACCCGGACGCGGACTGGGACCACGTCATCACCGTCGACCTGAGCAGCCAGTTCATCCTGTCCCGCGAGGTCGGCAGGCAGATGGTGGCCCGTGGCCACGGCAAGATCGTGTTCACCGCCTCGCTGTTGAGCTTCCAGGGCGGGATCAACGTGCCTGGGTACACCGCGGCGAAGTCCGGGATCGCCGGACTGACCCGGGCACTGGCCAACGAATGGGCCGGGCACGGCGTGAACGTCAACGCGATCGTCCCCGGCTACGTCGAAACCGACAACACCCAGGCGCTGCGCGAGGATCCGGTTCGCAGGCAGGCGATTCTCGATCGCATCCCGGCCGGCCGCTGGGCGCGGCCGGAAGATTTCGGTGGTGTCGCGGTGTTTCTCGCCTCCGCGGCATCCGACTACGTGCACGGCGCGCTGATCGCCGTCGATGGCGGCTGGCTGGGCCGCTGACCCCCGCACCGCAGGAACAGGTAGAAGAAGGAAAGGCAGACGAAGAGAATGCCCATGTCTCGCACTGCAAGATCACTGTTAGCCGCGCTGGCCGTCACGGCCTGCGCGGGGGCGGGAGCCGCCGTGGTCGCGGCGCCCGCGCAGGCCGCCGCCACTCCAGCGGCGAGGATCGTCGTCACCCCAAGCGGAGGCGACTCCCTCGCTTCGCTGACCAGAGCCGAACAACTGGCCAGCACACTGTCCGAACGGGCCGATGTGGTGGTGGCACTCGCCGGTGGCACGTACCACCTCTCCGCGCCGCTGACCTTCACCGCCGCTGACTCCGGCCGCAACGGCCACACCATCACCTGGCAGGCGTTGCCCGGCCAGACACCCGTGTTGTCCGGCGGTCAGTCGGTGACCGGGTGGACGCTGCACGACCCGACCGCCAACATCTGGGTCGCGAACGTGCCCAAGGGAGGCGACTCCCGGCAGGTCTACGTCGACGGCGCGCTCGCGCCGCGCGCGGCGATCACCATCGCCCGCAGCGACGTCAAGGTCACCGCGGGCGGCCTGACCATCGTCAACCCCGCCCTGAACTACCTTGCCACGCTACCTGACCAGAACCGTATCGAGGTCGAGAGCGAGAACTCCTTCACCGACCGCTACGCGCCGGTGCAGAACATCAGCGGCACCACCATCACCATGCAACAACCCGCCTGGAACAACAACAACTGGGGCTACGACGACATCGCGCGCCCCTTCGCGGGCGGTCAGCTCCTGCTGGAGAACTCGTACTCGTTCCTCCAATCAGGACAGTGGTACCTCGACCCGCAGGCCGGCCAGCTCTACTACCGGGCCCCCTCGGGGTCGACGCCGGCGAACCATGACGTCGAGCTACCGCACCTCACGTCGCTGGTCCAACTCGGCGGCAGCTACAGCGACCCCGTCCACGACATCGCCCTGCGCGGCATCCACTTCGAGTACACGACCTGGTTGCAGCCCGGCACCTCGATCGGCTACGCCGACCAGCAGAACGGCGCGTTCATCCCCACGGCCGTGCCGCAGCCGTCGGACTTCCTGACCTCCTGCCAATCCGGCTGCCAACTGTTCGAAGGCGCCCGCAACGGCTGGAACCAGATCCCCGCCGCCGTGCAGGTCTCCGCCGCCGACCACATCAGCTTCACCGACGACACGTTCACCCACCTCGGCCAGGTCGCCCTTGGCATCGGCAACGACGCTGACGCCATGGCGTCCGGTACCGGGCTCGGCGCGTCGAACGTCACCGTCCACCACAACACCTTCACCGACGACTCCGGTGCCGGTGTGGTCGTCGGCGGTGTGCAGCCGGACGCGCACCATCCGTCCAACCCGGCCATGACCAACCGGGACGTCACCATCACCGACAACCTGGTGACCAAGGTGGCTGAGGACTACAAGGACATGTCCGGCATCCTGTCCACCTACGCCGACCACACCGTCATCGAACACAACGAAGTCTCCGACCTCGCCTACGACGGCATCGACGTCGGCTGGGGCTGGGGCGCCAACGACGCGGGCGGCAGCCAGGACTACGTCAACCGCGGCCTCTACAACTACCAGCCCGTCTACACCACGCCCACCACCCTCAAGAACACCGTCGTCAGCTACAACCTCGTGCACGGCACCAAGAAGGTCTTCCACGACGGCGGCAGCATCTACAACCTCTCCGCCAACCCCGGCGCTGTCATCAACGACAACTACATCTACGACAACGACCACACCGTCGGCCTCTACCTCGACGAAGGCTCCCGCTACGTCAGCCTGACCAACAACGTCGTCCAGGACAGCGGTGTCTGGGCGTTCACCAACGCCAACCCCAACAACAACACCGACGACAACACCTTCACCACCAACTGGTACAACACCGGGGCCACCCAGGTCGCCACCGGCGCGCCGCACAACAACGTGCTAGCAGGCGACGTCCAGGTCACCGGTGGAACGTGGCCGCTGGCCGCACAGCAGGTGATCTACCAGGCGGGCATCGAACCCGCGCTGCGCACGAGCGCCGACTCCCAGCCCGCTCCGGCCGGTGTCGTCCTCAGCGCGGCGCCGGCGTCGGTCAGCACCGGTGGTTCGACGGTGCTCACCGGCACCCTGCAGGACTTCACCGCACAGGAGCTGTCCGAGGTGACGCTGTCCCTCAGCGTGCCCAGCGGTTGGACCGCAACCCAGCTGTCCAGCCCGGTGCACACCGTCAAGGGCAACGGCACCGCCACCGTCACCTGGCGGGTGACCGCACCCAGCACGGCGACGCTGCCGATCAGCACCGCCGCCATCACCCTGAACGCCAGCTATCGCAGCACGGGCACGAGCTACACGGCGTCGGCGTCGACCCAGGTCGCCGAATCCGGTGCCCTGACCAGCCTGAAGTCGTTCGGGTCGGTGCCGTCGGTCTTCGGTCAGGCGGGCAGCGACTACGCGATCCTGACCGGCGGCAACGACATCTGGGGTGGTGGCGGTGAGCACTTCGACGAGTACGGCACCATCTA
Organism: Pseudonocardiaceae bacterium; assembly: GCA_035248365.1. Lineage (GTDB taxonomy): Bacteria > Actinomycetota > Actinomycetes > Mycobacteriales > Pseudonocardiaceae > CAJCJE01. The sequence goes on along the minus strand of DATFHN010000026.1, from coordinate 45,101 downwards.
CAGCCCGAAGGCCGCGGGCCCGAACGCGACGGTGACGGTCAAGGTCACCGCGCAACAGGCAGTCGACCCGTGGTCCAAAGCCGGACTGGTCATTCGCGACGATGTGACCGCTCCCGGTTCCGCCCAAGGCTATGCGGCGCTCGTGGTCACGCCAGGCAACGGCGTCTCGCTCCAGTGGCAGGACGCCGCGACGCCCGGTTATCTCGACCAGGACGCCGGGTCCGGCGGGGTCAAGGCGCCGGTCTGGCTACGCCTGGTCCGCAATGGCAGTCAGGTCAGCGGCTACTACTCGGCCGACGGCACGACCTGGACCCAGGTCGGCTCGGCGGTCTCGCTGGCAGGCACCGCCACCACCGAGGACGCGGGCATGATCGCGACCGCGCACAGCCCCACGGCTCAGGGTGAAGCCGATTTCACCTCGTTCAGCATCAGCTGAGCCGAGACGGACACATCGGGGTTATCGACTCGGTTCCGGTTTGGACCCGATCAGCAGCAGGCACAGCGTGGCCACGGCGGCGACCAGACCTGCGACCAGCAGCAGTGGGTTGATGCCCTGCCCCTGACCGCTGGTCGCCCCGGCCGCCGCCGTGGCGGGCTGCTGTTGCTGGCCGGAGGGCATGGCCATGCTCGTGTCCGGTGCGGCAGCGGCCGCACCGGTCGTGGCCGGTGCGGCGGCCTGGCTGGTCGCCACCGGCCCGGCCGGTGCGGTTCGGGCCGTCGGCACCGGCTGGCGCCGGGTGACCGGCGGGGGCACCGCTGCCGCGGTGGTGACCGGCGCGGCGGGTTCGACGACGAGAGTGGCGTGCATGTCCGGGTGGATCGAACAGATGTAGGAATAGGTTCCGGGTGTGCTGAACGTGTAGGTCCAGGACTGCCCGGTGGACAGGGTCGGGGAATGGATGGCCACCGGCGCGGACGTCGTGGTCACGTCGTGCGGCGCCTGGTCGGTGTTGGTCCAGGTCACGCTCTCACCAGCGGTGATGGTCGCACTCGCCGGGCTGAAGGCGTAGTTCGCCATGGTGATGGCGTGGCCCGCGGCGTAGGCGCTGGGCGCAGGAACGGCGAACAGCAGACTCGGTACCAGCACGGCGAGCACCAGCAGCAGGCGGCGCGCTTTCACAACGAGCATCGGGTGAACTCCATGGCTGCCTCCGCCCGCATCCGCGAGCGAAGGACGGACAGGACGAGCGGGCTCTTCGGTGGTTTTCTGGGCGACAGCACCCGTCCTGAGATGGCCAGTACGACGACGTCGTTCTCGGTCGGGATGACCCGGGCCGCCATCCGCAACTGACGGTGCGGCCTTTCGGTTTCGTCCGAGTTCGCGGGCTTCACCGCCACCGTTCCGTCGACTCGGATCGGGACGCCGCCTGCGGACAGGTCGAGGTCGGGTAGTTCGACCGCCAATCTGACCGCGCCCGGTATGGCTCGCCGGAACAGTCGCCCGATCATCGGCAGGTTGGCCCGTACCGGCACGCCGGCCAGTTCGACCCGGAGCACGGCGCCGTCATCGTCGACCGTCAGGTCACCGGCAATGGGCCGCATTCTGGCTCGCAGCACGGAAAACCCGAGCAGGAGCGCGGAAACCTCGACGACGCAGCTCGTCAGATTCAGTGGATGGACGCCGGGCACCGGAAGTCGGCGCGTCGGCGGGTTCTCGGGCGGGAGCACGACGGTGTCCGCGGCCACGGCTCTCTCCAGCGTCTTGGGTGGGTGAGGAATGGTCCGGGGTGGTGCACCATGGACCGCGGTGGCCCGGCCGACCATTCCTCGGCCGGGCCACCGCGGGATCGGGCGACCTCAGCAGGACGCGTTTTCCAAGGGGATCAGCATGTTCTCGATCAAGGTGGTGTGCGTGAGCACGTACTGGTTGACGTTGAGCAGATCGCTCACCTGCTGAGCGGGCGACTCACCGAGATGAGCCGAGTTGATGTGCTGAACCAGCGGGGTGAGGATTCCGTTGAGCACGGTGACCAGTCCCCCGTTGGTGAGTGGATTGAGCATGTTCTCGATCAAGGTGGTGTGCGTGAGCACGTACTGGTTGAGATTGAGCAGATCGCTCACCTGCTGAGCAGGCGACTCACCGAGATGAGCCGAGTTGATGTGCTGGATGAGCGGGGTGAGTACGCCACTGACCAGGCAGGCTCCGGAGGGGTTCGACCCGGTGGTTGGCGGCATCGGCATGCCGGTCGTGGGCGGTGGCGTTGTGGTCGGCGGCGGGGTCGTCGACCCGGTGACGGTGACCGTAGCCGTCATGTTCGGGTGCACCGCGCAGTAGTAGCTGTAGGTGCCGGCCTGGGTGAACGTGTAGGTGAACGTGTCACCCTGGGACAGGGTCGGCGAATTGAACTTCACCGGCCCGTTGCTGACCGTCACGGTGTGCGGCGCGGTGTCCATGTTGGTCCAGACGACGGTCGTGCCCACCGGGACGCTGAGCGCGGCCGGGGAGAAAGCGTAGTTCTGGATGCTCACCGCGATGGTGCCGCTGCTGGCCGCCGGTGCGGCCGCGTTGGCGCTGTTGGCGCTGTTGGCACTGTTGGTTGCCGGGCTGGCCAGGGCCTGCAACGACTGCACCGAATCTTGCTGGACCGCGGCAAGATCGACCGCTGGTGCCGCCGTTGGCGTGGTCTGGTTGGTGGACGTGCTGGACAGTCCGTTCAGCGCGAGCACCGAACCGGCTACCGCGACCGCGGCGACGAGGCCGAGTAGGCCACGACGCCTGCGCGTTTCCGACCCGCGCGACCGGGCGCGTGCGTCGGTCGTACCCGGAGGTGCGACATGTTCGGTCCTTGGCGGATCGACTTGGTCCATCCGGAGAACTCCTTTCAACGAAACCGTCACTGGCCGGGATTGGCCGTGACGAGCAGGCTCGCCACCACGAGGACGAGCAGTACGAGGGCCGTTTCGACGGCGACGGAAACGACGAACGGACGGACCGTCGCCGCGTCACCGCGCAGCACGACCGCGAAGTCCAACCGGTTGGCCACCCAGTTCTTGCTCGCCATGGCGGCAGCCAGGATCAGCACCAGCAGCACGATCTTGGTCAGCAACAGTTGGCCGTAGGTGGAGTCGAACAGCCGGCCGATGCCACCGAGGAGTTGCCAGGCCATGATCGTGCCCGCGGCGATGACGGTGAGCACCGACGCCATGGCCAGCACCGAATACCGAGGGAGCACGGTGGCGAGTTCGTCCGGCCGGCGCCGTGGCAGCAGCGCGATCAGCACCACGGCCAAACCGCCGACCCACAGGCTCATCGCGGCCAGGTGGGCCAGGTCGGCGATCGCCGCCACCGTGGTGTACCGGGTGTCGGTGGAATGCCCGGTGAGACCGATGATGCGTAACACGCCGACGGCGATCGCGCCGGCTCCGACGCGCCAGGCCAACGAGGTCGCGGCGCTCTCGCAACGGCGCAGCAGGTCGGCGAGCACGACGCCGGCCAGCACCCACAGCAGTGCCTTGGCTGCCCATTCCCGGCCGAAGTCCAGTTGCAGCACCTGCTGAATCACGGTCAGGTTCGCGGCCTGGCTCGGCGGTAGCTGTCCGGCCCACGCGCCTTCGAGACCGATCGCCGCGACCGTCCCGAACAGACCGAGCAGCCAGCCGGTGATCAGCAGACGCCGAGTGGCCACCACCCGCACGCCGCCCGGCCAGAGGAAGGCGACGAACCCGCAGCCGCCAAGAAACAGGGCGGTGCCCAGATAATCCGCCGCCCGGGCCAGGACGTAGACGGTTTTGGCAGGCGACTCCAGCACTGTGGCCACGGCCGTCCAGGTCATGATCCGCTTCCCGATCCCCCGGCGACCGCCGGGGTCGGGGCTGCGGAGCAGGTGCCCAGCAACGTGCCGGTCAACCCGTTGACCAGCTCGCCAAGACCTCCGAGGTCGCCAAGCCCCGCGTTGATCGCGGTCGTCGGCGTGGCGGACGGCGAGTTCGTCGGTGGGCCGGCCAACCCGAGCCCGCCCACCAGCGGGCCGACGATCGGGACTCCCCCGGCCAGGCCGGTCACGACGCCCACCGTTCCGTTCACCGCCGTGAACAGCATTCCCGGTGTGCAGGGGGTCGCAGGCGGACTGGTGTCCGTCGTCGGCGGTTGGCTGCTGGTCGGCGGAATCGTGGTGCTCGGCGGGGAATCGGTCGTCGTGGTCACGATCGGCAGTGCGCCGCCCAGCACGCCGGTGAGGCCGCCGGTCCCGGGTTCGGCCACCCCGACGTAGTTGGTACCGCCGGCCGAACCAGCACCGCCGCCTACCGACCCGGAGCCACTGCTCGCCGGACTGAGGCCCGTGGTTGGCTGCGCGCCGGCACGTTGCTGTTGGCCGGGCGAAGTCGAAGGGGACGCACCGGCGGTTGTCCGCAGGCCCAATCCGGAGGCGAACCCGACAACGACCACCACGGTACCCACCAGGCTCGCGGCGACCAGGTGCTCTCGCCGCAATACGGACTGCCGCGCCTTCCGCGCTCCGGACACGTTTCTCCCATCCAAAGAAATAGCGCGAGGATCCAACGAGGTCATAATTCGGAATTGGCCAACCAAACCATGGCTTGATGACAAATTCGGGATCGCCGATGACCTGATCGTAAGAAAGTTCTCTCAATGGCCTACAGAACAGGAAAGAGAACTTGTTAACCTGACGGACGCACCCGTCTACCCGGCCGACACCAACCTGACCAGGCGGCCTCCTACGGTTGGCCGCCATCGAACGCCGACAGGGAGGCGCCTCATGCGTGAGAATCGGCCTGGCCGCAGACTCGTTACCGCCATCGTCGTGGCCGGTCTCTTCGCACTCAACCTCGACCTGCCGGCCCAGGCACACAATGTGCTGATTTCCGCCGATCCGGGAATCGGTTCACGGATCACCACCGGCCCGGAATATGTCTCCGTCACCTTCGGCGAGCCGGTCCAATACGGTTTCACCGAACTGGGCGTACTCGGTCCGGCCAACACCCAGTGGGTGGGCGGGCCACCGGCAATCAGCGGTGACACGGTGCGCGCGCCACTGCGCCCGTTGGGGCCCGCCGCGATGTACACCATCGTCTATCGGATCGTGTCGGCGGACGGGCACCCGGTTTCCGGCCGGTCGACCTTCACCTTGACCGTCCCGGGCACCGGCACACCAGCCGGACCGAACTCGTACTCGGCTGGTTCACTCGTCTCCGCCGCCAGCACTGAGTCTTCGCCTTCGCCGGGCGGGAGCGCCCCGGTGTGGCCGTGGATCGCCGGTGCGGGCGCGACGCTGCTACTCGGGCTGGCGCTGGCCCGCGTCCTGGCCCACCGGCCCTAGCGCGGCGATCCGTTCGGCCGGCATGAATACGTTGCCGCGGGGCTAATGCAGATCGGACAGGAGCTTGGTGAGTTCGGTTTCCTGTTGCGCCGGCGCCATCGGCGGGTTGCTGTGGTCGATGCCGAACGTCTGGAGGACGGAGTCCATCTGCTGGTCGATGTAGGTCCAGCCGGTGTCATCCAGCGGCTGGAGGCTGGGTTGGTCGGCGTCCCACAGGTCACGAAGCGCCTTGGCCTTGGCGTGCGCTCCGGATGGTTTGCCTGCCTGAGCGTCGGTCAGGGCCTGGGAGGCAAGGGTCTTGAGCGCGGCGATCTTGTCGGGTGGGAACTTCGAGGTCGCGGTTGTGTTGGGCGGCAGTTGAACCGGCGCCGCGGCCGGGGCGTCGTTCTCGGGGGCGGGACCGGTGTGCGGTTGGGCATGGGCCCAGGTCAGCAGGCCGGCGGTCACCACCGCGAGCAGCACGAAGCCGCCCAGCGCGACTCGCTCCTTCGCCAGGGTCGTCGTGACGCGCGGCGCGCTGCTGACCTCGTAGGTTTCGATCACGTCGGAGCGCGTCAGCGTCAGGTAGACGACGGTGCCGAGGATGAGCCCGAGGAAGATCAGGCTGGTGGCGAACGTGCCGAGGCCAAGGCCGACCGGATCGCCGGGGTTTTCGGCGACCTTGGGTGAGCCCAGCCAGTCGCCGATGTTCGCGCCCAGCGGGCGGGTCAGGACGTAGGCGAGCCAGAACGCCAGGACGGCGTTGGCCCCGAACCGCCACAGCAGCGCGATCGCCGCGATCAGGCCGAGGGGCAGCAGCACCGAGAAGCCGGGCGACCAGCCGGTCAGTTCCAGCGTCCAGTCACCGGTCGCCGTACCCAGAGCGAACGTGACCAGCACGGTCAGCCAATAGAACGCTTCCCTGGGCAGGGTCGTGACCGAGTGGATCGACAGGGTGCGCTCGCGCAGCCACCACACGCCGAACACCACGATCAGCAGGACGGCGAACACCGAGGAGCTGATCCACAGTGGAACGCCGGCCTGGTCGGTGAGGATGTCGGTGTAGAGCGTTCCGGTGACGCTGACGACCACCACGGTGAGCCAGTACGGGAACGGGCTGTAGCGCTTGAGCCGCAACTGGTTGGTCAGGACGACGGCGAAGACGGCGGTGAAGATCAAGGCGGTGTTGACCAGGCCGACGCCGAGCTGGGTGTTGATCCAGTCGGCGAAGCTCTCGCCGACGGTGGTGCAGAGGATCTTGATGATCCAGAACCAGATGGTGACCTCGGGGACCTTGCTCAACCCCGCCCGCGCGGCCGCGGGCATGTAGATCGGCGTCGTCGTCTCCGTCATGTCCGTCATGCGGCCATGCTCTCCCGCCGATTCTGCACGCAATCTGACTACGTGACGCGCGGTGGCCGCTCGCGCGGGATCCGCACCCGCACGTGCCCTCGCCCATCGGGCACCGCCCGCACCTGCAGCCCGGCGGCCACCGCGATCCGGTGAACGACCGCGAGCCCAAGGCCATGCCCGTCACCGCTGGTGTGTCCTGGCTCGAACACCCGCTCGGTCTCGTGCGGCGCGAAACCCGGCCCGTCATCGAGCACCCGCACGACAACGCCACCCCCGGCATCGTCAGCGTCGTCGGCGTCGTCCTCGATGTGGGCGGTTATCCACACCGTCGAGCGGGCGTGTCGCGCGGCGTTGTCCAGCAGGGGCGACACCACGGCGGTGACGACCTCGGCGGGCACCGCGACGGCGACCCCGCCCGGGGCGGTGATCTCCACGTCGTGGCCCTCGGCGGCCAGTCGCAGCGCCGACGCCACGTCGCACCGCACGCCGCTGCCCGGCCGGGACCGTGCGGCGTCGAGAATCGCGGTGACCGCGCTGCTCACCCGGTCGACCTCGGTGAGCACGCACTGAGGATCCACATCGCGGCCGGAAAGCTGCGCGAGTTGCGCTTCGCCGCGCAGCACGCTCAACGGCGTCCGCAGTTCATGAGCGATCTCGTCGGTCAGGCGCCGCTCGTCGGCGATCGCCGCGGCGACCCGGTCCAGCAGCCGATCCAGCGTCTGGGCCAGTTCGCCGAACTCGTCCCGGGGCGGCCCCAACGCGAATCGCCGGTCCGAGGACTGGTTGCTCCAGTCATCAGCCAGAGCCGACATCCGATTCACCTTCGCCACGACGCGCCGCACCACCACGTCGGCCACCACCCCGGCCAACGCGATCGCGAGACCACCCAGCACCAGCGACGCGAACAGGCTCCGCTGCTCCGACGCCTCATAGGGAGCCAGGTCGACCATCACGACCGCGGTCACCTGGTGGCCGCTGGCCGGCACCGGCTGCGCGTAGAGCAGGTAGTGGCCGCTGGTCACGAACACCTCGTGAGTCGCCGTTGACAGCCGCGCGGCCTCCCCGGCCACCTCGGGCGGAACGCTGCCGTCAACCAGGTGTCCGTCGGCGTACGCCCAGGCCACCGCGTCGAACCGGTCCTCGCCAGCGCCTTCGGCCAGCCGCACCTGACCATCACCGGCCGCCACGGTCACGGCGACGGCCTCGGCTCGGGTCCTGGCCAGCGTCCGCGTCTGGTTGTCGGTCGCCCGCCCCAGCAGCCAACCCGTCAGCAGCAGCAACAGCGCCACCACCAGGGTCGCGGTCAGGACGGACAGCCCGACCATGCGGCCGCGGAACCCGTTCAGTCCCACCGGTATCCCACCGCGCGCACGGTCGCCAGCCGTCCAGCGCTGCCCAGTCGGGTCAGCTTCACCCTCAGCCGCCGCACATACGAGTCCAGCGTGTTCTCGCTGACGATCGCCCCGTGCGGCCACCCGGCGGCGATCAGCGCCTGCCGTCGCACCGCCTGGCCAGGAGCCGACACCAGCCGTCCCAGCACCCGGAACTCAGTCGGCGTCAACGCCGCGCGGATCTCGCCGCGGCGCACCTCGTGGCTGGCCGGGTCGAGAACGACATCGTCCGAGCCGATCACCAGCGACCTGCGGCGCAGCAGCGCCCGTACCCGCACCAGCAGCTCGGGGATGTCGAACGGCTTGGTCAGGTAGTCGTCGGCCCCGGCCTCGAACCCGGCGACCGTATGGTGCAGACCGTCCAGCGCGGTCAGCATCAGCACCGGCGCGTCGACACCACGAGAACGCAACGCCACACACAAGTCCCGGCCGTCGACGTCCGGAAGCCGCACGTCCAGCACGAACACGTCCGGTCGTCGGCCAAGGCCCTCCAGGAGTTCGGAACCCAGTGCGGCGGCGAAGACGTCGTGGCCATCGGCTTCCAGCGCCCGCCGCAGGACACGGCGCAGCGCGTGGTCGTCCTCGCAGACACCCACCAACGCCATGTCCGAACCCTAGCGGCCGAGTTTGGGCGGCGCCCGGCCAGTCAGCCGCTCACTTGGGTCGCAGGTGCAGCAGGACCTGACCCATGTCCGGGTACTGGAAGGGTGACGGCAGCGCGTACTGGTCCTCCTGGGTCACCCAGCCGGTGAACTGCGACGTGTCGTACTGGTACCAGTCGACCGATTCGGTCACCGGAATCACCGGGACCTGCTGCAGCATGACTTCTTCCAACTGGCCGATGATCTGCCGCTGGGTGTTCTCATCGGTCGTGGTGCCGTACCGATCGATCAGCGCATCGGTCCGCGGATCGCGGTAGCGCTCGAAGTTGCTCGCCGCCTGCTGCCCGATCGGGGCGCTGTTGGCGGCGTACAACCACTGGCGTAGCTCGAAATAGGGCGCAGGCCCGCCGGTCTCGCCGTAGTAGGCGAGATCGAAGTCGCCGTTGAACAACTTTTCGTCGTAGTCGTCGGTGAGCAGGTTGTCCACCTTCAACTGGATGCCCGCCGCCGCCATACCCTGCGCGACCACTTGGAGGGTGGCCACCCAGTCGGAGAACCCACCCTCGTTGATGACGGTGAAGGACAACTTCTTGCCGTTCTTGGCGTAGATACCGTCCGGCCCCTTGGTATAGCCGTCCTGTTGGAGGATGGAATCGGCCTTGCCGGGATCGTAGCCGTAGTTGTCCTGCGCCTTCACGCTCTGATCAACCCAGCCGGAGAAGGTCGGCGTGACGACCCCGAGTTGGTTTCCCGGCGGTTCGTAACCGTATTCACCAACGGTGGACGCCTTCTGCCGGTCGGTGGCGTAAGCGAGGGCCCGGCGCACCGCGACATCACCCAGTGGCGCCACCGTCTCGTTCGGAAACAACGCCACCTGGGCGATGGGCGGGAACCAGTAGTAGTGGTCCGGGCTCTTCTTGGCGTAGAAGGGATCGATGTTCGGGATGAACTGGCTGCCCCACTGGGCCTGACTGGTCGCCAGGTAGTCGTTGGCCAGGTCGTTGGAGGTGAATGCCGGATACAGCACCTTGGCCACCTTCGGCAGACCGGGCTGCCAGTACCGGGGGTTGGCCGTGTAGGTGATGTTCTGCGGGCTGCACGGGTTCACCTCGTAGGCGCCGGTGCCGACCGGTTTGCTGTCGGTGTAGTGCACCGGATCGGCGAGGGCCGACCAGATGTGCCGCGGCACGATCGGCAACTGGTCGGCGATGTAATAGAAGTACGGCACGGCCGCGGCCTGGAAGTTCACCACGACCTGGTTGCGCCCCTCCTGTGTCACGCTGTCCAGCACGGACCAGATCGAGTTCAGGTCCAGCGCCGGGTTCTGCTTCAGCAGGTTGAAGGTGAACACGACGTCCGCCGCGCTCATCGGTTGCCCGTCGGTCCACGTCACACCGTCCCGGATGGTGAACGTGACGGTCTTGTTGTTGTTGCTCCAATCCCACTTGGTGGCCAGCCAAGGACTGGTTTTGTCGTTCTGCAAGGTGTTCATGTAGACCAGCGGTTCGTAAACGTTACCGGTGGAAAGGAAATTGACCGCATTGTTGAACGGATTGAACCCGCACGTCCAGGGACCACCGCTCTCGTTCGAGATGGTCAGCGTGCCGCTGGGACCCGAACCAGACCGTGACGAGCCGCCGCAAGCTCCGCACACGGCCAGCAAAACACCGCAGGCCAGAACGATCGCCAGTTTTCTCAAGCGCCTCATCGTCCCTCACCTCGTCGTAACACCGCACGAGTTCGCTGGCCACCACGTGAGGCGCAGGTTGATATCCGCCCTCAGCGGTCACCGGTTTCTCCCCCCGCCGGATCAGCTTTCGTGGTCCCGTCGTTGGCCGAGTGCCTCCCCGCCCACGGACTCGCCCCGTTGGTGGCCACGGCGGAACGAGGACAGCATGGTGCCCACCTCCACGGGTGAACGCTGCCCCGGCGGGCTCGCGGGCGTAGCGCGCACGGGCGCGGTTCGAGCCGGCGCCGCGGGCCTGACCGGGCCGCCCGCCAGGGGCTTTCGCTTCACCAGGCCGTTGCGGGTGCGCTCCGGAGTCGGTGTCGAGGCCTTCTCATAGCCCAACGGGTGCGCGCGGGGTCGCGCCGCGACGGGCGGCTCGGCGGCGTCACTCTCGGTGGGCCGGCGCCTCGGTGCCGCAGGCGCACTGGTTTGCACGGCCGCCGGTTGCGGATCCCGGCGGACGGCCGAACCGCCGCTCACGGTCTCACTCGGCGGCTCAGTCAGCAGATCAGCAGGCAGCACCATCTGCGCGGTGGTACCGGCGACCGGCGAGTCGGACAAATCGACGTGCACGGACAGCTGCCGCGCCAGCCGCCCGACCACGTAGTGCCCCAGGAAACGGGTCGGCGCGACGACGAAGTTCTCCTCGTCGCGAAGGCGCGCCCGGGCCTTGGCCAGTTCCGCCGGAACCATGCCGATCCCGCGGTCGACCACCACCAGCAGGTAGCGGTCCCCCGCCTTGCGGCCGTAGATCTCCACCTGGAGGTCGGGCGGTGAGAACGCCAGCCCATTCTCCACCAGTTCGGCGAGCATGTGGGCGACCTCGCTGCTCGCCGCGCCGTTGATCCACGCGTCGTCCGCCCGCCGCACCACCACCCGGCGGTAGTCCTCCACTTCGGACAGTGCAGCGCGGATGACGTCGACCGCGGGCATCGGCGGCGACCATGGCCGCGGACTGGTCTCCCCGACCAGTACCAGCAGGCTCTCCGCGTTGCGCCGCATCCGCGTGGCCAGGTGATCCAGTTGGAAGAGCTTGGCCAGCGCCGTGGGGTCCAGTTCCTCCCGTTCGAACTCGCTGATCAGAGACAGTTGCCTGCGCAGCAGGTTCTGGTTGCGCCGACCGAGATTGGCCAGCGACACGGCGGTGTTGCGGCGGATCATCGCCTGCTCACTGGCCAACCCCAAGGCGGTGTCCTGCACCCGGTCCAGCGCTCTGGCCACCAGTTTGATCTCGCTGGCGGCCCGTTGCGGCGTGGCCACCGGTGCCGGTCTCGGCACCTCCGTGTCGGCCGCCTGCACGATGGCCACCGCCCCCGGCAGCCGCTGCGAGGACACGTCGTCGGCTTCTCTGGCCAGCAGGCCGAGCGGCCCGATCACCGAGCGGGCGGCGCCGACTACCAGGGTGACCATCGCGGCCACCGTCAGGGCAGCCAGGACCCCGATGCCGATCAGCCAGGCGAGCGCCGAATCCTGCAGGGTGTTGGCGCGCGCGACGATGTCCTGGCCCACCGACTGCTGCACGCCGCGCATGTCGTCGATGACCGCGGTCATCGAATTCCACCAGGCGACCGGGTCGACCCGGCTGGGCAGCGTGCCGTTCACCCCGGCGATCGCGGTGCCCTCGAAACCGACTGCCTCGGTCGATGCACGGGAGCGCAGCACGCTGTCGAGTTCGCCGCGCTGGGCCGGGGTGGCGAACGAGTCGTAGGTGGTCAGCCCGGACTGCCGTTGGCCGAGCACCTGCGCGAAGTCCGTGTAGTTGTCCACCGTGAACGCGCCGGAGGAGAACACGCCGTTGAGCAACCCCTGCTCCTGGCCGGCGTACTCCTTGGCGTTGCCGAGCGCGTACAGCGCCAGCAGGCCGTAGCGCAGTTGGTCGTCCTGGGCTTGGCCCACTCCCAGGTCAAGGCCGTTGAGCGCGGTGATCGCGTCGGTGTAGAACTGGAAGGTGGGCTGAGGCTCGGCCAGGTTGTTGTCGACCTCGTTGCGCAGCGTGCCCAGCCCGTCCAGTTTGCCCAGCGCGGTGCGTACCTGATCGGCGTCCGCGGTGGTGGCATCGTTGATCGTCTTCTTCAACGCCGCGAGCGAGGCGTCCACCCTGGCGCGCTGGGGTTTGATCTGCGACAGATACTGCAGGCCGCCGTCCAGCAGACCGTTGGTGAGGCCACGTTCGCGCTGTAGCTCGTGTACGGCGTCCTGCACGCTCAATGCGACCGTGACGACCTTGGTGGTCTCGTGGGCGGCGGAATAGACCTTGGTCTCCTGTGCGATCAGGAAACTGAGGAACACCAGCGCGAGCGCGAGCGAAACCACCAGAATCCGGACCAGCTTGGCTCTGATCGACTCCGGCCGAATAATGGCCAGTACCCCTCGCCGCAACGTAGCTGAATTGGCGGGCCGGGCGATCGCGCGAATATCCGGACGGGCGACCACGTTACCTCCGTCTGATGCGCTTCCCCGCTCGCGCATCACCTATTCTGCTCAGCTGGACAACGGCGCCAAAGGCCGGGGAATCGGCCCGGTTTCCTGGCAACATCGGCTGGTTCGACCGACGAGCGGCCGCGATGCGTGTTCGTGGGGTCGGACAAGGCTCGTGTTCGGCTCGTTTGGTGCGATGCGCGGCTCGCGTGAGGATCGGATGGTCGTATCCAGTCTGCAGAGCGGGTCTGTGGGCTACGGGACGTTAGTTAGTAATCTTTCTTACCGAATAGTCGAGCGGCTGGATCTTCCCCTTTCCCGGCCAGCCCTGTCAAGACCTGGCGCCACAGATCGGGACCATCGCCCGGGAAGGTGGGTCCGCAAAGGACCGGTCGGGCTCCGTTTCGTGCCATTCATACTGGTTGGCCACGGCCACGTGCATCCAGGTTGATCGGGATCAAACCGGTTGAAACAGCCCGGGGCGTAATCACCAGCCAATGCGGGGCAGGCGACAGCGCCACCTGCCACTGGCGACCCACCTAGGAGCACCAAACGGCGCTCGTCTCGTGTGCGGTCGACGCCGCTTGGTCCTCGCTCAACTGGGTGTCGGCCTCTGAATACAACCGCACGGATTGTTCGCAGGCGATCGGCTAAGCGTGACCAGATTGTCATTGCCCATTTCGTCTTCAGTGAATCGAATGCTGCCCTGGGGCCGATATCACAAATTTCTCGAGATCCCTCGACCTCCACGATCTTCCCGACGTCACCATGCCGAGCCAATGCCGGTTCGGAATGTTCTTGGGGGCACTGACAGCGCCTCCAAAGAGGCGCGTTCCCAGGGTTTGATGGATGCGTGGCAAGATCGACGTGACTTTCGAGGCCTTCGGAAACTCCCGGCGGGTCCGGTCTGTCGATCTACGCCTCCACCGAGCGCTTCACCCTCACCATCCCGCACCAGAACCCCGCACATCCCGGCAGGTCGTGAGCCCGAACCCACTCCGTACACGGCGCACTGTGCTGGGCTTTCAGTGAGTCGGTCTGCTCCGAGATTAGGCCACCACGGGGAACGCGATCATGAGCCCGGCCATAACAACGCAGACCACCACCTGCGCGGCCCATTGTGACCGGGCCGGGTACACAAGTCTGGCGCCGGGCACGGGCCGTGTGGGTAGCCACCGGGCGGCTCGCCCGATCATCAGGAAAAACGCTATCGCGAACACCACCAGCGCTACACCTACGACCACGTTCATGTCTTCCAGCACCGGCCGGAGCGCAGTATGCCAATCCGGCTCACCATAACGCGGTGGCGCCAGTGTCTCGATGCCGCTGTTGGGCAATTCGTGGTTGACGGTCCACAGCACCCCGCACAATGCCACCAGCGCCAGGACCACGACTCGCAACCAGCGCACGGCACCAGCCGACAACCGCCGCCCGGCGATGCGTCGCCCGGTGGCCAGCAAGGCTCCCGCGGCCATGACTGCGCCGACGGCCCGAAGCACGGACAACGGGGTGATTTCGCCAGTCCAGAACAGTTTGCCGGACAGCAGCAACAACATCCCGGACATACCCACCGCATTGCCATACAGCAACTGCACCCAGGCCGGCGCGTAGAACACGGTCGGCGACCGTGGCAGCAGGACGGTCGGTTCGGACCCAGTGTCGGCCAGAGTGCTCAGGAATCTCCGCAGGACAGCCGGCGACGGATCTCGGAAGTCGATCCACTGGTAGGTCCGGAACAGCACCGAGTCGGGCGAGTGCGAGACGCTGGAACCCAGCAGGAAGATCGTCCGTTCCCGTTGATCTTCGGGTAGCTGTTCCAACTGGTTCAGATCGGTGAATCCGGTGACCAGTACGAAGGTCCAGTCCGGCGTCGCCGGCCCCTCAGTGAAGCCGAGCGTACCGAGGATCTCCTGGACCCATGCGGCCAGTCGGGCGTCGGGCGGCGCGAAATCCAGCCGGCAAGTCGCTGAGAACGTCCCGGACAGCGGCCGGGCGGACAGTTTGGGCAGTAAGCCGCTGAGCTCGGGTAGGGCCTGCACCCCAGTCCCCTCCAGCAGTCGCAGCCGCGGCAACGGGTCTGCTTTCAGAGTCTCGGTCCGGACCAGCAGGGCGATGGAGAACCCCGTGTAGCAGATCGCCACGGCTAGGAACACCACGTCCAGTGCGAGTAACACGGACATAACTTCGCAGGTGCGGTGCGGCGCCGCAGGCAGCGCATTGACGCCGCCGAAATGGGCCGTCAGCCAGTCGTGCGTAAGGATCAATTGTCCGATGCAAAGCAGCAAGACGAACCCGAGATAGAACGAATATTCGCTGCGATACCGGCTCCGCAGGACGCTGACCACGATGACCAGAACGCCCACTGCGGCCGCCACCAGGACGACCGCCATCGGAGTAGCCATCGTCACAATCAACGCGCGCGGCATGGTCGCGAGATACCGCCTCGGCACCATGAGGTCCAACACCGCGAATACCGCGCACACCGTCGCGTGATACGCGGCGAGCGCCACAGCCGCCCGGGGCAGCCGAAAGAATCGCTGCCGATGCCGGCCCTCGGGCTGCATACCGAACGCGGCGAGCAAAGCGGCGACTGCGGCAGGCAGGCTCGGACGCAGGTCGATCAACGGATACGCGCACAATTCGGCGGGCAGGATGGCCGGGCGGACGCGCACGATGAAGATCGGTTTGCCGTGTGCGATCGCGTCCCGCCATTCGCTTTGCACGTAGGCCGAGCGGATCGCCTCCGGCGACGCGAGCAGAACAACGGCATCGGCGGCCGCGATGGCATCACGGATTTCCCTCGCCCAGTCCGCACCCGGCTCCAGCCGGTGGAAGTCCAGCCAGGGGGTCAGCCCGGCCCGGATCAGACTGGCGGTCAGGTACTCGGCGGCGTAGCAGTCCCGACGCGAATAGCTGACGAAAACTCGCGTGCTCACCATCCCCTCCCCTTGGGTCGCCGACGATAGCAGTTGAGCAGCGAGGATTCCGGGCTATGAAGGAAAGCCCAGTTGACGGGTCAGTGCCTCGGATATCCCTATGGTGGCTTGGCTCCAGTGTTCGGGTGGCGGCGTCATGATCTCTGTTCCGCAGCCTTCCGTCAGGCCAGCTGACCAGATCGGGAGGCCCGCCACATGGTGTGCTCCCGACTGATGGCCTCCTCGGCGTCCCGCACCTCGGCCGCCCACCGCTCCTCGGTCACCTGACCCTCCAACTGGGCGCAGATGATGCTCAACTCGTGCGAAGCGAGGGTGTAGGCCCTGGCCAGCGAGTCATGTTGCTTCACTCCGAGCCAGGCCACGCCGCCCGCCATCAGCGCGGCGAAGATACCGGTCAGGTCAAAGGACACTGCTTGGAACACCCTGGCCAGCGCGGCGGCCGCGGCGACGACCTCCAGTAGGAACAGAGCCCACCGCCACCACTTGGCGCGACGCCGATTGTAGTCGGCCTTGTTCGCATACCAGTTCTGCTGGTCTGTGATCCGCCCGGTCAGGTAGGCCCGTTTCCGGGTAGCCAGGTCACCGGCCCGCAATGTGCGCATGGCCGCGCTGATCGCGGGCGCCGAGGTGGGACGTAGGTCTGTGTCCGGGGCGTCGTCGAGCAACAGCAACAGCTGGGTGTTGAACCGCGTATCCGCGGTCGTGCCATCGAGGCTCTTCGGGAACGGGTTCGCGCCCACCGAGTAGCGCCAGGCCAGCGTCTTCACGGACTCGGCCACAGCGCGCCCGTCGTACCAGCTTCGATCTGGCTTGTCCCGCAGGAAGTACTGCTCCAGGACGGCAGCGGCGATGAACGCCAGCGCGGTGCCGATCGCGGCGTAATCCAGCCGGCCACCGAAGGTGATGCTGAACGTACCGGTCAGCGCGGCCAGCGCGGCGAGCACCAGTCGCCAGGCGGTGAGCCGCACGGACCGACGCTGCCCGTCGAGCGAGGCGCGGTCCGCTGCCTGGAACAGGCCGGGCAACATGGTGTCGGGGAGTATGGATGGCGAAGCGCTAACGGGCTCGCGGGAAGGCACGCAGCCACATTAGTCCATTGACCCCGCAGTCAATAGGCAGCCGCAGAGTGTTGTGCCTGAGTCGTTGTCACTGATTGTCGCTTCGGCGGGCTCGGTGCGTCAGCCGCCAATGGGCCCGCTGACCGGTGGGGCTCCAGAATGGACTGCCGGGTCTTGCTCGCCCGGATTCGACGGATCTCGCTGCAGGATAACGGGATCAGTCGTCGGCCTGGTAGCGTAGCCTTCATTTTGATCGCGGAGACGTTCACGAGGGGCGGACAAGGCCAGGAATGCGGCGGCGAGCATGGACAAGGTGCCGTGTCGATAGCGGTCGTCGTAACGGCGTGCCTGGTAGTGATTCAGCCCGATCTCGTTCTTCGCGAACTGGAATGTCTCCTCGACGGCCCCGAGGTACCGGCGCACGGTTCGCCGCTCCAGATCGAGCGGCGCACCAGTGGCGGGTGGCTATCGGCCCCGGGGTCGATCAGGGCTCGTCGGCGCTGGGAAGCGCGCTGATCTGCTGGACACCTGCGCGCGTTCCAAGCGTTCTGGCAGACGCGTCATGGATCACACTGGCGTACCAGCCACTGAAGCCACTCGGCATCAACCGGTCGAACGAATGACGCATCGCACGTCGCTTCGGCTAGTGCGGCTGGTTCGAGGAGGCCGGCTGACGCCCGGGTGGCGGCTACGGGGAACAGCCAGCTGGAAAACAAGCTGTCAGCGTTGTCGCGCAGCATCTCAATGATCTCGGTCGAGAAGAGCGTGGTCTTGTCTTCCAGGCTGCGGAAAGCGAGCAGACTGGCTCGAAGGTAGGCGTCCGGATCGTTGGTAGCGGCCGATTTCCAGGCAGGGTCATGCATCCGGACAAGCCCTTCCAGCGCAATCCTCCGGACGCCAGGGCACTCGTCCCGGGCGGCTGACACCAGCAGACTGCCGGTGGCGGGATCATCGCCTGATCGGGCGACGATAGCGGCGAGAGATGCTGCCCTGAGGATGTCATGGTGTCCGAGATGTTCATGTAAGACTGCTGCGGCCTCGGGATCCTCACCCCACCACGACGCGAGGAGAAGGAGATCTGGGACGTGCTGTGCGGCAAGCAGTGTCGCGCGGTCGGGCACCGCATCGGATATGCCCCCGCTCAGGCGCTCGTAGGCCATACCGTGCAGCCAGTCGAATGCCGAACAAGCTGCCCATCCGAGCGCATCATTTGTCTGGTCGTCGGCGGGCCAGCCGGTGACAAGGCCGATGATCGCAGCGTAATGGACCTCGATGTCTTGATCCCGGGCGGCTTCGAGCAAACTCGCCTGCGTGTCCGGACGCCGCCATAACTGAAGCAACCCCACCGCATTCGCCCGGTTCCCCCAGTGTGGGTCCCGTACCGCTCGAAGAAGCATTGGAACTGTGGCGGACGAGTCGGGCCGCAGTTCCGCCAGCTTCCGCACGACATCCTCGCGAATATGGGCGTTGTCGTCGTCCAATGCCCTGGTCAACGCGAGATCTGTGTCCCGCCAGTCCGGCCAGCGCCGGGACAGCACCGATAGCGCTTCGCGTCGAACCAACCAGTTGGCCGAACGAGCGAGGTCCATCACGGTGTGCCGGGACGCGGGGTCGTCCGGAACGCACAGGTCCGCGCGCTTGAGCTGTTCGAATGCGGTGGACCTAGGGTCGGCAGCGCCGGGCTCAGGTTCCAGCAGTATCCGGGTGCGGTTGGCGAAGTCGCGAACAAAGAATGAGACGTCGCTTTCCGCCGCGCTGAGAGCGGCCAGCGTGACGGGGTGTCGCGGCCAGCTGATCACCAGAGCCGCGAGCGCGGTTTGCCGGTTGGTTGAAATGTAGTCGCGGCTGGCCGAGGCGAGTCGATCGAGTGTGTCCGAATCGTCCGGCCAGCAGGTCACGATCAGTCGAAGAGCGGCCAACCTCATATCCCAGTAAGGATCGCTCAATGATTGGGCTGCGAGTTCGAGGAGTGGCGCGCCTTCTGGAGCAAACTCGATGAGCAGGTCAAGCGCGGTCAGGCGAATCTGCGGGTCGATGTCCCGTAGGCCGAGCCGGATTACATCGCGCGTTTCCTCCGAGGAAGGCCACCTCGCGGCCCGCACTTGAAGATTGATCAGGCGCGCCTGCTGGTTCGGGTGAAGATCGGCGCTCCGCAGGACCGACCGCACCTGCTGTTCCTCGACCGTCGACATCAAGGCGAACCGGACACAGGACCAGACGTTCACGTGGTTGTCGCGAATCCCGAGACGGAATAGGTCTGTGGCATCGTCGCCAGCCGGCGACGAGCGCACCAGCGCCTGCGCGCCGAGCTGGCGACAGACGACGTCGGGGTGGCGCAGACCCGCCGCCTGGCAGGTGTCATGGAAGGTCTGGCTATCTTCGTCTCCACGCTGCAGTTCCCACGCAGCCGTGGCCACTTCAGCGTCGTGGTCGCGGCGAGCCGTCTCGACCAAGTCCCGCACGTGGCCGTCCTGCGGCCATCCCGTCGCGAGACTGCGTAACGCCTGTATGCGGATACTGCCTGCGGGATCGCGCACGCAAGTGGTCAGCGCCTCAAGCGTGGGCTCGTCTTCCGGCCAGGCTCCACGCAGCGTATCGGCTACTGCCCGTCGAACGCTCGCCTCGGGATGGTGCAACGCCACGTGCAGACGCGCGAGGGTTTCGGGCTGGTCGCGCGACCGTAGGCTGAGGGTGTCCAGCGCGAGTCGCCGGGTGGCCCAGTCGCTGTCGGTGACCGCCATGAGCATGGCGCGGCGGGTGATCGGTGCGTCGGGCTCATGGAGGATCAATGACTCTAGCGCGAGTCGGCGAATTTCGTCGGAAGGATCTGTGAGTCCGCGACGACGTGCACGGCTTGTATCGTCGTGGTCTGGCCAGGCCGCCAGCAATGCGGCCAGACCGAACTGACGGATCTCCGGATCAACATCGCGCGACGAATTGATGATGAGGTCTAGCGCCTCAGAAAATGCCTCGCATCGTGCGCCGACGATCTCGTACGCGGCAAGGCGTACGTCAGGATCGGGGTCGTCCGTCGCGGCCAGGGTGGCCGACATCGCGGCGCCGTCGAATCCAGACCGTACGGTCGCATGCAGCTCCGCTTCGCGAATGGTAGAGCACCCGGCGGCCGTATCGGCCCGACCGGGCGGCCCGTCGGCGTCCGCCGTCAGGGCACAGATCAGCGTCGCAGCCCAGCGCCTCGTCCGAACATGCGGATCGGTGGTGGCCATCTCGACAACGGCGGCGCGCTTCCCGGCATGCTGTTCGAGGCTTACGCTCGTGGTTATCGCGGTGTAGCGCACCGAGTCCGACGGGTCATGCTGGCCACGTCGCAGCGCCTGCAACGTTTCGGCGCTATCGGGCCAACGTGAGGTCAGCGATTCCAGGGCCGCCCGACGTAACTGCCAGGACTGGCTCCGCGCGGCCCGGTGCAGGATCCGTACCACTTCGGGCCGATCTCCCCAGAACCGTGCTGCTACCTCCACGGCCTGCTGCCGGACGTTCTCGATGGCGTCCTCGCACAAGGACAGTACGGCAGGCAAAAAGGCGGACAGGTTCGGTATCACGCCTGACAGACAGTGCAAGGCGGCCTGCCGAACACCCGGGTCGGGATCGGCCAGGCCGCGGCCGAGCGCTGGCGCGCTGGACTCGGGGGCTTCGGACACGAGAGCTTCGAGCGCCGCCCGCCGGGCGTCCGCGACGGGATCGTCGGCGATGACCGAGTCGAGGATGGCCACGTACTCCGATGCCTGACTGATCGAGTCAGTCCGTGCGGTCAGCGCGGCCACTCGAACGTCACCGTTGTAGTCGGTCTGCGCGAGCTTCAAGGCATCCGCGACTTCTGGATCGTCGCGCCACCGTTGGGCCATAGCTCGTACGGCGGCGCGCCGTACCTTGGGGTCGCAGTCGCGGATGGTCCCGCAGACAGCGCTGATGGCCGCGGGAGCCTCCGGCCACCGGCCGGCAAGCATCTCGACCGCCGTCTGCCGGACATCTTCGTCGCCGTCTCGGGTGGCGTCGAGCACCCGGTCGAACACTGTCGGCTTGTCCGCGAAGCGAGCTACCAGCAGTCGCAAGGCTGAGCGCCGCACCTCCCATGCGGGATCGGAACAGGCTTGGCGCACATGTTGTAATGTCTCCTGCGGGTTTGCTGAGTCGGAGGCCAGGGCTGTGACGGCGGCGTCGCGTACTGCCTGAGCGCCATCACCAAGCAGCATCCGAATCAGCGCCAGGCGGCCATCGGGCACTTTCGCCGCATGCTGTGCTAGGGCCTCGACGGCTCGCCGCCGGACGTCCGGGTCGACGTCCTTGGTGGCACGAAGCATCAGATCGGGCGCGCGCTCGTCGTCCGACCAGTTGCTGACCAGGAGATCGAGGCTGGTCTGGCGGACGAATGCCTCCTCGTCGGATAGACCATCCATCACGAGTTGAATGGTTGTCGAGTCACGTTTCCAGGTTTGCGCAAGCCCTAACAGAGATGCCTCGCGCTGTTGCGGGATACCGCTGCGAGCGTTTCTGTGCAGCAGCTCGCGCACTTGGTCATCCTTGGGGAACAGCGCTGCCATGATCTGCGCACTGACCCTCGCAGCAGGTGGGGTGGTGGCGTACCGGCCATGCTGGACGAACCAGGCATGGAACGCGGAGCGTCCAGGCCAGGCGGAGACGGCGTTCATCGCTGGGAGGACTGTCTTTTCGAGGCGTGTCGCACGGTCATCGTCGCCGAACGATCGTGCCGGCGACCCGAGTAGTTCGATGATCGCCCGTAGAGTGTGCTCGGCTGCCGTGGCCGCGGCATTCACGTTGCGAACCTCCGCGATGCACTGCGCGGCCAGCGCCACTGCCGCGAGTGGTCGCCGGTCCAGCGCCGAGGAACGAGGGGTACCGGTGCTGGCGAGCAGATTCTCAACGAGTCGGGTGGCCACCATGGCATCGACCATGCCTGCGATCAGCCGAAGCACTTCAGTCCAGGCAGGATCTTCACTGCGCGGTACAAAGATCTGCTCGACCAGGGCGTCCTCGGATAGGGTGCGAGCTTTCTCGAAGCGGTTGACGATCTCGCTGGCGCTGAAGAACTCCAGCAGCGCGCGATGAACGAAGCCGTACACTCCGGCGCCGTATCTGGCGAAGATGAAATTACGCTCGCGCAACTGTTTGACCATCGCGGTGGTGATCGCGGCTGCCTTTGCTGGCTCGTATCGGAAGCGCTCGACAAGGTAACTCTCGATATCCTGGAAGAGGTCAGCTTCAACCAGGCTGTTGCCGGCGAACCCGTGAGTGCCTTCCTGCATCCGGATGGCGATTTTACGCAAGAGTTCCTTCTTGTCGTCCTCGCGGATGACATCTACGTCGATGTTTGCATCCACGAGGTGCTTGTTGACGTCCCAGTGCTGCACGAGTACGCCGGCCGCGTGGTCATACACTTTCCACCGTTCCCGTGGCAGTTCCTGATGCTTCCCGATGATCGCGAGGATGGTCAGCAACAGGGGGTTACCGGCCAGTTCCCGAATCGGCGCGGAGTCATTGATCGCGCGGATCAGCCGCTCCCGGCGCATCTCAACGGCGCCGGGACGGTCATGCAGAGCCAGTTCATACCAGCTGCTCAGGAAGGTGTCGATCTTGCCGCGGTCGAGATCCTGCACGGTGTACTGCAGGAAGCCCGCGTCCCGGAAGACTCGCGGTCGATAGCCAACCACCCGAGAGGTCACCACGACCCGCGTGGCTGGGAACTGGGCGGCGAATCCAGCGATGCGGCGAGACACGGTCTCGCGCAGCCGCGGATCGAAGACCTCGTCCAAGCCGTCGAAGACGACCAATGCGTGTCCGTTGTCTCGAAGGTAGGATTCAAGTGTCGTGTGCTCTATTCCCAGTCCATCGGTGCGCTTGCGGTAGTCCAGGTAGGCGCTGAAGGTTTCGTACTCGCCGCAGTTGAGTGCGTAGTCGCGTAGCTCAATCAAAATCGGATGCCAACCGTCGAGTGCGGCGAGAGCCGACGAGGTACGCCGCTCGGCCAAGGCCAACACCAGATACCGGGCCAGCGTGGATTTGCCCGCGCCTGGATCCCCAAGCAGTACACAGACCCGAGCCAGCGGTGCGGTCAGTGCGTCGAACGCACCCTGAGCCGGTCGGCGGCGATACGAGTCGCGCGCCTGTTCCACCAGATACCTGTCCAGCCCGCGGGGCAGATCCGAACTGATCGGGTCGGCGGCCTCGCTGAGCTTACGAAACAATTCCTTGGGCAACTCAGCGTCCGGCATGTCCTCTCGGACATCAGGTTCGACGAAGACGTCCCGCAACGCGATCTGTAGATGTTCATCGCGGTCTGGCGGCGTCAGCGCCTCGAGATCAAGACGCCGGTATTCCTGTATCAACCTGGTCCGGTAAGCCTCCCATGCGGTCTCCGCACCCAGGGCGATCCCGTGCGACTCCTGCAGATGCCGGCCCACCGCCTCAGCGATCTTCGCCCGGAGATCCTCCGCCGACGTGAAGTTGTCGCATACATGAGCATCGAGGACATGGGCACGGAATTCCTCAATCCGCGCTGAGTCCTTGTCCATTGCCGAACGCGGCCACGGTGCGTCCTGATCAAGCACAAAGATCAACCGAGGGACGCCGGCCTCACCCGCCGCACGGTATTCCAGTTCAGTGATCGAGACATGCCCACCGGACGGTACGAACCCATACCGCCAAGCCACGACACCGACATAGATGTCGGCCGACCGCACATCGTCCAAGCATCGATCGACTGGCCGCTCCTCACCAGCGGTGTATGTCTCCATGGCGATGTCGTCCAAGCCCATCCGTTGCAGAGCGGACCGGACCGCTTGACGGCAATCCTTGAGATCATGGTAAGTCGAGGAGACATAGACCCGGGGAGAACGTGCCGACGCCGGTTCGGCGTGCGGTGCGTGAGTCGTGCGATTTTCGTGAGACCTGGTGGAAGAACTCATGCGGGACATCATCCTCAGAGCGGGCATGGCTTTGACGGTGGTCATCACAATGGTTGTGGCGTGGACGACGGAGCATCATTGGGTGGTATTGAAGTCGATGGGTGCCTCCGGCAGTGTTCTGACATCCAGGTCCTGATCCACAACGCTGACCGTGCAAACCATCATGGTGCGTCGGGCAGTTGCCCAGCCATGGCTGATAGACCAGCCGTCAGTGGTCGCGGAGAACTCGCTGGGCGTCGCAACAGGTACCTGCAATGTTCGCCTCCTGGATGCGTCCGAACGTCCCGGCGTCCCGAGGCCCAGGACTGGGTACTGGTTTAGCACACACTCCGTCGTCAGAGTGGGCCTTCCGGTCTTGTCCGGCTGGTCCGGCCTCCGTTCCCGGACACGCGGACCACGCTCACGGGCAGCTACCTGGATCTCAGCGAAGGTCATGGGCAGATGTCGTCGTGGCCGGACGGCGGAGCCGGACCCCACGCCGGCAGTGGCCGGGGTCCGGACGCTCACCTTCAGCCGTTCAGAGTGCATCCCCCTCCGGACTCGTAGACGCAGGAGACAAGCACTCCCCCGTTGTTGCCTGGGCCAGCATCTGGGCTCCAGTACATCTGGGGTGGGTTCCGCGACGAAAGGGAATCAGCCTTCCGAAACTGATATGACCATAAGCCGTCCGCGTGGAGGTGAGCACTGTAACGCCACAGTGAACCCCAAACCTCATGCCCTTTGACCGTGTCCTTGATTGACTCTATGTACTGCACTCTTCCGAAGGACGCCGGTGCGCCATCCGCGAATGGCCATTGGTCAGAGTACACAACGCCCGTATTCTGCAGGGTGATACTGAGGCCGTAGCCGCCAGAATATGGAACGATGCCGAAATTGACGGGCTGGTTCACGTCCGCAGACGGGACGGGCCAGCAACTGATCCGTTCATTTTGTCCTGCAGAGTCCTTCGTGGCTACGAAATATTGCAGACCGGGATGACCACAGAAAGCCTGATTGCAGGGACCGGTACCACACTTTTCGATGCCTGCATATACCGAGTTGGCTGATCCACTGGTCTGCTGTTTAACCTGAAGAAACCTATCCCAAACCGCGTCACCATTGGATAGCGGCGGGCTGCTGACGGTTGTCTGGACGAGGGCGCCGTACTGGATACCGTTCCAGTACGTGGAGGACATGCAGCCGCCTGTGCAATCGAATGACGCACCAGCAGCAAACGAGGTTGCCGGACTGGCGGTGGCCAGTGCGATGCCGATGAGGAGCGCGGGCAATAGTCTGAGCCTCATAGATTTGCCGATCCTATCTGCGGACGGTCGCCGCAGTAACCAGTGCAGCCGCAAGGCGTTTTGGCCACCATTCCGCTGACCAAGTTCGGACCAAGTTGGGACCACTGCGATCGCATCGATCTTGCGTGTTGCCAGTTGATCGCGTCTAAGCCGACGATGATCGGGCTGTCGTATTCCAACCAGACCTGCATACCGTTCGTGCGTACCGAACCGACGCGCGTGTGGTGCCGACCGCCGTGTAGCCCTTGGCGGCGGACGCGCCGGTCACCGTCATCAGCAACGAGTGCGTGCCCTCTTAGGCCACGCTGGTCGTGGTCCCCAGGTAGGCCACCTGCAGCAAATCATGTCCAGGCAGACTACCGCATAAATCAGACATATTGTGCACAATGCACGCTCCGCTCGCGGGATCACGTGAGCCCGTTCCCGGGTCAGGTGCGGGCGATCGCATTGGACGGCAACGTGGATCCGATGTAGCGGACGACGAGGATCGCCGGCGACGACACCGATCAGCAGCACCCGGATGCCGGAGCGTCCGATCACCATCTAAGGCGACTTGCCGGTTGGCGCGCCGGAGTCACGATACCTGCCGGACAGAGGGGCGCCGTCCGATCTCATTCTCGGATGCCGCCGCATCGACGGCCGAGCCAGTCCGAACCCCAGTAGACCGTAATGCTGCTCGGACAAGCCAACTGCCGGCCATTGCCGCCCGTCAACCACGGTCAACGGCGGACCACTTGCCGATCTTCCGAACTGGTCGTGCTGGTTCGGTCCCGTCACCCGCTCCAGTCGTCTTCTCGCTGGTCAACGAGCTGTGACTCGGTTGCCGGGGACAGGCGGAAGGCCGGGACCAGGCGATCATCCAAACCGTCCAGACGGACCCAGGCGGTGCCGGGACGCAGGTCGGGGCGCCTATTCACCACCGTCCCGACGCACCCTTCGAAGCGGCCGCCGGTGACGCGGACGCGCGAGCCGTCGCGTAGATGCCCCAGCCAGCGCGGCGAGTGCGGCAGCTCGCCGGGGTTGTCCGACTCCCCCATCGGTACTGTCATTCATCGGACGATCCGCCTTCGCCTTCCGCGGCGACAGAGTCTTTCGTCACCTGGCGGCCCGATCTGGTGGGGTGACGCGGGCGAGCCGGTCATCCCGTCGAGTGGGCGGCAGCGGGATAGTCCTCTTCGCATGAGCTCGCGGGAGTTCGAGCCCGTCGACGCCGCCGCCGCGGGTGAACTGGAGGATCTGCTCGGCTTCATCCGGGACGCGCGCGGTTTCGAGTTCACCGGGTACAAGCGGTCGTCGCTGGCGCGGCGGATCCGCAAGCGTCTGGCGAACCTCTCGCTGCAACGCAAGGACGTCGCGCCCGTCGAGGAGATCGCCTGAGGCGCTCAGCTGGACGGATGGCGGTGCGGGGTGGACGGCAGCTTGAGCCTGCCGCTGATCACCTCGGTGGCGACCGCGGCGATCCTGCGGTTGTTCACCCGCGAATAGGACCGCAACACCCCGAACGCGTCCTCGATGCTGATGCCGAGCCGCTGCGCGAGGATGCCTTTGGCCTGCTCGATGGCGACGCGGGTGTTGAGCGCGGCCTGCAGCTGCTCGGTGCGCGCTTCGTGCCGGATGATCGCCCGGTGCGCGATGATGCCGATGGTCGCGGTGTCGACGAGTGCCTTGCCGAGCTCGAACAGGTCGGCGTCGAGCAGGGCCGGGTCGGTGTTGAACAGGCTGACCACGCCGATGGTGCTCTCCCGCAGGCGCATCGGCAGGGCGTGCGCGGCGACGTAGCCCGCCTCGACGGCGGCCGAGGCAAAACGCGGCCAGGGTTGGTCGCCGGAGGCGAGATCGGCGTGCTGAGCCGGACGGCCGGTGCGGAAGGCATCCAGGCAGGGGCCTTCGGAATCGCGTAACTGAGCGAGGTCGAGCAGATGGGCCTGTTCGTTCGACGCGGCCACCATGTCGATCACTTCGCCCTCGTCGAGTAAGAGGACTCCGCACGCGTTGACGTTCAACAACTCGGTACACCGAGCGGCGAGGCGGTCGAGATAGTCCAGAATGTCGAAATCGGCGGCGAGCGTATCGGCCAATTCGACAAAAACCTCACACACGCGACGATCGGTGGTGGTCACGAGGTGCCCTCCAGGTCGGCTCCGGCCATTGTCCCGAATACGCGGACAGCGTCAAAAGAGCCGACCGCGCGACATAGGTCCTCACGGAAAACCGCCTTGTGCCCTGGCGCGCGCCGCCGCATCGTTCCACTCTGGATTCATCACTCAGGGGCGAATCCAGGAGAGTTCGTGATGACCGTGCCGAAGGCGCCGCAACAGTTCAGCCCGACCAGACCGACCGAGCAGCCGATACCCGGGCCGAGGTCCGGCGGACGGGTCGTGGTGGGCGCGGACTGTTCGTACTGGGGGCAGATCGCGTTGCGGTGGGCGGCCGAGCATGCCTGGATGGCCGGTGCCGCGTTGGAAGTGCACAAGCCGCCGGTGGCGCTGGGCCTGGCCGACGACGACCGGTTCGGCCGGATTCTGCGCGGATTCCCGATGTTGCGGGTCGCGGTGCGCACCGGTGCCGACGCGGCGGCCGAACTGGTGTCGGCCAGCCGGAGCGCGGATCTGGTCGTGCTCGGCTGCCGGGGCGACGACCATCGCGGCATCGGGGTCGGCTCGGCGGTGCCGCCGGTGGTGGCCGGTGCCGCGTGCGACGTGATGGTGGTCGGCGGCAGGCCGGCCGCGGTGCGCGGCACGAACCATCGCATCTCGGTGCTGCTGGGCACCGACGACAACCAGTACGCGCTGGCCAGCGCCGCGCGGTTCGCGATGTTGCGCCGGGTTCCGCTGCGGATTCTGCTGGCGACGCCGCTGGTCGGGCCGCACCCGCTGCGCGCGCCGCTCGACGAGCACCTGGCCACGCTGGAGAACGCGGAGGCGATCGCGCACCGGATCGAACCGGCGGTGCGCACGACGAGTCAGGTGATGTGGAGCAGCCCGCACGAACTGGTCGGCCGCATCGACGACACCGACATTCTCGTCCTCGGCCCGCCGCAAGGGCTGGATTCGGTCACCCGGATCGCGTTGCACCAGGCGGCGAGCCCGGTGCTGGTCGCGCATCGCGCGCAGCGGTCCCGGCGTCAGCTCGGCCTCCGCCCGGCGACGTCGTCGTCGTTGCGCTGACTGGGCGAACTCCCAACTGTCCACTTTGGTCGTGAACGGCCCCGGGGCGCGACCGGCGGCTCGCCGGTCAGGGCAGCGGCGCGCTCCACACCAGCCGGGTGCCTCCGCCCGCGACGAGGTCGGTCCGGAACGTGCCGCCGGTGTCCTCGGCCCGGCGGCGCAGGTTGTGCAGGCCGCTGCGGGCGACCGTGCCCGGGATGCCGACGCCGTTGTCCGTGACGTCGATGACCAGGTCGTCGTCGACCGAGACGGTGACGGTCAGCTCGGTCGCGGCGGCGTGCCGGACCGCGTTGCTGACCGCCTCGCGGACCACGGCCTGGGCGTGCTCGGCGAGCCCGGCCGGCACCACGTCCAGCGGGCCGGACATCCGGATCGTGGTGCGCACCGGCGTGCCCTCGGTGATCTCGGTGATGACCTCGTGCAGCGTGCCGCGCAGCCTCGGCGTGTCGGACGTTTCGGTCTGCAGGTCGAAGATGGCGGTCCTGATGTCCTGGATGACCTCGTGCAGCTGGTCCATGTGCTCGGTCAGCCGCGCCGACGCGGCCGGGGACTTGGTCAGCCGGTGGGTGCCCTGCATGGAAAGGCCGATCGCGAACAGCCGCTGAATGACCTGGTCGTGCAGGTCGCGGGCGATCCGGTCGCGGTCGGCGAGCACGTCCAGCTCGCGTCGCGCGGCCTGGCTCTCGGCCCGTTCCAGGGCCAGCGCGGCCTGGTCGGCGAAGGAGGACACCACCTGGAGTTCGCGCTCGTCGAAGGGCAGTGACCTGGGCTTGCGCACCGCGAGCAGCACGCCGGAGACGGTCTCGCCCGCTTCCAGCGGCAGCGCGAGGGCGGGCCCGAACTCGACGCCGGTGCTCTCGCTGATGTCGTAGGCCAGGTTGGGCACGCTGCGCGGCACGTGGTCCATGAACACCGAGCCGGAGGTCGACCCGGAGATCGGGATTTCGATCCCGGTCAACGCATCGGTGTCCAGCCCGGCCGACACCGCGATGCGCAGCGCGGTGTTCTCGGCGGCGGGCGCCTCGGGATCCGCTGGCAGCACGATGATCGTGTAGTCGGCGCCGACTAGTTCCTGGGCCCTGGTCGCGATCAGCCGCAGCACGTCGCCCGGATCGGTGCCGCCCAGCAGCTCACCGGTGACCTCGCTGGACGCGGCCAACCAGCGTTCCCGGCGGCGCGCCTCCTCGTAGAGCCGCGCGTTGTCCACGGCGATCCCGGCCGCACCGGCCAGCGCCTGCACGACGACCTCGTCGTCGTCGGTGAAGCCCTCGCCGTTGTGCTTCTCGGCCAGGTAGAGCCGCCCGAACACCTGGCCCCTGGTGCGGATCGGCACGCCGAGGAAGGTGTGCATCGGCGGATGGTTGGGCGGGAAACCGACCGAAACCGGATGGGCCGAGATCTCTTCCAGCCGCAACGGTTTCGCGTCCTCGATGACCACGCCGAGCACGCCGCCACCGGTCGGCAGCGGCCCGATGAGGTCGCGGTCCGCGTCGTCGATGCCCACGTAGACGAACTCGTCGAGCACGCCGTTCTCGCCGAGCACCCCGAGCGCGCCGTAGCGGGCGTCGACGAGGGTGATGGCGGCCTGCACGATCCGGCGCAGCGTTGCGTCGATTTCCAGGCCGGAGGACACCGCGAGCACCGCGTTGACCAACCCGCTCATCCGGGTCCGGGTGGTGCCGACGATGTCCTCGATGCGTTCCTGGACCTCGCCGAGCAGTTCCCGTAACCGGGCCTGGGCGACCACGCCGCCGACCCGGGGCAGGTCGCCTCGCCAGGACCCTTCTTCGGCGTGGTGCGGGTCAACCGGGTTGGGCACCGATTCACTGTGGCACAAGGGCGTCCACCGGGCCAGGTCGTTCGGGCCGCTGGTGACCTTGTCCGGTGAGCGAAGGTCTTTCGGCTCTGCTCCGGGTGGTTCGCCCCGGCGAGAGTGGGAGGGAGGTCAACCAGTGGAGCAATCCATCGAAAGGAAAGCCATGGCCGCCGTCGGCATTCTGACCAGCGACCAGGTGCGTGCCGTGCTGTCCGCGGCCATCACCGCCCCGTCGCGGTACAACAGCCAGCCGTGGCGATTCCGCTGCACGCCATCGGCGATCGAGCTGTACGCCGATGACGCGGAGCTGTTTCCGCTCAACGAGGCCGCGAGCCGGGAGCTGCGCGTCGCCTGCGGCGCGGCGTTGCTGAACCTCCGCGTCGCCATCACCGGGCTGGGCGTGCATCCGGTGGTCCGGCTCCTGCCCAACCCGTACCGCCCCGACCTGCTGGCCAGCGTGCGACCGCAGGGCCGTCGCGCGGTGACGCCGGACGATCTGACCCTGCTGGCCGCGATTCCGCGCAGGCGCACCAATCGCAGGCCGTTCGCGACCGGACCGGCGCCGACCCGGTTGATCAACAACCTGCGCCGGGCCGCCAAGCTCGAGCAGTCCTGGCTGGCCCGCATGACACCGGCCCAGTTGCCCCGGTTGCGGGCGATGGTGCGGCAGGCGCAGGCGACCCAGCAGCGCGACCCGGCATTCCGCCCGGCTCCGGCCGTGCGGGCCGACCACGAACGGATCGAGCCGTGCGAGGACTGGCTGTTGCGCAACCTCAGCGGCCCGGCCACCCGCCCGCGTCCGGGACCGGACGACGAGCCCAGCCCGCTGCTGGTCGCGGTCGGTTCGTTCCACGACGTGCCGCTGGCCCACCTGCAAGCCGGTCAGGCGATGCAGCGGGTGCTGCTCGTGGCGACGGCCGAGGGCCTGTCGGCGTCGTTCCTGTCCCAGGTCGTCGACGTGGCCGGGGTGCGCAGGCAGTTGCGAGCGCTGGTCGGCGGCGGGCTGTGGCCGCAGGTGGTGCTGCGGCTTGGCTACGGTTCGCGCCCGCCGGCGACCGCCCGCAGGCCGCTGGCCGACGTGCTCGACCGCGAGGCGCTGAGCCTGTACTGAAGTCCACTGTGGACTATTGCGGGCGGTGGGCCTTGTCGCGCAGTTCGGTGGCGAGCACCGCGGCCTGGGTTCGCCGCTCCATGCCGAGCTTGGCCAGCAGCCGTGAAACGTAGTTCTTCACGGTCTTCTCGGCCAGGAACATCCGCTCCGAGATCTGCCGGTTGGTCAGGCCCTCGCCGAGCAGCTCCAGCAGGGTGCGTTCCTGCTCGCTGAGCCCGGCGAGCGGCCCCGGCTTCGCTACCGTCGCGCGCAGCCGGTCCATCAGCGCGGCTGCCGCGCGATTGTCCAGCAGCGATTTGCCGGAGCCGACCGTGCGGATCGCCTCGACCAGTTCCATGCCCTTGATGTCCTTGATCACGTACCCGCCCGCGCCGGCCAGGATCGCATCCAGCATGGCCTGCTCGTCGGTGTAGGAGGTGAGCATCAGACAGTTCAGATCGGGCATCCTGGATCGCAGGTCGCGACACAACTCGACGCCGTTGCCATCCGGCAGGCGCATGTCCAGCACCGCGATGTCCGGACGCAGCGCGGGCACCCTGGCCAGCGCCTCGGCCACCGACGACGCCTGGCCGATCACGGCGAGATCCTCCTCGACCTCGATCAGCTCGGCGACCCCGCGCCGGACGACCTCATGGTCATCCACCAGAAACACCGTCAGCACAGGCGCTCCTTCCGGCCGGCCCCGACGGCGTCCAGCGTAATTGCGGGAAAGCCCGCGCAACACGTCGAAAGACCTTCGGCCAAGGGACCAAGGTCACCCATTGCCGGCGGCGGCTAGCGATACCGGCGGATCAGCTCCTCAAGGTGATCGCGGCTGCACGCCACCACGACCTGCGCGTCGGATCCGCCCGATACCGAGTTGGAGAGAAGTGCGCGATATCCACCGTCGGCGGTGATCCGATCGCCGCAGTAGCCGCACACCCGGCGACCGCCTGGCACCTTCGTTCTGCCGGCCCGCTCGCCCTGGGAGACATCCGCTTGGTGGTTGTTCGCCGGCATTCGCTGCTCCACAGGGGGTCGGCACAGAACCATCCGACTGTAGCCACTGCGCGCAAGCAGGACAATGCAGCCAACAGGGTATTTCTTGTTCTACAAGACCATTATTCAACGCACTGAAAAATTAATAGGTGGCCCGCGCAAAAGGCTCAGTCGAATACTCTTTCTGGCACTTCGACAATCGATCAGCCGGACACCCGGCTGGCCAAGTGAAGTAGAGCAGCGCAGAACACGGTCAGGGCCGCCGTGCCGATCAGCCAGCCGAAGGTGAGCTGGAAGGCGGGCAGTGCGCCTGCCGCCTGGTTGTGTGCGAGGACGACCGCGAACAACGCCGCCCCGATCGCCCCGCCGACGCGCTGCACGATGCTGATCTGAGTGGTCGCGTCCGGCAGTTGGTCGGCCCGGACCGCCTTGAACGCGGCGACGCCCGGGGGAACGACGGTCAGCCCGATGGCGATTCCGAACAGCGCCAGCAGGAATTCCAGCGCCAGCGGAGCGGGATCGGCACCGAGGAACGCGAACGGGATCGTCGCGCCGAGTGCGCCCAGCGCGCCGATCGAGGCGATGCGCCCGCCGCCGTAGCGGTCGGTGAGGCGACCCGCGACGGGTACGGTCGCGCTGGTGCCCAGGCCCAGGGCGAGCAGCCGGATGCCCGCGGTCAGCGCCGGGTCGTGGTGGAGATTCTCCAAGTACAGCGGGAACAGCAGCGCCGAGCCGAACATCAGCGCGCCACTACACCCGGCCGCGGCGGTCGCGAACAGGTAGCGGCGGTCGCGGTAGACGCTCAGGTCGAGCAACGGGTTCGGGCGGCGGGCGGTGCGCACGCCGAAGATCAGCAACGCGGCCGCACCAAACGCGAGCGGGAGGACTGCGGGCGCGGTCAGGCCGTAGAGCACGAGCGGCAGGCCGATGCCGATCCAGGCGAAACCGAGCCAGTCCAACCGACCCGTCGCGGTGCGCGAGCCGCGCGGCAGGATGCGCAGCCCGAGCCCGAGACCGATGGCGCCGATCGGCACGTTGATCAGGAACAGCCACGGCCAGCGCAGCGAATGCAACAGCACGCCGCCTGCGACCGGCCCGAGCGCGGGCGCCAGCGCGACGACGATGCCGAGCGAGGACATCATCCGGCCCAGCCGGTCCTTGCCGACGGCCTGGCCGAGCACGGTCTGCCCGGCCGGGATCAACAGCCCCGCGGCCAGTCCCTGCACCACGCGCAGGGCGACCAGCCAGCCGAGATCGGCAGCGGTCGTGCACAAGCCGGACGCGACGGTGAACGCGGCCAAAGCCCACAGCCACAACCGGCCCGCGCCGATCCAGCGAGTCAGCCAGCCGCACAGCGGCAGCGACACCGCCATGGCGACCAGGTAGCCGGTGGCGACCCACTGCACGGCGGCCAGCCCGGCGTGCAGGTCGGCGCCGATGGTGGCCAGGCCGATGTTGGTCAGCGAGGCGTCGAGGCCGCTCGCGAAGGCGCCGAACACGATCACGAACGCGATGCGCCAGATCCGGTCGCGGCGCGGAGATTCGGCCACGGTGGTCATGCTCACCACATTACAACGAGCATTGTCACTAATACAACGCTGACTGCACTGGATACAATGTGGTCATGACCAGCTCGAACATCGCGGCTCGGGGCGCCCAGCGCTCACCGGACAAGCGCAGGGCGATCCTGCGTGGCGGCCTGGTGGTCTTCGCCCGCGACGGTTACACCCGCGGCAGCATCGAGGCCATCGCCGAGCAGGCCGTGGTCTCGACGCGCACGATCTACAACCACTTCGGGGACAAGGCCAGACTGTTCGAAGCGGTCATCCAGGCCAGCGCGACCGAGGTGGCGCAGGCCCAGATCCGGCTGATCCACCAGTACCTGCACCGGGTCAGCGACCTCGAGGCCGACCTGATCGAGTTCGGCATCGTCTGGGCCACGCCGATGCCCGAGTTCGCCGACCACTTCGCGGTGGTTCGCCAGGTCAACGCCGAGATCGGCCACCTGCCGCCCGCCGTCATCGACGCCTGGCAGGAGGCCGGGCCGCTGCGGGTCGAGCAGGAACTGGCCGCGAAGTTCCGCGAACTGGCCGACCGGGGCCTGCTGCGGATCGACGACCCGCGCCGCGCGGCCCGGCATTTCTCGTTGCTGGCCACCGGCGAGGTCGGCAGCCGCGGCTACCGCGGCGCGCTACCGGTGCCCGCCGAGGAGATCAGCGCGAGCGCCACCGAGGGCGTTCGCGCCTTCCTGCACGGCTACGGGTGTCAGACCCAGTAGGAGATGCGGGCGCGGTAACGGCGCAGCATGACCAGCGCCAGCGCCCAGAAAATGGCGGTCAGGCCAATCGCGATCAGCCAGCTCCACCAGTCCACCGACTGCCCGACGAGCGGCTGGCGGACGATCTGCACGAAGTGGAACAGCGGGTTGAGCTGGATGATCCACGCCTTGCCCCCGCCGACCTTCTGCACGAACTGGTCCAGCGGCCAGGAGATCGGCAGGAAGAAGAACAGCAGCTGCACCATGGCACCGATCAACGGCTTCACGTCGCGGAACCGCGCGGCGACGATGCCCAGAACCAGGGTGAGCGCGGTCATGGCGATGACCATGATCACCATGCCCGGGATGGCCAGCAAGGTCCACCAGCCGAGACCGGGCTGGCAGGTGAGGCCGCCCGGCTTGCAGAACTCGCTGTTCATGGCGTAGCTGTGGCTCAGCTGCCCGAAGAAGACCACCAACAGGACCACGTAGATGATCATGTTGTGCGCGAGGGTGAGCAGCTGGCGCCACACCGTGCGCAGCACGAACACCGTCATCGGCGCCGGGACCTGCTTGATCACGCCCTCGCTGATCGCGAAGCTGTCCGGACCATCGAGCAGGCAGCCGCTGATGAAGCCCCAGATGATCAGGCCGGTGCCGATGTAGGGCAGGAACGTGGAGAGCTGGAGCTTGAACAACGCGCCGAACAGGATCCCGAGGCCGGCGGTGGTGGTCGCGGTGGCGATGGTCAGCCAGAACGCACCGAAGATGGACCGGCGGTAACGGGAACGTAGGTCCTGCCAGCCGAGGTGTGACCACAGCCGGTATGAGCGCAGGCCGTCCCGCATGTCTTCGAACGCGCGGGCCCAGCTGCGCGGGCTGGTCGGCTCGGGCAGCGTGCCCAGGTCATTGGCCATCGTCGTGGTCACGCTCCGGACCTTAGCAAGCGTCGTCCGCGACACTTTCTGGTGCTTGATCGATTAGCGCAGGGCGACGTGTGCTCGCGTTCTGGTGTGTTCCTGACCGGCGATGACAATCGTCACCGACCTGCCCGGCGCCAGTTCACCGTACAGCTCGGCAGGCGCGCCCGCGCGCAGGTTGGCGATCAGCCCGAGCTTGGCCTTGGGCATCCGCAGCGTGAGTGCGCGCCCGTCCGGCGCGTCGAATTCGGCCTCGGCACGTACCCGCAGGGCCGGACCTGGGCTGACCGAGGTGAGTCGCAGCGGCACGGTGACCGGCTGGTTGGCCATGCGCTGGCGGATCGACCTCAGGTAGGGCAGGCGGAGCGCGAACCGTGCCACGACCAGCAGGCCCAGGCCGATCGCGGTCCCGCCGATGGCCAGTGGGAGGTACGGATGCGGCGCCCGCACGCCCTCGATCGCCACGAACACGCCGGCCCCGATGACGCACCCGGGCGCTATCAGTGCGCGGGAGGGCGAGACGCGCGATGGTCGCAGGGCCGGTGGTTGCGGCATGGCGAAGGCACCGGTCGGTGGCTCCGCGAGGCGCTGGTAGAGGTAGGAGATGACCTGGCCTGCCACGCGCACGCGGACCCGGCCGGCGTCGTCCGGGCCGCACAGCCAGAGCTGCTCGTGGTTGACGCGGCCTCGGCGCGTTTCGCCGTGGGTCAGCTTGGCCGGGAGGAGGTACTCGGTTTCGCCGCCGACCTCGACTCGGATGGCCCTGCGCTGGACGCCGGTCAGCGTGGCCGGGCGCCACGGGTAGTGGGTGATCAGCCGGTGCTGGATCGGGAGGGCACGGAACAGCATCGTGGTGATCCTGATGTACGCGATGCACCGGACGAGCGCGACGATGGCCGCGGCCAGGGCGAAGGGCGAGTACGGGGCCAGGGCGGCGAGGGCGGCGGTGAGCAGGACGAGCGCGACCGTGCGGAGCACCTGGTTGCGGCGCTGCGCGTTCAGGGCGTCGTAGGTGATCCTGGTGTACTCGTCGTCGATGGCCAGGCCGTCGGTGTTGGGCAGCACCAGACCGTCGATGGCGGGCGGCACGCGAACCTCCTGACGATGATCGGATCCGATTCGGCAGTCGTTGCCACGCCGCGATCTGTTACATGTGAGACTGCGGCCATGGAGGCAGTCCAGGAAATGTACGAGCGCGCCGCGGACAGCTATGCGGCGCTGCGGGCCGGGTTGCTCGTGCACGGATCGGGACCGTTGCTGGACCGGTTGCCGTTGCGCGAAGCGCGGGTGGTCGTGGACGCGGGCACCGGGACCGGCGGCCTGTTGCCGTTGCTGCGCGCGAAAGCGCCGGACGCGACGCTCGTCGGGCTCGACCTGACCGCGGCCATGCTGGCGCACGCCAACGGCAACGGGGCGCAGCTGGTGCGGGCGGATCTCGCGCATCCGCCGTTGCGGCCGGGCAGCGTCGACGTGCTGGTCAGCGCGTTCGTGTTGTTCCACCTCGCCGATCCGCGGAGCGCGGTGCGCGAGCTGGCCGCGGCGTTGCGGCCGGGCGGGGCGTTCGCGGCGGCGACCTGGACGAAAGACCAGCCCTGGGCGGCGAAGGCGGTGTTCTCGGCCGAGCTGGACGCGGCCGGTGCGCCCGCGGTGCCATCGAGCCGGGTGGGCGCGGAGTTCACCGAGACGCCGGAAGCACTGGCGGCTCTGGCCGAATCAGCCGGATTGCGGGTGCTGGACACCGAGGTGGCGCCGTTGGGCGCGCCGCCGATCGAGGCCGGGGACCTGGTCGGCGAGTGGACGTCGATCGGGTCGACCGGCGCGCGGTTCGCGCGACTGGACGACGCCGCTCAGCGACGGGTGATCGCCGGCGCGACCGAGAAGATCGCGGCGCTGCCGCAGGAGGCCCGGCTGGATCCGCATGTGGCGATTCGGTTGTGGGCAACGAAAAGCTAGCCGTGCCAGCCGGCCCGGTGGGTGATCTCGATGCGGATGATCGGGCCTTCGATCGGGTTCGCCTGGTACTGCGGGTATTTCGCGGCGAGCAGGCGGATCGGTTCGGCGAAGGTGGCCGGATCGCGCAGGATGGTCGCGATGCCATCGGCGCGGGCCCACCAGAGCCGGGTCCAGTCCTCTGTGTACTCGTCGACCAGCAGGCTGACCCGCGGATTGGCCTCGATGTTGCGCAACCGCTTGAGGTTGCGGGTGGTTTTCGGTTTGTGGTCGACGGCGATGTAGGCGACGTCGCCGTCGAGCGCGAACGTGACCGGCACGAGATGCGGCTGGCCGTTTTCGTCCACTGTGGCCAGCCGGGCGACGCGGGCGTCGTCGAAGGAGGTCATGGGGCCTGGTCGACCGGGCACCAGTAGAGGCGGCGCCCTTCCAGGTCGGCCATCTGCACTTCGGCACCGCAGATCAGGCAGGGCAGGCCCGCTCGCCGGTAGACGTAGACCTCGCCGCCGTGCCGGTCCTTGCGCGGCTCGCGGCCCATCGCCTTGGGATCGTGCTCCGGCTCGACGGTGTCGATGCGGCCGGTCTTCACGCCGTAGCGCATCAACTCGACCAGGTCGTCCCACATCGCGGTCCACAGCTCGTGGCTGATGTCGCGGCCCTCGACGTAGGGGTACACGTTGTGCCGGAACAGCACCTCGGCCCGGTAGACGTTGCCGACGCCCGCGATCACCGACTGGTCCATCAGCAGCGCGGCGATCGGCTTCTTGGAGCGGCTGATCCGCGTGAACGCCTGCTCGGGGTCGGCGTCCTTGCGCAGCGGGTCGGCGCCGAGCCGGGCGTGGATCGCCGCGACCCTGGCCTCGTCGATGACCTCGCAGATGTTCGGTCCGCGCAGGTCGGTCCAGTGCGTCGCGCCGACCATGCGCATCCGCACCTGGCCGACCGGCTCCTCGACCGGCAGCTTGTGCTCGTCGAACACGCCGATCAGGCCGAGGTGGATGTGCACGATCGCGTCCGGCCCGTACCGGTGGAACAGATGCTTGCCGTGCGCGTCGGCGCGCAGCAGCTTGCGGCCGTCGACCATGGCGGCCTCGGCCGCGAACCGGCCCTGCGGGCTGGACACGTCGACCGGCTTCCCGGCGTAGCGGCGCTGGTGCAGCCGGGCCAGCCGGTGCAGGGTGTGCCCTTCTGGCATGCGAACGCCCTCAGTTGTCGGGCAGGGCCTTGACGGGCAGGGCAGGCGGCACGCCGGTGCGCTCGTACTCGGCGAGTTCGCCGATGCGCCGCTTGTGCCGCTCCCCCTCGGAGAACGGAGTGGCCAGGAACGCGTCAGCGATCTGGGCGGCGACCTCGGGCGTGTGCATCCGGGCGCCGATCGCGACGACCTGGGCGTTGTTGTGCTGGCGGGCGAGGGTGGCGGTTTCGGTGTTCCAGGCCAGCGCGGCCCGGCAGCCCGGCACCTTGTTGGCGGAGATCTGCTCGCCGTTGCCGGAGCCACCGATGACGATGCCGAGGCTGCCCGCGTCGGCGACGGTCCGCAGCGCGGCCTCGACGCAGTAGGGCGGGTAGTCGTCCTCCGCGTCGTAGCTGGCCGCGCCGACGTCGACGACGTCGTGGCCAGACCCGCTGAGGTGCTCGACGAGGTGGGCTTTCAGCTCGAAGCCCGCGTGATCGGAACCGATGTAAACGCGCACGCCCGGAGTCTGCCATCACGCCGGCGTTCGGCGCTTTTCGGACCACGGTTCGTAACGCTACGGTGCAGGCGTGAGCGCGGAGGGTCGCTGGAACGAGCTGGGCGATGGCGTGTTCGCGCGCCGCTACGCCGAGCTGGACCTGACCGTGGGCTTGGTCGTCGGTGAGGACGCCTGTCTGGTGATCGACACTCGCGGCAACGAGGCACAGGGTGCTGAGTTCGCGGCCGCTGTGCGCGAAATCACCGACGCGCCGTGGACCGTGGTGCTCACCCACGCGCATTTCGACCACGTGCTCGGCACCTCAGCTTTCCTGCCAGCCACCGTCTGGGCGCACGAGCGAGCCGCGAAAGTGCTCGTTCCCGGCGCCGATCTGGGGCGCGGCGAGTTCGTCCGCGAGTACGAGGCGCAGGGGCGTTCCGAGGACGCCGCGCGGTTGTCGGCCGCCCGCGTGGTGGGACCGGATCGGACGGTCGCCGAGCACGTCACGCTGGACCTCGGCCGGACCGTCCACTTCGATCACTTCGGGCCCGCGCACACCGACAACGACCTGGTCGTATCGGTTCCGGACGCGCGCGTGATGTTCGCAGGGGACCTGGTCGAACACGACGAAACGACCGGTTCGTTCAGCGCCGAATCGTTCGGTCCGGAAACGCATTTGGCGAACTGGTCACGGGCACTGAGCAGCGTTCTCTCGATTGATCCGACGATTGTCGTCTGCGGGCACGGTGCGCCCGTTGATCGGGATTTCGTGGTTTCCGCTCACGATCGACTACACGCACTCTTCACGTTGCGCACTTCGGTACGAAACGGCGAATTGACTGCCGCGGAAGCGATCTCGTCGGCGTCCCTTCCTGAGGACGTGGTTCGGGCGGCGTTGACTACAACTGATTAGTAGGTGACAACGCAACGAAGTGATATTCGGCCGAACGGGTGATAGCCGAAACACAAGTCACCGACAAAATGTTACCGAACAGAGATTCACTCGGTACTGTTCCCGCGTTTAGCCGTACCGGGCAGTGGGGACCGGTTTCGAATATTTCGGAGCTGCTGATGCTGCACCCGTTCGTCGAGCTGCCCGTGCTGCACGTGCTGGCCGCGACGACGCCACACGACGCGGGCGTCCGCCAGGCCGCCGTGTTGTCCGCGCGGTTGGCCTACGTGCTGACCTGCGCAACCCTGGTCTGGGGCGTACTGGTCGCCACCGGCTGGCTGCACCGGATGACCGGCAGGCACGCCACCCGTAGCTCGCACCTGGTCCTGGCCACCCTCGCGATCGCCTTCGGCGCCCTGCACGCCGCCGTGTTCGTGTTCCTGACCGGCCCGACCCAGTTCAGCGTGGCCGACCTGACCATCCCGTTCGCGGACGGCCTCCTCCGGCACGCCGCGGGCATCATCGGCATCGAGGTGATGCTGGCCATCGCGCTGTCGATGATGGTGCAGCGGTTCGTGTCCTATCGCCGCTGGTTGTGGCTGCACCGGATGGCCTATCCGGCGGTTCTGCTGGTCATCGTGCACTCGTTTTTCGGGGCCATGGCCAACGGCCACCTTGAGCAGGTGTGGCTGGCCGGGCTGACCGTGCTCACCCCAACGGTCGCTGTCGCCGTTCTGCGCTTCATACCGGCAAAGGTGCTGGTGAACGCCGGTCTTGTCGAGGAGGACGCATGACGATGAAGGTCATCGTGAACAACCGCAGGTGCCACCAGTACGGCATCTGCCAGGCCGAAGCCGGCAACGTGTTCCAGCTGCGCGCCAACGGGCAGCTGCGCTACGAACACCGGCCACCGGACAGCGAACGCGAGCGCACGCTGATGGCCGCGCGCTACTGCCCGATGCAGGCCATCACGGTCGTGGAGCGTGGCAAGTGAACAAACCGGAACGAATCGTCATCGCCGGCGCCGGACTGGCCGGCCTGCGTGCGGCGGAAGCCTTGCGCGAGTTGAAGTTCGAGGGCGAGCTGGTCGTGGTCGGCGCGGAAACCCGCAGGCCCTACCACCGGCCCGCGTTGTCCAAGCAGCTGCTCACCGGCGAACTGCGCGCCGCCGATCTCTCGCTGCGCAGCTACACCCGCCTGGACGCGCGCTGGCGGCGCGGCACCCCCGTGTTGAAGCTCGACCACCGCAGGCGCGTCGTGGAACTGCCCGGCGACGAGGAGCTGCGCTACGACGGCCTGGTCATCGCGACCGGCGTGCAGCAACGCCACCTGCCCGGTTCGCCCCGCCACGATCCGCGCGTGCACGTGCTGCGCACCATTGACGACGCGACCGCGTTGCAGCGCACGCTGCGCAACGGCCCGCCCGAGCGGGTCGTGGTGATCGGCGGCGGCTTCACCGCCTGCGAAGTGGCCGCGACCGCGCGTGAAATGGGCCGGGACGTGACCATCGTGTCGCGGCCGAAAACGCTGCTCGGCAAGGTGCTCGGCCCGAAGATCGGCGAGCGGATCGGCCGCCTGCACCGGATGCACGGCGTCGACCTGGCGCTGGGCGCCGAGGTCGTGCACTGGATTCCACAGCCGCGCGGCATCGCGCTGCACCTGTCCAACGGCGAGCTGTTGCTGGCCGGCTGCGTCGTCCTCGCGGTCGGCAGCACGCCCGCCGTGCAGTGGCTGCGCGGGTCCGGGCTCACCCTGGAGGACGGGCTGCTCTGCCGCCCGAGTTGTCATGTGGTCGGCGCGACCGACGTGGTCGCGGCCGGCGACGTGGCCCGCTGGCCGAACCTGCGCTTCGAAGCGGTGCCCAGGCGCGCGGAGCACTGGCTGAACGCGGCCGAGATGGGCCGGGCGGCGGCGGCCAGTCTGCTGGCCGGACCGGTCGACGCGCTGCCGTTCACCCCGCTCCCCCGGTTCTGGTCCGAACAGTTCGGCGTGCGGCTGCAGGTCGCCGGAATGCCGACGCTCGGCACGGACACGATCGTCCTGGAGGGCAAGCAGACCAAGCCGAAGATCGTCGGGCATCTGCGGAACGGCCGGATGATCGGCGTGACCGCCTGGGACGCGCCGCCGGAAATGCTGCGCTGGACGGCGGAACTCGAACGCGAACTGCTCCGTCCGACGACGTCGAACATCCCGAAGGTGCCGACGCCGGTCGAACGGAAGGTGCGCGCCGACCGGCTCACCCAGCTCGTGGAATGGCAGCTGAGCCGAGGTGAGCGGGTCGAGGCGATGGAAATGGCGAACCGGAACTAACGCTGGATCGACTTGACCTCCAGGAACTCCTCCAGTCCGAAGTGGCCGTACTCGCGGCCGTTGCCGGACTGGCGGTAACCGCCGAACGGGGCGACCGGGTTGAACGCGCCGCCGTTCACGTCGACCTGGCCGGTGCGCAGCCGTTTCGCGACGGCCAGCGCCCGGGCCTGGTCGGCGGAGAAGACGCCGCCGGCCAGGCCGTAGATGGTCGAGTTGGCGATGCGCACCGCGTCGTCCTCGTCGGCGTAGGGCATGATCGACAGGACCGGGCCGAAGATTTCCTCCTGCGCGATGGTCATGTCCGGCGTCACGCCGCCGAACACGGTCGGCCGCACGTAGTAGCCGGTCGGCAGGCCCTCGAGCGGCTCGGCGCCGCCGGTGGCCAGGGTCGCGCCCTGGGCGATACCGGTCTCGATGTAGCCGCGCACCCGGTCGCGTCCGGCCGAAGAGGACATCGGGCCGATCCGGGTGGCTTCGTCGGCCGGGTCGCCGACGCCGTACTTGGCGGCCGCCGCGACCGCGAGTTCGACGGCCTGGTCGTGCTGGCCGGCCGGGACCAGCATCCGCGTCCATGCGGTGCAGGTCTGGCCGCCATTCATGAAGCAGTTGGCCACGCCGAGCTTGACCGCCTTGGCCAGGTCGGCGTCGTCCAGGATCACGTTGGCGGACTTGCCACCCAGTTCCAGCGCGACCCGCTTGACCGTCTCGGCCGCGACCACGCTGACCCGCTTCCCGGCGCGCGTCGAACCGGTGAACGACACCAGGTCCACGCCGGGATGCGCGGCGATGGCCTCGCCGGCGACCGGGCCGAGCCCGTGCACCAGGTTGACCACCCCGGCGGGCAGTCCGGCTTCGGCCAGCACGTCGAGCAGGATGTTGGCCACCGACGGCGCGAGTTCGCTCGGCTTGAGCACGACGGTGTTGCCCGCCGCGATGGCCGGGACGACCTTGGCGACGATCTGGTGCAGCGGGTAGTTCCACGGGGTGATCGCGCCGACCACGCCGAACGGTTCGCGCAGCACCAGCGAGTTGCCGATCTCCTCGCTGAAGGAGAACCCGCCGTCCAGCAGATCGGCGATCCCGGCCGAGGTGCCGACCGGCAGACCGGCCTGGACACGCCGGGCGAACGTGATCGGCGAGCCCATTTCGGCGGTGGTGGCCGCGGCGATCTGCTCACCGCGCTCGGCCAGACCGGCCGACACCCGGCGGACCAGCGCGGCGCGGTCCGCGACCGAGGTCGCCGCCCAGGACTCGAACGCCTGGCTGGCGGCAGCGACCGCCGCGTCCACATCGGCCGCGGTACCGGCCGGGACCGAGCCGATCACCTGCTCGGTCGCCGGGTTGCGCACCTCGATCCGCTCGGCGGCGTCGTCGCGCTGCTCACCGCCGATGACATGCCCGGTGTACTGGGTCGCTGGGGCCGCCATGAATCCTCCAAATGTCGGGTCTCACCCCACCCTGACACACCTGGCGGCCCCGGACGGGTGTGACCTCAGTCGAAGTCGAGATCCCCGGTCCGCGTGCGCTTGAGCTCGAAGAAGTTCGGGTAGCCGGCCAGCAGCACGGCGCCGTCGAACACGTTGAGCGCGTCCTGGCCGCGCGGGATCTTGTTGAGCACCGGACCGAAGAACGCGACGCCGTTGACGTGGATGGTCGGGGTGCCCACGTCCATGCCGACCGGGTCCATGCCCTTGTGGTGGCTGCGCAGCAGGGCCTCGTCGTAGTCGGTCGAGGTGGCGGCGTCGGCGAGTTCGGCGGGCAGGCCGACCTCGGCCAGCGCCTCCTTGATCACCGCGAGGCGATCGGAGTTGTGCTGGTTGTGGAAGCGGGTGCCCAGTGCGGTGTACAGGTCCCGCAACACAGCGTTGCCGAACTTCTCCTCGGCGGCGATCGCGACCCGGACCGGGCCCCAGGCGCTCTCCATCGCCTCCTTGTACTGCTCGGGCAGTTCCTCGCGGCCGCTGTTGAGCACGGCCAGGCTCATCACGTGGAAGGTGAGGTCGAGGTCGCGGTGCTTCTCCACCTCGAGGATCCACCGGGAGGAAATCCAGGCGAACGGGCAGATCGGGTCGAAGTAGAAGTCGACCTTGGTGCGCTCCGGGGTGGGCTGCGCGTCAGTCATGGAACGGTCTCCATCGTCTGGTTGGGCTTGTCGCTCACTCAGACACAACTGAGCACATGCGGCAGTTCTTCCCGACCAGGCGGGACGACGGTGGCAGAACGTGATTGGATGCGATAGACCAGCCAACGACAATCATGACCAACTGAGGTGACCTGTGGCCGCGCCGAACCTGACTCGCGAACAGGCGGAGGAACGTGCCGCCCTGCTCGACGTGAAGTCCTACTCGATCGAGTTGGACGTCACGGACGGTGCCGGGGCGCCCGGGGAGAAGACTTTCCGGTCCACCACAACCGTTCGCTTCACCAGCCGCACGGCGGGCGCGTCGAGCTGGATCGACCTGGTCGCGGGCGGCGTGCGCAGCGCGGTGCTCAACGGGGTCGCGCTGGACGTGTCCGGCTACGTCGAGGACGACGGCATCGCGCTGCCGGAGCTGGCCGAGAGCAACGAGCTGGTGGTCGAGGCCGACTGCCGGTTCATGAACACCGGTGAGGGCCTGCACCGCTTCGTCGACCCGGTCGACAAGAGCGTGTACCTGTACTCGCAGTTCGAGACCGGTGACGCCAAGCGCATGTTCGCCTGCTTCGACCAGCCCGACCTCAAGGCGACCTACGACCTGACCG
This sequence comes from Pseudonocardiaceae bacterium, assembly GCA_035248365.1. GTDB lineage: Bacteria > Actinomycetota > Actinomycetes > Mycobacteriales > Pseudonocardiaceae > CAJCJE01. The sequence continues at coordinate 313 of DATFHN010000026.1, read as the reverse complement.
TGCTGGCCCCGGCCGGCTGGCAGGTGATCTCCAACGGCGCCACCGCGTCGACGACGGAGGTCAAGGTCGAGGCCGGGCCCGACGCGGTGCGGCACGTGTTCGCCACCACCGGCCTGCTCTCCACCTACGTGACCGCGCTGGTCGCGGGCCCGTACACGCAGTGGACGGACGAGTTCGTCGGTGACGACGGCAGCCACATCCCGCTGGGCATCTACTGCCGCGCGTCGCTGGCCGAGCACATGGACGCCGAACGGCTGTTCACCGAGACCAAGCAGGGTTTCGCCTACTACCACCGGGTCTTCGGCGTGCCGTA